>NZ_JCAUAW010000001.1:0-864285 GCF_059692155.1 Paenibacillus sp. JT22N1
AGTTAAGGCTGGAGATACAGTAAACACAAGTGCAGCGGGAACATATGTAATAACGTACAACGTGAGTGATGCAGCAGGACATGCAGCTACAGAAGTAACGAGAACAGTAATTGTAGCAGCAGTCGTGGATGTAACAGAATTAGAAGCTACAATTGATGCAGCACAGGCAGTAAAAGCTAGAGCAATTGTGGGAACAAGTCCAGGTCAATTCGCACAGTCAGATGTTGATACATTGACAACGGCAATTATAGCAGCACTGGGTGTAGTTGCAGATACGAATACAGATCAAACTGCAGTAAACAATGCGGTAACTACATTGAGCACAGCGGTAACCACTTTCCAAAGTACAGCAGTAGTAGCAGTAAACAAATCTTCACTGACAAATGCCATTACATTAGCTCAAGGCAAACTTGATACTGCAGTAGAAGGAACAGCTGTAGGTCAATATCCGACTGGCTCGAAAGCAATTCTGGCAGCCGCAATTACGGCAGCAACTAACGTGAAAAATAACACAGCTTCGACGCAAACCGAAGTGGACGCAGCTGTAACTACTTTGGGTAACGCGGTAGTGGCATTTGATAGAGGGCAAGTAACAGCGCCAACAGTTAGCAGAGTTAACTTAATTCATGCAATTCAATCAGCAGGAGTTATATTAAACGGAGCAGTTGTAGGTACGGATGTAGGTCAATACGCACAAGTAGATGTTGATACTCTTGAAGCGGCAATTAATTCAGCAGATGCAGTACTTCAAGATGCGAACGCAGACCAAGCTACGATAAACAATGCGACTGATACTTTGAGCGCAGCAGTAACAGCATTTGAAGCAAAGAAAATATCTCCTAAACCATTCACAATCGATGGAACGCTTAACAGAGTTAGCGGAATTAAAGCAACAGTTACAGTGATGCCTTCGACAGTTGTAGCACACTCAGGTAATGAAGTTGTTATCTTCCAGTTGATGAATGGTTCGGAACCAGTGAGTATTGTTGCTATGGAACAAAATATTCAATCCAATGAAACACTCACTGCACATTTCAATGTTTCAGGTGCAGGCTATTCAGTTAAAGTGTTCGTAGTGGATGCATACAGCAACGATTTAACTAATGTTGGTAACAATTTGGCTAATGCAAAAACATTAGAATAGTAACAAGTTAACAATAAATAAATCGAACCTGACATGTGTCGGGTTCGATTCAACATGAAAGTGAGGATGTCAAGTGAAGAAGCGTTTACTGAGCATTACTACTATATTTGGACTACTAATGACTTCAATGCCCCTAACTAGTTTGGCCGCATCGGATAAAGTCATACTTACCGATATTACAGGTAAAAATCCAGGAAATACAATTTCTGTTGCAGGAACAAGCAGTCTCTCAGAAGTTATTATCAAGGTTGTTCGTCCTGATACTACGGTTCTATATTTCGATGTTGCTAACCCATCCAATGGAGCTTTTACAAAGAACTTCACTTTACCTGCCAATGCACAGCTTGGAACCTACAAGGTTGTAGTTGGGCAAGGTTCGGAAGTAGCATCAGACGATTTTGCAGTGACTGCTTCTAATAACAGCGGCAATGGTGGAAGTAATGGCGGAAGCGGAAGTGGTTCCTCCGGCGGTGGCGGCGGAGCTCCATCAACAACACCTACTACGAATGATAGCAATGGCAATGTGACTTTAGGAAGCGATGCAACAACGCAAACCAAAGAAACATCATCTGACGGTAAAGAGATTACAAAAGTAACTGTAAATGCAGATAAATTGAGCTCAGCGTTTGAGCAGATCAAGAATAATGCAAAAGCAAGCCAAACAATTACTATTGAGGCAAAAGGAACTGGTGCGGTAACCAATATCGAGCTCCCTGCGAATATTTTGGTGAATGCAGCAGCTGCAGCTCCTGAAGCGATCATAAGCATTAAATCGGATGCTGCAAGCTATGATTTACCGATTAAAGCTCTAAATATTGATGCGATTGTCCAAGGTCTTGGCGGCGATGTTAAAAATGCTAAAGTCACAGTGAAAATCGAAAAGGTAAGTGGAGCAGTAGCAGAGCAAATTGCCGCTAAAGCTAAGGATGCAGGTATTAATCTGCTAGGGAATGCAATTGAATTCAGTATTACTGTTGAATCAAATGGTAAGAAGCAAGATATTAAAAGTTTCGGGGATACCTATGTATCAAGAAGTATCACACTTCTTCAAGTTACTAACTCATCCGAAGCAACAGCGGTATTGTATGACGCGGTAACAGGTGAGATCTCCTTCGTACCAGCAATATTCACAACTGTTGACGGAGTACCTATTGTTACCATGAAACGCAAAACAAATAGTATTTATTCAGTGGTACAATCGAAAAAGTCTTTTAATGATCTAAATGGCCACTGGGCAAAAGAAGATGTTGAGTTATTAGCGTCTAAACTAGTTGTAAAAGGGATTAGCGATACTAGTTTTGCTCCTAATAGTGATATTACTCGTGCAGAATTTGCTTCACTGCTTGTACGTTCATTAAGTTTACCAGAAGCAAAGACGAATAAATTTGCGGATGTAAAAGAGGAATGGTTCGCTGGTTCAGTAGGCGCAGCAGCTGATGCAGGTTTGGTTAGTGGGTTTGAGGATAGTTCTTTTAAACCAAATGACAAAATAACTCGTGAACAAATGGCGGTCATGATCTCTAGAGCGTTAAAGGTAGCAGGTAAGTCTGTGGCTGCAGGACAAGGTCAGACAGAATTGCTGAAGTCATTCACAGATAGCGCTTCAATTAGCACATGGGCACAGAGTGCAGTAGCTCAATCTATTGATGCTAAAATTATCAATGGTATGACAGACACAACATTTGCACCTACAGAGAATGCAAGCCGTGCGCAGGCAACTGTCATGCTTAAGCGATTGCTGAAATACACACAATTTATCAACTAGAATCTTCAAGCAATTAAGTTTTACGATGTTACCACACAAGACTTATAGTTCCATCCTGTGGAGTGATCATATAGGTCTTGTTTTTTATAATAACAAAAAAGTCTGCCTAATCTCCCGTGTCAGCGATCGGAGATCAGGCAGACTTTTTTGTTGCGTCTGAAATTACAGCGCAAATTCTCTCTTTTTTTAGGTAGCCGAAAAATGTCGAATATTCAGATTGTTTAGTTCATATTCTTCATTTTCACATCGATTGAAGGGGATATTGTCCTTATCTAGAATAATGTTTCAGAACAACGCTGTCCGTAGAGGGACGAAGCGCGTTGGTTGAGATCCATAAAGTGTTAAAGCTTGGAAGCGAGGTGAACCATGATACGTCGACGACCTATTCCTATCTTCATCCAGTTGCTGGCCGGTATGTTTCTCATTGCGGCTCTAGCTATTGCGCTTACCAATCTGTTCAACTATCGCTTAACTTCACAGCTAGCGCTGAATCGTACGGCTGGCTATACGCAGGAGTCTGTCGATCAATTGTCGGCTAAGATTGATGTGCTGCTGCGTCAATATGATCAAGCCTCCCAGATGATTGCGTTCGATGAAAAGGTGCAGACCGCTTTGAACAAGCCGATTACGAAGCAAGGAGGGCAAGAACAGCTTGCCCTGAACCGCTACCTAGCGGAGAAAACGCGCTATATCGCAGGTGAAATGCTCATTCACCTTTTCGACCGGGAAGGCAATGCTTACTCGTCTAACGAGTCGCTCCAGTTGTTTTGGCCGAAAGCGGATGACGCAGTGAGTGCTGTCACTTGGTACAGGAAAATGGAGGAGCTCGATGGTCATATGTTATGGGTGTATGGTCCGGCTTGGCGAGACGGTGAGATTCCTGCCATTATTGGGGCCCGAAAGCTGAAGGACTCTCGAAACCTCACCGTACTGGGGGATCAGTTCGTGGTGTTTCCTGTGGAGAAAATGAACCGGATGATTGGTGAAACGGGACAGCGCATCGAGCGAAAGGTGCAGGTAATGGATTCCATAGGGAATATTGTGTATTCGACGGAGCCTCGCGAGATTGGAACGGCGGCAGATCAAGGGCTGTTTGCCAAGTTCGGCGGGAATGCGCAGCCTTTCTTCGAATGGACGACGAGGGAGGATCGCAAGCGGATGCTTGTGACCTATGCCAAGTCCAATTACAGCGATTGGACCACCATCGCTTATTTCAAACCCGAAGCGGTGTACAGTGACGCTTCGCAAATGTGGGCGAACGCGCTGCTGACCATGGCTGCAGGTATCGGGATTGCCCTCGCGCTGGTAGCGTACTTCACATGGACGCTAACGAAGCCAATCCGTCAATTGGCCGACGGGATGAACAAGCTGAGCAAGGAAGGGATTAAGCCGATCGACCGGCCTTTTGCGAGCCGGGAGATTACGCAGCTGTATTCAAACTACAATGGCATGGTGCGTCAGCTGGAGGAAGTCGTTCAACGGCTCTCCGAGCAGCAGATCAGTGCTCAGAGGGCGGAGCTTGTCGCGTTGAAAGCGCAGTTCAGACCGCATTTCTTATACAATTCACTCAATCTGATTTACTGGACGATTGAGGACGAGAGGCCGGAGAAGGCCCAGGAAATGACACTCGCGCTCGGAGAACTGCTTCGCTACAGCGTCCATCCGTCGACCGATTTCGTGACGCTCGGGGAGGATCTGGCGCAGTTGGACCGGTATTTATTGCTCCAGCGGGCGCGCTTCGGTGAGAAATTCAACGTTAGTATCGACGTAGAGGAAGGATTGCAGCAGCAAAGCGTGATCCGGCTCGTCCTGCAGCCGCTCGTCGAGAATGCCTTCCACCATGGCTTAGAGCACAAGGACGAGGGGGACTGGCTAATTCGGGTCCGGATCTACCGTCAGGGCGGCAAGATCCTGTGCTCAGTGGAAGACAATGGCGTAGGCATGCCGCTTGCGGCCCTGCAGTCGCTTGAAGACTCGATTCATCGGGAGCAAGGCTTTGAGAAGAAGGCGGGTGGCATCGGGTTAAGCAATCTGCATAAGCAGCTGCAGGCTTTCTTTGGTCCAGGCTACGGAATTCGTCTGATGCCAAGTCTATTGGGAGGACTGCAGGTGGTATTATCGCTTCCTCTGCTGGACCCGCCATCTCAGTTAGATAGGGAGCAAGGATTGTTAATGCTGGGTAAGAGAGGGGATGATGGCGCTGCCTAAATTATTTCTTCGGCTTTTGCTAGTACTGGAAATGATCAGCCTGCTGTGCTCCTGCTCCCCCGAAATGGTCATGCCGAGTGTGAAAAGCTCTCCGAAGCCCAGTACACTGCGTATCTGGCTGTGGCCGGGAAGTGGACTGGAGCCGCTGATTAAGAAGTATGAGGCTGACAATCCTCAGATGGATGTTGAGATGGTTACTTTTCAATACGACGATGTGGTGCCGAGTCTCATGACTTCGCTGGCCACGAAGGCCGATTCCCCTGATCTTGTTCTGTTGGAGGCTTCGCAGCTGAATCAATTAAAGCGCTTCCAGAACCAGTTCTATAATCTCTATGATTACGGCGACGAGCGGGTTCATTATCTGGACTGGAAATGGCGGCAAGCGGAAAGCAAGAATGGTGGCTTCTTGTATGCCATGCCTGTAGATATCGGGCCAGTGGCGCTTGCGTACCGCCATGACTTATTTCAAGAGGCCGGTTTACCAACAGAACGGGAAGAGGTGGCGTCCTATCTGTCCGATTGGGATGTGCTGGAGCAGGCAGGAGTCCTACTGAAGCAGCGGACGGGGGCCGTATTATTCGATAATATCACCAATATCTTCCTTAGCTATCTCAACCAGTTTGACGGTCAATATGTGCTGCCTGTGGAGCACGAATTAAGTCCTCATGTTAAGGAAGCTTGGGATCGGGCGGTGTTTTTCCACAAACGTGGCCTCAGTGCTGGGCTGCAGTCGCAAACCACATCTTGGGCCGAAGGAGCGGTCAATCGAAAATTCGCCCTCGTATTAGCCCCCTCTTGGCTTCACGGCATGATGAAGAAGAATGCTCCTGCTACAGCGGGAAAGTGGGATCTGACCCGGGCACCTGGTCTGCCATCCAATTTAACGGGGACATACTTGGCGATACCGAAGACAAGCTCATCTCCCCATGCGGCGTATAAGTTAGCCAGCTGGCTAACGGCTCCGCAGCAGCAGCTGGCGAATTTTATCGGCAGTGGAAATTTTCCTTCCACACCGGAATCGTACTCCTCTTCTAATTTCCTGGAGGTTCACGATCCCTTTTTCAATGATGCACCTGTCGGTCAAATTTATTCTTACACGGCGCTTCGCTACAAATCCGGCTACGATGATTACGATTATACGATGATTGAAAGATGGATTCGCGACGGTCTTCGGCGGGTTGAATCTGACGGTGCAGATCCTGATTTAACGTGGAAAGGGATTATGCAGCAGTTTGAGACGCTAAACCATGTAGAGGGAGGAGGGTAACCGTATGTTTACTGTTCTGATTGTAGACGATGAAGCGAATGTACGTCTTCCAATGTGCAGAACATTGGCTCGATTCGAAGGCGTGGGTGAAGTGCTGGATGCTTCTAGCGGGCAGGAGGCGATTACAATACTGCAGCAGAGGACGGTGCAGCTCGTTATTACAGATATCCGCATGCCGGCGGGCGACGGCTTGCAGCTTGCCGAATATATCCAGCAGCATTCACTGCAAACCGAAGTGTATGTGCTGACGGGGCACGCGGAATTCGATTATGCAATGAAAGCGATGCAGCATCAAGTGGCAGCCTACCTGCTTAAGCCTCTTTCCAAGGAGAAGCTGCTAGAGGTGTACAACGAAGCTTATGGGAAGTACCGAAGGCGGATGGAATCTGAGCAGGTGAATGTGATCCGCAGCCGGGCGTTGCTGGAGAAACGAATGCACGACCTGCTCCACGGGGTGCCGGTGCCAACCTTCGATGAAGGGCTGATTCCGCAATATGCCACCATCCGGCTCGTCTCCTTTTCGACCAAGGATTTGCGGTCTCTGGGGGAGACCTCGGTACGTTACTTTATCCGAGAATGTGCTCATGAATCGTTCAGCGGATTGGGGACGGCGGCAGTATGCGAAGAGGACCGGCTCATCACTGTGGTTCTGTTCACCGAGTACGATGATAAAGTGGCCTGGGAGCAGCGGGTGCAGGAAATTTCGAAGTGGATGGAAGCAAAGCTCCGCATCGAAGTGAAGATAGGGCATGGCGGCTGCACCAAGGAGATAAGTGATCTTGGGCTGATGTATATGCGCAGCATGATGAGCTTGGGCTTCAACGAAATTACAAGGAAGGAAAGAGGGGACTCATTTCCGCCGATTATTAAGGCGCTCTTGAAATACGTACATAACGAATATGCCAACGAAGCGGTGAATTTGTCCGATTTTGCCCAGCAATTCCAAGTGAATGCCAATTATTTGAGTAATTTATTTCATCAGGAGATGGGGCTTACCTATACCCAGTACTTGACGCAGATCAGGCTCACGGAGGCCAAGAGATGGCTGCGCGAGACGAACTTGAAGGTATATGAGGTATGCATTCGGGTAGGGTACAAGGACCCAGCCTATTTCAGCCGCATCTTCAAAACCTTCGTCGGCATGGCCCCCGGGGATTATCGGACGGTGGAACATTCCTGAGAAGAGTCCAAGAAATCGAAGATTCGTTACCTATACGAGCTGTAATGTCCTGCCTATACTAAATGTAAGGGCTTACTAATTTGAAAGTCCAGTTGAAAATGGTGAAGGGAGCGTTTATCGAATGAATCGGATGCCTAAACGCAAGTCCATGTTTCTGCTCTTGGTTTCTCTTCTAGTTCTTCTTAGTGCATGCAGCAGCGGAGGTACGCAAAGCGCAGTAAAAAATGAAGCAGGTGGAAACAGCGGGAAAAAGGTTCAACTGCAAATGTGGTTTTGGCAGGGGGCATCATTTGAAAAGATTATACCAGAGTTTAACCGCACCCATCCGAACATCGAGATTATTCCACAGATTTATAAGTGGGAGGACGCCCATAAGAAGGTGTTAACGGCTATGTCGGCAGGTTCGGGGGCTCCGGACATTGCGATGATCGATATTTCACAGATGGACCAATTCTTGAAGTATCCTGATAAATTTTACGACCTGAACGAGTATGGAGCTAAGGATCTGTCCAAGGATTATCTGGATTGGAAATGGAAGCAAGGCAGCGTTGGCAGTAAGCAGCTTGGATTTCCTACGGACATCGGTCCGATGGTGCTTTACTACCGCCAAGATCTTTTCCAACAAGCCGGACTCCCATCGGAGCCTAACGATGTTGCGGCCAAGATTAAGAATTGGGACGACTTCCTCGCTGCTGGCAAAACATTGAAGGAGAAAACAGGCGCAAGTATTTTATCCAACCCTTATGAATTATATGGCGCGATTCGCGACCAGGGCAATGAACTGTACTTTGATAAAGACGAGAATTTAACAATGGAATCCAACCCGCAAATCAAGAAAGCGCTGGATTATTATAAAAAAGCCCGTGAAATGGGCATCGCTGGAGCTTATGACCAGAAAAATGCGCTGCAGGAGTACTCTGCCGCTCTGAATTCGGGCAAAATCGCTACGTACATCTCTGCCGCTTGGGGCAAAGGGCACGTCGAAACCCGCGCACCGGATACGAAGGGCAAATGGCGAGCAGCCAAAATTCCAGAAGGCACCGGCAACATGGGCGGTTCGTTCTTACTTATTCCGAAGGAAACGAAGAACGCCAAGGAAGCTTACACAGCTATTAGTTGGATGCTTTCACCCCAGCAGCAGTTAGAAGTATTCAAGATTTCAGGCAATTTCCCTTCGACTCCGTCGGTCTATGGCGATAAAGCGTTCACAGAGGCGGGGTATGAATTCTGGGGCAACCAGAAGCTCGGCATCTTGTTCTCTGAGGTAGCCAAGGATGTGAAAGTGCAGCGTAAAGGACCTTTCTATCAAACCGTGGAAGATATTATTAGCGATGGCATGCAGGCCGTGACGGTCGATAAGAGCAAGGATCCTGACAAAGAATTCGCGGCCCTCATCGAGAAGGCCAAGACCAAATTGAAAAACAAATAGGGATGTGGCTGCGATGAGAGGGTTGAAGACGTATCTGGCGCCCTACCTGATGATATCTCCATTTTATATCTTGTTTATCGTATTCGGCTTGTTTCCGATCCTGTTCTCGCTGTACCTGGCTTTCCACTCGTGGGATGGGCTCGGGCCGATGGAGTTCGTGGGACTTCGCAATTTCCGTAATTTGCTGACCGATGATCCGGATTTCTGGAAATCGGTCGGCAACACCTTCGTCATCTGGTTTTTCTCGACCTTACCGCAGCTGTTTCTGGCACTGGTCGTCGCATTTCTGCTCAATGCCGCTTTCGTGCGGTTCAAGGACTTTTATCGAGCGGTCTATTTTCTGCCGAATATTACGTCGATTGTGGCTGTAGCCATCATCTTCGGGTCGTTTTTCGGCAGCCAATTCGGGCTGATTAACGGGCTGCTCCAGGTCATTGGGCTGCCCCGGATTGAATGGATCAACGATCCGTTCTGGGTGAAGGTCGCTGTATCGCTCATGGTCATTTGGCGGTGGACGGGCTACAATGCCATCATTTACTTGGCCGGACTGCAGAGTATCCCACATGACTTGTATGAAGCAGCCACGATTGACGGGGCTAGCCGGAAGCAGCAGTTTTTCAGCATTACGCTACCTTTGTTAAAGCCGATCATTCTGTTCACTGTGATCCTTTCGACGATCGGCGGCATGCAGCTGTTTACCGAGCCCTTAATCCTCGTTGGCAATACTGGCGGGGCAACCAAAGGCGGGCTGACGCTGGTGCTGTATCTGTATAATCAAGCCTTCGGCAATCAGCTGTTCGGCTATGCTTCCGCTATCGCATGGATGCTGTTCCTGATCATTGGTATATTCTCCTTCTTGAATTGGAAATTCGTTTCGAGAGGGGAGGGCATCTGATGAGCACGGAATCTTCCAAAGTAACGGTCACTCGCCGAAGCAGAGATGCCGTCGTCCTAACCAAGACCCCAGCGAAGTCCTCTTGGGCTTCAGGAACGTTCCTTATTCACATCGGGATGCTGGTCGGTTCTCTATTGTCACTATTTCCTTTTTACTGGCTGTTCGTGATGTCTACAGCAACGACTTCGGATATGTTCCGGTTTCCCCCGAGGTTTCTGCCTAGCGATCAGCTGCTGGTTAATATCGGAAAGGTTATCGATCATGTCGGGTTTTTCCGGTCGTTCGGCAACAGCTTGATCGTGGCAGGTGTGCATACGCTTCTGGTTCTGTTTTTTTGCTCGATGGCGGGCTTCGCCTTTGCCAAATTTTCATTTCCAGCCAAGCCGTTCCTGTTCTTCTTTCTGTTGATGACCATGATGGTGCCGCAGCAGTTGGGGCTAATTCCCCAGTTCATCATTATACAAAAGCTGGGCTGGATCAATGACCTGAAAGCCTTGATCATTCCGGGTGCGGCAAGTGCGTTTGGCATCTTCTGGATGCGACAGTATGCGACCTCTGTGCTGCATGATGAGCTTATTAATGCAGGGCGAATTGACGGTTGTAACTCTTTCGACCTGTACTATCGAGTAGCGCTTCCGGTGCTTCGTCCGGCGCTAGCAACGCTAGGTATCATTACGTTCTTGAATTCCTGGAATGATTATTTGTGGCCGCTCGTCGTCATCTCGGTACAGAACAAATTCACGATCCAGATGCTGATTGCCTCAATGAATGGCGTGTACAGCACGGACTACTCAATGGTTATGGCTGCAACGCTGATGGCTACGGTACCGCTCATTGTTGTGTTCTCAATCTTCAGTCGGCAGTTTATTGCCGGGCTTATGCAGGGGTCGGTAAAAGATTGACAATCCGGTGAGCATGGAAGCGAATCGAAGGCAGGATAGAGCTGCTATTGCAGGAAGGTGCTGTCCCAAAAGCCATGAAAATGGCTGAGGGTTAGCCCTTTTTTGCGTTTAATGAGTACAAACATTCGCCTATGGTGCTATACTAACAAGTGACGAAAAAGATCTGTTGGAAATCGAAGTGGAAACATCATTATGATAAAGTCTGTTTGGGCTTAATCGCTCAAACAGACTTTTTTTATTGGATGGAATGACTTCCCAAAGGCCTACCAATCCTTCAACCTTTGAAATTTTGATATAATAGGCATATATTCTCAAACAGGAGCATGTGTTTACCCACACACGAGCTTTGTACGATTTGGAGGCACACAGCATGGATTACGTAGAAATTGGTCAGGTTATTTCCGGGTTTAGGGAACGTATGACCAAGCTGGCACTTTTTGATCCGCTCTATGAGCTTCAGAGAAAGCGGCAAACAGACCGGCAAAATAAACCGATAGATTTCATGGAGCTTGGGCTGTTGACGCTGCTTTATTTTTTTGAGCAGAAGTTGATGCGAAACAATAAGGCGGGTGTCAAAGACTTAGCCGAGTTTCTTTTGAAAGTGACGGGGATCTTCATCGATTTGGACGATGTCGGATTTGAGGATCTGGCCAGGCAGATCACGCAAGTGTTTCGCCCGACGACAGGGAAGAAACGGGATTTTACGTTTATGAATTGGGAATCCGGTCAGACGGAGCATATTTATATATCGATTCTGAAAGCCAATGCCTTCGACTTAAAAACGAATACGCAGTACTACACGCTCGACGAAGATGGGTTGGAGCTTATTTTTGCGACCAAGGAATTTTATACCGAATTTCAATTATCGATTCATCAGTTGGTGCTTCGCAAGCAATTGGAAAAGGGTGAGTTCGAAGGCGCACTGCGGCAAATTAATGAAATGCGAATCGATGTAGAAGCATTGCAGGAGCGGATGGTCAAGCTGGAGCACGAATTGAAAAGAAACATCGTTTCGGAAGAAACGTTCGGACGTTATAAAGGTCTGCTGGAAGATATTTATTTGCGATTGCAGATGGAGAATGAAGAGTTTGAAGAACTGAGGCAATTCGTGAAGGAGACGAAGGATCGCGTTCAGGCACAAACGGTTAGACAAGCAGATCAACGGCCTTATGAGTTAATTTTACGCATTTCCAATGAGCTGGAGAAGGTGCATGGCGAGCATTCGGATCTATTTCATCAGAGTATGGTGTTGAAATCACATGCACTTGGCGCAGCGCAAGAATCCTTATATTATACCGGGTTGGATTCCTTTAATTTTGATCAGGATATTGCTTCGCTTATCTTTAGTACGCCACTGCCTTTGGAGACGATGAAAGGTGTGCTGGCCCCGTTCTTGCCGATTCAAGAGACGAAGACGTGGTCGCTTTTGACCGTGTGGGCTGAGCAAAATATGCTGGAAGACGGCAGCGGACAAGAGCGGGATGACAAGTTTCTGGAACTTGGCGGAGATAGCGATGAATACCGGTACCAGACGATGCTGAAAAAGTTGTACAAGCTTCTGATGGAGCAGCTGCTGCAAATGATGGAAGAGCTGGGGGAAGTTGAATTGAAACCTTTTATTCAGCTGTTCGAAATGAGCGAACATGCAAGACTGTTGGATGAGAGAGCTTTCTATGATTTCTGGATCTATCTGCATCAAAGAAGTCCCCTTAGGGCGGATGATAGAGATAAGCAGCAGAATGAAGAGCAGGGTACGTTGCTGGAAGACATGTATATGCTTCTGGGAAGCCGCTGTTTGGTCGTAATTGAGCTAAAGGAAATCATTAAGGTAAACGATAGGTTTAGCATACAGAATATGTTGATTTCGTGGGGAGAACAGGATGACAATTGGACTTGAAAATGGGACAGTAATGAGGGCTTTTCGCATCTATACTTTGCTCGCTCGCGATAACGCGGTTGGCAAAGAATGGCTCCAAGAATACATGGCGGACGACGTGGTACGTGGACTTGTGGATCAATTCGCGCGAGAAGTCGATTGCGTAACGGTTATTGCCGGCGAACAGCTGTATATGATTCCGGAGACACGGCTATCGCCTTTTCATATGAACAACGAAGTGATTAAACGTACCTATCTGCGGGCGAATGCCGTGAATGCGGATCTCTATCTGATGTATGTCAGTATCATCGTGTTGATTGGAGCCTTTTATGACAGCTACCAAACGATGGAGCCAACCAGAAGCTTTATCGGAATTGAAGAGTGGACGGAGCTTGTGAATGAGCGAATTGCGTTATTGAAGACGCACCCTGAAGCTGAATTAAGAGAGATGGAGCAGGAGTTTTCTTATAACTGGACGGCTTTGATTGAAAAATGGAGTGCCATGGACGATATCAAGGAAACAGCTGCGAGGCAAAGCGGGAATACAATTAGCCGAGTTAGCTTTATGGATTCTGTCCGCAAGTTTCTGGTCGCGCAAGAGTTAGTGATCGATATTGGTAATCAGGAAATTACGTTAACCGAAAAGGCCAAAGTGGTTGTTCAGCGTTATTTTATGGAGCTGGAATATAACCGCGGCATTTTGGAGTTTTTATATCAAAGCAATGCGAATGAGGAGGAGGGAAGCGAACATGCCAGCCATCTCTAAAATACGTTTTACGAATGTGGTCTATGAGGATGGAAATAAGCGCTACAACGATGAATTGTTTCATTTCGATGGGCATAATGGTGCGATCCTTCTGGAAAATGGAGGAGGTAAGACGGTCTTTATCCAGTCTGCCATTCAAGCCATACTGCCGCATGCGGAACTTGCCGGTCGTAAAATGAAGGATACGTTAAGTCTCGAAAATGGCCCTGCGCATATAGCAATCGAGTGGATTCTGAGTGAACGGCCACGGAGATATGTGGTCACTTGCGTTAGTTTGTTTCTGACAGCAACAGGGATAGATTCTTATCGGTATGTCTATGATTATCCGGAGCTTGATGCCGATGCCATTGATCGGATACCTTTTGTCAAGGAAAGTGAAGGCAACTTGAGAGCTGCCGATAAAGGCGAAATCCATGATTATTACCAACAGATGACGTCGAAAAGAATGAACGCGAAGCTGCCTCCCTCGATTAAAGAATACAAAAAAGTATTGGAAAACGATTACCACATTATCGCATCAGAGTGGGATCGAATTGCGAAGATCAATAGCTCAGAGGGCGGTGTAGAGAGCTTTTTTGATGAATGTAAAACGACGAGCCAGTTGTTCGATCGCTTGTTGATCCCAACAGTAGAAGATGCGATGGCCGGATATGAACAAGGTGAGTTCGCGAATAATTTTGAAATGCACAGGGACAGCTTCAAAAAATATAAAGAATTAAAAGAGAAAATCGAAGAAAATAAGAAAATCCTCGTTGAATTGGATGGCTATGTGCTTCATTTTGCCAAAATGGATGCCAAACAGATGACTTATGCAGCTGCCCAGGCTGAAACGAAGGCCTATTGGTTATTAGTGAATGAGCAGAAAAATGAGGAAACCACTAAGCTTTCACAATGGCACCGTCAAATGTCAGAATGCGACCAGCAGTTGCTGTTATTGGCTCGGAAGAAAGAATCCCTTCAGATTGCAAAGCAAAAACAGGAGCAATCCGCTTTGGAAACAAAGCTGAGATTGGTCGAGGAAGACGTTGAGCGGAAAGAGGCGCAAGTGCGAAGTGCTAAGCAGCACTACTACTCTCTGCGTTTAGCCGACTACAAGCAGCAGTGGACCTCTGCAGATGAGCGCATGAATTATTTGCAGCGCGAACTTGATCAATTTGGAAATACCGAGGAAGAGGATGTTCTCCGGGAAGCATGGAACAATAATGGCGGGCAAATTCGCAGTATTTACAGCAAGATGGAGCAAGAGTGGCAGGTGGAGGAAGAGAAACTCAGGCAGGAATTAGATGCTCATCAGAATCGGACGGCCTTAGAGGAAACGATGCTGAGAGATCTATCGAGCGAACTTGAGGAATTGAACAAGCAGCTCATTGAACATAGATCCATTGTGCAGGCTCGCGAGAAAGATAGGGACGTGCTTAGGATCAATGTTTTGGCAAATCCAGCAGTCGAGAGCATGGAAGGCAGTATGACGGATTGGATTCAGCGTTATCAGAAATTGGATGACAGCAATGTGCAGCTTGTGCAGAAGAACAAGGATTTGGCATTCGGTAAAGAGGAAAGCGGGAGAGAACTGGAACGAGTGAGTGAAAACCTCAAGATCGCCTATGTGGAACACGCCAGCTCAGAGCAAAATCTCGAAGCATTTAAAAAAGAACATCAATCCATGCTTACTGAAATTGCTGCGTACAGGTCTTCATGGGGGAGACTCTCATCCGTTTATGAGAAGCAGAGTTCGATTGAAGAACGGCTTAGGGAGGATTTGGAAAAGCTGCACCTGGAGAAGGAAGCTTACTTGTTGAAAGAGCGTCTGGCTTTCCGTTATATCGATGATTATAGCTACCAACATACCTTTTTTGCAGATGTCTATGTGGCAGGATTGGTGGACAAATGGCGTAATCAATTCGCGTTATTGGAGACAGGCATTCAATATTTGCAGGGCTTAGACCTTACCGAGCGAGCAATGACACATCCTCTGTGGTCAGTGACTTTGATTACGACAGAAGATGAGGTTGGGTTATTAACGAGCAAGCTGCGGCAGTATGCGGAGGATATGCAGTTCCCGATTCAAGTCATCTCATCACAAGAAGCATCGCGTCTAGCCAATATGGATACGCCGATAGCTGTGCAAGAAAAAGCTTGGGTTGAACCGATGCATTGGCGTGAAAACGCGGAAGTCGAGGAATTTGTGAGCTGGAAACAAACGATATCTCAAAAAGGTGAAGAGGTCCTGACAGCACGTAAAGTAAAGGAAAGTGAATTGCAGCGTACTTCTGATTTACAAACTTCTTTCAGTCGATTCATTGCTTCATACCCGCTTGAGGCCGTACAAGAAATGGAAAGACAAGTTGGACTTAAGCGCGAACAAGTGCGTGAATTAGAGAGCCAAGAGGATTCAATCAGGAAATCGGTGCGACAGGCTGAGCAAACGATTCAGCAGCACAGTAACATCATGGACGAGCAAAAAGGTGAAATGGTTCAGCTTCAGCAATGGATTGAAAAAGGGCGGACATATGTTGAGCTGGGGAAAGAAATCGACGCATTGAACGGGGCCATCGATCAGCTTGCTGAACAGGCAGAAGATCAGCAAAGCAAGTTGGATAGCAGGCAGCGCTCTATGGAGCAAGTGAAGCTGCAGTTCGAATCCGTGAAAAGCAGAATGAACTATTTGAGAACCGAGAAATCAAGTCTTCAAAATCAAGATCTGTACATGGAAACTGTCGATGTGCAGCCCATTGAAGCGAGTCATAGCATAGAGTGGTTGAAAACTGAACGGAAGGATTTAAATCTCAAGTTAAATCGCATATCCCAAGGGCGCCAGCAGCTTGAAGCGGAGTGGAATCATGCCAAGACCAGCAGAACAACACTGGAGAAGGAGATGAATAAGCTTCGACTCGAACAAGCGGACTTGGATTTGAATGAGGATCTTGCGTTTTCTGTGACCGGTGAAGAACAGATGTCGCAGCTGTTATCGGAGCTTAAGGACTATGAATCTCGGTTGTCTCGTGACAAAGAAGAATTTACGCGAGTTGAGAAGCAATTTGATGCACTAGCGACGACAATTAAACTACTCATTGAGCAGTATGGCGCTGCGCATTCGGGTGAGCTACCTTTAGCCTTCACGGAGTCTCTGACTGTGGTGCAAGAGCAAGTCCAAAGCGAAGATACACGCCTGCAACAACAGAAGACGGGATTACAGCAGCAGCATACACAAATTCAGGCCCAATTAGGTAAAGTTGAAGACGTTATCCAATACTTAAATCAATATAAAATCATGCATGGTTTTGAAAATCCGCTCATTCAGGCGTCATTTATCACACAAGAGCTGAAAGCCGAGTTTCCGAATGACAGGATGAAAATGGTCCGAAAATCCGTGTCTTTGCTATCCGCCGTTGTGAAGGAACTTGAAGCAGAAGAGATATCGGTAAAAAAGGCGAGAGTTCATTTTATCGATTTTTGCCGGAAGCAAATCAAAGATATCAAAATGAGAGATATGGCCGAACAAGGTGTCGAGAAAAAAGACAACTATCTGGAGCTAACGCAATTTCAACAGAAAATGCACAGCCGGATTGAACGTGTCAATCATGTCGCAGAAGAAACGATGCGCACACATAATCAGCAGCTGGAACAGTATATTATTCATGTGCATAGCCATATCAAGCTGATTGCTTCTGAACTTCGAGATATTCCTAATAAAACGAGAGTCAAGGTCGAGGATCAGTGGAAGCACATTTACTCGTTTCAAATTCCAGAATGGGATGAACTTGAGGCCAAGGACCATCTGCGCAAGCATCTGGAATGGATTTTGGCCGAACTGGACAAAGGTCATTACCGTGATGACAACGGTCAAGAAGTGAAATCGACGGTTCGCAAGGAGATTGAAAAATGGTTGGATACCAAGCAGCTTCTGCACATTGTTTTGCAAGAAAGGCCAATGAAAGTATCCTGCCGCAAAGTAACCAATGAGAATAACGTAACGAAGGCTTCCTTCTCTTGGGAGCAGTCTAATAATTGGTCCGGTGGGGAAAAATGGAGCAAGAATATGACCTTATTCTTGGGATTACTCAACTATGTCGCCGAGAAACGTCAACATATTCAAGCGAATATGAAAAGACATCGCACGGTAATCTTGGATAATCCTTTCGGAAAAGCTTCAAGCGACCATGTATTGAGTCCTGTATTTTTTATTGCCGAGCAGCTCGGCTTCCAAATTATCGCGCTCACCGCGCATGCGGAAGGGAAGTTTCTTAAAGACTATTTCCCTGTCGTCTTCAGCTGCAGGCTTAGACAAGCGGCTAATGGAAGCAAGCTAGTCATGACCAAAGAAAAGGAAATTAATCAGGCTTATTTCCGTGATTACGCACCGATTTCGTTGGAGCGATTAGGGGATGTTAAGCAGATGGAGTTATTCATTTAATTGCTGTTTTATTTCCTGCTGAAGAGTAAAATAAACCTTAAGAAAGTCTGCCCAATCTCCCGTGGCTACGCATCGGAGATCAGGCAGACTTTTTTTGTTAAATCTGCTTGATTCGAACTTGACAATTAATAAGTTTAGGAACTAAACTAAAATCATGGATAATAAAACTGTCTCTCCGTCACATAGTAGGAATAAAGGAAGCCGTAATCTTGGAAGATTAATCATGCAGCTCAGGCGGCTCGAACGCCATCCTCAAACTTTTGGAAACGCGGGATCCCTGACTCCGAGCGAAATTCACACAATCGAGGCGATTGGTTACGAGGGTGCCGTATTGATGAGCGAGCTCGCTGCCCGACTGGGCGTTACGAAAGGCGCTGTATCGCAGCTTATCGTCCGCTTGGAAGCTAAAGAGTTGGTAACACGAACGTCGCATCCACATGATTCGAGGGGGATTGTGATTTCACTTACCAAGAAAGGGAAGGAGGCTTTCACAGCTCACGAAGAAGTACATGTCGATTTTTACGATCAGCTTCGTACTCAGGTAAGCGATCAGGAGATCGAAATATTCGAGAAATGTATTGAAAAATTAAACGAGTTTTTACAGAGATAATTTTTTTTGACTATTTAGTTTAGCAACTATACCAATTCAAATATTAGGAGAGATCGATATGAAGAATGACATAGTGGTGGTTGGCGGATATGGGCATGTAGGAAAAATGATCTGCAGGGATCTGGGTGAGATATATCCAGGTAAGGTTTATGCGGCAGGAAGAAGCTTCAGCCGTGCTGAGCAATTCAGCAGCACAACCAATGGGAAAGTAAGGCCCTTACAGCTAAATATCAAGGAGGCGGTCGATCCGGACATTTTGAAAGACGTCAAGCTGGTCGTGATGTGTCTGGATCAGGCGGACACTGCATTTGTTCGAACATGTTTCAAAAGCGGGGTTCATTATGTGGATGTTTCTGCGAACGATTCGTTTCTATCGCAGTTGGAAGGATTGCATGCGGAAGCCGCCGCAAGTCATGTAACGGCCGTGTTGAGTGTAGGACTCGCTCCAGGGCTGACAAATTTGCTGGCACTTCGCGCCAAACATCTGATGGATCAGACGAATGCCATAGATATATACATTATGTTGGGAATGGGAGATCAACATGGGCAAGCCGCTATCGAATGGACCGTTGATAACCTGGGAACGGATTTTGGCATCGTAAAAGATGGGAATAGGATCGTCGTATCTAGCTTCACGGACGGCAAAAAAACGGATTTTGGATCAGAGTTAGGGCATAGAAAGGCATATCGGTTTAATTTTTCAGACCAGCATGCACTTACGAGAACGCTTGGTGTGCCATTTGTTTCCACACGTCTCTGTTTCGATTCGATCGCGGTGACCGGTTTGTTGGCGTGGTTGAGAGCATCAGGAATGTTCCGATTATTGAAGTTAAAGATGATTCGTAATGCTACGATTCAATTGTTCGGTAAGATACGATTCGGAAAAGAAATGTTTGCCGTAAAAATCGATACATGGGGAAAAAGGGGGCAGGAAGATGTGTTGGTTGAGAGCTTTTTACAGGGTATAAACGAAGCCAAGATTACCGCAACGGTGGCTGCTTCAGTGTCGGATAAAGTTTACCGTTCTGCGTTATCACATGGCGTATATCATATTGATCAGTTATTTGAATTGGAGAGCCTGCTTCCTTCCCTTCCCCCAGAGGCCACCATTGAAACCCAGATCAACGGCAAGTCTGCGACATAGACGTAGTAAGAGATATGTAAGAATCCGGGGGCTAAGTGCACATAGGAAGGCTATGATATAATAAACCACAGGAGGGGTGATATGGAAGCACTTGCACTTCTGCTTTTTGAGCGAATGGGTATTCTGTTGATCGTAACGTTTATCCTGACGCGAATTCCTATCGTTCGTCAGCTTCTGGACAGAAAAATGTCCGTTATGAATACGATTTATTTCATCTGTTTATTTGGCTTGTTCGGCATACTTGGCACCTATGCAGGTGTGGTGATCGAAGGGGGAGCTATCTCGTCTTCCTTTTGGATCTTTCATCTGCAAGCCGATCAAGCATTAGCCCATTCCGCTCTGGTTGGCGTTGTCATCGGAGGTTTAATGGGAGGTCCTATTGTGGGCATCGGTGCAGGTTTAATTACGGGAAGCCACTTATATATGATGAGTGGATTTACAGGTTTAGCGGGTGGAATCGCTGCTCCGCTGACCGGATTATTAGCGGGCGGAGTGGCGAGATTTTTCTTGCAGGAACGGGTCATTTCTCCGGCTAAAGCCATTTTTATCGGCATGTTCGCGCCCATCGTACAGATGGGAATTATCCTTATTGTATCAGCGCCATCCGAGAAGGCGATTGAACTTGTGGACTTGATCGGCATTCCGATGGTGCTTACGAACAGCATCTCCATCGCGATATTCACAACGATGCTGCGTGTTGTATTTCGGGAAGAGGAACGCGCTGCTGCTTATGAAACTCAGCGCGCCCTGTATATTGCAGAAGCTGCGCTGCCTCATCTGAAGCAGGGACTTACTTATCAATCGGCAGATGCGATTGCTAGGTTACTGCTAAGGGAGCTTAAGACGGCTGCGGTTGCGGTAACCGATACGGAGAACATTCTTGCTCACGCTGGACTCGGTGATAGGATTCTCATACCCGGTGAGCCGATTCGCTCTGAGCTTTCGAGGCAAGCCATAGGCACAGGTAAGCTGCAAATCGCTCTTAACCACGAGGATATCCAATCGAATCATAGATTGCTTAGAGCAGCGATCATCGTTCCGATAAAGCAGGCTGGACAAGTTGCTGGTTTGATCAAGCTATATTTTAAAAAACCACAGGAAATTCGTTCGGTTGAAATCGTACTTGCAGAAGGATTAGGCAAACTGCTGTCCTATCAGCTCAGTGTGGCCATGCATGAGAGTATGGAGGCATTAATGAAGGAATCCGAACTAAGGATCCTGCAGTCGCAAATCAATCCTCATTTCTTATTCAATACTTTGAACTCAATAGTCTCCCTGATTCGAATAGAGCCTGATATGGCAAGGCATATTACTATGCAGCTTAGTACTTACATGAGGCTTAACATCAAGCTGATTGCGTCTCATACCATTTCGATCCAACAGGAAATCATGCACCTTAGCTCGTACTTGGAAATTATCCAGATTCGATTCAAGGATCAGATCACGATGGAAGTTCAGTTGGACTCTGATTTGCTGATAGCTATGATTCCTCCCGTTACGCTGCAGCCCTTGGTTGAGAACTGTATCAAACATGGACTGAAAGATAGGAATCACGGAGGTCGAATCCGAATAGAAGTGTTGAACCATGAGGATACTTTACAAATATCAATTGAAGATAACGGAAGCGGCATACCTCCTGAATTGCTAGAGCAATTAGGCAAAGGTCCGGTAAATAGCAGCGAGGGGAACGGGATTGGTGTTTACAATGTCAATCAACGGCTGATCGGCTTGTTTGGCGAGGAATCTCGACTTTTTATCGAAAATAATGTAAATGGCGGATGTAGATTTTCATTTAACATTCCTGGGACAAGTTCCGAGAGGAGGGGATACGCTGATGAGACCCATTAAGGTCATGATTGCTGAAGATGAGTGGCTCGCCCGCAAAGAGCTGATCTACCTGTTGGGGATGGAAGAGGATTTAGAGCTGCTGCCGCATGCCTCCAACGGTAAGGAGTTATTGGAGCTTGTAAAAGAATGGGAGCCAGATGCTATATTTTTGGACATTCAAATGCCGGAATTAGATGGCCTGCAAGCCGCCCGTATGCTGAAAACGGCTTTACAGACGCCCCTAATTGTATTCACAACTGCCCACGATGATCATGCGGTTGAGGCATTTGGGTTGAATGCTGTTGATTATTTACTTAAACCTTATAGTCACGAGCGTCTAAAGGAATCACTGGCACGGATTCGCAGCAAGCTTTCCAATAGCCCACTGACGACATCACTGCCTAGCAAAATGCAATTTTCCTCCAAAGCAAGGAACTGGAATAAACTATTGATCATAGATGGGGAGAAGCATGTCCTGCTTGATCCTGAGACCATCCTTTATGCTGAGAGGGAAGAGAAAAGCATCCATATCTATACGTATTCCAACCAGATTTATATGTCCAAAATGAGCCTGCAGGAATTAGAAAATAAGCTCGGGGAACTACCTTTTTTTCGTCCTCATCGCAGTTATTTGGTTAATTTAAATGGTATTGATGAATTAGTTCCGTGGTTCAATGGCGCTTTTAATTTGATTTTGAAAAATGAAAAAAGAACGCAAATACCTGTTTCGCGGGAGATGGCCAAAGAGCTGTTTAGGCTGCTCAAATGAAAATGAAACCGTTTAAAGCTCCTTTTTAGGCAATTCAGACAGGGAATATGACGATTCGCGACAGTCTTAATACAAAGGTTGAAAATTCGCATATAATCAATTTGAAGACGCTTACATTAGGAGGGACTAAACAATGTCAAACGGCAAGCCTATTCAATATGGGGAAGTGGCACAGTCAGAAAAATTCAAGAAATTAATCGGCAGCAAGAAAAGATTCATCATTCCGATGACAGTCTTTTTCCTCCTTTTTTACTTTACTCTACCCATCTTAACCTCTTACACGAAAGTATTGAATAATCCGGCAATCGGCCCTATTTCGTGGGCGTGGGTGTACGCATTTGCCCAGTTTCTGATGACTTGGGCTCTCTGTATCATTTACTCCAGGAAATCCAAGGAATTCGACCGACAAATTGAAGAAATAAAATCGGAAACTGGGGGTAATTCGTTATGAGTCCAACAGCCGTCATTCTATTTCTTTGCATTATTTTATTAACGATGATTATTACGTATTATGCAGCTAAGAAAACGGATAGCTCGAGTGAGTTCTATACGGGCGGAGGAGGATTAACAGGTTGGCAGAACGGACTTGCGATTGCTGGAGATTATATGTCGGCAGCTTCCTTTCTGGGGATCGCAGGGACGATCGCCTTGACTGGATTTGATGGATTTTTCTATAGTCTAGGTTTTCTAGTTGCTTATCTTGTCGTACTCTATTTAGTGGCGGAACCGCTTCGGAATTTAGGGAAATATACGATGGCGGATATGATCGCGGCTCGATTTGCTAATCAGAATGTTCGTGGGGTTGCCGCATTAAACACGATCACCATTTCCATTTTCTACATGATCGCGCAGCTTGTTGGTGCGGGTGCTTTGATCAAACTATTATTCGGCTTTAATTACTATACCTCTGTATTAATCGTGGGTATCCTGATGACCATCTATGTGGTATTTGGCGGAATGCGAGCCACGAGTTGGGTGCAAATTACGAAAGCTGTTCTTCTGATGGGTGGGACGCTGATCCTGTCACTTATCGTTCTAGCTAAGTTTAATTTCAGTATTTCCGAAATGTTTACCCAATTGAAAACAGCGACACCCTTGAAAGAGGCGTTTTTAAATCCTGGCAACAAATATAAGATTCCGGTTGAAACGCTCTCGCTTAACCTTGCCTTGGTGCTCGGAACTGCTGGATTACCGCATATTCTTACTCGTTTTTATACAGTAAAAAATGCTGCTACGGCAAGAAGTTCTGTCGTCTCGGCAACATGGGTTATCGGTATTTTCTATGTCATGACCTTATTCCTTGGTTTTGGAGCTGCAGCATTTGTTGGCGCTAAGGATATCACAGCGATAGATAAAGGTGGAAACATGGCTGCGCCGCTATTAGCCAAAGCGCTTGGTGGGGACTTCTTGTTTGCTTTTATTTCCGCGGTTGCTTTTGCCACGATATTAGCGGTAGTTACCGGATTGGTGCTTTCTGCTGCTTCGGCCTTCTCCCATGATTTTTACGGACAAATCGTTCGTAAAGGCAAAGCAACAGATAAGGAAGAATTGAAAATAGCCCGTTTCGCTTCAATTGGTGTAGCCGTGCTCTCCATTATCTTGGCACTGTTTGCTCAAAAACTCAATGTAGCTTTCTTGGTCTCCATTGCCTTCGCTGTTGCGGCAAGCGCCAATTTGCCAGTCATTCTCTTCACCGTCTACTGGAAAAGGTTTAACACGACGGGCGCGATTGTTGGTATGTTGAGTGGACTATTAAGCTGTATCCTTCTTGTTGTCGTGGGCCCAAATATTTGGGGAGAGGCAGGGAAGGCGATTCTGGTAGGCAATCCGCTTATTAATTTGGCCAATCCTGGCATTATCTCCATACCGCTTGGATTCCTCGGAGCCTATATCGGAACGATGCTTTCCACACAAAGAGATGATGTCAAATATACGGAAATTAATGTAAAAGCAAATACGGGCATGTAAGAAGATGTTCTCTTGGCCCCATAAAACATGCAGTCAGCCTTTCAAGGGCGTGCTGCATGTTTTTACTCTTTTATCTGCTGAACTGTGCTATTCTTCTAGTAGCAAAATATAGAGCAGTCAAGGAAGGGAGCGGGTTATTATAAACATTTCTGCGTTTGTCTTTTTCGTGGCCGTCGTGATCGGAACGCTAGTTATTACGTACCATTCGGCTAAACGTACGATGAATACGAATGACTTTTACGTTGCCGGAAATCGACTCACTGGCTTGCAAAACGGTCTTGCCATTTCCGGTGATTATATGAGTGCCGCTTCGTTTCTTGGCATCACGGGGACAATTGCCATTTATGGCTTTGATGGTTTTTTCTACTCCATCGGCTTTCTAGCATCTTACGTGATCGTACTCTATCTAGTCGCAGAGCCGCTGCATAATCTGGGACGATTTACGATGGCAGATGCTGTTTCTGTGCGGTTTCAAGAGAAGAATCTCAGAGGTTTGATTGCGATTAACAATATTTTGATCACGATTTTTTATATGATCGCCCAATTGGTTGGGGCCGGGGGCATCATTCATTTACTGCTTGGAGTGGAATACTCCACGGCTATCCTCGTAGTGGGCAGCTTGATGACCATTTATGTGGCTTTCGGAGGTATGCTTGCCACTTCATGGGTGCAAATCATCAAGGCTATTTTACTCGTGTGCAGTACTTTAATGATCAGCTTGATGGTACTTTCCAGATTTAATTGGAATTTCTTTGATCTGTATGTGTATGTTTCGCAAGCAACCCCGTTAAAGGAGAAGTTTTTGGAGCCTGGGAATTTATTTTCGGGACCTTTGGATACGCTTTCCTTTAATTTGGCTTTGATACTGGGAACGGCAGGGCTGCCGCATATCATCTCCAGGTTTTATACAGTTAAGGAGGCGCAGACCGTCAGGTCGTCTATCATTCATGCAACTTGGCTGATCGGCGCTTTTTATGTGATGACGATCTTTCTTGGTTTTGGTGCTGCCGCCTTCGTTGACCGAACTTTATTATTGAGTGAGGACAATATGGCGGCACCTTTACTTGCAAAGGCGCTTGGCGGAGAGTTTTGGATGGCCTTCATTTCAGCGGTTGCTTTTGCGACCATACTAGCAGTAGTCTCTGGGTTGGTGCTGGCTGCTACATCGGCTTTTTCACATGATATCTACAGCAGTATATTGAAAAAGGGAAAAGCCACAGAGGCCCAGCAGATGCTGGTTGCCAAATGTTCGGCGGTAGTGGTCGGCGTATTGTCTATCGTACTTGCTTTAGGGGCGCAGAGGCTAAACGTGGCATTCCTTGTCTCGCTGGCTTTTGCGGTTGCCGCATCGGCGAACTTGCCATTACTGCTGTTAACGCTGTATTGGCGCAGGTTCAATTCAACTGGAGCCATAATCGGAGTGCTAACGGGACTTATTGCTTCGATCTTGTTCGTGATCCTAAGTCCCAATGTAATGGATCCATCGTCCGGTTGGATTCGTAGGGAAGCGCTGTTCCCTTTGAATAATCCAGGAATTGTTTCTATACCGCTTGGATTCCTTGGAGGGATTCTAGGTACCTTGCTGACTTCGAAGAAGAATCTTCCAGATCATTACGATAAGATAGTGGTTCAGTCTCAATTGGCGAGGGTTGAATTGCGAGAATAGGTGTGGGGAATATGATGAGACATAAAAAAACTGCTTGAGATGTGATCTCTAGCAGTTTATAAGTTTACTTTTTTAATGCTTGATCAACGAATTTACTCTCAAACACTAGTGAGGTATCCAGCTTTTTGTTAATGGCTCCGACAGACAGGAGGAAGTCGGCTTGTTCCTGATGTGCTTTGGCAAATTCAGGGGTAATCGATGAGAGAATGGGGGACGTATTCTTCAAGACGTCAACAATAATGGCTTTGTCTAACTTTTGGGATTTAGAGAGCTCGTCCGCGATCTCATCTTGATGTTCCACATAATATTTACGGGCTTCTTCATAGGTTTTCAGAAATAGAACCGTGAGATCGGAATGCTCTTGGGTGAATTTGGTTCTTGCAATTAGAAAAGAAGGCGCATTGATGTTGAGGTTTTCACCGCTTACAAGAATTTTGGCTCCCGTTTGATAGACAGTTGTTGTTGCGTAAGGCTCCCAGATCGACCATGCGTCGATTGCGCCACTGTCAAACGCAGGCCTTGCATCATCCGGCTGAAGTTGAATCGTTTTAATTTCATCGCCCTTAATTCCTGCTTTATCAAGAGCCATATAGAGGAAGTTATAAGCGCTGCTCCCTTTTGCAACGGCGATTTTTTTGCCTTTTAAATCTTTCAAGTCTTTAATCGGGCTATTTTTCGGAATGACAATCATATTTCCTTTTCTACCGTCACTTGTTACTGCGATTCCTTTAAAATCAACCCCGCCAACTTGGCCTGAAATAAGGGGAGTGCCACCAGTGGCGCCAAAGTCAATTCTACCAGCTGCAATGGCCTCAAAGTGAGGAGGGCCGCTTGCAAACTCATTCCATTTTACTTCAGCGCCTGCAGCTGCAAAGGCCTTTTCGAAATACCCCTTTTCACGTGCAAAAACGAGGACACCTGTTTTGCCTTGTATGCCAATATTAACAGTGACTTTCTCTTTCGGAGCAGCTGCGGGTGTGCTGCTTTGCGCTGCCGTGGAGCTGCTTGGAACAGCTGAGCTAGCGTTGGTTGGTGCGTTGGTTGTTTTAGCCCCGCATGCGGAAAGTAAGCCGAGAGCAATAATAGCAAGTACTGGTACACTTTTTAGGAGAAATGATTTCTTGTTCATACAATAAGGACCCCTCTCAAAATCTTCTTTTAAATGGAAAGATGTATTAAATAGATGATGTCGATGCCAATGGCTGAGCAAAACGGTTTGTAGGCAGAGCAAGGCCGAGATGATCACGAAGTGTTCGTCCTGTATACTCTGTGCGGAATAATCCTCGTCTTTGAAGCTCGGGGATAACGAGATCAACGAACTCATCCAGTCCACCAGGTAAGTAGGGCGGCATAATATTGAAACCGTCGCAAGCTTCTTTAACGAACCATTCTTCTAATTGATCGGCAATTTGCACAGGAGTTCCCGCAACAGTTCGATGTCCGCGAGCTCCGGTTACCCGGTTGATCAGTTGACGAATTGTCAGGTTTTCTCTTCGAGCCATATCGAGGAGAAGTTGATATCGGCTTTTCCCTCCGTTAATATCCGTAGCATCCGGCAAGTCAGGCAGCGGTCCATCTAATGGGTACCCAGAGAGATCTACTTTAAGCATACTCTGCAGCATACCAAGCCCGACAACAGGGTGCACAAATTCTTGGAAGGCGGCTTCCTTTTCTTTGGCTTCTTGTTCGGTTACCCCGATGAAGGGAAGGATACCTGGAAGAATTTTTAGTTCATCTGGGGAACGACCATAAGCAGGAAGTTGACCTTTCAGATTAGCATAAAAGCTTTGCGCTTCTTCAAGTGTTTGCCAAGCCGTGAAAACAACTTCTGCTGTTTGGGCGGCAAATGCTTGACCAGTAGTAGACGAACCGGCCTGCACAATAACGGGACGCCCCTGCGGAGAGCGGTGTACATTGAGAGGTCCGCGTACGGAGAAATGGGCTCCTTCGTGATTGATCTCATGGACTTTATCCGGATTTGCGAATAAGCCTGTGGATTTATCTACGATAAGGGCGTCTTCCTCCCAGCTGTCCCATAGAGCTGTCACCACATCAACGAATTCCTTAGCTCGCTCATAACGACGGGAGTGATCTAAATGCTGATCGCGACCAAAGTTTCTAGCCGTATTCTCCATGCTGGTGGTAACGGCATTCCAACCTGCCCGGCCACCGCTTAAATGATCAAGCGAAGCAAATTTTCGAGCTACGTGAAAGGGCTCGCTGTAGGTGGTAGACACCGTTCCTACTAAACCGATGCGCTTTGTGACAGAAGCTAGCGCAGATAACAGGGTTAGCGGCTCCGCTCTGACTGGGAGCGTATACTTGACGGCTCTTTCCAACTGTTCAGGCAGTGCCGGAATATCTTCAATAAATATCAGATCGAACTTACCGCGTTCAGCCGTTTGAGCGAATCGACGATAGAAATCAAGCTTTAAAAGTCCGCTTGTATCGGTTTCCGGATAGCGCCATGCTGCAACGTGATGGCCAACTCCAAATACAAAAGCACCCAAATGGAGCTGTCTCTGTTTATTGTTATTTCCCATGGTTAGTCCCCTCCAATGTATGTTATCTACCTATGGATGCAGCCTTTTGAAATTGACTCAGCGGTCTCGATAGACCGAGGTGTTCTCGGAGTGTCGTTCCTTCGTATTCGGTTCGGAACAATCCTCTGCGCTGCAGTTCGGGAATAACGCTTTCGACGAACTCCTCCAGACCACCAGGTAAGTAAGGCGGCATGATGTTAAATCCATCACATGCCCCATTCGTGAACCATTCCTCGAGTTGGTCGGTAATTTGTACTGGTGTTCCATGAATAGTTCGATGACCTCGGGCGCCAGTCACTCGGTACATCAGCTGACGAATGGTCAGGCCTTCTCGGCGAGCCATATCGGATACGAGCTGGAAACGGCTTTTGCCACCATTAACCTGCGTCAATTCAGGTAACTCCGGCAAAGGGCCGTCGAGTGGATAGCCAGTGAGATCTACATTCAGAGAAGCGGAGAGCATGGATAAACCAACGGCAGGGAGTACTTGTTCTTGGAGAAGAGCCTCCTTCTCCCTGGCTTCCTCTTCGGTAGCGCCGATCACAGGAAAGATGCCAGGCATGATTTTGATGTCATCTGGTGATCGGCCATACGAAACAGCCAAATCTTTGATGCTGCTATAAAAAAGCTGTGCTTCCTCCAGCGTTTGCCATGCGGTGAAGACGACTTCAGCAGTCTCGGCGGCGAGATGCTTTCCTGTGTTTGATGCTCCCGCTTGTATAATAACCGGCCTCCCTTGTGGAGAACGGGGAAGGTTCAATGGACCCCGAACGGCAAAAGATGCACCACGGTGATTGGGTTCATGTACCTTGCTGGGATCTGCAAAAATGCCGCTTTCTTTGTCAGCGATAATGGCGTCATCTTCCCAACTATCCCAGAGCGAAGTGGCAACATCAACGAATTCACGAGCGCGTTCATACCGCTGGTCGTGTGCGGGATGTTTATCTTTACTAAAATTTTGTGCTTCTTCATCTCTGCCTGAAGTCACAACATTCCATGCTGCGCGACCTCCACTCAAATGATCTAAGCATGAAAATTCGCGTGCCAAATTGTAAGGTTCGTGATAGGTGGTTGAAACAGTGGCGGCCAAACCAATCCGTTCTGTAACTCCTGCCAAGTAAGAGAGTAAAGTGATAGGTTCGGGTCTAACTGTGACCGTATGTTTGATGTTCGTCTTGTAGCGGTCAACGATCGCTAAAGTGTCCGCGAGGAATATCATATCGAATTTCCCTCGTTCTGCTGTTTGGGCAAAATGCTCATAAAACTCATGCTGAAGAATACCCTGTGCATCCGTATCTGGATATCGCCAAGATGCTACGTGATGCCCCACTTGAAACAGAAATGCGCCCAAGTGGAGTTGTCGCTGCGCGGGTTTACTCATCATTCATCCCTCCAAGGTTATAGACAGTGCCACATAAAAAGAAAGACTCTCGCAAGCATGCCGCAACAGGGCTGGTGCTTGGAGAGCCTTTGGTGGACCAATGGGCTGTCTGGGTTATTGATTAGTTATGCTAGCACATAAAATCCGATAAAACAAGTGGGATAAATAAGGATTATTTCGTTGACTTCTAAATTTTGTGATGCTATGATCGCTTTATATCCAAGTAAATAACTGAGAATTAAAAGGTCCACCAGCAAACTGGAGACTTCTTGACATTCCCGCTAGGGAATTAGGGAGGTCTCTTTTTGTTTGAAATATTCAAGTTTCAGAGGGGAGAGGTTTTCATGAGTGTGATTTCATTAGACATTGACTTACCGAATAAATGGTTTCTAACGCCACAAGGACACCATGTAGAAGCACTTCATAACATTAAGCTAACCATTAAAAAGGGCGAATTTATTACGATAATTGGTCCAAGTGGATGCGGTAAAAGTACATTACTGAAAATTATTGCAGGGCTAGATACAGAGCACGATGGGAAAATACTGCTTGAACAGAAGCAGGTAGAAAAGCCTGGCATTGATAAAGGATTTATTTTTCAGGAGCACCGATTATTTCCGTGGTTAACCGTGGAGAAAAATATCGCTGCAGATTTATCTTTAAAGGATCCCGATGTTCGAGAACGCGTGAATAATCTGATCGAACTTGTCAAACTGAAGGGATTTGAAAAATCGTATCCAAGGGAGCTGTCTGGGGGAATGTCGCAGCGTGTTGCCATTGCTCGAGCACTTCTTCGTAATCCAAAGGTGTTGCTGCTCGATGAGCCATTTGGCGCTTTGGACGCATTCACTCGAGCGCATCTACAAGAAGTCGCTTTAGATATTTGGGAGAAGAATCGAACAACGATGATATTAGTTACGCATGATATCGATGAAGCCGTTTTTCTTGCGACACGAGTGGTCGTTATGAATGCTCGGCCAGGCACAATCCGTAATATCATTCCGGTAGACCTTCCTTATCCGCGAAAAAAGGCATCTACTTCATTTCAAGAACTTCGCAAGCTTGTGCTTAGTGAATTCGAGCCAATAGAAGAGTTAGTACTTATAGATAGTTCGGGCATTTAAAAACAAGTTATGAAAGCGAGGTTGCAAAGATGAGTCAAGCAGAGGTTGTAGTAGGAAAGAATCAGAAGATGGGTAGGCCCAAGACATCGGAGGTGCCTGTTTCACCCGAATTGCAAACCATCTCAAAGTCGCATAAGAAACAAGGCAAGTGGGAACTCATTGTGAGAGGAAGTATTCTGCCGCTTACCGTTTTATTCGTTTGGCAAGTAGCCGGTTCGCTCGGAGTCGTATCCAAAACACTGCTTCCGACGCCTTATTCGATATGGCTCGCTTTCTACGATTTACTCATTAGCGGCGAACTTTACGTACATGTAAAAATTAGTATTTGGCGCGCTGCTGTCGGATTTCTAATTGGAGGTAGCTTAGGCCTAGGATTTGGGTTACTCGTTGGCTTATTTCGCAAGTTTGAGCAATCAGTTGATCCCTCCATTCAGATGCTGCGAACGATACCGCATCTGGCGATTACTCCATTATTTATACTATGGTTTGGATTCGGCGAGTTTTCTAAAGTATTACTAATTGCCAAAGGGGCCTTTTTCCCACTGTATGTACAGACATTTCTAGGAATTCGTAATGTGGATTCCAAGCTGTTCGATGTAGCCAGAGTGCTGGAGTTTAGCAAGTTTAAACAAATTACCAAGTTGGTTTTGCCAGCTGCGCTCCCTAACATTTTACTTGGTCTACGACTTTCGATCGGTGTCGCCTGGCTTGGCTTGGTTGTGGCCGAGCTAATGGGCTCGAGTGAAGGGGTTGGTTATTTGATTTTGGATGCCAGACAATTCTCTCAGACCGCGATCGTATTTGTTGGTATTCTCATCTTTGCTTTCGTAGGCAAAGGGTCCGATTCCTTAGTGCGTATATTGGAAAAGAAACTGTTGAAATGGCGAGATAGCTTTAACGGTTAGAGGAGATAGTTTGTATAGAATAAAGGCCAATTTGGTTCATAACCAGATTGGCTTTTTTAGATTTCTTCGGTCGTACTATGACTCCCCATACCTAGCCAAAGCCTTTTTGGCCGATTCAAGCATTCTCCTTTGCAAGTGCTCGCCTTGGGTAACGCGTACCCGCTTACCCAAGAAGCGAAGTTTGCTAAGGACATATTCGGCTTCATTATTTAGAAAGGTTAATCGGATTGTATACGTTTCTTGATTTTCATCGTAATCAACTTGCTTATCGAAGCAAGAGAAGGCATATAAAATCCGCGACAATTCTCGATTGTACTCCTTTATAACCTCAATCGTTGCATGGATCTGACGTTTTTGCAGCAGTTTCTCTATGTCTAAACCAATTTGAGCGACCCGCTCAGGAGAAATGGACAACTCTTTGATCGATTCAATTTTTTCCAGTTTCGTACTCATCATTGCTCGATGTCTGATGTGATACCAGAGCAAGTACCATTCTTTTTTCACCAAAGAATACTCAAGCTTATACGGAAAAGCCATTTCATTGGTAAAAGTCCGATCATCCTTCACTCTGTATGTAAGTTGGATAGCGGCTTGACTCGTAATGAATCGACGTAATGCGTGAAGCATCGGGTGATAGACTAGCTTCTCCTTACTTCGAGCTTTCTCAATAAAGGCATCAGAAAAATCCAAGGTGTTCTCATCAACAAGCACAGATTCAAGCTTTTCCAATGTCACTGGGGTGAAAGCGTGGGACGCCGAAGGGTGATTAAGCATGGTCTTCAGCCATGACCTTTCCTGTGAGGTGATCATGAAAGTGCCCGAATTCTCTAGCCTCGTAATCATTTGATAGTTAAATATTTTCTCGAACAGGTTCATAATACGTCTCAAGCTCCTTCCACTCCGCAATCATCTCATTCCGAAAATAGATCGGTTCAAGCACTTCACAGCTCGATCCGAAGCTTCTAATCCAAGGCTTAATTTCCGTAGTTCCATTAACCTTAATTTCGAAAATAAACGAATCGAGCTGTTCTTCCGTAATTTCTCCCCACTGCCCCTGAAGAAGGACACGATCTTTAATGAAATTCGGCCCCGTATCGCCTGGATTAAAAAATCTTACTTTCAAGATAACCGATCGTCCGGTATCAAGGACCCAACTATGCTTTATACTCTCTTCCAATACACTTTTCTTCTCATCAAAAAGGATGGAGTCGACAGTCTCACCCTGCTCAATCTGAGTCATGCCTTCCATACGATATTTCTTGATACCATGCCGGGAATCATAAGCAAGAAGGTACCATCGTCCATATTGGTGATCGTAGACAATTTTGAGCGGTAGTGTTTTCTGAAGTTTCCCTTCCATTTCCCGTTCAAATAATGGGTTTGTGTTTTTCGATGAATAGGATTGTGAATTTTTGGGCGAAAAATATAAGAAATCGATCTTGCGGCGATTTTGAATGGCTGATAGAAGGATGGATAGATGCGCTTCATCCAAAATACGTGAGTGGTAATGATATTTATAAAGGAATGGCTCTATGGATGCCGGTTCCGATGAGGTCCGATTCATATGCTTTTTTAGCCCATCTCGCAATAAATAGCCTTGAACCGACGGTACCTGCGTATTCGACATCACATCAATGAAATCATAGAGATCAATTAGCTCATCAAGCGTAAGCTCTTGGATTAAATCATTATGTATGCGATATCGATAAGGGCGTGGTCCCGGTACTTTTTTGATGACACCGACTTCTTCGAGATATTTCAAGTCGTTTCGTACCGTTTTCTCATCAGGAAGTGAGGAATCGGTTTGGATATCTTTACAACATACATCCAGCAGCTCAATAGCGGTAAGTGCCTGCTCATTCAAAGCAGCAAGAAGCGTAGATATTCGCTGACTTTCGGATTCTTTCAATGACTTCGCTCGAAATAAGAACAGCAGCATAGGATCCGTTGAATCGAAATAGCTGTAGCGCAGCATCTCGGCGAATTCTTTCCTTTGCGTGTCCGGTGCCTGTTGATACATCGTCGCTACGATTTCTTTTAACCGGCGTATTGTTTTATCAAAAGTATGAACCGAGATGCCCAGCCTCTCCGCAAATTGCTGACGACTATACGCGCCACTAGTGAGGACAAGCATTCGCAGAAATTGAATTTCTTTATCAAAGCTTTCCTTAGCCATTTGAATCCCTCGCTCTTCATTTCAACCTTATCTTATTGTAACAGGGGAGAGATATGGAGAAAATGGAAAACTTTTCACTGTCGTCATACTTTCACCATGTTCGTTCGCATGGAAATAAGCGAAGATAGCATTAGAAGAAAAACGGAGGTTAATCAAATGGATATGAAAACAATCGTACACGGCGGTAATCATTACGAAAAGGAACTAGAGCATGGCAATCTTCATGTGTTTGCTAACCCGGATGTGTTCCAATCCTTTGAGAACAAAGTGTTCGAAATGGCTGATAATAACCTGCGGATTCCGCGCAATGTGCATATGAGCTACACACCGGATGCCCATGTTGGTATTGGTACTTGTATTGGGACAACGGCAGTTTGGAGCATGAAAGACGGGTTCGTTTCCCCATCTATTGTTGGTGTAGATATCGGCTGCGGCATGCGTGTTCATACGACATCTCTGCATAAAAATGATATTCAAGACAAGGGTATTCGCAGGGCGCTAATCAAAGCGATCGAGAAGTACGTTCCAACTAATGAGCGCACAAATACAAATTATTCAGATATTGAAATCATGGATGTTGTCCAAAACGGTTTAAAAGGACTTCCTGAGAAATATGTTCCGAATGAACAGTGGCTTACGCATGTAGAAGAATCTACTTTCAAGTTCGACCACGCCTACCTTGAGAATTTGCCAGCAAAAATCCGTAAATATGCCCACGGGCAGCTTGGGACGCTTGGTGGCGGAAACCATTTTATAGAAATTCAGTATCTAGAAGTGGCAGAGGCTCATAAGGATGTAGGGGCAAAATGGGGCTTGTTCGACGGTCAGGTTGTCGTCATGATTCACTCCGGATCACGTGCTTGGGGTGCTATGTTGGGTCAAGAATTCACCAAGGTTTTCAGAGAAGCCATGCAAAGCTGGGGAATTGAAAATCCCGACAGGAATCTCTTATATGCCCCTATTGCAAGTCAAGAAGGGCAAACCTACTTAAATTTGATGTATTCCGCTCTAAATTTTGCAGTAAGTAATCGACATATGATTGCCTTTGGCGTGCGTGAAGCTTTCAGAGAAGTTTTTGGAGGGGATGAAGAACTGCCTGTTCTCTATGACCTTATGCATAACTATGCACTAAAGGAATTTCACCGCAATCAGCCGATGCTCGTACATCGGAAGGGAGCGACAAGAGCGCTGCCGCCAGGTCATTTCCTGAATACAGCTGCCTATAAAGAAACGGGCCATCCAGCATTAATCCCTGGTTCTATGGGAACCTCATCGTACATTATGGTTGGGAAAGAGGAAGGCCTGAAAAACTTCTACTCGATCTGTCACGGTGCGGGCAGAGCGAGATCACGGAAAGCAACGAAAGACCTTGTCACCGTCGATCAATTCGCTCAATCGATGAAAGTTGGAACGGATGATGAGATTTTAGTTAATCATCGTTCCCTGCAAACCATACTTGATGAATGTCCGCAAGCCTACAAGGATGTTGATCAGATTATTGATAGTGTTGTGGGTGCATCGTTAGCGGATGTGGTGGCGACTTGTAAGCCGATGGTTGCGATTAAAGGAGTTTAGGAAAATAATATGTGAGGTGAAAACAATGAAATTAGCAGAAGCTTTAATGAATAGAGCTGATTGCCAAAAGCGTGTGGAGCAATTAAAAGCTCGCTTAACACGAAGCGCTAAAGTCCAAGAAGGCGAGCAACCGCCTGAGAATCCTACTGACCTTTTTCAAGAGTTGAACGACACTTTAAATGAATTTGAGTCCTTAGTGACAGCTATCAATCGGACGAATTCTCAAGTCTCGCTCAACTCTGGAATTACACTTGCGGAAGCTTTGGCACAAAGGGATACATTATCCACGCGGAGATCTATCATTCAAGATGTTATAAATGCTGCAGCTATTAGACAGGACCGATTCAGCAAATCGGAAGTGAAGTTTTATTCAACTGTATCTATTGTGGATTTGCAAAAGCAGGTTGATCAGTACTCGAAAGCTTTTCGCGAGCTAGACACGACCATTCAAGAAGCAAATTGGAAAACAGAGTTGTTGTAAGTAGTTATTTCATTATGAAGTTGGTAGCCTTTTGTCTGAAGGTGAGCATAACCCGCCAACTGGGTAAGTTGGAACTGATGGTTGGATGTGAGGGGCCATGTCCTGTAGGTTCGAATCCTGCTTAAACAACTAATGCCCATTACAGTTACAAATGTACATGTTTTGTTTATTGTTACAACCAAGTGCTGATTCAGACGAAGTGGTGAGGGTGGGAACGGGGACTTTCATAGTGGAAATAATTATTTGATTAGAGTCATGTCATACTCTTCAATAAAGTGCATGCCTTTATCTTTTGTATAGAGAGAAAACCCATAATGTTTAGCTGTTGCTATGATTAATGCATCTGGAGTCTTTAAAGTTCTTCCATGCTTTTGCTTTTGTTCGCGACGAATTGCACCAGCAATTTGAGCTATTTCATTATTAACCTCGACAAAGTTTTCATTGCCTAGGTTTATGATCTGTTCGATTTCTATATCATTTCTAGCACCACTAAGAAGTTCGCATTTTGAAATAACTGACATACAGAATGAGATGCCATTGCTGTGTAATAAACTAAGCGTTTGGGTTATTTCTGGATCTTGAATAATTAGTCCTATTGCGATATTGGTGTCAAGAAGGACTCTACTTTTACCAGTCATTTCTTGCCTCCTCTACATCCTTTGCCCATTCTTCAGCTCTTTCTTTGCTGATTCCTTTTCCTAATGCTAATAAATCCTGTATATTCATGCTCGGTGGGTCTTCAGTAATGTCTCCGCTCTCTAAGTCAATATTTACTTTTTTGTAATTAACATCCATTTTAGAGAGAGCCTCCTTAATTAGATTTAGTGTGTGACTATCCAGTTTTTTTGCCATAAAAAGGTGCCACCTTCCTGATTTCTTTATTAACAGCATAACAGCATTTAGCTGACTGAACAAATAAAGCAGGTATATAACTGGATAAGCAATGATAAATTATATTAATAGGCACGATCATTATAATTAATCTTTCCGTCACAAACGGATTGACAGTTCTTAGGTTTGACTCGTATGATGTTTGTAAATGAATGGAAAGGAGGCCGACGATATGATTCGCAATCAAATTTCTATGAATAACCTGACAATTGAAGAGCACATCATACCATCGGTCTCAATCGGGCTTGTGACGAATACGTAGGTACTCTTTGAGTAGGCCTAGTTTAAATTTGACATGATAAAGCCGTAGACGATGTTGGTCTATGGCTTTTTTGCGTCCACATAATACGAAGAAAGGGTGAGTCCCATGACATTTGATATAGGAAAAATAGATTGTGAGCTTAAACGAATTGAACAAGAGGAAGGTGTGCGGATCCTCTATGCCTGTGAATCGGGTAGTAGAGCGTGGGGATTTCCATCGAAAGACAGTGATTATGATGTGAGGTTTATCTATGTAAGACCTGTGGATTGGTACTTATCCATATTCGAGAAACGAGATGTCATTGAGCGTCCGATCAGCGATCAGCTGGACATCAACGGGTGGGACTTGAAGAAGGCGCTGAACTTGTTTCGTAAATCTAACCCGCCTTTGCTCGAATGGTTACAGTCGCCGATTCAATATATGGAGCAATTCGGTGTGACGGAGCAAATCCGCGAGCTGTCACCGTTAACCTTTTCGCCGCGGTCCAGTATGTATCATTATTTGCATATGGCCAAAGGGAATTTTCGGGAATATTTGCAGGGTGAGTATGTGAAAATCAAAAAGTATTTTTATGTGTTACGTCCGATACTGGCTTGCCAATGGATTGAAGAGCGCGGCAGCATGCCGCCGATGGAATTTGAAGATCTGGTGGAGCAAATGCTGCCGGAATCGAAATTAAAACAAGAAGTGTATACGTTATTAACGCGTAAGAAGGCTGGTGTCGAATTCGACTTAGAGTCGAAAATTACGGTAATCAACGACTATTTAGATCGACAAATTGCTTATTTTGAAGAAACTGCCAAACATATCGCTGTCTCTGGTGAAAAGCAAGAAGCAGCATTAGATGCTTTATTCCGAGATGCGCTGAGGGAGGTTTGGGGTTCATAGAGAGGAACAAAACGAATGAAAGAAAATTATATTCAGCAGGTCCAGCTCCCATCGGGAGTCGTCCATGTATACGCAGGACCTGAGTTGTTTAAAGCTTTGGATTATCAAGTATTTCAGATGGCCAACAACAATTTGCAGATACCAAATCAAGTGTATATGAGCTATACGCCTGATGTACACGTCGGTGTTGGTACTTGCATAGGCACGACAGCAGTATGGAATACGCATAATGGATATGTATCGCCGTCCATTGTCGGCAGTGATATAGGCTGCGGCATGAGGGTGCATATGACGAATTTGCACAAGGATGAACTGAAGGATGTGAAGCTGCGCCGCAAGCTGGTGAAGTCGATCGAGAAGTATTTGCCCGTGGAAGATCACGCACGTGGACATTTCTCGGACATCCGATTGGAGAACATCGTCACCAAAGGACTACATGGACTTCCAAGTAAGTATATTCCCGATGGCTATACGCCTCGAAAGGCGACTTCGCTTACTCATGTAGAAAGCAGCAAATTTACTTTGGATGAAAATGCATTGAATCGATTTCCGAGCCATGTTTGGCATCGGTCACATCGCCAGCTTGGGACGCTCGGAAATGGGAACCATTTTGCAGAGATTCAATCGATAGAGATTGCGGAAGAGAACCGTGAGGTGGCTGAAGCATGGGGACTATTTGATGGTCAAGTGGTCATTATGATTCACTCGGGATCGCGTGCATGGGGTGGCTCTGTGAGTCAATATTGCAGCAGTGACATGTTGAAGGTGATGCGGATGAACGGATTAGGAACCGCTGATCCTAAGTTGTTATTTGCACCATTAAATCATCCGGCAGCCCAGAATTATGTAAATTTGATGTATTCAGCGCTCAATTATGCCGTTGTAAATCGTCATCTCATTGCCTACGCCATTCGTGAGGCTGGTAAAGATGTGTTTGGGTCGAAGTTTGAAATGACCACCTTGTACGATCTTATGCATAACTATGCTTGGGAGGAGAAACATGAGGGTGAGTCCTATTTTGTCCATCGCAAAGGGGCGACGAGGTCGCTTCCAGCAGGACATCCTGATAATCCGCAGCCTTACCTAAATACAGGTCACCCTGCGCTGATTCCGGGTTCGATGGGGACGGCTTCCTATATCATGGTAGGAGCTCCAGGCGGCAAGGCTAATTTTCACTCCATCTGTCATGGAGCAGGGCGAATTCGCTCGCGCAGTGCGACGAAAAGATTGATAACACTGAATGAATTTGCCTCTTCCATGCGAGTAGGTACGGATGAGGAAATTGTTGTAAACCAAAGGTCGTTAGAATCAATTCTAGATGAATCGCCGCAGGCTTACAAAGATGTAGATCAAATTATTGAGAGTGTCGTCGGGGCTGGATTGGCTGAAGTTGTAGCCAAATGTAAGCCTTTGGCGGCAGTAAAGGGTGCCAAATGAAACATGTACAAAGCGTAAAAATGAATGAAGAATCAGCGGCTGTATCAGCTCCGATTAGCTCTGACGGCAGCTCGTTAACAGCGTATAGGGACTATGCCTATGTATTAGAACGCGTTCAATATGTGCTGGGAGATAGATATAGTCAGCACTTCGAACCCTATTTGAGTGATGATGGGAAAGAAGAGTATTGGGAGCTGCTCGAACAGGATGTGAAGACAGGATCTAGTGATGTGCAGTTCTTCACTAAGATCTTTGACCATATGGAGTCACGTGCATTCGGAATAGATGCGGAAAGTGAAGCATCGGCTTATCGCACGTTTCCTACACTGCGCAATAACGTTTTTGTCTACCCGTCCTGGGGAATCGCGTTAGCTAGAGTACCTATCTTTCGCATGAATGGCGTCGGAGAAGAGGATTTTGTTTTTGCTGTTGATGATGCGAGTCTGTTGCGTTTTCTGGAACACGCTCGGCAGCGTCGAAGAGACTTGGATCGGCGACAAGTGACTGTTTTCACGGATGGACCTCATGGAATGGAAAAGGAACTGGCTCCTATTACACGCATGGTCGACCGTACGGAGGTCATTATGAAGGATGAAGTGAAGACAGATATTTATCGCTCAATCGATCAGTTTTTTGCTGAGGATCGTGCCTTTTTCAAAGAGTATGAGCTTCCTTACAAAAGAGGCATCCTGCTCTATGGGAAGCCTGGCAATGGAAAAACAACGCTCGTCAAATCGATTGCCGGCAGCGTAAAAGCTCCTGTTGCTTATTGGCAAATAACGGAGAACACCAGTAGTGAATCTATTCAAGAGGTATTTCAAGCTGCGGCTAAAATGGCGCCAATGATTCTTGTTATTGAAGATATCGATGCTATGCCTCAGCGGGCAAGGTCGTACTTTTTAAACATTTTGGATGGTGCGACTTCCAAAGAAGGCATTTTCCTCATTGGGACAACGAATTATCCGGAGCAAATTGATCCGGCACTTATGAACCGTGCAGGGAGATTCGACCGTGCTTATGAAATCAAGCTTCCAGATCTAGAGCTGAGACAGATCTATTTGGAGCAAAAAGGGATAGGGAAGCTTCTTAGCGAAGAGTTGATTCGCGTAACGGCGAAGCAAACAGAAGGGTTTACTTTTGCCCAGTTAAATGAATTGTATGTATCGGCTGCGCTTCAGTGGCATTATGAGCAAAGCGTGAATATCGAGAAGCTGGTGAAATCGATGAAGTCGGATCTGCACAAAGGGCAGACGATGTCATGGATGAAAGAGGATGCGGATGTGAGGGTTGGTTTTTTGGTTAGTTGAGGAAATCAGTGACCGCGAAGAATAGTCACGATATACCGTGAATTTCCTGGGAAATTATGTGCAACGGCAATAAAGGATTTTTTTGGATTGAATGCATTCAATATGTGAGGATTCCTCTTTGGCTTCAACCTCCTAGTCGTGTAGGTGGTACGAATAGTCACAGGAGATATCCTCTTTTTTGTTTTTCTTGTCCTTCGTTCTATTTGAGGAGGAAATTCCATACCCATGAAAAAGGAAAATTAGGAACTGTGTGGAAACTGTTTGTATAACCAAGTTATGAGGGGTACAAGATGAATTATTTAACGGAATCGTATGTAGATAGTTTGGCGCTTAACAGCAGTGCGATCAAGAATGGCAAGGATTTGGTGAAGAAAAATAGTTTTCCGCTGCTCTGTCAGTCGGAGGACGGGACGATCATTTTTGGGGAGTGTAAAGGTAGCGGAAAAGACCCATATCGATGTTCGGTCGATGTGGCGAAAGAGGGGAATCCCGTATTCCGCTGTTCATGCCCAAGCCGACAATTTCCGTGCAAACACAATCTGGGTTTGATGTATGCCTATACGCTAGGCAAAACGTTCATCACTGCACCAGTGCCACAAGATATTGTGGATAAAAGGGAAAAGGCTGAGAAACGGGAGGAAAAGAAGAAAGAACCTGTCGACCCGGATGCTCCAGTTGTTAAGCGCAAGACGAACAAGTCAGCATTAATGAAGAAAATAGCTGCACAGCTGGAGGGGATCAGTATTGCTGAGAAACTTATCCTGCAGCTTGTACAGTCAGGTCTCGGAAGCCTGGACAGAAAGGCGCTGCAAACAGCTGAAGAGCAGGCAAAACAGCTCGGTAACTATTATATCCCTGGGATCCAAACGGCGCTTCGTGATTTGACGCTGCAGTTCCGAGCAGAGGAAGATCGGGAGACCATGTATACAAACGTGATCGAGCAGCTTACCACGCTGCAAGCATTGATCAAGAAAAGCAGGGAGTATCTCAACAGCAGATTGGAAAATCCAGATCATCCTATGGATACGGAATCCACGTTGGAAGAATGGATTGGGCATGCCTGGCAAATCGCAGAACTGAGGGAGTATGGTCGCGTTCGCGGCGAGTCCTCAGAATTGCTGCAGTTGTCGTTCCGATCCTATACGGATCAGGCGCGGGGCGAGTTCATAGATGAAGGATACTGGTCGGACCTACAAAGCGGACAGCTCCATTTCACCAGAACGTATCGGCCATTTCGTGCAGCGAAATACATACGTGAAGAAGATTCCGTATTTCAGGTCGTCGAAGCGAAAGAACTTGCGCAATACCCCGGGGAGCTTAACAAGAGAGTGCGTTGGGAGGAAGCGACGTTCCGCGAAGCCGACGCACAAGATTTTCAGAAAATCCGTGCTTCAGCTCACAAGTCATTCCCAGAAGTCATTAAACAGGTGAAGAATCAGATTAAAAATCCACTTTCGGACAAGCGCCCTGTCGTACTGCTGCAATTTGCTGAGATCAAGAAGACGGAAACTGCCTATATCTTGTTAGATGAACAAGGCAAGCAGATTCCTCTTGCGGACATTCAATATCTCGGCGAGCCTACGACTCATTTGCTGCCTATGTTAAATAAGGCATTCTTACAGAATCAGGCGATTATGGTTATGTTCGAACACAATTGGCTGCATAACAGGCTTGAGGCTCAGCCTTTAAGCATCGTAACGACAAATGAAGTCGTTCGTTTACTGTATTGAAAGAAAAGAATTAGGAGACAAACCTATGAGTATAGATCTATTGTTTGAGCTGCAGCATGAGGTGCGGCGTTTGTTTATAGCAGGTAGCGGGATGGCGATGGGCGATTTGCGGTTGCAGAAAATGCTTCCCCAACTGCAGAAATTGGGCGAGTCGGCTCCGGTGTTTAACCGAATGGCTCAAGCGGTTAGTCAAGTTCTTGAGGCGGAGACGAGTGGCTCAGCGAGCAGACTTTTAGAGTTAGGAACACTCTTGAATTCCGTACTGTACACACAAGGAAAAACGGAGACGAAAGAGGAACTCGTACCTATGGAAGGGACGGGAGCGAATCTTTCGACGTCAACCCCTTACCGCAAGCTGCAACCACTCATTGAGGCGTTGACACAAAAAGGTCAGGGCCGAATGGAGCAGATTCGTCAAGGGTACGACGATGGGTTGTTTCATGATTTCCGCGTCATACCTGCGGCTGTTTCTGCGTTAGATGACAGTTATGTAGAAATACCCGATTTTCTTCATCGAAAGGTGCTGCCCGCACTTGGAATGGAAGCACTGCCCGCGCTTCAGCAGCAATTTAGGCTGGATGGCGGGAAAGGTGACGCCCGCAGATTGGAGCTAATCCATGATTTGCTCCCCACATCTGCCCTAGACCTCCTTTTGCAAGCTGCCAAACAGGGTTCAACGGAAGTCCGCTCCACGGCGATTGAGCTTCTGGGCGATTACCCTGATCAAGAGGATTTTATTTTGGAGCAAGCTGATGATAAGAAAAAAGAGGTACGCAGAGCCGCCTTATTCGCCTTATCTCGTCTTGGGACGGAGCAAGCGATCGCTCGCCTTTACAAGGCACTGGGTTCGAAGGATCAGGATCTTGCCATAGAGCCAATTCAATTATGCAAGGCAAACGATTTGACTCTTAGTGTCATCGGGCATGCGGAAAGTGTGTTGGAGCGAATCGTTCAACGTACAAACGTGGAAGATTCCGCACAGCAGTTGTTAGTGGACATCCGCAGCTTACAAGGTAAAAGAGTACTGGATGTCGTTGATTTCCTAGAAAAATTGCTGTCTACGCCTAGTTTTATTGTTCCGGAAACGGAAGTCGTACAGGAGGCTGCTGCCGATCTTCTGCTGCAATTAGATCTGCCGGAGGCAGACCGTTTTGCTGTTACTCTACATGAGGCGTACAATCGCAAATTTATTGCCTACAGCTTTAGAGCGGCTATCAAGATTCTTCCTCCAGAGGACGTCTACGAACGCTTTTGCCATGATCTTAAGGATAAAAAGCAGCCGGCGGCTAAGGATTTATTGCGAGTATTGTATGAAGTGACACCGACGCTGCTGCACCAATCAGATGATCCAAATGAGGCTGCTTCATCCGATTTTACAACATGGGATCCAAGATGGGTGCATCTGTTTGTGAAATTGGACGAGGAAGAGCTCGTGTGTAGATTTGCTCAAGACCCGGATCCGAAAATCACGGCTTATCTAGTCAAAAAATGCGAAGAGCTGCCTAATTTTAACCGAAATAAAACAGCTAATATGTTGTTGATCCTCTTCAGCCAAAACTATCAGGATGCGCCTAGGCTGCTCATGGATATATTGGAAAAAGGCGGAGCCAAGCAATTCTATTACTTGGATCGTGTCCAGCTTACATTGCTTTCTTTACTGCCAAGGCCATATGCAGAGAGACTGCAGCTATTCGCAGAAGGGCTATCTTATCAAGGCATGAAAAATCAACTGCTAGAAATCGCGGAAACGATAGCTGCGAAGTCGGAACAAAGCGAACGCTCAGATAATGAAGAGAAGGGACAGGGATTATGGGGATGGATCAAAAGCAAGATGTCGTAAGGTTACCCTCTGAACGTCTATACATCGAAGAATTGGCAGCTTTAAAGAAATTGGATCAGGATGCGAAACCGGCCGGGTGGCAGCTTTCTCCGAAGGCAGTACTGACATTTCTGATAGGTGGAAATGTAAAAGGGGTCGCGATTACGCCGAAATACATCGGCAACAAGCGGCTGGTAGAAATGGCAATAGCTACGCTGTTGACAGACCGAGCTCTCATGCTGATTGGAGAACCAGGGACGGCTAAGTCTTGGCTTTCGGAAAATCTGACGGCAGCGATCCATGGGGATTCTGGCAAAGTCATTCAAGGAACGGCAGGCACGAGCGAGGAGCATATCCGTTATTCTTGGAATTATGCCATGCTGCTGGCGCAAGGACCTTCCGATCAGGCGATTATTAAAAGCCCGATTTTCCGCGCGATGGAAACCGGAGGGATTGCCCGATTCGAAGAGATCTCGCGCTGCGCGTCAGAGGTACAGGATGCTCTGATCTCCATTCTATCGGAGAAGACGATCTCGATTCCGGAGCTGGGCAGAGAAGTGTTCGCTGCTCGGGGATTCTCTATCATCGCAACGGCCAACACACGCGACCGCGGAGTAAACGAGATGTCAGCCGCCTTGAAGCGGCGTTTTAACATCATCGTACTTCCATCCCCTTCGGATATTGATACGGAAGTGGAGATTGTTCGCAAACGTGTCAGAGAGATTTCGACGAGCTATGAGTTGAGAGCGTCGCTCCCAGAGGAGGAGGCGGTGCGCAAGGTTGTGACGATTTTCCGCGAGCTGCGCAGCGGGATGACACTCGACGGCAAAGAGAAGGTGAAAGGGCCGAGTGGAGTGATTTCGACAGCTGAAGCGATCTCGCTTCTAACGGGCAGCATGGCGCTTGCGGGAAGCTTTGGCAGCGGACAGATCAGTGAAGAAGACATTGCCGCTGGGCTGCAGGGAGCTATTGTGAAAGATGAAGAGAAAGACCGCCTCGTATGGAAGGAATATCTAGAAAATGTGATGAAAAAGCGGGGATCGACATGGAGAAATCTGTACTTCGCGTGCTCGGAGATGAACAATTAGATCGCAGTCAGGGGTTTCATGTTTTTGGTATACGGCATTTATCTCCTGCAGGTGCTTTCCACCTGCTTGCTTTCTTAGATGAAGTGAAGCCTACTGCAGTGCTCGTTGAAGGACCCAGCGACGCAAGCAGGTTTATTGCTGAACTGACCTCTCATGGCGTTGTTCCGCCGATTGCCATTTTGGCGTATACGGATCAACTGCCTGTGAGAACGCTTCTATACCCGTATGCTGATTATTCGCCGGAATATCAGGCTTTTCAGTGGGCTAGTCGCAACGGTGCACAGGCTGAATTTATCGATCTGCCCTCCGAACATGCTTTGGCTCTATACGAGCAAAGGAATCGTAGGTTATCTACTGCTGAGGGAGAGAGCAATCAGACTGAGGACGACGCTTTTCGGGCGTATATCCACGAACAGAGGACACTGTATCAGCAGCTTGCTGAATTGTCGGAAGAACCGGACTACGAAGCTTACTGGGAACGGCATTTTGAACATAATTTGCAAAAAGACGCCTACCGTCATGGCATTTATCAATTCTCGGCTCAAATGCGGGAGCTTACTGCGGGGCAGGAGTGGCAATATGCGCCACAGGAAGCGGCTTACAATGAGATTCGGGAAGCTTACATGCGGCGCAAAATTCAGGATGCTATTAAAGCTGGGCACGCTCCTGAGAAAATTGTAGTCGTAACCGGAGCGCATCATGCCTCCACATTGGATTTCCGCTTTCCTGTGATGACGGATGAAGAGATGAAGGGGCTGCCCAAGACGACAACCAAGCTTACGCTGATGCCTTATTCTTACTATAAGCTGTCTTCGCACTCGGGCTATGGGGCAGGTAACCAAGCTCCCGCTTATTTTGAGTTGTTCTGGCAATGCCTTCAAAAAGGTGATCTGAGCAGGCTGCCTTCTTTGTATTTCTCACAGGTAGCTGCTTATCTAAGGGAACATGGCACTTATAGATCCACAGCTTCGCTCATCGAAGGTGTAAGGCTGGCGGAGGCTCTTGCTGCTTTGCACAATGGGAATCATCCTACTTGGAAAGACCTTCGGGACGCAGCAACGGTATGTCTCGGTCATGGGGAGCTTTCGACAATTGCGGAAGCTTTGGCAAGGACAGACGTGGGCACGGCCATCGGCAGATTGCCAGAAGGAGTCAGCCAGACGCCAATTCAAGATGATTTGAACAGAGAACTCAAGCGGCTCAAGCTGGAGAAATTCAAATCTATGGTTGCTACAACCTTAGAGTTGGATTTACGCGAAAACCGCAGGGTGAAGTCGGAGGAAGCCGCGTTTCTGGATTTGAAGCGGTCTGTTCTCCTGCACCGGTTGGAATTGCTCGGCATTAACTTTGCCAAGAAGCAAAGAGTGAATCAAGACTCCGCATCATGGGCGGAGAATTGGGTGCTGCAGTGGACGCCGGAAGCTGAGATCCAAGCAGTGGAGTCGACCTTGAAGGGGGAGACGATTGAGCTGGCCGCGGCTTTCGTGCTGAAGGAGCGACTCGATGTTTGCGGCGATATCGCGGAAGCTTCGCGCATTATTCGAATCGCTTGCGATTGCGCGTTGACGGAGCTAATGGAGCAGGCCAAATCCACACTGCAAGGGCTTGCGGTGGATGCAGGCAACTTCGAGCAGGTCGCAGGGGCGGCCTACGAGCTGTCAGTGTTGATCCGTTATGGATCGATTCGCCGAATCGAAACGGATACCCTTGTTCCGCTGCTCCAGCAGTTATTCCTGCGCGGAACGCTGCTTCTCGTAGATAGCGCGGGCTGCAACGATGATGCCGCTCAGGGCATGGTTCGAGCGATTCAGTCGCTGCACACAATTGCCCAAGACCATTTTGAGGCCGTAGACGACAGTCTGTGGTTGAATAAGCTGCAAGAGCTGGCTTCTCGCGATGACCGAAATGCAAAGCTGTCGGGCTTCGCATTCGCTATTTTGCTTGAGCGTAACGAAATTCCGAATGAGCGCGTTGCTCAGGAAGTTTCACGCCGCCTGTCACCAGGGATTCCCGTTGACCTGGGAGCGGGATGGTTCGAAGGCATGTCGATGCGCAACCGATACGCGTTGCTGTCTAGGCAAACGTTGTGGCAGCAGCTCGATGCCTATATCGGATCGCTGGAAAAAGAGGCATTCCAACGTTCACTTGTGTTTCTGCGCCGAGCTTTCGGTTCATTCGAACCGAGGGAGAAGGCAACGGTAGCCGAGATGATGGGCGATATTTGGGGTGTTGGTGCAGATAACGCCGGAACTGCTTTGCAGCAGCCATTAAGTGAGGAAGAGAAGGAGAAGCTGGATGAGCTCAACGATTTTGATTTTGGGGATTTGTAGCCTATGACCATAATAGATCAAGAACAATTGAAGCGATGGCGGTTGATCCTAGGTGCTGCTTCCGAAGAGAAGCTGCAGTCTTATGGCGCTGGAGATGGAATGCTCGACGAGGAGTCGAGACTCATGGATGAAGCGCTTGCCGCGATCTATGATGAGACATCCGGCATTAGTGCTGATGACGGATCGAACGTGAGCGGCCCCCGCAAAGCGGGGCTGGGGCCTTCGTCCCCGAAGCTTGCTAAGTGGTTGGGAGATATCCGCACCTTTTTCCCACCGGACGTGGTCTCCGTCATTCAGTCCGATGCCATTGAGCGCAAAGGGTTGAAGCAGCTGCTCTTCGAGCCGGAGCTTCTTTCCCAAGTAAAGCCGGACATCCAAATGGTAGCCACGTTAATGGCGCTCAAAGGGAAAATACCGGAGAAAACGAAAGAAACAGCAAGACAATTAGTGAAGGCCGTTGTAGAAGAAATCGTGAAGCGGCTTTCTCAGGATCTGCGCCGAGCTGTTACTGGTGCCTTGAATCGCAGGCAGCATTCGCCACTGCCGTCGTCCACAGGACTGGACTGGAACACAACCATCCGCAAAAATCTCAAGCACTACGACAAGGAGCGCGGTCTCCTGCTGCCCGAAAAAGTCTACTTCTTTGACCGAGCACGCCGGAGCAAAGAGTGGACGGTTATCCTGGATATTGACCAAAGTGGCTCGATGGCGGGTTCCGTCATTTACGCGTCTATTATTGGTTCGATTTTCGCCAGTATGCCGGCTCTGGACACACGAGTGGTTGCTTTTGACACCGAGGTCGTTGATTTAAGTGAGCAGTGTGCAGAAGATCCCGTAGATATGCTGTTTGGGATTCAGCTTGGCGGGGGAACGGATATTAACAAATCCATTGCTTACTGCGAGCCTTTTATCACGGAGCCGAAGAAAACGCTGTTTATCTTGGTCTCGGACTTATATGAAGGCGGCAATCGGACAGAGATGATTCAAAGGCTTGTCGACATGCATCAGGCTGGTGTGAAGACGATCTGCTTACTCGCTTTATCTGATCAGGGTGTGCCTTCTTATGACGATGCCGTTGCTAAAAAACTGGCTCAATACGGTATCCCTTGTTTCGGATGTTCTCCCGAGAAGCTCCCGGAATTCATTGAAGGTGCATTAAAAGGGCATGATCTTGCGGTGCTTGCGGAGAAGGTGACGCATGGTAAGGGGATGTAGCTTATAATACTGGCAGCCGAACAGTCCTAAGCGTAAATTCAATGAGCAGTATTTTTGGGGAAAGGGAGTGTGCTCTTGAAAGGTAGGATTCACGGATTGCTGTGTTTTGTTTGTTTACTGGGTCTTTTTATCGGCTTTATGACGCCTAAGGCGTATGCTTGTTCCCGCGGTCCAACAACGTTTGAGGAAGATTTTCTGGAAGCGAGTGCGATCTTTACGGCTAAAGTCACGAGCGTGGATGCCGTGTATCCGTCGCAGAAAATAGCAGTGGTGGAACCAGATAAAGTATTCAAGGGACAGTCTCCGTCCTTTGTTGTGACCAATGATGATTCGGACCAATGCGGTGCCGGGATCGAAGTTGGAGAAACCTATTTATTTTACTCCCAGAGATGGGATTTACCTTACGTTAGTGTATTTGATACGCATCTTCTTAGTACAGAAAGAGCAGAAAAGCTGACGCATTGGCTCTCAGATAGGATTGAGAATCAACAACCTAAGCCTCCCCGCACGGAGACTATTCTTGCCCACAGGCAGGGAGAGATCCGGATATTTTTTGAACATCATGATATAGGGTACTCGAAAAAGTCGTTCATAACGAACAACTCCATTTATGTTCCTCTTTCCTTTTTCAACGATTCACTTTGGCATTCGGCGGACTGGAATGAGGATAAGAATGAAGTTGTCATCGATACAACGAACCGTTTAGAATTCGAAGAGCCAGATCCCGATGCCCTCCTTGCTCCCCATAGTGGGGCGCCTAAAGAAATTAGCGCATCGTACAAAGATATTAAAATCAAAGTGAAAAGTGAAACCCTAAAGGAACATCCGGAAGCGTTTGTTTCGGGTGATGAAATCTTCATTCCTTTACGCGCCATTGCTGAAAAACTTGGTTATGAAGTCGAATGGGTAGACAGTTCTTCTTCTGTCATTCTCCACATCCCTCTTGAAAAGCAAAGTGGGCCCAAAACTTTGGCCATGAGATATATCAATAATACCGGGTTGGAAGTCGAAGTTAAGCCGGAAACGGTTCCTTTTGCGGAAATGTTAAAAGATGAGCTTGGATATCGAAAATACGGATTACAATTTTATTTGAAAATGGATAAACAGGACATTCGGCTGTTGATGTCTTATGAACTCCTTCGCAAAATGAAAGTGACGCTTCATTTCGTCAAAAAGTTGGGGCGAAATTAGGAGAGCCGATGAGCGAGATACCTCGCAACAGGATACTGACTGTAAGAGACTTTGAGTGAAAACATCAGCACTTGCTCAAATTTCTATCATTTTCTATTAATTAATTCTATCTTATTCGTAGTATAATGTTCCTAATGACATATGGAGGAACTAAAATGACGTTAATTAAGCAATTGCAAGCACCAGAAGAGTTTGTAGGCTACTACCTTATTAAAGAATTAGAAGTTAAACAAACGAATACCACGCCTGCCAAAGATTTCATGGACATTGTATTATGCGATGCTAGTGGGCAGATCTCTGCAAAACTATGGGATGTTAGCGCGACCGATAAAGAGACATTTTTCCCGATGACGTTGGTCAAAGTTCAAGGCTTAGTTCAAACCTATCGCGATAAATTACAGGTGAAAATCGGTAGATTACGCAAGGCACTGCCAGAGGATGGCATACAAATTACGGATTTCATTCGTTCAGCACCGATTAGTCCAATTGATCTTATTCATACGATAAATCAAGTTTTGGAAAGTATTACGAATCCGACCATCAAGTCGATTGTTTCATTCTGTGTGACCAAAGTTGAAGAGAAGCTGAACCATTACCCTGCTGCCAAAACGCATCATCATGCCTATTTCGCCGGCCTTGCTTATCATATTGTTCGGATGCTGGAAATTGGTGAATTTATATGTAAACAGCGGCCATTTCTCAATCCCGATTTAATTAAAGCGGGCATCATTCTGCATGATATCGCCAAACCTGAAGAAATGATCGCGCAGTTAGGGATCGTTTCTGATTACAGTGTGCAAGGAAAGCTGCTCGGACACATCTCGATGGCGTCGAACTGGATTACGGAAGCTGCCTTACATCATGGGATTGATCTCCAGTCTGATGTTGTCATTGGTCTGCAGCATATTGTGCTGTCCCACCACAACTTGCCTGAATGGGGGAGTCCGGTGCTGCCTCAAATTCCTGAAGCTGTTGCTTTACATTACATTGATTCGATGGATGCAAAGCTGCAGATGGTTGAGGATACCCTGCTGACAACGCCGGAGACAGAAGCATGGACGCCGATGATCCGCGGATTAGAAAATAAGGCGATGTATCGTTTGAACTTATAATTTTTATCAAAATAACGAAAACTGCGTGAGCACAGATGCTCGCGCAGTTTTTTTTGTCTTTTCTCACAGTTCCAATCCAGTTCCTTGTTTAAACCGTTTAATGACGACCTGCGTGTTAACGCGTACGACGCCTTTCAATTTGTAGATATTTTGGTAGAGGAAATCTTCGAGCGCAGCATCGTCTTTGAGCAAGGCATGCATGTGCAGGGAACTGCTCCCCGTCATTTGATAAATACTAATAACGTTGGCGTCAGCAGAGAGCATATTACCTACTTCCTCAGCAAAACGCGGCTCCACTTCGACTTCGAAAAAAGCGCTGACGACTTTACCTAATTTCGTCGCGTTCAACCGAATTGTGAAGTTTTCGATGACTTCCTTTTCGATGAGGTTTTCGACTCGTTTTTGAATCGCGACACGTGAGAGATTGAGTATTTCCCCGATTTTTGCATAGGATATCCGGCCGTTATCATGTAGTAACTTGATAATTTCTTGATCTATTTGATCGAGGTGAGGAAGCTCTAACATAGGCAAGACTCCTTTTCGTAAATATATACAGTTGTTAATTTTATCATAGTATTCTCATTAAAAGAACGGATTTTACGTTAAAAATCAAACTATGTTAATCAATATGGTTATAAATATAATAAAAACGTAACCTTATCAAGTATTTGCATTTACAAATGGAGTTGACGATAAAAATGTTCGTTCATATAATAATGTTAATTAACATAACACATAAAGAAAATAAACGATGTTATGTTATGTTATATAACATAAGAAGGTGGTGGTAATATGTCAAACAAATTAATTTACAATGGAACGGTGTTGACCATGAATGCCACCAATCAGATTTTCAAACCTGGCTATGTATATATGGAGCATGATGTGATCCGTGAAGTGGGGGAATGGAGATCCGACGGGAGTTTGGACTATTTAATCTCACAATCTACGTATACGTACAATGCTTCGGGTAAAGTCGTCATTCCCGGGATCATCAATGGCCACACCCATTTGTTTCAAACGTTCATGAGAGGGGTATCGGATCACTCCCCGCTCGCACAATGGCTGAAAGAAATTATTTGCCCGATGAGCCTCGCGATGGAGCCTGAAGATTTTTATTTAGCTGCTTTAATTGGATGTATCGAAAATTTAAAATCGGGCGCGACATATATGATGGATCACCATTATATCCACACGTATCCAGAGAATGATGCAAGTGTGTTGCAAGCGATGGTTGATTCTGGGATTCGTGGACATTTGGCCAGAGGTGGCTCGGATTTGGCTGGAGAAGTTCGCTTAAGGGAAACAGAGGAGCAGATATTTGATAGTACAGATCGTTTACTTGATGAATGGGATGGCGCTGCCTCCGGTCGGATTCGAATTGCATTAGGGCCGCTTAATTTATATGGATGCTCCCGAGGGTATCTAGAGCGGGCTGCTGTCTTTAGCTGGGATCGCAAGCTGATTTCTCACGTACATGTCGCTGAAACGAGCGAACAGATCGACACGACGATGGCCCGCTATGGCCTGCGCAATTTGGAATTGCTGAATGAAGTTGGACTGCTGGGCGAGCAAACTCAGGTTGTTCACGGTGTGTGGCTCGATGATGGAGAACTAGAAATGATTCGTGCAAAGCAAGCTTCCGTCATCCATTGTCCAGTATCCAATATGTACTTAGCTTCTGGTGTTGCCAGAGTACCTGAAATGCTGCGTATGGGTATTAACGTCGCCCTAGGTACCGATGGTCCTGGCAGCAATAATTGCCAAGATAACTTAGAGGTGCTGAAGTTTACGGCGTGCTTGCATAAGGTGAATGAGCTGGATGCTACTTTATTGCCGCCGATGGATGTGCTGCGTATGGCTACTGTGAATGGTGCAAAGGCTGTTGGAAGAAGTGCTGATTTGGGCAGTCTTGAACCAGGCAAGAAGGCAGATCTAGTGACCGTAGATATGCTCAAAGCACACATTAGTCCCGTGCATCGCGCTTCTTCAGCGCTAGTTTATAACGCGAACGGTAATGATGTCGATCTCGTTATTGTTGGCGGTCAGGTTGTTGTAGAGAAGGGAAAAAGCACATGGATCGATGAGCAGGAAGTTCTAGAGAGAGCACAAGCAAGGGTTGATGCTCTGCGCAATAAGCTGGCGGGGCAATATCCTGTTTTTGCAAATATAGAGTAGGAGGATGATTTCAATGGCTTTACAACGTCTACATGATCCTGTCCTTGAAAATGATTGGCATGCTGTGTACCTCGCGAATGAGCTGAAAGACCAACCTGTGGGTGTCATCATTTTGGGTGAAAGAGTAGCGATTTACCGCTCTAGCAAAGGGGTTCATGCCCTGCAAGATCTATGCGTTCACCGTGGAGCCATGCTTTCCAGAGGGTGGGTACAAGATGATGTCCTAGTCTGTCCATATCATGGCTGGCAGTATGATTCATCTGGGCAATGTGTCTGTATTCCAGCTCAGCCTAAGGGAGAGAAGATTCCTCTCAGAGCTAAAGCGCAAACCTATGCCTGTGAAGAGAAATACGGCTTTATCTGGGTATGTATTGGTGAACCCGTAGCGCCTTTGCCTCATTTCGAAGAGTTTGCTAATCCGGAGTTTCGTCCATTACCATGCGGCCCATACAAAGTTGAGGCAGCTGGAACGAGAGTGATCGAGAATTTTACAGACTTCGCACATTTGATGTTCGTCCATCAGAATTTGCTCGGACACCCCGACTATGCGGAGCTGCCTGACTTTCAGGTTATCAAGGAGAAGGAACGCATCTATATCGAAAATATTCCGATCTTTCAACCTGTTGCCCATTCTGGCTCGGATAAGAGTGAAGGTACGACATACGTATATATGAAGGAAGTTTATCGGCCTCTATCGGCTCGATTGTCCAAAGCAGATCCGAGCAATGGCCAAACCTTGTGGATTATGTTGACGGTTTTGCCTGTAGCCGCAGAAGAATGCGTTGTATTCATGATGGTATCGCGGAATTATGCCTATGACGTAGATGATGCGAATTTTATTCGCTTCCAGGATATCGTGTTTGAACAAGATGCGAGGGTAATCGAGACTCAGAAGCCGGAGCTGCTGCCACTGGATCTGCAGGTCGAACTCAACCATAAGGTGGATCGTTTTTCCATTGCGTATCGTCGTTGGTTGAAAGAATTAGGTGTGGTAGTTGGCGTGATATAAGGGAATGTTCGTCTTTCAAACAATATTAGTGTGTTTTTATAAAGCAATTCTTGAAAAAGTAATAAAAAGACGTACTTTTATTGTGTGAAAATACAAAACGTTAGTCTATTCGTTGACTTGAACAGGCCATCAACTCTATATTTGACTAAAGATTGATAAGTTCTTTTGTAGAGAAAACCAAATATGGAGGGGAAGTTTAATATGAAACCATTTCATCTTACTAATCCGCTTGCAGCGAAACGCCCAGTTGTTTTGTCCATTAGCTTAGTTATGATCACAAGTATGCTCGCCGCATGCGGTAACGCGGGCTCCTCGGTTTCAACGTCAGCGCCAACTACAGCACCATCGGCTGCAACGACGGCTTCCGCTGCTCCAGCAGCTTCACCGGTTTCAACTACAGCTCCCAAAGCAGTCGTACCTGCAACTGTTGTTTTAAACTGGTTCGCCGAACCAGAACATGGCGGGAACTTTGCGGCCTTTGCCAAAGGATACTACAAAGACGCAGGATTTGATATGACGCTTATGCCAGGTGGTCCGCAGGTTTCTTCTACACAAATCGTAGCTTCAGGCAAAGCGCAATTCGGTATGGCGAATGGCGATGATATCTTAGTAGCCAGACAAGAGGGTATTCCGATTGTAGCCATCGCAACCTCCATGCAAAAGAGTCCACAAGCTGTGTTTTATCATAAAGAAGATGCTGCGATTAAAGATTTTGGTGATTTAAACGGACATAAGGTATATGTGGCTTCAACGGCCAGCTTCTGGCAATTTATTAAGAAGAAATACAAATTAGACAGTGCCCAAGAAATGAAATACACAGGTCAATTAGTTAACTTTGTCAGCGATCCAAAAGCTCTTACGCAAGGGTATGTAACTTCTGAACCGTTCACGCTCACTCAGCAAAAGGTAGAGCACGGCACGCTCTTGGTTGCCGATTCCGGTTATAACATTTACGCTGGCGTATACTTCACTACGGAGAAAATGATTGCTGAACATCCTGACCAAGTGAAAGCTTTCGTCGAAGCTACGGTTAAAGGTTGGGATTATTACAAGGATCATTCCGAGGAGATCAATCCTTCCATCCAACAGAAGAATCCAGATATGGGCTTAGATATGATGAAATACAGCGCTGCTAAAGAGATGGATTTTGTATTCGGCGGAGATGCAGTAACCAAGGGAACAGGAGTAATGACCAAAGAGCGCTGGACAGAAGTTCAGAAGCAGCTTGTTGATGTAGGTGTTCTGAAAACAGCAGAGAACATCGACAAAGTGTTCACAACGCAATTTTTACCTAAGAAGTAAGGATAATGAGGGGAAATAATCAGGGGGTGGCGGCATTGGCTTCTAGTATGAATATGGATTTAGTGAACGTTCGATTGCCAATGGAGGATGAGGGACATTTGTTTCGTCTCTCGATTCGTGAAGGCGTTTGGACTCAGATTCAGAAGCAAGAAGCTAATGCTGCCCATTCTGGTGCAATATCATTGGAACAATGGAAACCGCAGCTTGGTACTGGTGAGTCGGGCGTTTCGTTTATTGACCTTGAAGGAAAAATAATACTGCCAGGCTTCGTAGATGCTCATATGCATTTAGACAAATCGTTCTCGCTAACTACGGTTGAGAACCGGAGCGGGACCTTAGAAGAGGCCGTACGCAATTATTCAAGTGCATCACCGTCTTTTACCAAAAATGAGATTAAATCAAGAATCATGCGTTCGGCTTTGCAAGCTTTGTCATTTGGTACAACGCATATTCGTACACATCTTGATTTCAATTTGAGAGCCTCACGTGAAGTAGCGTTACGTACAATTGAGGCTGCTTTGGAAGCCAAAGAAGCCTTAGCGCCTTATATCAGCTTTCAGTTGTTTCCGATGTGTCCCTACAATTTCATGTCACTAGATGTTGATGCCGTGGAGGAAGCACTAAAGATGGGCGTCGATGGGATTGGCGGAGCACCGCATTTATCATTAACCCCTAAGGAAGATATCGATTATATATTCAAATTAGCAGAGAAATATGATGTGCCGATAGATCTTCATTGTGACGAAACTGATAATCCAGCTATGCGCACAATCGATCATATCGCTTTGCGAACGAAATTAGAGGGCTATTCAGGAAGAGTTACCGTCGATCATTTATGTGCGTTAGCCTCGATGACGGATCAGGATGCTCACGGCATCATAGAACGTATGGCTGACGCGAGGCTCAAAGCAGTCTCATTACCCGCAGTCAATTTGTATTTGCAAGGAAGGCATGACGGATTCCCCGTTAGACGTGGTGTAACTCGTTTGAAGGAAATCTGGGAAGCAGGCATTCCTATTGCCGTGGCTTCTGATAATATTCACGATCCTTTTCACCCTTTTGGCAGAGGCGATTTATTGCAAATTGCTCTTATTAGCTCTTATGCCGCTCATATGGGGCGACCGGATGATCTTCGCACACTGCTGCGCATGATCACAGATGTGCCCGCCGAGGTGCTGGGTTTAACATCCTATGAGGTAAAGGCTGGTAATCATGCGAATTTTATTATCATAGACGGAAGTACGCCGGAAGAGCTCTTTACCATGCTGCCTGAACGCCGTTGGGTTTATAGTCAAGGAAGCTTTGTACGAATGGCTGCAAATAAAGCAGAGTGGCAGGATAAGGCCTTAGCTCATTATTGGCAAGAGGCAAGTGAGAATGTATCCTTCCATAAACATGAATTTGCGAAAGGGTGAGCGGCTTAATGGCTAACCTATTGGTCATCTATTACAGCGCATTCGGTCACGTATTTCAAATGGCTCAGGCTGTTGCAGATGGAGCTAGCCAATCCGGAGCGCATCAGGTTAGGATCGTTCGTATTCCGGAAATGATTGCTGCTCAAAATCGTGTTATTCAGCAAGATAAAGAAAGATCCAGAGAAGGAAATGAGAACTTGGCAAGTGCAGCGACGCTTTCTAAGCAATTCCGCTTAACAGATCGTTACAGTAAATATGAAGCTACGCAAGCTTTACAGCAGGATATTCCTATCGCAACGAATGATGATTTGCGTTGGGCGAATGGCATTCTATGGGGATTTCCGACGTATTATGGCACGATGCCTGCTCAAGTTAAGCTATTTCTTGAAATGGCTGGAGAGCTTTGTATCGAAGGTGCTTTGGAAGGAAAACCGACGGGCATTTTTAATAGTACTGCTTCCATCCATACGGGACATGAAGCCTCTATTTTAACCGCTATGGTTCCCTTATTCCATTTTGGCATGATATTCGTGGGACTTCCTTATTCGGAGAATCCCGAATATTTAACGGCTGATGCGATTGGCTGCTCGCCTTATGGGGCATCGACATTGGCTGGGCCGGATAGTTCGCTATCTCCGGATCCAAGAGAGCTTCTGATGGCAGCTCGATTAGGAGAGAGGGTTGCTGATGTAGCCGCTGCTTTACAGCTATTCCAAGCAAGATAAGCTTAATTTTTGAAAGACGCTAACTTGAAAGTTTAAGATCCGCTCTTCCCTTTGAGTCCGGGTCTTTTTTCATAAGAGCTTATGCGTACTATAATGTCCATCATCTGGAGGTGCTCAGCTTGTCATTCAGTCGCTATCAAGGTAAGGCGTGGGATCGCTGCTTTTTTCCCCGCTTAAGTAAGCTCGAGGTTGCTCAAGTTCCCAAAGATGATGCGCTCATCGTTCTGCCAGTTGGCGCGATTGAGCAGCATGGTCCGCATATGCCAGTGTTTACCGATACATTAATTTCCGAAGTGCTATTGACCGAGGCTTTCGAACAGCTTCCCGATGATGCGAATATATGGCTGCTGCCGGCCATTCCGTATGGGAAAAGTACAGAACACCTTGGTCATCCAGGAACCATAACGTTATCAGCTACTACATTAATTGCTGTCGTGATGGATATAGCGAAAAGCCTGTGTAAAAGCGGATTTCAGAAATTAGTACTGGTGAACACGCACGGGGGTAACACGGATTTATTAAATATGATGGGCCGGGAAATCCGTATTGAAACGGGGCTGGCTGTATTTCGATTAGATCCTGGTGGACTCGGTGCCGCTGATGAGTGGATAACGCCGCTGGAGAAGCAGGCTGGTATTCATGCTGGTGATATGGAAACTTCCTTAGTGATGTCTGCTAAGCCACATTGGGTTCATATGGAGCTGGCTCCTACGGAATATCCGAATTACCCGGATTCGCGTTATTTGGGCCTTCGCAGTCGTGCTTTTGCTTGGGTGATGGATGATTTATCTCATTCAGGCATTTCAGGTGATGCCACGCAAGCAACGATAAAGAAAGGCTATGCGATGGCTGAAAAGTACGGTATACATATCGCCGAGGCGTTGCTCACCTTTCAAGCCTTTGAAATGAAGTCATTGAAAAAGGAACAATAACGGAGGAAAGTTCCAAAAATCAAATACAGGAGATGAAGAAAATGGCTATGAATTCTTCTCTGATCCATACATCCAATTCACAAGTATCCGGTCCAAAATTCGTAAGTATGGAGAGTCTCTCTAAGACTTATCCTAATGGAACGATTGCCTTGCAGGATGTGAATCTAACCATACAAGAAGGGGAGTTCCTTTGTTTTGTTGGACCATCTGGGTGTGGGAAATCAACGATTTTCAAGATGATCACAGGTCTTGCCAAGCCGAGTAAAGGGACGTTAGATGTGTTTGGAACGACACCCAAAGAAGCGCGCAAGCAAAGTGATATCGCTTTTGTTTTCCAAGATCATACGCTGCTGCCTTGGTCTACGGTAGAAGCTAACGTAAGATTGCCGCTTGAATTGCGCGGTGTAGATAAGAAAACACAGAAAAAAGAGGCTCAGCGCGTGTTGGAGTTGGTCGGCTTGAAGGACTATATGAAGGTGCTGCCTAGACAGCTCTCTGGGGGGATGAAGATGCGTGTCTCCATCGCGCGTGCACTCATTTCGAGACCTAAGCTGCTTCTCATGGATGAGCCCTTCGGCGCCTTAGATGAAATTACGCGTCAAACCTTGCAAATGGAGCTGCTCAATATTTGGCAGCAGGATAAATCGATGACCGTGCTATTCGTCACGCATAACGTATTCGAATCGGTGTTCTTATCCACAAGTGTTGTTGTGATGACACCGCGTCCCGGTAAAATATCGGCAAGGATTGATATTCCTGTCCCTTTTCCTCGAGATGAAAACTTCCGTACAACAACGCAGTTCAGTGATTTAGTTCGTGAAGTATCTGCCGCTTTGGATCATTGATACGAAAGGGTGAATAAGCTCATGGCCATGAATATTAGCTGGGAGAAAGAGATACAGGAGCAGCTTGCTAAAGAAATCGTGTTTGTCGATGGCGAAACGAGAGAAAAGCTCTCTAAAGATTATTACTGGTACTCTCCTGTACTTAATCGGCAGTTGCAAAATATGAAGACGGCTGATGTCGTTGCCATACCGCGCAATGAAGCTGAGGTGGCAGAAGTATTGGCCTTCGGTTACCGCCATAACATTCCAGTTACCGTTCGTGGAGCTGGTACAGGTAACTATGGTCAGGCGGTCCCTCTGCAGGGCGGCATTGTCTTAGATTTAAGCCGAATGGATGAAATTCTTGAAATCGGGCCTGGGTTTGCTCGTTTACAATGTGGAGTTCGTCTAGGTGTCATTGATAAAAAGGCTCGCGAAGTCGGACAAGAAATTCGCATATACCCCAGTACTTATGTTAAAGCGACGGTGGGCGGCTTTGTGAGTGGGGGTTCCGGCGGAATCGGCTCGATTACCCACGGAAACCTATGGGATGGCAATGTGCTGGAAGCCGTTATTTATACGATGGAAGAATCTCCGCAGCGCTTGGTTATCCAAGGCCGAGATTTATTTGATTATATTCATAATTATGGGACAACCGGCATTTTGACCGAGGTAACCATACCGCTTTCTCCTCGAACAGAGTGGGCTCAGGCAATTGCTAATTTCGATACCTTCGAGCAGTCGATGCGATTCGGAGAGGCTCTTGCCAGAGAGGAAGCTATTCTGAAACGACTCATTGCTCCCATGGAGTGGCCAATTCCCTCGTATTTCGTTCCGTTTGCCAAAGTGATTAAGCCTGGCATGGCAGCTGTCATGCTTGAATTTGCTGAGGATACGCTGCCGCTAGTCGAGGCTCTTGCCCAAAGTTTTGGCGGCCACATCGGCCATCTTATTGAGGCTAAGAATTACCGGAAAACGATCGGGGTATCGGATTTTACATGGAATCATACGACGTTATGGGCAATGAAGACGGACTCTTCCATGACGTATCTGCAAGCTGGCTTTAAGCTGGATTGCTATATGGAACAAATACAGAAGATTAAAGACAAATATGGGGAAGAAGTTTACTTGCATTTTGAATGGGTACGCAGCGGTGGGGAAATCTCGCCAAATTCGCTTCCGGTTGTTCGCTTTGAAAGCGAAGAACGCTTATACGAGATCATTCACTATTGTGAATCCATCGGCGTGAAAATATTTGATCCTCATACTTGGGTGTTGGATCATGGCGGACGTGGTGAAGTTGGCAGCATGGAGCGTAAGAAACGTGAGAATGATCCAAGAGGGCTGCTGAATCCAGGGAAAATCATTTATGAGATGTAAATGAAGGGGGACGTACAATGGCTGTAGATTCTAAATACCTGCAAATACTACCGGATGAAATATTCCCTGCCCGCGAACGGGCGGCCTGGGCTAATCGATTGGAAGATGGGGCCTCGCCAGGGCGTCGACTCCTGATGCTGCTTAAGAATCTTTTGCCACCCATGGTTGCTTTTGTTGTGTTCATCGGAGGCTGGGAGCTCATTGCGTATTTAGTGAAAGCTCCTGTTTATCTCGTACCTAAGCCTTCCGATATCGTAGCAGCAGCCGTCGAAAACAGACATGGACTATGGGTATCTGTAAGGACAACGACGCTGGAAGCTGTGCTTGGATTTTTCCTCAGCATTATATTAGGAATTACAGGTGCCATTCTATTGGCAAGCTCCAAATGGATTGAGAAGAGTGTTTATCCATATGCGATTATTTTACAGACCATTCCGATTGTCGCCATTGCCCCTCTCATTGTGATATGGTTCGATGCGGGTGTGAATGCGATTGTCATTATTACATTCTTAATCGGATTCTTCCCCATGCTTTCCAATACGTTAATTGGTCTAAATTCCACGGATCAAAATATGAGTAACCTGTTTTATTTATACAATGCAAATGCGATTCAAACGATGTGGAGACTGCGCATACCAGCTGCCCTGCCTTATATCGTAGCCGGTCTGAAAATCTCCTGTACGTTATCCGTAGTCGGGGCTATTGTCGGTGAGTATATTGCAGGTATCGGCGGAGGTCAAGGTGGACTTGGTTATGCGATAACGTATGCCGCAGCTCGTTTAAAAACACCTTATTTATTCGCATGTGGACTTTCAGCATCAGCACTAGGCATTATTTTCTTCTTACTAGTCAACGCTTTCGCCAAATGGCTGCTTAGTTCCTGGCATGAATCTGAGATGAAAAAAGATAACTAAACGGCACAAGGTAAAGAGGGTGAGTTAGCTGCTGGATATTGTATTTCGTAATGTGCGTATGCTTGGACAATCGGAGGGCCGAGGCCTTGTAGATATCGGTGTAAAAAACGGCAAAATCGATATGCTTGGAAGTATTGCCGAACATGGGGAACGCGAAATCGATGGGATTGGTCACCTGCTGCTCCCCCCGTTTGTAGAGTCCCATATTCATTTGGACACCGTCCTAACAGCGGGGGAGCCCGCATGGAATGAGAGCGGGACCCTATACGAAGGCATCGAATTATGGCAAAAGCGGAAACAAGCGCTCACCTACGAAGACGTGACGGAACGAGCAGAGAAGGTGCTTCGGATGCAGATGGCAGCCGGTATCCTGCATGTGCGTACCCAAGCAGATATCTCAGATCCGAATCTGACTGCTCTACGTGCACTTCTTGCCTTGCGCGAGCGTGTAAAACCATACATGAACCTGCAAGTTATCGCGTTTCCTCAAGATGGAATTCGCGCCTGTCCTGATAATGAACGCCGTCTGGAGCAGGCTTTGGAGCTTGGCGCAGATGGTATTGGGGCGATTCCGCATCTAGAGCCTACGCATGAGGAAGGTCTACAATCACTTGAAATTTGCTTCAATATAGCAGAGAAATATGGCTGTTTTATCCATGTTTTTTGTGATGAAATGGACGATGCTCACTCCACGTTCCTAGAAAACGTGGCCCATCTCGCGATTCGTTCTGGACTACGCGAGCGAGTAACAGCTGCGCATGCGAACGCTGCAGCCTATTATGGGGAAGCTTATTACCAGAAGGTGCAAGGAATACTGGCACGCTCAGGCGTGAATATCGTTTGCTGTCCGTTAATCAATAGTGCTATGCAGGGCAGATACGACGGCTATCCCAAAGGCCGAGGGATCACCCGGATCAAGGAATTATGGACGGCTGACGTTAATGTAAGCATCGCGCATGACGATATTCAGACCCCTTTCTATCCGCTGGGTACTGGTAATATGCTGCAAGCAGCTCACATCGCTGCTCATTTAGCACATATGACGGGGCGCGAGGAAGTGGCGGAGCTTGTACGTATGATCACGACACGTGCAGCAAACACCCTGCAGCTTCAGGAATACGGGCTCGAGATTGGTCATCCTGCCAGCTTTATCCTGCTACCAGGAGATGATGCTATGGATCTTGTTCGTGATCAGCCTGGTTGTCGGTATGTTGTGAGCCGAGGCCGCATTGTCGCTGAAACTGTGCCTGCAAGGAGTCAATTGTTCATTACCTTATAATTGTAAAAATTTATTCAATAAGCAGCGCCCCCTGATGTTATTTCACAGGGGGTTGTTTATGTTTTGTTTTTCTTATGTTTACCAGTAAATAAGAAGGAAAGCTTTAGAACCTGTCGAATTTATAATATTGTTAATTACTTACAATTTTCTTCGGGGGAGGAAAATGAATGAAACGGATATCTCTTGTACTCTGGAAAACGATGTTGGTTATAATTATTTGTTATGGATTCATGTCTTCCCATGCTTATGCCGATGAGCAAGCAGATTTGAAACCGATTCCAGCGTGGAGTATATTGTGGATTGATTCAGCCGAAGGAATTGATAATGTCGTGATTCCTTTACCTACCAATAAATGGATAACAGTCAGGAATGGCGACTTGCCTCCCGAGAAACCGAAAGAAGTTTCCTCGGCATGGGTTCGATTCCAGCTTCCGCCTGATGTACCCAAAGACTATGGTATTTACATTGAACAAATTTATGCCCAGCAACTCTGGGTATATATTGGCGATCGATTAGTTCGAGAAATAAACTTTGATTTTCCAACTGATGAACAGAGAAGCTTATTTCCTGTAGGTAGTGAAGATGGGGGGGAATTCGTATATTTAAAGCTGGGGACATCAATGGATCGATTAGGTTTACATTCAGAAATTAAACTGGATCATTATTCAGCTTTGACTCGATCATTTATATTTCGGGATTTGCAGAACATCATTCTAGGCTGTGCATTTCTCTTTATTGCAGCGATTATGCTGATATGTTCTTTCTTTTTGAAGCAAATTCAACTTGCAAGCTGGATTTCACTTAGTTTACTTATTTTAGCTCTAGGAACTATTTTTATTACGTATTCGCCTTTCATGTACGCAAATTTCACGAGTTATGGCGACCTATTTCTTGATTTATTTGATATCTCACTTGCTGTTTTTTTACCAACACTCACCTATTTCTTTGAAAAAATATTTGATAATGGGAATTTTAAGTGGATTAAAGCGTTTAGGAAATTCCAGATTATTTATTCCGCTATTTCAATTGCCTTTATGTTTATTAATCAACTCAATGATTATCGATTTATCAAAGCATATTTCTTTGCGTCTGTTACCGTTTTGGGGTCTATTATGATTATTCAATTCATTTTAATTATTGGCTTATCCATTGTATTCGTGAAAAGAGGGAACAAGGAAGCTGTTATTTTTTCAACCGGTTTTGCCTTATTGGCTCTAATGAGTGTCCTAGATCTAATGTGCTACTATGCCAGTTCTCAAAAATATCAATTTTTCTTGTGGAAATGGGGCGTAGTAGGATTTATAATTGCTCTCATTGTTGTATTAGGTAGACGCTTTGCAATCAATCAGGAGCATATGATCAACTATTCTAAGGAATTAGAGTTTTACAACCATCAGCTTCAGCTCTCGGATAAGATGGAGATGATAAGCTCGTTGGCGGCATCTGTCGCGCATGAGGTGCGAAACCCTTTGCAAGTAACGAGAGGATTTTTACAGCTTGTCGCAGCTAGAACAGATGATAAGAACAAAGAATACATGGGAATAGCGATAGAAGAATTAGATCGGGCTTCGCTAATCATTACGGACTTCCTGACATTTGCAAAGCCACAGCTGGATGAACTCGTTGATTTAAATGTTTCGAAGGAAATTAGTCAAATTGAAGGTATTATTGTACCATTGGCCACATTACATGGTGGGCGGATTACGGTTAGTGTTCCTAATGATTTGTTTATACAAGGGAATTCATCAAAGTTGAAGCAAGTGCTTATTAATATTATCAAAAATAGTATCGAAGCCTTTCAGGTTGATGGCCAGATTCATATATGGGGATATGAGAAAGATAGAGAAGTATATATTCATTTCAAAGACAATGGAGAAGGAATTGAACCTGCGCAGTTAACCAAATTAGGAGAGCCTTACTATTCCACGAAAACGAAGGGGACCGGATTAGGACTCATGGTTACTTTTCGAATTATTGAAATTATGAAGGGACACATTGAATTTAAAAGTCAAAAATACGTAGGTACCGAGGTAGTCCTTAGGTTTCCATCAATAGCTGTAAAATAAAGAAGAGGTGCTGCGCGTAAATGCGTGGCACCTCTTTTATATTTTGTTCTTACCAGATGCTTTCAACGGCATCCGTAGTAACTAATACTTTTGCGGGATTCGTAGGGATGACGAGTACAAACTCAGTTGAGGTTTCTTCAACCGCTTTAACTTTGATGTCATCAGGAAGAGTGATGTTAAATGCTTGTTTTAGCGCGGCTTTAGGATTAGCGATAAGTTGATTCTTGAATGCTTCATCTTCCCAAGCTTTTTGAATAATTTTTTCTTTTAAAATTCCATTGTTCGACATTACGAATCACTCCTTATCAATTGGGTAATTTTACCTACAAGAAAAATTATAGCACGAATATTCAGAATAATCTATCAAAATTAACTAGTTTTCGACAAAAAATAATAGAATCCACCTAATGTTAACATTTTTCTATTTTCTTTGACTTCAAGGGCTACTTTTTGAATGTTTTGCACAAGTGAATCATGGAAATTGATCATTTGTGTCATGGCTATTTGTAAACCTAATAATTGCTCATGATGAGTAATAGCGATTTGTCCATAGAACTCCAAAAAGTCATGAACATACAACTGCTGCTTCACCATTTCAGGCGATACCGGACTATCCGTTGAAAGCTGCATATGCTTACGCAGTGAAGCTAATAAGCAGTTGTAAGAACCTTCTTCCAAATCTTCTTCCCAGTCAGCCCAATCATCCAGCATTTGTAAAGTGATAAGCGTTTGTTCAACAGCCGCTGTGACGACAGGGATAAGGTGAGCTTGATTTGCTAATAGAAGTGCTCCTGTACTGGCATTTTTGACTGGACTTGCTTTCTTAGCGACTTTGCCAATGTCGTGATGAAAGTAATCGGATTGCTGCTCATTGGAAACAGCTTCAGACCATTCCGTGATATACGTCTCGTAGTAACTCCAGAAAGGCGACCCGGCAGGGAACATTTCTCTATAAATGGAGAGGAACTGCATATGAAATAAATTGGCGAGCGGCAGCTTGTCCTTATGCTCACCTTTGGCTGAATCCATGATATCGTCTTGTATAAAATAGTAGAGCATTACGAATACATTCGCTAATGAGAGTTTGTTCATCGACGCTGGTGGCAATTCAGTGATGTCTTTCATCCAATACGGAAGAAGGTAACAGATATAATTTTTAGTGCTTTCTTCTTTTCTCCCGTCAAATGTAGCTAGATAGGCAAGTCCGAGGTGATCTAACGGTGCTGGAAATGCGCTAACGATGCTTTCTGCCTCGGCAAATACGTCAGCAAGATCTTTCTTATGAGCAAGGAACCAGTTCATAGGTTATTAACCCCTTTATTGGTATATTCTTGAAACTAGACTAGCACGAATTCAAGGAGTACACAATACTATTTTTCCGCGATTTAACAACGCAATTATTCACTCTTGTTCACTGAAGTTCATATTGTTCACTTCCACATTCACAGAATAGTTCACATACCTTCGGCAGGCTTCACTATCCAACATCTGCTGCCCGATTTATGATCATCTCAAGACATATTGCTTGAGGGGGATCGATCTACACATGGTCAAACGACGAGGTTTTCTCTATGAATTAATGACGAACAAAATCATGTTTCTTATGCTGCTGCCGACACTGATCTTCTTCTTCATTAACTCATACATTCCGATGGTTGGCATCTATTATGCGTTTACGAGGTTCGATTTCAATGCTGGTTTGTTCGGGAGTCCATTCGTGGGCTTGGACAATTTCTCCTTTCTTTGGAAATCCGGCATTTTAATGAAATTGACGCTGAATACGCTGGGCTATAATTTGGCTTTCATTCTATTCGGTAATGTTTTCGCGATTATTTGTGCCGTCTTGCTAAGCGAAATCCGCAGCGCATGGTTTAAGAAAATTGCTCAGTCTGTCATGTTCTTGCCTTACTTCATTTCTTTCGTAATTCTAAGTGTCATTGTATACAACTTATTTAATTATGAGAGCGGCTTCCTAAACACAACATTGAAGGAGCTGAGCTCGAATCCCGTCGATGTGTACAATACGCCGTGGGCTTGGGTTTTCCTCATCATCCTGTTCTATTTATGGAAAAATCTCGGTTACAGCATGGTTATCTACTTGGCTGCGATTACGGGGATCAGCGAGGAGTATTATGAAGCAGCGAAAATCGATGGAGCTAATATCTTTCAGCGTGTATGGCACATTACCATTCCAATGCTGAAGCCTACGTTTGTTGTGCTCTTATTGTTTTCTCTGGGAAGCATCATGAAGGGACAATTCGATCTCTTTTATCAGTTAATTGGGAATAACGGAATCTTGTTTAACGCGACAGACATTATCGATACGTATGTATATCGCTCATTGAAGGTCACCTTTGATGTAGGAATGGCAACGGCAGCTGGTCTTTATCAGTCACTGTTTGGGTTTATCTTAATCATCTCCGTTAACTACATCATTCGGAAAATTAACGACGATTACGCCTTATTTTAGGGAAGGGGGTGCTGGGAACTTGAGAGTCAAGGATGAGAAATACACGTATTTGTTTCAAACCATCGCATATGTCGTCATTATCTTCTCTTTCGTCATTTGTTTATTTCCCTTTCTGATGATTATTTCGGCATCGCTTACACAGAATGAGTCGATTATCCGCAGTGGTTACCACCTCATTCCTAAAGTTTTCTCCATAGAAGGTTACAAAACGGTGTTTCGGTTTCCTGAGCAGGTGCTCAAAGCATACGGAGTGACCATCTTAGTTACTTTATTGGGAACTTTTATCGGTTTATTCCTGATGACAATGGCAGGCTACGTCCTGCAGCGCAAGGATTTCAAGTATCGCAACCATTTTTCCTTCTATATTTACTTCACGACGTTGTTCGGCGGCGGCTTGGTGCCTTGGTATATTTTGCTGGCTAATTACTTGAAGCTGACGGATTCCTACGCGGTTCTTATATTACCGGGACTTATGAGTCCTTTTCTCATCATCTTGATGCGAAGCTTCATTAAATCAGCCATTCCTGAGGAATTGATTGAATCTGCCAAAATAGATGGGGCGAATGATTTCAAGATTTACTACAGCGTTGTGCTTCAATTATCGATGCCCGGCATCGCGACAGTTGGTTTATTCTTGGCGCTTCATTATTGGAACGGTTGGCTGCTCTCATCTCTCTTCATCAACGATCCGAACAAGTATGAACTGCAATACTACTTGTATAACGTTATCAATACGATGCGCTTTGTGTCCCAAATGGGTGCTGGCACAGGTGTTGTGATGACGGGAGAAATGCCGACAGAATCGACGAAGATGGCAATGGCCATTGTCGTAACAGGACCTATCCTGTTCCTGTACCCGTTCGTTCAGCGTTATTTTGTGAAGGGATTGACAATCGGTGCTGTCAAAGGTTAGAACCGTAGAAGGAGCAAATTAGCAAACCTTCTCGGCTGACATAGATTACAAACATCATAAAGGGAGGATTCACATGAAAATGATAGCAACAAATCGATTCTCTGCTATACTCTCGGGGGTACTAGTTATCACTGCTCTTACAGGCTGCAGCACTTCAGAGCCTAAGAAAGAAACGGCTGCACCAGCAGCGAGCGCGGCTGCACCGGCTGCATCAGCGAAGGCTGAAGCGCCTAAGAGAGACAAGGTAGAGCTTCAGTTCTATATGCTCGGTAATGCTCCCAAAGATCTTCAAATTATTCAGGACGAAGTGAACAAGCTTGCTTTGAAAGACTTGAACACAACCGTTAAATTCAACTACACAACATGGACGGACTGGGATCAAAAGTATAAGCTTTTGCTTTCCTCTGGTCAGCAAGTTGACTTAATCTTCACCGCAGACTGGACGCAATATCAATCCTATGCCAAAAAAGGCGCCTTCCTGCCGCTCGATGATATTCTTCCAAAAGCAGCACCAACCTTGAACAAATATGTGCCAAAGGACATGTGGGAGGCAGTGAAAATCGACGGTAAAATCTACACGGTACCGGCGACTTTTAAGGAATACGTAACCAATGGTTTCGTTTGGCGCGAAGACTTGAGAGCGAAGTACAATTTGCCGAAGCCAACTTCGATTGAAACCTTCGAGGCTTACATGGATGGCATCAAGAAAAATGAACCTAACATTTTGCCTTTCGCCAGCGGCGGAGATGGCAATCTGATTGTTAATGGCCTAAGAGACGTCGTTCATAACAGCGCAGGTGCTCCACTTTACGGTGTTGGAATCAACTATAATAAACCTGGCGAGCCTTACTCCTACTGGGGGTCAGATGAACACTTAGGCGACATTAAAATCGCCAAACGTTGGATGGATAAAGGCTTCATCCCGAAAAACGTCTTGAATGTGAAAGACTCGACGTGGGATCAGCTTGTGAGTGGGAAAGCAGCAAGTGAATTCGGAGATAATCCGGCTCGTTTCAATGATTCCTTGAACAAAATGAAATCAACGCATCCGGACTGGAACCTGGATTACTATCCATTCCCGATCGCCAAAGGGTATGCACAGCCTGTACATCCGATTCATAACGGCTTTGCTATTCCGAAGAGCAGTAAGAACGCAGAGCGGGCTCTAGAATTCTATGAGAAAATGGTCACTGATAAAACGTACAATTGGCTCACTTCGTATGGCATTGAAGGGAAGAACTTCCAAGTTGAAAATGGCTATTACAAAATGATTGGTGATAATAACTCCAATGGCTTCCCACGCGAGGCTATGAACAGCTGGGCATGGCGTAACCCGGAGCTGATGTTGTTCGAGAAAAGCTTTGATGGTGTTAAAGCCATCTACAAAGAACTCGATAAAATTCAAAAACCGGATATCTTTACTGGCTTTGCCGAAGACTTCAGTTCATATCAAGCGGAGAAAGCAGCGTTGGAGCAAGTTGAGAAGCAGTACCTATGGCCGCTGCAACTTGGTCTTGTCGCCGATGTAGAAGCGGGTATGAAGACATTTATGGAGAAAGCCAAACAGGCAGGTCTGGAAAAAGTTCAGGTAGAGTACAAGAAGCAATGGCTTCAATATGTAAGTGATAAAGGAATTAAATAAAACACAAAAAAAGGATCGCCCTGCAGCATGATATGTGCAGGGCGATCCTTTTTACGCTTGTTTACCAGGTTCTAATAGACCTGTCTTTCGGAAATCGGTTGGCGTTACACCAAAGTTTTTCTTAAACATGCGATAGAAGTACGAACTATTGGTATAACCAATGCGTTCAGCAATATCAGAGATTGGAAGGTCAGACTGTTTGAGTAAATCCTTGGCTCGATCCATACGCATGGCATTGATGACATCGACAATGGTTTTCATTGTGTTCTGCTTGTAGACGCGGCTTATGTAAATCGGCGACATATCGATCTCATCTGCGATCCAGTTCAAGCATAAGTTTGGATTCCCGCAATGAAGCTCAATCATGTCATTAATTTTGCGAATAAGATCATCTTGTTTCATGCTTCTTTTATCATCGAGTTTCTTTTTAATTTCATCAAACGATTCGAAAAAAATAGCTTCAATCTCTTGGGTCGTCTCCAGCTTCGCCAGTGCATGTCTGGATAATTGCGATCCGCTAGGGATTTCAAGGGCGTTGTTTTTGAGAATAGTCTGCATGACACCGCTAAGGGTGATGGTTAATCGTGAAAGCGTTGATTGGAACACGCTAATCGGATAAGGCTTTGTTTCCTCGATGATGACGGTGTACATCTTTTTAGCTTCTTCGACCTTGCCAGCCATTAAAGCATCTATCAGCTTCTTCTCCTTCTCAACGGTGAACATGTAGTCGTCCGTTTCTGGATACTGGTGCTCTTGCGAAGCAATGAGACAGCCTGATCCAAGAAACAGACGCTGTTCAGAAGCTTCTACAACCTTGCGATACATGGGTACAAGGCTTTGTGGCTGAGAGCTTAGCGGACTATATGTGATGGATAAGCTGATTTTAAGCAGCTCGTTAACTGCCTTTTGAATTTGTTTTAATAAGGTTTGCAGCATGCTCTGATCCCCGTCGCTAGGTATATTTCGAGCATTTATGAAAAGCACAGTGCTGTCATCGCCGATATCCACCGTTTCCACTTGGAAGGCTTGAGAGGCGATTTCCGAACTGATATTCATAATGGCATATTTGTATACATGAAGATCGTCTTGATGGGCTTGCAGAAAGGGTTGGAAGTGATCGATACGAAGCAAGACAAGCCGATAATCACTTTGGAAGTCAAAGGAAATGCCAAGCTCGCTGCGCTTATCCCTCATTATTTTAGATGTAATAGGTTCATGTCCTTGAAGCAGCTTGCGCAGTAAATCTTGTTTTAACGTAAACAAAGAATTTCGTTTTTCTGATTCCAGTGATTTCATTTTATTGACAATACGATTAATAGGAGCGTAGAGCTTACGAGATAACAACCATGACACTAGCAATCCTACAACAAGAATCGATATGCCAATATAAATGGTGGTTGTACGAATCTTGTTTAATTTCTTCGTAATATTCTCATATGGGGTAATACGAACATACCGCCATTCCAGAGTGTCAGGCGCAGTAAAGGAAATTAATGATTTCATGCCCTCAACTTTGCCAACGAAATATCCGGAGCCCTTATTGCTCATAATTTGCTTCGTTATCGTGGAATCAGACGCCAGGGCTAGAGAAGAAATAGGTTGATCACCCGTAAGCATTCTGCCTGTATTATCGAGAATAAACGAGCTGCTTGGTTCGTTCCCCGTAGGCTTGCCGATATCTTTATTAATCCAGTCTGTCGTAATATTAACGATAATGGCTGAATTCAAGGCATTGTTGTTGCCAATAGCATCGTAGCATAGATAGGTGTAGACATTACTTTTCTGTGAACTGTCAGCATTTTTTAGATAAGTACGCGGAATGGGCACGAAGGGCTTGAATTCCTGGAAGTGATCTAAGACATTCAAGATGTCTTTATCAACGAGCTCCGCCTTGGTCATTAAGCCGTTCTGTCCTTTGTTTGACGCAATATAGACATTTGGCGCTTTCGGATTGTAAACGTAAATCGATTCGATGTAAGGCATGGAATTCAAATAATTGTTCATTTCTCTCATTGCAGCTGTGGTGTCATAAATATCCGGATTTTCATAAAACATTAATTTACTAATATTACCGTTCCGGTACATTTGAAATGTAAGCGATTGCGCACTTTCCGTCATGGAGATGACTTCTCTGCTCGTTTGGGTTAAATTCTCTAAGTCCGATTGATACACTTGGTTCAGATTGATATTTCTGTAATTAACGAAGAAAATGGTGGAGGATACAAGCAGAGTCAGAACTGTAACGAAAATAGTACTAAGCAAAAGCTTAATATACAGTTTGCGGTTATCTCCCGAAATCTTTAAATTCACAGCGTGCCCCCCTTACGGACTAACCGATACAGTGATGCCAAGTATATCTACCTTATCATCCGAATTGAAATAGACACAAGATGTAATCATACAACATTTATGAACTTATTTAACTATTCACATTGACAGAGGGAATAATTTTATATACATTTGAAACAAATCGATTGTTCACAATATGACTGAACAGAAAGGAAACCAAGCCAATGAGCAGCAGTGAATTTTTAAAGCTAGAAAATCAACTGTGCTTTAGTCTATATGCAAGTTCGAGAGCCATTACTCGCATGTATCGCCCTTTTCTTGAAGGTTTGGGGATTACCTATCCGCAATACTTAGTACTATTGGTTCTCTGGGATCAAAAGGAAAGCACAGTCAAAGAGCTTAGCGAGAAGCTCGATCTAGATTCGGGTACTTTGACACCTATGCTTAAGCGGATGGAAGCTCAGCAATTGGTTCAAAGGAAACGATCTTCGGAAGATGAACGTGTCGTGAATATTCAAATCACAGAAGCGGGTCTTGCCCTTTACGAGAAGGCGCTTTGTATTCCACAGTCGCTGCTTGCGTCAAGCGGGCTATCTCCTGAAGAAATTTACACTTTCAATGAACAGTTAAAACGTATTATCAGCAGCGTAAATGCGTTCGATTAAGGAACGACTATAGGTTTTTGAAGTGAGGATCTGGAATGAGTTATTTCATATACATTTTAGTGAATAACATTGTACCTATTAGTATTATGATTGCGATCGGCGCGGCGATGTATCGTGCTTTCCACATTGATATTAAGACATTATCGAAGCTTAATTTCTACGTGTTTTCACCCGCGCTCGTTTTTGTTAAGCTGTATGAGTCCGAAATGAACTTGCATGTTTTAATGCAGGTTCTCTTGTTTTTTGTCCTTTTCTTTAGTCTCCTTTTTGCCAGCATTGAGGTTATAATTCGGTTGAAAAAGATGCAGCGCGGTATGCGTATTGCCATGCGTAATAGTGTTATTTTCTATAATAGTGCTAATTACGCACTGCCGCTGAATCAAACAGTTTTTGGTGGGAATGCTTATACCTTATCTATCCAAATCGTGATCATGATAATGCAAACGCTAATTCCCAATACATATGGCATCTATACCTTAAATGCACATAAATCAACCTGGAAAGCAACGATGAAAACCATTCTATCCTTACCGGTCATTTATGCGATTCCGATTGCTCTGCTGCTGCGATATTTCCATTTACCTGTTCCAGGATCGATTCATATACCGCTGCAGTATATTTCAAACGCTTTTATGGCGACGGCCTTACTGACTCTAGGTGTGCAGCTTGGCGGTATGAAATGGGAGTTTCATTTTTCTAATGTGCTCCTTTCTAATATACTTAGACTTGCTGCAGGACCGCTGCTCGGATTTTTCGTTGTTTGGCTGCTTGGGATTGAAGGAATTACGGCCAAAGCATTGATTCTCTCTTGTGCTGTGCCCACCTCTCTAAGCAGTGTGTTGCTGGCCATTGAATATGAGAATGAACCGGAGTTTTCTTCACAGGCTGTCTTTACTTCAACTTTATTTAGTATGTTTACAATTCCTGTTGTTATCTTTTGTTTGGATTTTATATGAACATGGATGGGAATCATGAAGTTAGCAGGAATTTCGACATTTTTCGGCGAATTGGGTAACCATACTAATCTATAAAGGGGGACTTCCTTAATGCGTTACCAATTTTGTCAGTATGTTACGATTGTGGATATGAATGAAGAGATTTTGTCAGAGGTATTATTTGACCATGGTGATTTTGATTCGCATGCATTAACGATTGGTTCATCTGTTGTGATTTATCAGCTTGGACTGAAACAATTTGATGTTGTTTATGACAAAAGAGAAGGTAGAACTGTTCGTAACAAGGTTGTAGACATTGAACTGGATCTTATCAAAAAGCCTTCGGTAACACGCGTGTTTTTGGAGCCCGTGCGGTTAATTGTCGGTCAGCATGATATTGGTGAAGTGGAATAAAATAAATCGTTTGGGAAAGGAAAGAAGACGAGATGATGAAACTTTTTTTGCTGTTAGGCAGTTTGAATGCGTTTCTTTCAGTCGCTCTAGGCGCTTTTGGGGCTCATTACTTGAAACAAAGGATTCCGGATAAGATAGATGTGTTTCAGACCGGCGTACAATATCACATGATTCATGCGATAGCCCTCATCCTTATTGCACTTTTGTCAGATAAGCTGGCAAATAGCTCTATGGTGAATGCATCGGGGTGGGCCATTTTTATCGGTATTATCCTGTTCTCAGGTAGTCTATATGCCCTGAGTTTGACTGGACTCAAGTTTTTTGGACCCATTACTCCGCTAGGCGGGCTGAGTTTCTTGGTTGGATGGATACTTCTGGCCGTGGCCGCTTACAAATAAAAAAATGGAAAGAGTCAGGTAATCTGACTCTTTTTTCATTGTATTGTGTCTTCTTAGCAGGAAAAAGCTCGGATCATGTAGAAAGTAGTCATGACGTTTACGATCATTCTTCCTTAATTGAAGGGATGTTGCGCATGGCTGATTTCATGGGGAACCAATCAGAAACGGGTAAGCCAATTGCTTCGGAACTAAAGCTACTCACAAGCCATGAGCTATATCATCAATTGTTTGGTTGCACAGTCATTGCAATGGCAATCGTTAGTCTGGACGGCAGGTTACTTATGGTGAATACATCGTTATGCCGCCTCTTAGGCTACACAGAAGAAGAATTGATTGGTCTGCATATTCAGGAGTTTTCGCATCTTGATGATGTGGAGACCTATGCAGAACTATGTGAACAGATCCTTTGTGGTGAGCGGGAATCATCTCAAAAAGAGAATCGCTATGTCCATAAGAATGGCTCCATAATATGGGGAATTGTTCAAGTTTCCTTCGTTCGTGATACGGATGCCAATCCCCATCTTGCAGTGCTTCAGATTCAAGATGTATCAGAAAGAAAGCGTTTGGAGCACAAGCTTGAGGAAAGTAGACGTGGTTATCAATCCCTGCTGAATCATAACCAAAATCATCACATTCTAAATGCGGTTTCAGATGGTATGTTTGGCATCGATGAGCATTTTGGCACTACGTTTTGGAATAAAGCGGCGGAGAGCTTAACGGGTTACACCTATGAAGATATGGTGGGGAAGGATCCTTATCTGGTTTTGACACGTGCTAGTGGAACCGATGATGATTTGCAAATCAAGAATGAAACTGTGTTATATCGAATGATGTTTAAAGGGGTTTGTGATTGTTCGAACGAGATCTTTTACAAAAAAAATGGAGACTCGTTTCCGGTTGAATACATGACTTCGCCGATCTTGGATCAAGATCAAATTATTGGTGTTGTCCTATCATTCAAGGATATTACTGAGCGGCAGCGTACGGAAGAGCTGCTCCACAGGTCAGATAAGATGTCCCTTATCGGGCAGCTTGCTGCTGGGGTTGCTCACGAAATTCGCAATCCATTGACTACGCTCAAAGGATTCATGCAATTTCTGCACCAAGGTGCTGTAAATAAGAAAGAATACTACGATATTATGATGTCCGAACTAGAGCGGATCGAACTGATTACTACAGAAATGCTCGTTCTCGCTAAGCCGCAATTCATACACTACCAGCCCAAAAGTATCGAGAATATTGTCAAAAGTGTCATGACCCTGCTTGAAACACAGGCCATTATTAACAACATTCAGTTTGTTGTCGCAATGGAGCATCATTTGCCGCTTGTTCTTTGTGAGGAAAACCAGCTGAAGCAATCCTTCATTAATTTGATCAAGAATGCGATGGAAGCAATGCCAGATGGCGGACAAATCGATATTCAACTATTTTCAGTTGGAGACAAAGCGGTGCGTGTATTGTTTCAAGATAGAGGGCAGGGGATACCGCAAGATGCATTGGCTAGACTGGGAGAGCCCTTCTTTACAACGAAGGAAAAAGGGACAGGGCTTGGTATTATGATTACGAATAAAATCATTGAGGATCATCATGGCCAGTTTGTGGTTGAGAGTAAAGTGGGAGAAGGAACGGTTGTCAGTGTGACGCTTCCTAGTACCTAGAGTGAGCAGTAAGAGGAGGCTAATTTGTGAAAAACCGGCTCTATATTGGCGGATATCTGTTAGTCGCCATATTCGTAAGCTTTTACGTAAAGCCGTATGCTGCATGGATTTGTTTGCTTGCCTCACTAGTGCTGCTTATCGTGCTGCTTAGAAAAGGTGGAAGTACACAGTCCTTAATAAAGGAAATTCCGCGGGATCACACGTATTTAAATGTGCTTGATTCCTTATTCGAGCACAATCCGAATGCGATTGGTATTTTTGATCAAGAGGGCAAATTTATTCGGATTAATTTTGCGGCAGAAACCATCCTCGGTTACTCCGTAGCAGAACTGCTCAATCAACCTTTTATTAGCTTTGTTACACAAGAGCAGCTGGAGCGGACAGGTAGCCAACTTGAACAAGTGAGAAGCGGGACCCCAGTTACCTTTGAAACTGCCGTTATACATAAAAGCGGCTACAGGGTGGATTTGAACGTTACAGCTGTTCCTGTTGATTTACAGCCTAATTCCAAAGGCAATATTCTCATTTGCCAGGATATCACAGAGCGTAAGCGCGGCGATGAGCAAGTTCGCTATATGGCTTATTATGATGATATGACAGGGCTGCCGAATAGGCGCATGTTCAGAGATAACTTGAATGAGCGGCTTAGTATTTCCAAATCCATTGGACAAAAGGTAGCCGTTTTCTATTTGGACATCGATCGCTTCAAGCTGGTCAATGACAGCTTCGGTTATGATTACGGAAACATGCTGCTGCTGCAGCTCGCGGAGCGTTTCACGAGATGTGTAACGGATAATGATTATTTGGCTCGCACGGAAGGCGATGAATTTGCCTTTTTCTATACGAATGTAGCCGATTCTAATGACGTAATTGCGGTTATCGCAGAGATTAATCGTGTCCTCGAAAAGCCGTTTCTTTTAGAACAGTATGAACTACATATTACAGCTAGTATCGGCGTTGCGATATCCTCGGATGATGCCGATGATGCGGATATACTTATGAAATATGCTGATATTGCATTAGCCAGAGCCAAAGAGAAGGGGCGCAACGACTTTCAGATTTTCAATACGGACATGAAATCAGTTTCAATAAACCGACTCAAGCTGGAGAGTGAGCTTCGCAGGGCGATTGTCGGGGATGAGTTCGTCTTATACTATCAGCCACAGGTTGACATTGAGACGGGGAAAATTGTCGGTGTCGAAGCCTTAATTCGTTGGGATCATCCAGAGAAAGGCCTCATCTCCCCTAACTATTTCATACCCTTTGCTGAAGAGTCCGGATTGATCGTGCCAATCGGTGAATGGGTACTGCGCGCTGCATGTAAGCAAAATAAAGCATGGCAGAACCAAGGGTATTCGATGATGCCAATATCAGTGAATTTGTCTATGCGGCAGTTTTTTCAGCACAATCTCAAAGGCAAGATCAGACATGTTTTAGAACAAACAGGACTTGATCCGCAGTACTTGGAACTTGAAATCACCGAAAGCATGACGATGGATGTTGATCACGCTATTCAGTCCTTACTTGAGCTTAAGGAGCTAGGTGTGAATGTAAGCATTGATGATTTTGGAACAGGCTACAGTTCGCTGTACTACTTAAAGAAATTTCCGATTGATAAGCTGAAGATCGATCGTTCCTTTGTTCGAGACATCATGGTGGATCCGAATGACGCGGCCATCGTGGCCACGATTATTGCCATGACGCACCATCTGAACTTGAAGGTTATTGCTGAAGGCGTAGAAACCGAAGATCAACTGCATTTTCTGCATCAGAATCGCTGTAATGAGGTGCAGGGTTTTTGGTTTAGTCCACCCGTAAGTGCGGATGAACTAGAGAAAATGCTAAGAACGGGTATCCCGAATGCTTCAGCTGCTGCGTCTGTCCATGCCAAATAAAAGTAAGAGGGTATCCTTATTCAAGGATACCCTCTTACTTTTACTTAGAACGCGACATAATCATCTATTTCATTCAATTTGAATAAGTAGACCTTCTTCTCATCTACATGGTACACCGATACATTTTGAGTACTGCTATCAAAATTCAAAATACGACACGGAAGATTAAGCTTGATTCCTTGACTTTTGATAACCGTTAAACGGATTAATGTATTATTCACTTTGAAACTTTCCAATTGCTCAATAATTTTATCTGAAGCTCCACTGTTGGTGGTAGCTTTCGCCGTCGCAGTTACAGTTGAAGGTGGGACAACAGCAGTTATTTTGCTTGGTTGTAACGGAGGGGGGCTCTCTTTTTTGGTGTTAAGTTCAATCAACTTGCCAAGTTGAATGCCATTAATAATTTGGTAATCCTTGACTGTATCCACATTCAAAAGATGAAGGAGCTTTTCCATGGCAAGGCCATTTGTGGCTTCTTCAATCAGAATTTCTACGGTAAATAAATGTCCATTTGGACTTGTGTCTGCTTTTCCTTGACTCATATAGCCTCCTTGCTGTCCAAATACTGCTCTTGCACATACTATATCATGATATCATACCCAAATATAGCTTGCTTTTTACACGAATCTGGAAATTTAGCTGAAGTTTTTCAAAGCTTTCTCACACCGTACTAGCCGACCGCGCATATACTACCGTAAGACTGCGAAGAGGAGCTGTGCAGAGCATGATGCGCGTAGAACCCATTCTCCTTGAAGGACATACAGCAATCGCTATAGAGGTTAAACTGCCGAAAACAACGCTGCTGGTTGTGACTACGGATAAAGGTTACATTATGTGTGGTGCACTCGATGTTGCGCTGCTCAATGAACGCTTGAGAGACAGGAATATAGTAGCTGCACGGGCAACGGGGGTTCGTACGATTGAAGAACTTCTGGAAGCGCCGCTTGAATCGGTGACACACACGGCAGAAGATTTGGGCATTGTTGCTGGGATGACGGGACGGGAAGCCATTTTGAAAATGATGTAAAGGTATTTTGAATGACGAAATTAGAACGCTTGGGATCTTAGGATCTCGGCGTTTTTATTTGTTTGAGCACGATGACCAACCAACCTTCTGTCCATTGTGCACATATCTAAAAAGGTGAAAAAATAGCCATTTTCAATATATTTCTAGCGAATTTTCTCAATGAAGGCGTTGTTATTTTATTGACCAAGTGTTAAAATATGATTCGTCCATTACATAGAACGGGGGGAATTATTTTGAAAAAATTATTATTTTTTGTACTAACTGTAGTTTTAGTTGTGGCGCTAGCAGGTTGTGGTTCTAAGGAAAGTGGTGGCACGAAGTACAAATTTGCTACTGATGCTGCCTATGCACCAATGGAATATATGGATAAAGATAAGATGACTGGCTTTGATATCGATTTTCTTGCTGAAGTGATGAAGGAAGCAGGTCTTTCCTACGAGGTAACGAATACAGGCTGGGATACTATGCTAACAAGTGTGAAGCAAGGTAAAGAGTTTCAAGCAGGAATTTCCAGCGTTTCGATTACGGATGAGCGTAAACAGACTTACGATTACTCCATCCCTTACTTCGAATCTACGAACATGATTCTTGTTAAAGAAGGCAGCCCGATCAAAAGCGCAGCAGACTTGAAAGACAAGAAAGTTGCTGTTCAAATTTCTACAACGGCGGATACGCTGATGAGCAAAATTATGGGTGAGAAGAACCCATCTTTGAAACGTCTGGATAATAACACATTAGCTTTGATGGAGCTTGAAAGTAACGGTGTTGACGCGGTGGTTGCTGATATTGCTATTGTTCGCGAATACGTGAAAAATAATCCGAACAAGAAATTCGTCACGATTTCTGATCCGAAAAACTTTGAGTCCGAATACTACGGTATTCTGCTTCCTAAAGGCAGCGAGCTTAAAGCAAAGCTAGACCCGGCGATCAAGAAAGTTATTGAGAACGGTGCTTATGCAAAAGTGTACAAAAAATGGTTCGGTCAAGAGCCTGATACAAAGAAATTACTTGAACAAAAATAATAGGTCAACAGCATGCGTGACTTCAACCTTGCGCATGCTTTTGTTCTTTAAATAGCAAAATAATTGAAGAAAGGAAGTGTGGAATGGATTTTCGTTTTGACATCATTATTGAATATTTACCTTTATTGCTCAAGGGTACGCTTTGGACTATTGGCATATCCATTCTTTCCATCCTCTTTGGCTCGGTTTTAGGGTTGGCTGTTGGGTTGGGTAAAATGTCTCACCGTGGCTACCTAAGATGGCCAACTAGTATTTATGTAAACTTCTTCCGCGGCACACCGCTGCTCGTTCAAATACTACTCGTCCACTTTGGAATCGTTCCCTTATTCATAGGAACAACGAATGCGATCATCGCTTCAATCGTTGCTTTATCTCTGAATTCAGCAGGCTACATGGCCGAAATCTTCAGGGCCGGTATTCAATCCATCGATAAAGGCCAAACAGAAGCCGCGCATTCGCTAGGTTTGACCCATTACCAAACCATGAAATCGGTTATTTTGCCTCAGGCGATTAAACGAATGATTCCTCCATTTGGCAATGAGTTTATCGTGCTGATTAAAGACTCTTCCCTGTTCGCTGTAATTGCTGCACCAGAATTGATGTATTGGTCCAATGCGATGCGCAGCCAATACTTTAAAGTCTGGGAACCTTATTTAACGGCTGCTCTTATTTATTTCATTCTCACTTACTCTTTAAGCAAGCTGCTTGCTTATCTGGAAAGGAAAGTGTAGAGATATGACGGCTATGATCGAAGTTAGAAATCTTAAAAAATCGTTCGGGGATAATGTCGTCCTGCGAGATATTAGTGCAGATATTCAGAACCAAGAGGTTCTTGTTGTGATAGGACCATCCGGATCAGGGAAATCGACATTCCTACGTTGTCTGAACCTGTTAGAACAGCCGGATAGCGGCAGTATCTTGATTGAAGGCAAATCGATTATGGATCCGATGAACAAGATCAACGAGATCCGTATGGAACTGGGTATGGTCTTCCAACGGTTTCATTTGTTCCCGCATATGAAAGTCATTGATAATATCATGTTAGCACCTCTTCAAGTGAGAAAATGGTCAGAGGATAAGGCGCGTAAGAAAGCGCTGGAGCTTCTAGATAAAGTTGGGCTTGCAGATAAGGCCAATGCCCTTCCAGACTCGCTTTCGGGCGGTCAGGCACAGCGTGTAGCTATTGCAAGAGCACTGGCTATGGAGCCGAAGATCATGCTGTTCGATGAGCCAACATCGGCTCTTGATCCTGAAATGGTCGGCGAAGTGCTTGCTGTAATGAAGCAACTGGCCAAAGAAGGGATGACCATGGTTGTCGTAACGCATGAAATGGGCTTCGCCCGCGAAGTCGGTGACCGCGTTATGTTTATGGAACAAGGCGTTATTGTAGAAGAAGGAAAGCCAGAGCAAATCTTTGAAAATGCCAAGCAGGAACGGACGAAATCATTTTTGTCTAAAGTGCTATAGCACTTTTTAAAAGCCATAGAAGTAAGCAGGGAGGATCACATGTTGATCCTCTTTTTTATTGTATAGGAAATTATGATAAATGCCGATCTGTGGATAAGTGTTGTAAAATGAAAACGGAAATGGAAAGGATACATGTGGAGAGGCAGTCCCACGGGGACGTGAATACAAATTACGGATATCTTCTAAAACCTAAAAGGACCGTCAGGGTGATCTTCCCAGCCGCTCCTTCTACCAAGTAGCCAAACCATAATTGTTCATCCACCTGTGAACATATTCTCTTATATTTGTATCCCAAACTCAACACGCACCCGGCATCACCAGATTTTAGCGGAACGTAGAAGCTTTATTTTGCTCAAAACAGCGTATTTCACATTTTCGTGGAACGAGGAGCCTCTATTTCCCGCTTTCAAGGTGTAAAAAGGTAGCGTCAAGAAGTTTGTGTATGACGGTTATAGGGACACTGGGACACCGAATGTCAAGATATTTTAATATTCAGACTTTATTGCGGGTGTGGAAGTAGCTCAAGCGATGGCGCGGGAGCTGGTTTTTTTATTTGTATCTTTTTGGCAAAAGATAGATTTATAATGAAGGTAACTATCTTACATTGAAAATAAAGGTGATTTATTCCATAGCTTTACTCATTTGTTTAAGCGCTTCCAAAGAGGTGTATTCCTCTATATTTACGCTTGTCAGTTTGATTCCATTTCTGAAGAGGTGCTAACTTTGAAAACGTATGAAGATCAAATGCCCATGGTGCAAGCTATTGGCGTTACGCGTGTTTTTGGGAAAGGGCCGGGAGCCGTTCACGCATTGCGGGGAGCTCATTTAAGTATTCCCAGAGGCAGACTGGTTGCTTTGCGCGGAAGATCCGGATCTGGTAAAACAACGCTGCTCAATATATTAGGGGCACTCGACCATCCTTCGGAAGGAACCGTTTATTTAGAAGGCTTGGAGATTAGCCGTCTATCCGAGTCCAAGCGCAATGAAGTCAGACGGAAGCAGATCGGTCTTATTTTTCAATCTTTTGCCCTAGTGCCTTATATGTCAGCCTACGAGAATGTAGAGTTTGGATTACGCATTTCGGGTATTCACCCCAATCAATATAAGAGTTTGGCAGAAGAAGCGCTAGATTTCGTTGGATTGAAGCCGAGAATGAAGCATCGTCCCTACGAGCTTTCTGGCGGAGAACAGCAGAGGGTTGCGATTGCCAGGGCCATTGCGCATAAGCCTAAGTTGATATTAGCAGATGAGCCTACAGCTGAGTTAGATAGCAGAATGGGCCTCCAGGTGCTTAAACTGTTCAAAGATTTGGTGCAAGAAGGAATGACAATTATTTTGACCACGCATGATCTCGCTATTATGGAAATTGTAGATGAAGTGTATGCATTGGAGGATGGTACCATTGTCGATGAAGGTTAATAAATTCGCTTCTCAGCTCGTTCTACTAACAAGTGCTGTGTTTTTACTAGCAGGATGCTCTCTGTTGCCCAAAGAAGAGGAAGCGCTTAAACCGCCTTTAATCAAACCCGTGAAAGAAAATTTCGACCTTTACGAAGTGAAGAAAGGCAGTATAACGAGGAAAGTCAGCGTTGTTGGGACCTTTAAGTCTAGTAAAACGACAAATTATTATTTTAAAGAGTCAGGTCATCGGTTAGCTGGATTGCGCGTTAAACTAGGCGATACCGTTAAGCCGGGGGATGTACTTGCTGAACTGGAAAAAGGCGACTTAGAAACGCGGATTGCCCTTCAAAAACTGAATCTGGAGAAAGCCCAGATTGCTAGTGTGCAAACGAGGCAGGTTGACCCCGATCAAGTGCTAGTGAATCGTTTGAAGGCTATAGATGTCGAAGCCGCGCAGCTTCAATTGGCATCCCTTCAATCTGAGTTAGACAAGACGAGGCTCACGGCTGATTCCGCAGGAGTGGTAACTTACTTAACCGATGCACAGCAGGGAAATGTCGTGGATGCCTTCAGTACGCTTGTCGTCATCGCTGATCCTAGTAAGCTGCAGCTATCTTACGAATCTTCAGATACCAGCACTCTTTCCGGTATTGAAGTTGGCATGGATGTTGAAGTGAAGATTGGTTCCCCTGGAAATAAGATACAAGGCAAAGTGCTGCGAACGCCATCAAGCTCACCTCCATCAGACAACAAAGCGCAAGCTGAAAGAAATGCTAAAACGATTATTGTTGGGGTTCCCGATGGAACTGAAGGTGCAGCGATCGGTGTATCCGGAGACATAACGATCATCGTTGAGAAACGAGAAAATGTCATAGTCCTACCAAGAACAGGTCTTCGGAGTTACCTAGGTAGGGATTACGTTCAGGTGTTGATTGGCGAAAGTCGGAAGGAAGTCGATGTAGAGAAAGGGCTTGTAACACCGACAGAAGTGGAAATACGAACCGGACTAAAGGAAGGTCAGAATGTTATTTTAAATAACTAGCATCTGTAGGAGGATAGCAATGGCTTTATTTCTGATGATTCTCCGTAAAATGGTCAAAAACCGCTGGCTAGAGCTTAGTTTACTTGTGGGGCTAATTATTTCGGTTGCACTTGCCAGCTCAATGCCCATTTATACACACGCCATTTTACAGCGCATGCTGATCAAAGATTTGGAAGTTCTACAAACCAACACGCAGCAATACCCCGGGCATGCCTATAATTCTGCCTACTTAATGGGAGAAAGCGGAGATCAACTTTTAGCGGAAACGGATGCATTTATGGCAGAACAAAGCCAGCAGTTCGGCTTACCGATTCTCCTATCCACGATAACGCGAAGTACAGTAAATTTCGAGCTTACACCTAGCGATCCAAGTAAAGTAGACCCTAAAGTGAACCGTTCAGCTGAACTAACAGCGACGTCGGAGTTGGAGAAGCATATTCGCATTGTTGACGGTGTCATGCCTTCTAAGGATCCTGTGGATGGTGTATATGAAGCGTGGGTATTCCCTGAACTGCTAACTCAATTAAAAATTGTACTAGGTAATGAATTGACCATCACTGACAAAGATTTAAAACAAAACATTCGAATAAAGCCTGTTGCTGTTATTGATCGTACAGATTATGCCGATCTTTATTGGACGAATAATACGAGCGACTCGCGCACAAAATTTTTCATTCCTTTTGCCTTATTTGAGAAAGATTTTACGAAGAACAACAGTTTTCCCAATACATTTTCCTATTGGGATTACATTCTGGATTATCATCAATTGAAGTTGGAAGGGCTTGAAGCCTACACCAGCACACATGAAAGGATAACAAGCTATTTAAGCAGTCATTTCAACACGTACACGGTCAAAAATCCAGCGATTACCACATTGAAATTGTATGGTGAGAAAGAGAAAAAACTCAGAATTATGCTGTGGTCGCTTAATGTGCCCATTAGTATTTTACTAGCCTTCTATTTATTCATGGTTGCCAATTTGATTACAGAACGACAGAAAACAGAGATTGCCGTGCTTCGCAGCAGAGGAGCAAGCCGGACTCAGATTCTGCTAGGTTATGTGTTAGAAGGGATTTTATTAGGAGGAGTTGCCCTTCTGGTTGGTCCTCTAATTGGCCTACAATTAACAAAAATACTAGGTGCATCGAATGGATTCCTAACGTTTGTTCAGCGCACAGCGATGGAAGTCAAGCTGAATAAAGAGGCCTATCAATACGCTTTAATTGCCGTAACCGCATCGGTTTGTATGACTCTTATTCCCGCTGTACTCGCCACTCGCGCTACAATTGTTAGTCATAAACAAACCATGGCGAGGAAGAACAAGCTCTCTTTTGTACATAAAATGTTTCTCGATGTTGTCTTATTGGCAGTTTCTATCTATTTACTACAAAGCTTTAACCGACGGATGAATGATCTCGTAGCCTTAGGGCTGGACTCTATGGATATGAAAGTCGATCCACTCCTTTTCGTAGTACCGGCTTTATTCATTTTCGCCATGGGCCTATTCCTACTGCGGATATATCCATGGGTTATTCAATTATTCTATCTCATTGGCCGAAAATGGTGGCCTCCCTATTTATATTCAACGCTGCTCCAAGTTGGCAGATCAACCACACAATATCAATTCATTATGCTGTTTATCATCATGACACTTGCAACAGGGTTGTTTAGTGCCAGCGCAGCAAGGACGATGAACAAAAATATAGAAGAGAAGATCCGTTATAAGAATGGGGCCGATATTGTTCTGCAAACCAAATGGGACAATGATGCTCCGCCCCCAGAGTCAGGTCCGTCTGGCATTCAGTCAGAAGCGAGTTCCAATGCTAGTCAACCAGTTATTAAGAAGCGAGTCCAATATACGGAGCCTCCGTTCTTGCCCTTCACACAGATGGCAGGTGTGGAATCAGCGGCTCGAGTGTTTAATAAGAAAGATGCTTATTTCGCGCTTGGCAAAGAAACGAAAAAAACAGCGTTCATGGGCATTGATACCGATGAATTTGGTCAAACGGCCTGGCTCCGTGACCATTTGCTCGATCATCACTTTTATGAGTACTTAAACCTATTGGCTGCCGATTCCAAAGCCGTACTTATTTCCAAGTCTATTGCCGAGGAAACTGGAGCCAAAGTGGGCGATGTGGTGCATTTAGGATGGAATGATGTGGAGGGAGCCACTTGTGTTGTGTATGGGATTATTGATTACTGGCCGAGTTGGAATCCCAATCCGATCCTAACCGCTGGAACCAAAACAGGGAGCAGTTCTGACACGACGAAGCAAAGTAAAGTGGATGCACCGAAGTTAGTTATTGGTCATCTATCCTACATTCAAAATAATATGGCTGTAGAGCCGTATGATGTTTGGCTAAAGCTAAAACCGGATATGACCAGTCAAGCTTTGTATGAAGAGCTAGAGCTTAAACATATTCCCCTCACAAGTTTAATGGATACGAAGCAAATGTTGGTTCTTTCCAAGAATGATCCATTCCAACTGGCTGTGAATGGCGTTATGACGCTTGGCTTCCTGATTGCTATTGGCATAAGCTTTATTGGGTTTCTCCTGTACTGGGTGCTTTCGTTGTCCGGGCGGATCTTGCAATTCGGTGTGCTTCGGGCGATGGGAATTTCATTTGCTCAGTTGATCGGAATGCTGATAGCTGAACAATTATTAACTTCTGGCGCAGCTGTTCTAATAGGCATGATTACGGGGAATACGGCCAGCCGATTGTTTGTTCCGTTATTCCAATTAACATTCGATTCATCCAGTCAAGTACCGCCTTTTCAAGTGAGCTTTGATCCGAATGATCAGCTGCATTTGTACGTCATTGTCACTTTGATGATAGGGACGGGTCTATTACTACTCGGCACGATGCTGTCCAGAATTAAGATTCATCAAGCCGTTAAGCTTGGGGAGGATTAAGGATGATTCACTGTGAAAATCTAGTTAAAATCTATAAAACGGCTGACATTGAAGTCGTCGCTTTACAAGGGCTTGATCTCCACATTGAGGAGGGAGAGCTGATGGCGATTATCGGCAACAGTGGCAGTGGCAAATCAACGCTGTTGAATATGCTCGGAGGGTTAGATCGACCTTCAGCAGGTAATCTCCATGTAGATGGGAAGGATCTGTTGAAATTTAAAGAATCGGATCTGGTGAAGTATAAAAGGGAAACAGTGGGCTTCGTCTGGCAAAATAATGCCCGCAACCTGATTCCCTATTTGACAGCTTTAGAAAATGTAGAGCTGCCAATCTTGTTGCAGGGACGACGTAAGCGCCATAGAGCACTAGATTTACTGGAAGCTGTAGGTTTGAGCCACCGAAGAAAAAATAAGCTAAATGAGCTCTCTGGCGGAGAACAGCAGCGTGTGGCTATTGCTATTGCGCTTGCTAATCAGCCGAGGCTCTTGCTCGCTGATGAACCGACAGGGTCTGTCGATACAAAGATGGCGAATCAAATTCTCGATCTATTTCGTGAGCTGAACCGCAGCTTCGGTTTAACGGTTGTTATCGTCACACACGATCCGCTTCTAGCTAAGAAAGTAGACCGCGTCGTTGCCATTCGTGATGGCAAAACCTCTTCGGAGATACTGCGGCGCAAATCGTATCAAGAGGAATTGCTGGAGCTTGAGCAAGGCATCATTTCTGCTGATGGTGACTCTCATGTGGAATATGCGGTCGTTGACAAGGCGGGTAGACTGCAAATTCCTGCTAACTTCCTCGAATCGATTGGTGCTTCCAATACGAATAAAGTTCGCGTTGCGATGGAGGATGGTCGAATTGTTCTTCTTCCACCAGACCAATCTTGAGAAAGGCCCGCTCTTGCTTGCATGTACTATAGAAAAAAATCTCAATGTGTTATATTGACTTTACCTAGATATTTCCATTAGAATGATTGTATACTATTCCAGTGGGAATTATCAGATTTATAGTAAATGATTTCTTTGATTCAATTTATTTTTATCCTAGGAGGCATGTGCAATGTCAGATTCAGAACGCCAGTACTTACCGGAAACGTTAGCAATTCATGCAGGTCAACAAGTTGATCCGGCGACCAATTCAAGGGCTGTACCGATTTATCAAACGACTTCCTATGTGTTTAACGATACGGACCATGCTGCAAATTTATTTGCGCTTAAAGAATTTGGCAATATTTATACGCGTATAATGAACCCTACGACCGATGTATTTGAGAAACGGATTGCCGCGTTGGAAGGTGCCCCAGCCGCTCTTGCTGTAGCATCCGGTCAGGCAGCCATTACCTTCTCAATTCTGAACATTGCTGAGGTAGGAGATGAAATCGTTTCAGCTTCTTCCTTATATGGCGGTACATATAATTTATTTTCAAATACATTACGTAAACTAGGTATTATAGTGAAATTCGTTGATCCGAGCAATCCGGAAAATTTCCGAGGTGCGATCACCGACAAGACCAAAGCCATTTATGCGGAATCGATCGGTAATCCTAGGGGGGATATTCTCGATATTGAGGCTGTAGCGGCTATAGCACACGAAAATGGGATTCCTTTGATTATTGATAATACATTCCCGAGTCCTTACCTGCTTAGACCGATTGAGCACGGGGCCGATATTGTTGTTCACTCCGCAACCAAATTCATTGGCGGACACGGAACAACGATTGGCGGTGTTATTGTAGATAGTGGTAAATTTGATTGGGCTGCAAGCGGTAAATTTCCTGGTTTGACGAAACCTGATCCAAGTTATAACGGCGTCGTCTATACTGAGGCTGTCGGTCCTATTGCCTACATCATTAAAGCAAGGGTTCAACTGCTTCGAGATTTAGGGGCTTCGTTATCTCCTAACAGTTCGTTCCTTTTATTGCAAGGACTTGAGACACTGCATCTGCGTTTGGAGCGCCACAGTTCCAATGCCCTTAAGGTTGCTCAATTTTTAGAGTCTCATGACTCCGTAGAATGGGTTAGTTATGCTGGCTTAGAAAGCCATCCTTCCTATAAACTTGCTCAGAAGTATTTGCCGAAGGGGCAAGGTGCTATTTTGAGCTTTGGTATTAAAGGCGGAATTGAATCAGGCAAGAAGCTGATACATTCCGTTAAATTATTCTCTCATTTGGCGAATGTCGGTGATTCGAAGTCATTGATTATTCATCCTGCAAGCACGACGCATGCACAATTGAATGAGCAGGAACAAGTATCTGCCGGTGTGTCACCAGGACTTATTCGATTGTCCGTTGGTACGGAAGCGATCGAAGATATTATCTATGATTTGGAACAAGCGATTGCATCAAGTCAAGGCTAGAAGAGCAAAGGAATTATTTTACGAATTCTAAACTTGTAACCATACACGAATACGCATAAAATAAGAAGGCTGTGATCTAGGCTTAAAACCTAAAATTGCAGCCTTTTTGTCCACATAAGAAAGTATAAGTTTTCGGATCCCGAAAACCGCTTTCTTATTGGCGATAAAACCTACCTCTAAACGCGGTCGCACATCCTTGATAGGCCTCGATAGAGGTTTTCTCATTTGCGATGCAACTTTTGCATGAGATCAGAAGTCTATTTCTTGTGTAAGTTTTTCATATTTGAGGAGGCAACTAGAAGATCATGAACAACAAGTCGAAATATGCGCTCGCCATACTCTTGGCGTTATCCATAGCAACAGGATGCAGCAAGGGGGAAGTAGCTCCTTCAGGTAGTTCCACTGCAACGGCTACTCCGCCGGTTAGTTTGGGAAGTCCTACAGCTTCTTCGAGCCCTTCTCCATCGCCTGTCATAACCCCGAAACCCTCAATTGTTCCTACGGCTTCCCCATCAACCTCTGCCGTTCCGCCAAAGAGCGGAGCTATCCAAGTTGTTGCGAAACCGGAGAGTATAACTGTTCTAGTAAATAAGCAAAATTCACTGCCCTCGAGCTACGAGCCGACTGATTTGGTATATCCTGATATTCCATTTATTTTTGCTGAGAAAAATGAAAAACGTAAAATGCGTAAAGCCGCTGCCAGTGCGATCGAAAAACTCTTTGCTGGAGCTGAGAAGGACGGTATCCGCCTATCTGGAGTTTCGGCATATCGCTCTTATGCGACGCAGAAATCTATTTTCCAGCGCTATGTACTTAAAGATGGCGAAGAGAAAGCCAAAATGTACAGTGCTGTTCCTGGAACGAGTGAGCATGAAACTGGACTAGCCATAGATGTAACGGGAAGTGACGGGAAGTGTGCGGCGGAAGATTGCTTTGGTGGGACCAAGGAAGCGAAATGGCTTGAAACACATGTGGCGGAGTACGGTTTTATTATTCGTTATCCCAAAGGGAAAACAACGATTACCGGTTATCAATACGAGCCATGGCATATTCGTTATGTGGGTATAGATGTTGCGAAAGAAATAGTAAGCAAAAGCTTGACAATGGAAGAGTATTATAATGCGGTGCCTGTAACCAAGTAATAAAAGATGTCGTTATTTTGCACCTTATTCTGTCGCTAATTCGAAATTTATCAAGACGTTATGGCATGTTACAATGAAGCCAAGTCACTTATTTGGAGGTTAACATGATTAAAGTAGCGATGTTAAGTTTTTGGCACGTGCATGCAAATGACTATGCAAAACAAGTAGAGGGGCATCCAGATACTCAGATTGTTGCGGTTTGGGATGAGCTTCCAGAACGTGGGCAAGCGGAAGCGGCTAAGCGCGGAGTGAGCTTTTACACAGATCTAGCGGAGTTATTAGCAAATAAGGAAATTGATGCTGTTGTTGTGGATACACCGACCAACCTACACCGAGACGTAATGATCGCTGCTGCGAAGGCAGGTAAACATATTTTCACAGAAAAAGTAATTGCACCAACCTTACATGAAGTTAATGAGATTCTGAACGCTGTTAATGAAGCAGGTGTGACATTGACAGTTTCATTGCCTCGTCTGAATCCAACTTATACGTTAGCGATTCAAGAAATTGTCCAGAAAGAATTATTGGGCCAGATTACACTCGTTCGAACACGCTTATCACACAATGGCGGCATTTCCACGAATGAAAATCCGAACGGTTGGTTGCCAGAGCACTTCTATAATGCAGAGCAATGTGGCGGAGGCGCCCTAATTGATCTCGGTTGTCATCCTATGTATTTAACTCGTTTATTATTGGGGCTGCCTGAAGCTGTAAGCGCTTCTTACGGCTATGTAACAGGTAGAGAAGTTGAAGATAATGCCGTAGCAACCCTTCAGTATGCAAATGGTGCATTAGGCATCGTGGAAGCTGGTTTTGTGAACGCAGCTTCACCGTTTGTGATTGAAGTTCACGGTACGGATGGCAGTGTCCTTTATTCCGATCATGATGGAAGAGTCTTACTTCGTACGAAAAAGCTTGCAGATGCAAGCACGCAATGGGTAGCGTATGAGAACGGTCCAGAAGCGAAGCCATCTGCGTTCGATCAATGGGTAGCTCATATTCAAAATGGGACAAAAGCGGTTGAAAATATTGGGCTTGCTGTGGATTTAACGAAGCTGATGGAGGCTTCTAATCGTTCCGTTGCAGCCAAACAACAAGTGCGACTTGATTCACTAAACCAATAATTTTAGCAGGTATGAAAGGAGGGTCTACGGATGAGCCAGCCATTTTACTTCGAACCCATGGTCGAGAATCCAATGGCATTGGATCGCTTGGAGTTAAGCTTTCGATGGGGTTCTTATGGACTTCGAGTATTGCGCTGTCATCTGACTTCTTTTCCTGCAGGAATGATCATAGATTTTCATCAACATTCCGAGTATGAAATTCATTATATCCCCTATGGCAAAGGCAGGGTGATTCTGGACGGTGTCACGCATCCCCTTCATGAAGGCATGCTTTATGTAACGGCACCAGGCGTCAGTCATCGCCAAGAAGCCGATGAGCGGGAAGCGATGGGCGAACTTTGTCTGCATGTGGATATCGTAAAGCTGGATCAAGGTGAAGCTGAGCGAGGTTCTGTGCCAGTCTCTGAAGCATGGGGAGAAGCTTGGGAGATTGCTGAGGCAGATGCATGCCTAAGGCAGCTGAGCGAGCTTCCTCATGTCCCTGCTTTAGACCGACAGGAAGCCATGAAGTGCTTTCTTATCGCTTATGAAGCTTGGCGAAGCAATCAGCTAGGGCAGTACACGATTATTAAGCAATCCATTGTGCAAATGTTGTTAAGGACAGTGGGGGCCTATAAGGCGGATCAGCAAGGGTTGAACCTGCCTGCGCGTGATATGAAGAGCTATCGGTATCAGCTTGCTATTCAATTTATTGAGGATAACTTCCGTCGTCCACTTACGCTTGAAGGAGTAGCTGAACGCTTACAGATCAGTTCAAGACAGCTTCAGCGTATCTTTAAGGAGCAGGCGAACATCTCGTTCAGCGAATACTTGGAACAGGTACGATTGAAACATGTATGCAGCGAGTTGCTTCAAACCTCGTTAACCCTTGACAAAATTGCGGAAAGCAATGGCTTTGCATCTAGTAATTATTTGCACTATGTCTTTAAGAAAGCACATGGTGTCACTCCGAATCAATATCGTGATCAACTATTGAATCATGGATAAAATAAAAAGGCTGTTCCCTCGTAGAGTGATGATCTACTACGCAGGGAACAGCCTTTTTCTTATTCGAACAGCTTCCGCAAGTTTTCCGTGTAAGGAGCTTGAATAATGCCTTTTTCTGTAATAATGGCTGTCACATATTCGTTAGGTGTCACGTCGAAGGCGGGATTAAATACTTTCACACCCAGAGGAGCTGTGCGTTTACCGAAGCCTTGTGTAATCTCATCCTCATGACGCTCTTCAATGGGGATGTCTCCGCCCGTAGGCGTATTCAGATCGATCGTGGAGAGCGGGCTCGCCACGTAGAACGGTATGCCGTGCGCTTTCGCCAGTACGGCTACGCTGTAGGTGCCGATTTTGTTGGCAACGTCACCGTTAGCCGCTACGCGGTCTGTTCCTACGATGACAGCCTGGATCCAACCCTTCGACATGACCGCGCCGGCCATGTTGTCACAGATCAGCGTCACATCAACGCCTGCTTGCTGCAGTTCAAAGGCCGTCAGCCGTGCGCCTTGCAGCACCGGGCGGGTCTCATCCGCGAACACTTTGATGTTCATGCCTTTTTCCTTAGCCAAGTAGAACGGCGCTAACGCCGTGCCGTACTTGGCTGTCGCTAAGCCCCCGGCGTTGCAGTGCGTCAGCACGCCGAATCCATCCTCGAACAGCGTTAGCGCATGTTCGCCGATAAGGCGGTTCGTCTCCTCGTCCTCTGCTTGAATCTTCTGCGCTTCGTCCAGGAGGGCTTCCTTGAAGGCAGCTGTGCTTACGCCTGCTGCTGCCAAAGCAACAGCCTGCGCTCTCATACGATCGAGCGCCCAGAACAAGTTCACAGCTGTCGGACGCGATGTCGCCAGGTAGTCCGCTTGCTTCTGGACTTCCGCCAGAAGCCCTTCCATCTGAGCATCCACTTCACGGATGCCGAGGTATACCCCATACGCGGCGGCGATTCCTATCGCTGGTGCGCCGCGAACCTTCAAATGTCGGATCGCTTCCCACACCTCTATCGGTGTTTCCAGCGGCAAATACACAATCTCTTCCGGCAGCAGCCGTTGATCTAGCAGATCAAGCTGCTTGCCATTCCAACGCAAGGATTGCAAGGCACCTTGGTTCTCAAGGTTTTGTACTTCTAAATCTTTGTTGTTCGTGTTCGTCATAGGACAAATCCTCTTTCTGCAGCAGATTCTTGGGTGGCGATGGCAATAAGTTCATCGATGGATTTCACTTGACGATTGGTACGAATGAATGAAGTGCCAATTGCTAACGCCAAGCGCTGTGCACGCTCTCTTGCAGCTGCATCTTCGATTTTATCAATATCAGCCACATGTGCAAGTCCGACAATACGGCGAACCATTTTAGCTCCCGCGAATCCGACAGTATCTTGGAGTAGATTGGATAGGAAGTAGTCTTGATAGTCAGGTGTTTGGAATACACGATCTACACCATGCTCATTCCATAACGCGCGGAAATTCGTTTCGAAATGGGTCCATACATCCTTCACGGTTTGTAATAAATACGCGCGATAGGAAGCACGGCTCTCAGTATCTTTACTCCAGCCCTCTTGAGCAGCGAAATTGAGGAGCAGATTCGCGAGTACAGCGCCAATATCGAAGCCCATCGGCCCATAGTAAGCGAACTCAGGATCAATCACCTTCGTGGAATCTGGTTTGATAAAGATGCTTCCTGTGTGCAAATCACCATGAAGGAGCGCTTGTGCACTCGTAAGGAATTTGTTGCGAAGGATAGCTACCTCAAAGTGAAGCTCGCTGTCCGCCCAAAGCTGTTCTGCCGCATCACGGATGTGCGCTTCGATATTGTTCGTTTCTGCATCGCGATACGGATCATCGAAGATTAAGTCTTCTGTAATTTTGCAAAGCTCGGGGTTGATGAATCGACCCTGTTGGATTTTCTTTTCTTGCTGGTTTTTGCCTAGATCCGAAGTGAAAAATAACGTATTTGCTAGAAAGCGACCGATATGCTCAGCAAAGAGTGGGTATTGGTTACGTTCAATCAACCCTCTGCGCATAATGACATGGTCACTCAGATCTTCCATCACGGTAAGCGCCAAATCAGCATCATAGGCATAAACGTGAGGTACAAGGTCTGGATTCAAACTTTCTTCAATCAAGAGCGCTTCACTTTCAATTCGTGCACGGTCCAGTGTTAAAGGCCAGGATTCGCCGACAACTTTGGCATAAGGAAGGGCTTGTTTTAAAATAATACTTTTTCCTGTAGCTGTTTCCGATATGCGAAAAACGAGATTTAAGTTGCCGTCGCCGATTTCATGGCTAGTTAAGTCTGATCCCGGTTGAAACAGATTTGGAATTTTACGTGCGTATTCAATGGCTTGGGCTTCACTTAAAGGATGATAAGTGGACATGTAGTAACCTCCTATGATTCATTGGATTTAATTCCAACTAACTTACTATGTTTTAATCGTCTTTTCCTAGTATAAGACAAAATGTAGCTGCTTGAAATACTAACTTTGGAAATGTTGCACAAATTACATAAAATAAGTGCTTCTTACGTAAATTAACGCGTACATGAACAGAATATAACCGATTAATAAAGATGAGGAGGCTTAATATGGTGACAACGTCCTTAACACAATCTATCCAAGTTGTTCTGAATAAGCAAATTGCAAACTGGGGTTTACTTTATGTCAAGCTGCACAACTTTCATTGGTATGTGAAAGGCAATCAGTTTTTCACGCTGCATGTTAAATTTGAAGAGTTATATAATGAAGCTGCCCTTCACGTGGACGAGCTGGCTGAACGGTTGCTTTCTATAGGTGGTCAGCCGGCGGCCACAATGAAAGCTTTTATGGAATTATCGTCCCTAAAAGAGGCTTTGGGTACAGAAACCGCCACAAAAATGGTCGAAGCTGTTATAGAAGATTTCACGATCCTTACGCAAGAATTAAAAGCGGGTATGCTGGCTTGTGAAGAAGTTCAAGATGATACGACGTCCGACATGCTTCTAGCCATTCAAACTTCCTTGGAAAAGCATCGCTGGATGCTTCAGTCATTCCTAGGATAATCGATATTTACAAAATCTTTAACCTGAACAAACATGTGGATGATGAAACTTGGCTATACTTGGAGCAAAACAGTTCTGGAGGATGTCATTGTGATGAAAATCCTGAATCTGCTGCTTGTTGTGGCTGCTTGCTTCTTCTTGCTCCTGATCGCTTTCGATGCTGATGCTCCTAGCGTGACTGCTGATCCTAATCCCATGAAGCAAAATCAAGACCAGTTTACCCGTATGCAACCAACGTATTACGCTGAAACTTCGAAATAAAAGTGAGAGTAAAGGGATGGCCCCTGGTTCGTAAAGGCCATCCCTTTTTTTTATGCTGCGTTCACTTATATGGAGCGACTTGGAAAATAGTAGATGGGCTATAGTGGTTGCCATGTTGAATAAATTCACATTCGCGGTGAATGATGTTGTAGAAAGTGCAACAATTGCTGCTTAAATCTCGCCTGAGCAAACCAATGAGCATATAAACGATTGATCTGATTTAATACACCTCAATCTAGAGCGAAATTGCTTCACCTCCTTATGTCACATTGTTTTGCTTCCTTATATTCCTTATAATAAATAAGATTAATGAGGAGAACGAGGTGTTTGCGTCATGGGGAAACCAAAGGCCCTGAAGGAATGGGCATCGGCTGTTAAAGCATTGGAAGATGGAACGCAAATTTTTATTATGCGCAAGGGAGGAATTGTTGAGGAAACAAAAGATTTTCAAGTGGAATCCGCTGATTTCTTTCTCTATCCGACGTATGAACATCAGAGAAAAGAATTATTGAAGGAAGATTATCGCGGGGTTATCGATGAATCCCTCATAGGCTGGCGTGCAGAGGATACACACGTAACGATTAGCAGCTTTGCTCGAATGGTTGAAGATATTGAGGTCAGTGATCAAGAACAGTTGAATAAACTGTATCCTTATCACATTTGGACTGAAAATTTCACGGAAGAAAGATTAAAGTGGAAACGCAAAAATCCGCTTCATATCATGCTGTTAAGGGTATATACATTGGTGCAGCCCTTGCAAATTCCGATCGAACAAGCCTACATAGGCTGCAAATCATGGATTGAGCTTGGGGCTGCTATACCGGAAGAGTCTTCCTTGGTTCCAGTGTTGAGTAATGAGGCGTTTGCTGCGAGGGTTGCTGAAATTAAGCATACTTTGGCGTAATTAAAAGGTTGCATTTTCAGAAAATGACCATCTTTTTCATACAAATGCCCTTTCTTGATTTAGCATAGTAAGTTATAATAGAATTATTCTAATGAGAATCAATGATAATCATTTGAAATGGTTGTCGTTTATCTTGTACATTCAAACACATTATGGAGGCTTAAGAAATGGCGAATTCATCAACATTTACAATAGACGGTCTAAAAGCGAACGTCGAAGGAAAGGAAATTTTGAAGGGTCTTAGCCTGGAAATCAAAGGCGGCGAAATTCATGCCATCATGGGACCAAATGGTACAGGTAAAAGTACATTGGCTTCTGCTCTGATGGGTCACCCGAAATATGAAGTAACTGAGGGTACTGTAACATTAGACGGTGAAGATGTTCTCGAAATGGCTGTTGACGAGAGAGCACGCGCTGGTTTGTTCTTAGCTATGCAATATCCAAGCGAAATCACAGGCGTAACAAACGCTGACTTCTTGCGCAGCGCAATGAATGTTCGCCGCGGTGAGGGCAACGAAATCTCGTTGATCAAGTTCATTCGCCAAATGGAAGCGAAGATGAAGCAATTAGAAATGAACCCAGAGTTCATGCACCGTTACCTGAACGAAGGCTTCTCCGGTGGTGAGAAGAAACGTAACGAGATTCTACAAATGCTTTTGCTTGAGCCAAAGTTTGTCATTCTTGATGAAATTGACTCCGGTCTTGACATCGATGCATTACGCATCGTAGCTGAAGGTGTTAATGCTATGCGCAGCGAAGAGCGCGGCTTCTTGATCATTACGCATTACCAACGTTTGCTGAACTACGTTAAACCTGATTTTGTACATGTTATGATGCAAGGTCGTATTGTGAAATCCGGTGGCCCTGAGCTTGCAGAGCGTCTGGAAGCGGAAGGTTACGATTGGATCAAAGAAGAACTCGGTATCGTGGATGAAACTGTTGGCCAAGATACGGAAGAATTTAAAGTTCCAATGAACACGCCTGGACCGAAGTACTAAAGGAGGAGAGACTTTGGTCTACGACCCAAGGTCCATATATTAGGAGGAATACCATGAGTAGTCAAACAACACTTTCCATAGATACTAATGCTGTCATCGAGCTCTCCCGCAGCAAACAAGAGCCGGAGTGGGTGACTGCCCTTCGTACAGAAGGGTTAGCGTTAGCGAATTCTTTGGAATTACCTGCACTAGAAAAGACGAGAATTGACCGTTGGAGCATCTCCTCCTATGGTTCATATAAAACGCAAGCTCCTTTGGCATCCCTCGATGCTTTACCCGAAGTTGCCAAAGGATTAGCTAATTCCGAAAACTTGATCGTACAACGCAACTCCGGTATCGTGTTCAATCAAGTATCGGCGGAATTGAAACAGCAAGGCGTTATTTTCACCGATTTGGAAACAGCAATTCGCGATCATGCGGATTTGGTGAAGCCATACTTCATGAAAGCTGTAGAAGCCAATGAAAATCAATTAACAGCTTTACATGCTGCTCTATGGAATGGCGGTATTTTCATCTATGTACCGAAAGACGTTCGAGTGACCCTTCCGCTGCAAGCGTTATTTGTAACAGATGATGCCGAAGCGACTTTTGCACCGCATGTCTTGATTGTTGCAGAGCAGTTCAGCTCTGTTACTTATGTAGATAATTTTGTATCCTCCGTATCAGGTGTTCCGATGGTACAGAACGGGATCGTTGAAGTATTCGTGAAGCCAGGTGCGCGAGTTAACTATGCATCTGTTCATAACTTGGAAGAATCCGTTACGGACTTGACTTACCGCCGTGCGATCATCGATAACGATGCGAGCATTCAGTGGGTAGTTGGTGAAATGAACTACGGCAACACACTTTCTGATACAACATCGATCCTTAAAGGCAAAGGTTCCGACTCCGATGCTAAAGTGATCTGTGTAGGAACTCAGGAGCAGAAGTTGAACCTGACAACACGCGCTGTGCATTGGGGCAAGGCTTCGACAAGCGACATGATTACTCGTGCCGTAATGAGAGATGGCTCAACAGCGATCATCAACGGGATTACGAAGATCGAAAAAGGCGCAACAGGCTGTAACGGTCAACAAACAGAGAAAGTACTTATGCTCAGCCCGAAAGCACGCGGCGACGCGAATCCAATTCTTCTTATTGATGAGGATGATGTTAAAGCTGGTCATGCGGCGAGTGTTGGCCAAGTCAATGCTGAGCAAGTTCACTATCTGATGTCTCGTGGGATTACGAAGGAAGAAGCTCAGCGCTTAATTATTTACGGATTCTTGGCGCCAGTCGTTTCCGAAATTCCAATTAAGAGCGTTGAAGAACAGCTACAAAGATTAGTGGAGAGGAAGCTGGGACAATGAATACCTCGGAGATACGTGAACTTTTTCCCATTCTGAAGCAAGAAGTGAACGGTCATCCGCTGGTGTACTTGGACAGTGCTGCTACTTCCCAGAAGCCTATTCAGGTGATTGAAGCACTGAAGCACTACTATGAGTGGGACAATGCGAACGTTCACCGCGGGGTTCATACCCTAGGTTCCCGTGCAACGGATGCATACGAAGGAGCTAGAGCCAAAGTGGCTAAGTTCATTGGTGCATCCAGTGAGCAGGAAATCATTTTCACTAGAGGCACGACAACGGCAATCAATATTGTAGCAAGCAGTTATGCGAAATCTGTACTGCGTGAAGGCGATGAAATCGTCCTTACACCGATGGAGCATCACAGCAACCTGATTCCATGGCAGCAAGCTGCCAAGGCAACAGGTGCTACTTTAAAATATATTCCTTTACAGCCTGATGGTTCGATTTCGCTTACAGATGTTGAAAACACGATAACCAATCGTACGAAAATCGTTTCGGTTGTATATGTTTCCAACGTTCTGGGTGTCGTAAATCCGATCAAAGAAATCGCCCAAATCGCCCATAAACATGGTGCGAAGATGATGGTCGATGGCGCACAAAGCACACCACATATGAAGGTGGATGTACAAGATTTGGATTGCGACTTCTACGCGCTTTCCGGTCACAAGATGTGTGGCCCTACCGGAATCGGGGCATTGTATGGAAAGAAGGCCTTGCTTGAGAATATGGAGCCCGTTGAGTTTGGCGGCGAGATGATTGATCATGTGGATCTCTATGAGTCAACATGGAAAGAACTGCCTTGGAAGTTTGAAGGTGGAACACCAATTATCGCAGGAGCTGTTGGCCTCGGCGCGGCAATCGATTTTCTTCAAGAAGTCGGTATGGACAATATTTATAAACACGATATTCAGCTCACGAATTATGCAATGGACCGTATGACCCAGATCGAAGATCTAGTTGTCTATGGACCTACTGCGAACCGTGCAGGACTCGTAACGTTTAATCTAGGCGATGTGCATCCTCATGATGTGGCAACCGTTCTGGATGCGGAAGGAGTTGCTGTGCGTGCCGGTCACCATTGCTGTCAGCCTTTAATGAGATGGCTTGAGGTGAGTTCTACGGCTCGTGCAAGCTTCTATCTATACAATACAGAAGCGGATATTGACCGACTTGTGTTGGCCTTACAAAAAACAAAGGAGTACTTCGGCCATGCAATTGGATGATTTATACCGTAGAGTGATTATGGATCACTATAAAACACCGCGCAACCGTGGGAAGTTTGAGTCTGGCGAAGCTGTTACGATTGATCTGAATAACCCAACATGTGGTGATAAAATCTCGCTGCAAATGCAGGTTGAAGATGGAATCGTGAAGATGGCTAAGTTCACAGGCGAAGGTTGTTCGATTAGCTTATCCTCTGCATCCATGATGACGGATGCGGTCAAAGGTAAGACCATCGAAGAGGCACTGAAGATGGCTGATGGTTTTTCTGGCTTGATGAAGGGCGAACCTGTTGAATTTGAATACGAAGATATTGAGGCGTTATCTGGCGTAAATAAATTCCCAGCACGTATTAAATGTGCAACCCTGGCATGGAACGCACTTCGCAAAGGGATTGAACATTCTCAAAAAACCGATAACTAACGCAAAAGCGATGCATAGATTAGAAAAGCTGTTTTTTATTGCACAAAAATTCTAAGGAGGAATCAACCATGGCTAAACAAATGCCAGATCTCGAGGATTATAAATATGGTTTTAGAGATGAGCACAAATCGATTTTTCAATCGGGTAAAGGCTTAACTCGTGAAATCGTTGAAGAAATCTCCAGAATTAAAGGCGAACCTGAGTGGATGCTAGAGTTTCGTCTGAAATCCCTGGAGCAATTTTTCAAAATGCCAATGCCACGTTGGGGCGGAAACATGGATGACTTGGATTTTGATGATATCCAGTACTATGTAAGACCGTCTGAAAAGCAAGGAAAAACGTGGGAAGAAGTTCCTACAGAAATTAAAGAAACTTTCGATAAACTCGGTATTCCTGAAGCAGAACAAAAATTCTTAGCTGGTGTATCCGCTCAGTATGAATCTGAGGTTGTTTACCACAGCATGCAAAAGGAACTCGAAGACCAAGGCGTTATCTTCACAGATACGGATTCGGCGCTTCGTGAGTACCCAGAGCTGTTTAGACAATATTTCGGAACCATTATTCCACCTAGCGACAATAAATTCGCTGCGTTGAACAGTGCAGTATGGTCCGGTGGTTCATTCATCTATGTGCCTAAAGGCGTAAAATGTGAAGTTCCATTGCAGGCTTACTTCCGTATTAACTCCGAGAACATGGGACAATTCGAGCGTACATTGATCATTACCGATGAGGAAAGCTTCGTGCACTACGTAGAGGGCTGTACAGCTCCTATTTACAGCACAAACTCCCTTCATAGTGCGGTAGTTGAAATCGTATGTCTCAAAAACTCCCGTGCACGTTATACAACGATTCAAAACTGGGCACCGAACATCTACAACCTCGTTACCAAACGTGCGGTTGCAGAAGAAGGCGCTACAATGGAATGGGTCGATGGTAACATCGGTTCCAAGCTGACAATGAAGTACCCAGCTGTTGTGCTGAAAGGCCGCGGCGCTAAAGGGATGGTTCTTTCCATCGCTGTAGCTGGTAAAGGGCAGCACCAAGATGCTGGCGCGAAAATGACGCATCTGGCGCCTGACACAACTTCAACGATCGTATCCAAATCGATCTCCAAACACGGTGGTAAAGTAACGTACCGTGGTCTGGCTTCCTTCGGACGCAACTCCCAAGGTTCCAAAGCGAACATCAAATGTGATACGTTGATTCTTGATAACGAGTCAACGTCAGATACGATTCCATATAATGAAATCATGAACGATAACATTACGCTTGAGCATGAAGCAACAGTATCCAAGGTATCTGAGGATCAATTGTTCTACCTCATGAGCCGCGGTCTTACTGAGGCTGAAGCAACACAAATGATCGTTATGGGCTTCATTGAGCCGTTCACGAAAGAACTTCCAATGGAATATGCCGTAGAAATGAATCGTCTCATTAAGTTTGAGATGGAAGGTTCCATCGGTTAATCGATATGCACAACTTAAAGCGTGCCCGAGTTTCTCGGGCACGCTTTTTTTAGTAAATTTTTTTCTAGCAAATAAGTCTCTCTAATTAAGCGTTAATACGTTTGCGATTCTGTGTTGCTAGAGTCAGAATGGCAACATAGAAAGGTTGGAGGTTGAATTTTTTACCGAACTCAAATTTATAGGAAGTCGTGACAGCATTGTTGGCTTTGTAATAAGGAGACGTAATGTAATGGATCGTTAATTCACTATCATCGAAGCCTGTGCCGCCTGTTTCCATCGTAACATCATAGATAGAGTCAAGATCAATGGAAGCGATCCTAGTTTTTTTGCCAGTAACACCTTGATGATCAATAAGAATAATTCTTTCATCTGTAACGATAAATGTATCTCTGACTAACTTAAAGCCTGTTGTCACCTTTTCGCTGGGCATGAGATAGATGCCATACTGCTTTGTGAGCTCATCTACGGAAACCTCTGAAAAATTGCCTAAAAGTCCATTCAAAAAGCCTGCCATCTCGATCACTCCTTCATTCAATATATTCCCATATTCGACAAATAAAATGGGATAACCTTCTTTTCTCCCTCCCTCCATATGAGATGGTTTAGTTAGTATACGCTCTAATCTAGAAGCTTCCAAGATGATCCAAGTAGTTCAAATGGCCTTTTATGCATATTTGCAAGCCGCTTGTCTCAATCTATAGAGGATAATTATGTGTCCCTAAAGGAGAATAGAAGCGATGTGGAAAAGGCTGAAAGTAGTAGCAATTGGTAGCATAGTAGTCATGATGGCAACTACAACCGCTTGTGGGAGGGGTAATGTCAGCCCGAATAAAGCGGCACCAACGAAGAATCCTACCACACAGTCAGGTACAGGCAATATGCAGTCTCAGAGCTTGTCACAACCAGGACAAGGAACGACATTAGGTAATGATAACGCTGTTGTACCCATTAAAGTGATTAACAATGTAAATTATGTAGCTGCAAGTGAACTCATCAAAACCCTAAAGTTCCAGTCAAAGGAAGAAAGTAATCAGAGGCTGTTAATTGGCGATAATGACGCAAACTTCGAAGTGACCATGAATTCGAAGAAAGCCATGAAGGATGGTTCAGAAATTCAAGTTAGCGAACCCTTTATCAAGGAGGGGAATTCGGCCTACTTGCCAGTCTCCGCTTTGGCAGATTTGTTTCAAGAAGATATGTCATATGAAGTGAAGAATGGCCAATTGTTGATTCATGCTGCTCCGGTTGCTCCAATTGAACATGAAGATGACAACGACCCCCGCGGTAACACAGCTGAGCTTGAGTTTAGCGATGATCCAACGGATCCTTTCAAAGGTGAAGGTACGGGAGCTAAACCGGCATCTATGCCACAAGATGAGGGTGACCTTGAGGTGTGGGCATCCACTAATCATGAAGAAGTAATTCCAGTTATTAGGAACATTGATATTAATGCAATGATTAACAAAGGCAAGCAATATTTAGGTGTGAGATATATATTCGGTACAGGAGCTTATCCGCAAACAGGAAAATTTGATTGCTCGACGTTTACCCAATATGTCTATGGAAAATATGGTGTAAAGCTACCGAGGCTTGCTCGTCAACAAGCGGCGCAAGGACAATTGGTTAGCCGAAAATCCTTGCGCAAAGGTGATTTGATGTTTTTCTATGTACCAGGTCGATTCAAAACCAATAAAACAATTGGACATGTTGGTATTTATATAGGCAACATGCAAATGCTTCATGCTTCACCTAAACCAAAGGATGGTGTTCAGATTACTAATATCGATAAAGCGTATTGGAAATCAACGTTTCTACGAGCAAAACGCATCGCATATTAATCCAATAAAGTCTATCCTTAGGGATAGGCTTTATTTATTTTCACTAAATTGAAACAAATGGTCTGTTCACGCGTTTTATCTAGTATACAGATTTGGATGGAGGAAGATGAATCGATGAATATTACGCTCTTCGAAAAATTGGTGGACGGACAACTGCAAAAAATTAGTGAACGCCCATGGGATGAGCAGCTCATTCAAGCCTTAAATGTAGCTAACTTTGTTCTTATTGGAGGTAAAGAATATGAAATGATCGAAGGAAGATTAAACTTAGATCTTAATGTTTTTGAGCTTCTATTGGTTACGGTAAGCTCAGGAGGGGGAGGGAACAAGTAGTGAAACGACCGCTTAAAGTGCTTTCAACCTCTATAGGCATCATGCTGGTTAGTCATATGCTGCTGCTATCTGCGCATGCTGTAGAGTCTCCTAATCCGAGTGCTGCTGGATCCGGAGCATCTAAGCTGGTTGAATGGTCATCAGAAGACGTCAAAGCTTATTACGACCCTTCAATTGACTGGAGTTTGCCCGTACCCGTTCTATCGGATAATAAAGCGACGTCGCCTTCTCCGTCTCCTACGCCTGTAGCAGGGGGGAGTTCAACAGGCTCTGGAGGAAGTACGACCCCTATCATTGTGAACCAGGTAACCGGCGGCGGTGGTTTTGGGTGGGATGATCTATTACTGTACCATTTGATCTTTAATACGGTAAGTCCTTATTCATCAAGTAGTTGGGGAAGCAATCACCGTTCCTCTTATTATCGTTCCAATACACCATATGTGACGAAAACCTATCAACCGAGTTCGTTTTCGAATCGATCGACAACGAAGACACCAACAACCTCGAGTGGAACCGGCTCGTTTACAACCAATAAGTCATCGTCAAACAGTACGAGCGGCGGAACAACATCAAGCTCCAAATCGACCTCAACCTCTTCCGGTAGTATTGGCGGTAAATCAAGTGGTTTCAGCTCTTCGTCAAGCTCAAGTTCAGGAGGTTAATTTCTGTGATATATGAAGTCATAGGGACGCCTTCTCCCGACAGAGATCACAGGGTGCTGCAGCTGGCGAGCCTTGGTTTTACATGGGCAGATATGGAAGAGGAAGCTTACTGGATTGACCAAATTGTGGTCATGCAGCGACATGCATACGAAGAACTTATCCATGCGGCTGGAGCTTTGTGGCGTGTGTTTGATAAGACGGTTCGTTATGTGAAAGGGAAGAGGGAGTTATATGAGCTCTTGTCTATTCCTGAAGTGCTGTGGGATGGGTTAGATCGACTCGAACCGGCTGCCGCTGGCTTCATTAGCCGATATGCAAGATTTGATTTTACCGTGAATCAGAAAGGCGAAATTAAGCTTTTAGAGCTGAACGCAGATACACCCACAGGGTATGTAGAAGCAGCGATAGCTACACCCTGGTTATGTGATCAAATGGGAATAGAAACGCCAAACCGTGCTATGAAAGAACTAATTCGCTCGGCGTGGGAGATCGAAGCGCCTGACTTTGCTGCCTGCATCGCATATGGAAAGCATGTTGAAGATACAGGAACCATAGATGCTCTTGTAGCGCATAGTGGAAGAAGGGTGACCTGTGTCGATTGTTTGGATTTATGGATTGACGAAGGCGTCGTTAAGGTCGGAGAGAACCAAATCATCAGCAAAATGTTTGCGCTGTATCCGAAGGAATGGATGGGCATTGATGATGGAGGAGAGGCCTTCTCTTATGCAATTGAAGAACAATTCATACAACTTTTCAATCCCTTACATGCGGTCATCTTGCAGTCAAAAGGCTTGCAAGCCATCATATGGGGCTTGCATGAGGAAGGCGCAGAATTGTTCACCTCAGATGAGCATGAGGCAATAAGGGCCTATATGCTGCCTACTTATATGACGCCTGATCTTACAGGTGATTATGTGTCCAAATCCATGTTCGGTAGGGAAGGCGGCTCGGTTGAGTTGTATAACACGCAGGGGGAATTAGAGGTCAAAGATGAAGTTGGCTTTGATACGAGTGTGTTTTTCAAGCGTGTTTATCAGCAGCGAGCCGATTTGCCTGAGCTACCTTTTGCTCATGGAAATAAACATTTATTAACAGGTCTCTTTGTCCTTAATGGAACACCGTGTGGGCTATTAGGTAGAGCAGGTGGGATAATTACAGGAAATGCTAGTCAATTTGTAGCGATAGGAGTGAAAGCACCTTGAAACAAGGACGATTTTGGCTAATGGCAGGTGGCTTTGTTGTATGCATCCTAATCATTTGGGCCATTAGCAGTGCACTTCATAAGAAACCAGCTGTTTTGAGTAAGACTACAGTTGGAAGTCCGTCAATCACAAGCAATATGAGTGGTGAAGTACCGTGGGATTATCAAGTACAGCAGGCAAAAGTCGGGGATTTATTGGATGGGGATATGGTCCTGCTGCCGAATAATGAACGGATTTCGAACGATCAGAATTTTGCTACAGGGGACCAAGTGTGGGTTCTGAGCTATATGCAGGCAACAATGAAAACGGACAATCAAGGGAAGAACGATGTGACACTTTCGCAATGGAAGCCAATTAAGACATTTAAAACGAAAGAAGAAGCTGAAAAAGATTTGGCGGAGTTAAAAATAGAAATTAAGACGGATGTGAAATTAGTGGGGGTTTACAAAACGGAGCAGGATGGCAAATTCCGCTATTTCGCGGTAGCTGATCTACCAACAGGACAAAAAGTGAAGCAGCCCATCCCAGAGGAACGCTATGTAAGCTTTAAAAACAAGAAGGAAGTACAGGTTATTCTAGAGGAAGTACACGATTACAGCAATTTTGATCAATCCATGGCGAAATTTCGGGGGTGGGCAGAATGATAGTTTTGGATATAGTAATTAGTTTATTTGTGATTGTCCTGCTGCAATTCGCAGGTATGTATGTGTTTAGTTTAATGACGCCCTACCGCGATATGGAGGAAATAAACAACGGCAATGTAGCCGTAGGCATTACCATGGGTGGTAAATTTGTAGCTACGGCGATAATATTAGGCATTGCGGCTTATACGAATTCTTCGATTTGGCATATGAGCTTATGGTTCGCGGTAGGGTATGTATGTTTGCTTGCTACGTATTGGATCTTTGATTGGCTTACACCCGGAGTGAAGCTATCTGATCAACTAAAGCAAGGGAATGTAGCTGTTGGCACGCTGCTAGCTGCCGTCTATATTGGAATCGCAATTGCAGTCAGCAGTCTTATTATTTAATTAAATCGCAATTTTCGTTATTTCTACGTCGCCAAGCTGTGATAAATCCAAGAATTGATTATCAATGTTAATGAGCGGTCGGAAGAAATCAGATGGATTTGTCATGACGATCGTACCGACGCGTCCGTCACTGAGTGACACTTTCTTACCGATAAAATTAGGAATCATGTTGCGGATAAATACTTGCGTGATTTTCGGATCAAGCTGGCCAAAACTCATGCGGTGTAGTTCCTTCAGAACGATCAGTAGATCACGTTTTTGCTGGTAAACCCGGTTGCAGATCATAGCACTGTAAACGTCTGCAACCGAAATGATAAGTGAGTACGAATGGATTTCTGTACTCTTTTTGCGTAAAGGATAGCCTGTACCATCCATTCGTTCATGGTGCTCTAGAGCAACGAGAGCAAGGGTATTGTCATTTAAGGATTTTTTGATGATTTCATAACCATATATTGTATGCTTCTGAATTTCATTGTACTCATCGTTGGTTAGCTTTGCGGGTTTATGTAGAATATCCGAATGGATTTTGCTTTTGCCGATATCGTGTAGATATCCTGCTTTTCCAATATGAAGGGCTTCTTTCTCACTTTTATTCATCCACTTGGCAATATAGTAGGATAACATACCTACTTGCACACTGTGCTGATACGTATAATCATCTTTGCTGTTCAAAGAAAGCAGCAACGAAACAACGTCTTTCTCCTCCTGAAAGCTCTCTATCATCGGATTGAAAGCGGATTCTATAAATTCATTATGAATAGATTCCCCGTTTTCGACGGCAGCAAATAAATCTTTTATACCGGTGATAGCATCGTTAAAAGAGTGTAATTGCGTGCTATTTGCTTGTCGGATTGTAGGTTCTTCAAGCACATTTACGGCTTCATTCCCTCTAGGATGTATATCTACATATTCTACATTGTGGCGATTGAGCATCAAGATATCTCCGCTATCAACGACAGTGCCTGATGAAAGAAGATGAAGTCCTACCATATTGTAGGAATCAGAAATAAGTTTATCACCAACAATAAGTTGAAGCACATGTATACGCATAGAAGCTCCTCTCCTAGTCCTATAATCCGTAGGTATATAGTTATACTACATCCCAATATATCGGCTGTAAAGACTTTTAGCCTGAATTAAATCTTCAGTTCCTTGGATGAGAACACGGCCATCCGGAAAGATGATCATGTGCAGATCCGGGGCTGCTTGGAACTTCAAAAGGAAGCGGTTTTTCTCTACCGGACCAAGTGGTTTTAATCGTTCTTCCCAATATTCAAGCGGTTTATCGGAAGGAATTACCGGATGAATCTGGACAGAATTACGACCACATAAGGATTGAATCGTGTCACTTTCTACACCGACTTCTAAGTAATCGTACTGCTTATTTGCGCAAGCGGGACAGTCTGATTTAAGCGCACCAGCTACACTAATCGCTGAATTCTGATTGAACCATAAGTCCCATTGCTGCATTCTAAGATTAAGCTGTTCGTTCGCGCCAACAAGCAATTTAAGAGCTTCCGTTGCTTGAAAGGAAGCTACAACATGAATGATTCCGCCAATAACGCCAGCAGTATCGCAGGTTTCAGTCGTGCCAGCAGCGGGGGCTTGTGTGAAAAGGCAGCGAAGGCATGGTGTTTGTCCCGGAATGATCGTCAAAGAGACTCCTCTAGAGGCGACCGCACCGCCATAAATCCAAGGAATCCCTAGTTTGATACTCACATCGTTAATCAGGAAGCGAACCGAAAAGTTATCGGTTCCATCTAGAATTAAATCTACATCACTTAACAGCTGTTCAGCATTCAAGGAATTCAGATCGGTTACATGAGGCTCAATCGTTACCTGTGAATTCACGAGTTGTAACCGTTTTGCAGCTGCAATCGCTTTGGGTGTGGTGGAAGCTGCATCCTCTTCATCGTAGAGCATTTGTCGTTGTAAGTTGCTAGTATCGACAAAATCACGATCAATCAGTCGTACGTAACCGACCCCTGCACGAACCATATGGTTGGCAAGAACGGTGCCTAAAGCACCCATTCCTACGATAGCAACACGACTTCCTCCGAGTTTGCGCTGTCCTTCTTTGCCGATGGGGGAAAACAGGACTTGTCTGGAATAGCGCGTATCAACGTCATCATTTTGATCTATATGTAAATGTGTGTCCAAGTGTGGTCATCTCCAGTCTGGGTTATTCGAATTGTGGCGTTTGGAGCGGGTTCCAGGGACCTGTTTGGCTGCCTTTCCACTCCGAACCATCTTCCCATATCTCTTTTTTCCAAATGGGTACGATTTGTTTCAGGCGTTCAATCGCATACCGACTCGCTTCATAGCAATGGACGCGATGCGGGGATGAAACGGCAATAACGACGCTTGCTTCGGCAATAGCGACCTTGCCCAAACGGTGTGTAATTGCACAAAGCGTGCCTGGCCACTGATTTTCTATCTCTTCACCGATGATTTCCATGGTTTTGAGTGCCATTGGTATGTAGGCTTCATATTCCAAAAGGACGGTCCGCTGCCCATAGGTCATCTCTCTCGTTGTCCCTATGAAGGCAATCGAAGCGCCGTGATTAGGGTGGTTGACTTTAGAAGCTACCTCGGCTGGATCAATCGTATCGTGGGTGATTTCATACTTAGATGGTTGACCGCCTGACACAGGGGGAATCAGTGCAATTTCATCTGCAGCTGTGACGATTTCCTGATCTCCGGCATAGGCTTGATTTTTAGCAAAAAAACAGGTCGCAAGTTGAGTGGAAGCTGCCGGATAGGCTGCTGTGATCTGCTTCTTGAGCTGCTCAATAGAAATGGATTCTTGTTCGATATCTATAATTAGGACGGAAGTCCCGAATAGGTCTACCAAACCTGCAAAGAGTTGGATGTGTATGTTCACGGCTCTGCTCCTAATGGCTTAGTTGTTGGAATCCCTTACAGCATATCATATTTTGACCTGAAAATGGTATAATGGGTAGAGCATTTGGATGACAAATGGCGCTAGGGATGAAAGGGGAAATGTATTCATGCAAGAAGATTTGCGCATACAAGTGTCAGACCTACATATAAAGAATGATGCATTCACGATATCCGAGATGGTTGCTCTTGCTGAGCAGCAGTTATCGCTCCAGGAGCGTGTACCGAATGTGCAGGGAGATGCCTTTGATTTGAAATCGTGGTATCGGAGCTGGAAGAGCAGCCGTAATGGGGAGCATGTTGAAGAACCTACGCATCTGAAAGTGGAGGCAGTAGACGAATTTGAAGCACTGATGCCTTGGTCACAATTAGATTCCGCCTTATTTTTATATGCTCAAGATGGACAGGCGCTCAAGAAAGGTTATCCGCTTCGTCTTTATGTGCCAGATGGCAGCAGTGAATGTCTCAATGTCAAAAGTGTTATCAAAGTGTGGTTTCTTCATGATCAGACGCTAGGGGAAGAAGCGACTTTCGGCTTCAAAAACAGAGTGGCACTTGATGAGCTGAAATTCAAGAAATGAGAGGACATTCTGCTGCATAAGATTAGACATGCTTCGGATCTGACTTACAAAGAAAAGAGGTGAACGGTGTGTCCGAGCTCTTGCAACGACTCGTTATTCTACATACGAATGACATTCATAGTCATTTTGAACAGATGCCCAAAATTAGCGCGTACTTTGATCGCGTACGTCGACTGTGGCCGGCTGATCAGGTGTTGACACTTGATATTGGCGATCATATGGACCGGATGCGCCCTGAAACGGAAGGCACGAATGCTTCTGCTAACTTGGAAATTATGAACGCGACCGGCTACGAAGCGATGGTCATGGGTAATAATGAAGGGCTAACGTTTACACCGGAATTGTTAAGAACAGTTGTGAAGGAGCATGCCAAATTCCCAATTATCGGCAGCAATATTATAGAAGTGGCGACGAATAAGACGCCGGATTGGATGCTTCCTACACTTACGATTGAGAAATCGGGTCTCACCATAGGAATCATTGGGGTAACAGCGGCTTATCAAGCGTACTATGAACTGCTTGGATGGCATGTAACGGACCCCATCGAAGCTGTAAAGGCCTATACTAGGCTCCTTCGCCCAAAGGTAGATATCATTATTGTCATGTCCCACTTGGGATTACGTTCGGATCAACGTATGGCTGAGGAGCTGGAAGGCATCGATGTGATCCTCGGCGGCCATACGCATCATGTACTTGAGGAGCCGCTTCTGCTCAGCGGCACCTATATTTGCGCGGCCGGCAAGTTCGGTCAGTATGCCGGTCATATTGAACTTGCCTATGATCCGGCGAAGCGCCGGATCGTGGAGCTCCAAGGCCGCGTCGTCCCTATGACGGACGCAAGTGAAGAAGACAGCAGCGTTACCGAGCTGCTGGAGCACTACCGCATCGCCAGCGCAGCGGCGCTGAATGCGGAGGTGGCGCAGCTGCGGGAGCCGCTGCGCCTCGATTGGTACGGCGAATCCCCGCTCGGCAACTTGCTTGCCGCAGGGATTCGCCGCTGGACCAGCGCCGAGATCGGGCTGGTCAATAGCGGCCAGCTCCTTCAGGGACTGAAGGAGGGGCGCTTGACACGCGGCAGATTGCTAGAAATCTGCCCGGGTCCGATCAACCCCTGCCGGCAGCTGCTCAGCGGGTCGGACCTGCTCCAAGCGCTCGAAGAGTCGCTGCTTGGCGAGTTCATGGAGAAGCCGATCCGCGGCTTCGGCTTCCGTGGCGAGGTGCTGGGCGTGCTGTGTGTCGACGGATTGACCGTCATGACCGACAGCACTCGTGCACCTTACGAACGTATCATCGCTGTGAATGTTGGCGATGAGCCTTTAGACCTTAGCCGTGATTATGTAGTTGGCACGATCGACATGTTTACTTTCGGCTCAGGTTATTTATCACTTGGTCGCGGTAAGCAGGTAACGTACATGCTGCCTGAATTTATCCGTGATGTACTAGCTTCTGAGCTTCGCGATGAAGACGCGATAGTAAGCAGTCATTTCCTAAGATTTACGGAAAGAAGACCTAATGCAAATAACGAATAAGTCGAACAACCACGACCTTTGTCGAAGGAGTTGTCAGATCTACCAAGTTACAGGTAGAATAGATAATTGGACAGGAGTACATCTATAAACTCTCAACTCATAGGGGGAAACCATGCATACTATTTTTGAAGCGATCATCATTGGGATCGTAGAGGGATTGACCGAGTTTTTACCGGTTTCTTCTACTGGGCATATGATTCTAGCACAAAGCCTATTAAATACCCAAAATGATGAAGTAATGAAAACCTTTGATTTTGTCATCCAACTTGGCGCCATTATGGCCGTCGTCCTCATTTATTGGAAACGGATTTTATCTTTATTCGGGTTAGTGAAAAGGAAAAGCGAGAGTAGGACAGGAAAGAAACTGAACTTGCTGCATATTCTTATTGGGATCATACCAGCAGGGATCATCGGCGTCTTGTTTAATGATATCGTCGACGAGAAGCTTTTTAACGCAACCACCGTGTTGATTGGACTTGTTTTAGGAGGTATCCTATTAATCATTGCAGAGAAGAAGAAGGAACAGCCGAGTGCTGTAGTTCTGGATGATTTGACTTATCGTCAAGCGTTCTTCATCGGTTTGTGGCAATTGGTATCCATTTGGCCAGGTTTCTCCCGGTCTGGATCGACAATTGCGGGTGGAATGCTGTCCGGCGTAAGCCGCGCTGCATCTGCTGACTTCACGTTCATTATGGCGATCCCAATTATGTTTGGAGCTTCAGGTGTCTACTTTCTTAAAAACTACGAAGCACTTTCTTCGAGTGACTTAGGTTTCTTTGTAGTCGGTTTTATCGTTGCATTCATCGTTGCTTTGTTGGCTGTTGTTTCTTTCATCAAGTTTGTTCAAAATATGAAATTAACGTATTTTGCTTACTATCGGTTTGCGGTAGCCATCATTTTCGCTCTTTATATGTTCTTAAAGTAACAATAACTGTTTCATTTATCGAACCGCGTCGAATGATGCGGTTTTTTATATTGAACTTTTTTGTGAAATCTATTACATTTAGATAGAAAGTAACGCTCACCTATTCGGGGGTCCTGAAATGCTGTTAATGCCGATCAACATGTGTCATCCTGGAATGAGGTTGGCCAAGAATATTTACAACGACGATGGTATGGTCCTGCTGGCCGTTAATGTTGAGCTTTCTCAGAGACTCATTGATCGACTTTTTACATACGGAATCGACTACATATATATTCAAGATTCTAGAACCAATGACATCATTCAAGAGGATATTATTCAAGATGAAACGAGAACGAAGGCTGTTCTCGAAATCCGTAATACTTTTAAGAAGGTAATGGAAGATTCGAACAAACGCGGAGCCGTTAATTATTATGATATCGGACGTAATTTCCGTGATGTGATGAAAATGATTATTGACGATCTAAGCGCTCATCAAGGGGCTATGGTTATGCTCAATAATATGAATGTGAAAGATAATTACTTATTTCAACATTCTGTGAATGTAAGTATTTATGCCATCATGCTGGGAATTAGCTTTGGGTACAGTCGTGAGAACCTTGAAACACTCGGATTAGGCGCTTTGCTTCACGATATTGGTAAGACGAAAGTACCACTTGGTATTCTTCGCAAGCCTTCGCAATTGACCGAGCAAGAGTTTACCGAGATGAAGAATCATACGACATACGGTTTTAACATTTTGAAAGACGAACCGAACATTCCTCTTCTATCTGCACATTGTGCTCTTCAGCACCATGAGCGAATTAACGGAAGCGGTTATCCGCGTGGGATTCAAGGTACAGAAATCAACGAATTTGCCAAATGGGTTGGGTTAGTCGATTCTTATGATGCTATGACGACTACAAGAGTATATAGAAGACCTTTATTGCCGCATGAAGCTATGGAACGATTGTTCGCGGGCTCGGGCACAATGTATGATCAAAGTCAGATTGCCTTATTTCGTGATAAAATCGCGATTTACCCATTAGGCATAACCGTTCGATTGAATACCGGGGAGTTTGGCATCGTATCTAAGTTAAACGTAACCGTGCCTCATAGGCCGATCGTTCGCGTACTGCAGGATCAAGCTGGTCAAGAGCTAAAGGAACCGTACGAAATTGACCTGTCAACGAAGCTTTCTACATTAATTTCTGAAATTGGGGAAATTAATGTAGACGAATTTGATCCAGATGAAAGTATGCCGACCATATTTTAAGATAAAATATAGATAACAAGCATGAAGAACCTGGGCATCCAGGTTCTTTTTGCAAATTAGGGGGATGCAAGTGAGAGAAACAGCTGTGAAAGGGAAGTTTTGGAGATGGGGATATGCGATGCATCGTTTCCGATGGCTCGTACTAGTTATTGGCGTGCTTCTGCTTCTCAGCTTTGCTATTTTTGCACAGAAAACACCGAGTATGCTCAAAGACAACGGCTTTACGCCTAAAGGAAGTGAGTCCGATCGTGGCCTAATTCAACTGCGGGATGAGCTGGGTGTCCCTCTTACGATGCTGAACCTGGTTTATACAGGGGAAGGGCTCGACATGACGGACAAACTCCATCAACAAGCCATTATGGATTCGCTTAACGAACTTACGAAGCTGCCGTATGTAGAAAGTGTGAAATTCGTCGCGACACCTCGAAACGAAGGTCATCTTGACGTGACGGCAGTAACCGTATCACTAAATCTAGATACCGACCCTGCTTTGGAGAAATATCCGGAGCTTAAGGAACGCGTGCATCCGCCAAATGGCATGAATGTATATGTGACTGGTGGACCTGCTATTTTGCATGATATGCAGGAAGCGAGTAAACATGATATTGCCAAATCAGAAGCCATTGGTTTACCGATTGCGCTGATTGTATTATTAATCGTGTTTGGCACCCTAGTCGCGGCGCTATTACCTATGATCGTTGGGCTTATGAGCGTTACCCTTACATTAGGGATTACCTATTTTATCGCCCAGCACCAATCCTTATCGAACTTCCTTCCGAATATGGTAACGATGCTCGGTCTTGCCGTAGGAATTGATTACGCTTTGTTTCTCGTCAGTCGCTTTCGGGAGGAACTCAAGGTACAAAAGAATGTGGCTGAAGCTGTGGCCATGACTTGTCAGACGGCAGGGAAATCGATCTTTTTTTCCGGTATAGCGGTGCTGATTGGGCTGCTTGGCATGCTGTTCGTAGACCTCACCTTCTTCCGCTCCTTGTGTTTAGGCGGCGTAATTGTCGTGTCGATATCCGTAATAGTCGCGAATACGATGCTGCTGTCACTTCTCGGTATACTTGGCGAACGGATTAACTCCTTGCAGGTCGTTCCTAAACGCTTTCGCAAACAAGAAACGTCCCGCTTTTGGGAATGGATCGCTTATGCTGTAATGAAACGGCCCGTTCTATTGGTTGTCATCGTCGGTGGTGCCCTAATCTACACCATGACCCCGATGGGTCATATAAAGTTAAATGTACCAAATGCTGAGGTGCTGCCTCCCAGCTACGAATCCCGATATGGCTCGGAATTATTGAAGGCGGCCTATGATCCTCGTATGATGGGGCCTATCCAAATTGTTATTCATACGCAAGGAGAAGTGTGGGAAGAGGCTTCGATTCGTCAAATTCGGGCTTATAGTGAACAGGTTAAAGGGGTATCCGGTATAAAAGAAGTACAGAGTTTTATCAGTTCACTAGGTCAACATTCGGATGCCGAATTAGCAGCCATGCTAAGGGATTCAAGTGTCAAAGCACAAATAGAAGGCAATAAATTTGCAAAAGATCGCACTGCTCTGATGGTTGTAGTGCCAGAGAAAGATACCGATGATCCTGCGACGGATGGCCTTGTCCGAGAACTTCGCAGCTTAAGTAAGGACGGACTTGATATTGCAGTCACAGGCGGACCGGCCTATAGGCTGGATATTATTGATCGCATTCAGAATGAAATTCCTGAAGTATTAACTTTTGTTATGGGGATTACCTACATCGTACTATTGCTTGCCTTTAGGTCTGTTTTGCTTCCGCTCAAGGCTGTATTAATGAACATGCTCAGTCTTGGCGCGAGTCTCGGTGTTGTTGTGTTAGTATTCCAGCATGGCTACATGGCTGATTTACTCCACATAACGTCCATTGGTTATGTCAGTGCAACGCTGCCAGTTATCATTTTTTGTGTAGTGTTTGGCATATCCATGGATTATGAAGTATTCCTGATTTCTCGCATTATGGAGGAGTATGAAGCAAGCGGTGACAATGATAAGAGTACGGCTGAAGGGCTTAAGAAAACGGGAAGCTTAATAACAAGCGCTGCTTTCATATTAGTTGTAGTTGTAGGATCATTTATTTTTACAGATATCGAAATCATGAAGGCGTTGGGGCTCGGTCTAGGTCTCGCTGTTCTGATTGATGCGACCATCGTTCGAGTGATGCTCGTTCCTGCGCTCATGAAACTGCTTGGGGATGCGAACTGGTGGGCACCTAAGTGGCTGCGAATGCGTTCGCAATCGAAAGCAGAGAAGCAGTAGCGGAGCTTCACAAATACTTGCCGCCGTTTCCTTTTTTGCGAATCATAAGTTACAATAAAGGGCATAGGTATAGGCATGATAGGAACAATTAGTTTGTGAATAGGAAATGATAGGTCAGGTGTAAACAGCATGAATATGAATGGAACAAGCTCCATCCTACAGGAGCTAACCCCCGATTACGATCCATGGGACCCTATTCGGTCCTATCGCAAATACGGGAAACACGTACTAACAAGTATAGAGCTTACAATAACGAATTTGTGCAATATGCGATGTGAGCATTGCGCAGTTGGGGATTCGTTAACTATGTCGGAAGGTCCGCGTATTCCCATGCCGGTCATTTTGAAGCAGCTGGACCAGGTTGAGCATTTAGAAACGATCAGCTTAACTGGTGGAGAGCCTTCGTATCACATCAAAATCGTCAAAGACTATATGCTGCCAATCCTTAAATATGCACGAGAGCGCGGTATTCGTACACAAATCAATTCCAACTTAACGCTTGATTTAGCCAGGTATGAACTTCTCGCTCCTTATCTGGATGTCATGCATATTTCTTTCAACTACTTGAATGCTGACGATTTCCATCAAGTCGGCTTTGTGAATAGCGGGCATCCTGTTGGTCATGATACCGCGGCACGTATGTATGAGCGCATGGTTGATAACACGATTGCGCTTAGCAAGGGTGGACTTTATGTCTCAGCGGAATCGATGATTAATACACGCACACATGAGAAATTACCGCAGATTCATAAGCTGATTGAGGAAATGGGCTGCAAGCGCCATGAGGTTCACCCGATGTATGCCAGTTCCTTTGCTTCTCATCTTCCTATGGTATCTCTGGACGAGTTACGAACGAGCATTCATCGGTTGTTAGACAGCCGGAATCGTGACATGTGGATGCTGTTTGGCACACTGCCATTCTTTGCTTGCAACGATCTCGAAGAGGACAGAATATTGGTTAAAAGGCTTCGCGAGGAGCCAAATGTAACCGTACGTAATGATCCGGATGGACGCAATCGCTTGAATGTGAGCACTTTTACAGGAGAGGTGTTCGTCACGGATTTTGCCAATGAACCACCTCTGGGTAATATCCATGATGACCAGTTAGATACCATTTTCGCCCGTTGGGAAAATAATCCGCTGAATCAGCGTGTAAACTGCTTCTGCAGCAGCGCCTCTTGTTGTGGGCCTAACCTGCTGGTAGCCGACTCGTATTACCGTTCTGTTGATTTTAAAAGCCGCAAAGCTATCATCTAATCATATTACTGAAGGAGATATACGCTTGCCACATACTTCGTTTGATTTCGGTTCCATTGTTCTTAACCTGATAGTAGTCATTATATTAGTCCTGCTCAATGGTTTCTTCGTTGCTGCTGAATTTGCGCTTGTGAAGGTTCGACAATCTCGTATTCAACAGTTAGTCAATGAAGGCAGCGGCAAAGCAAAGTATGCCATAAAGGTAACATCACAGTTAGATACTTATTTATCAGCAACACAATTGGGGATTACTCTTGCCTCTTTGGGACTAGGCTGGGTTGGTGAACCTGCCATCGCGGAGTTGATTATGGAGCCCCTCTTACATAAGCTTCAAGTAGAGACTTCGGTTTATACAACGACCTTGTCTTTCATTGTTTCTTTTGGTTTTATTACGTTCCTCCATATTGTTCTTGGCGAGCTGGCTCCGAAATCATTCGCGATTCAAAAAGCGGAATTAACCTCGTTATGGCTTTCAGCGCCGCTGCTCTTCTTCTACAGGGTGTTTCGCCCGATTATCTGGGTGCTGAATGGTACAGCAAATAAATTTCTTTCATGGATTGGTGTAGATCCGGCAAGCGAGCATGAGGCGGCACATACAGAGGAAGAGATTCGTATCTTAATGGATGAGAGTGTCAAAAGCGGCCATATCGATCAAGATGAAATGGTGCTTTTCGATAATATTTTTGAATTCTCAGAACGCATTGCCCGTGAGGTGATGCTGCCGCGGACAGATATGGATTGTCTATACCTTGAGCTAAGCTTCATTGATAATTTGCGTATGGTTCATGAGACGAAGCATACACGTTACCCTGTGGCTGATCAAGATAAGGATAACATAGTCGGTTTCGTTCATATTGCTGATTTACTAACAGCAGATCCGGATGAAGAGCAGGAAATTAAAAACTTTATACGTCCAATTCTCAATGTTCCTGAGTCGATGGAAGTCAGTCGTGTATTGAAATTAATGCAGAAAAAACATTCTCAACTTGCTATCGTAATTGATGAATACGGTGGTACTGCAGGACTTCTAGCACTAGGGGACATTCTGGAGGAGATTGTTGGCGAGATGCACGATGAGTTCGATATCGATGAGCGGCCAGGAGTTGAGGTCAAAGATAAATATACGTCCGTAGACGGCCGTGTCCTGATTGAAGACTTGAACGATATGCTGGATCTGGACATCGAGGACGATGATGTAGACTCTATTGGTGGTTGGTTGTTTAAGAAGGTTGAAGGTGCACCTGTAAAAGGCAAAAGAGTGGCTTTCGGTAACCACGTGTTTGAAGTATCCGAAGTAGATCGACTGCGTATCGTGCGCATTCACATAACGAAAATCAACGCTGTCAGACCTGCAGATGAGTAAGCGGAGGAGTTCTGATGTCGCCTAAGACGATCTTAATCATGGTGCTTGGATTGCTGCTATTGTACGGATTATTCACCATAGGATTGCCATTCTTACTCGCGCTTGTAACAGCTATTTTCTTGGACCCTTTAACTGTGCTTCTCATGCGAGCTGCAAGGGTAAACCGATTGATTGCAGCTACGATCATTTGTACCTTATTTACGCTGCTGACGTTGACCTTATTTTATTTCATTGGGTTAAATGTCGTCACAGAGCTCATTGACCTTGGCCGCAAAGCACCAAATTATATGGATGAAGTGAATAAGTATATGGATCAAGCTGTCAACCGTACACAGTTGTTCTATGATTCCTTGTCACCAGACATGGCGGCACAAGTGCAAACTTGGCTGGAAAGCAGTACAGAAACCTTAACAGGGGCTTTAACCAATGTATTAAGCGGCATTTCTGGCTTCTTTTTAAATATGGCTGGAAAAATTCCGAATTTATTTATCTTAATGCTTATGTACGTCATTGCTTTATATTTGTTTATGTTTAGTTTGCCAAAGCTTAGGATGTCTTTTCTGTCCATGTTTGAAGAGCGTTCCAAAGGAAAGATGGAAAACGTACTGACTTACCTGCGTGAAGCTATCTTTGGCTTCATTCGAGCTCAGCTCATCATGGCTGTGTTAACCTATTTAGTCACGTTTATAGGTTTATTGGTCTTAAGCGCTGAATATCCGTTAGCCATTTCCTTATTAGTGATGGTTATGGAGTTCGTTCCTGTAATTGGTACCGGGCTTGTGTTTATTCCTTGGCTCGTCTATCAACTGCTGATTGGACACACGGGAATGGGTGTAGGATTGTTAATCCTATTCCTTGTTTTAACGATATTCCGCCGCATAGTAGAGCCTAAAGTGCTCAGTGATGCTGTTGGAATTAATGCGCTTGCTGCTTTGATCAGTTTGTACGTTGGTTTCGAGTTATTAGGAATAACAGGTCTCTTTCTAGGGCCGTTGGTTGTTATTATTTATCAAGCTATGCGTAAAGCTGGCCTGTTGAACTTAAATATTAAGCTGGATTGAGCCACAGTACATGAACAGGGTGGTTGGTATGAAGTTAATTTTATTTGATTTGGATGATACACTGTTTGACTTCTCAAGTACGTGGAATGTCGTGATGAAAAAGATGTTCGCGGAACATAGGGTGACAAAAGAGTATGACAACGAGGCGTTCTTCTCTGCATTTCAAAAGAAAAGCGACGAGCTATACTACCTATATGAGCAGCGCATTTGTTCAGTGGAAGCTTATCGTAACCGAAGGCTGATCGAAACATTAGCTGACCACCAGTATACGATGTCGGAAGATGAGGCAGAAGCTTTCAACCTCCAATACGTCCAACAATATGAAAAAAGCTTAGAGCCTGATCCTCACGTGTTGGAGCTGCTACTGAAGCTTAAGGAGCGTTATCAGCTAGGAATCATTACGAATGGACCTCACGATATGCAAGAAGGTAAAATAGTGCGTCTAGGTTTGAAGGAATTGTTTCCTCCCGAGCAGGTGTGGATCTCTAATGTCGTTGGAATGGCCAAGCCTGATCCACGTATTTACCAACTGGCGCTTGATTATTTCAATGTGCTGCCAGAGGACACCTTATTCGTGGGTGACTCTTGGGAAGCGGATGTAGCTGGTCCGCTGCAAATTGGCATGAAGGCAGTTTGGCTCAATAAATATGGTAAAACGCCTCCTGCCTCCGATAAGAAGCCGCTCGCGATCGTTCGTCAGCTGCATGAACTTATTCCTTATTTATATTAGTACGCCTTCGAAAGCTGCTTCATAAACAGAAGTCCCTGCTTAGTTGCCATATGGTAACGCAGCAGGGACTTTTTTTCAATACACGCGCTTGGCTCCTAAATATTTAGGTCCCCAGTACGAATTCATCATACTCTGAGGATAAATGCCAGCCGACCTAGTAGCCGATAAGAACTGACCGTTCCCTAAGTAGAAACCTACATGGTCTACCACTCCCGGAGTCGCAATTGCAAAGAAAAGCAAGTCGCCTGGCTGCAAATTTGGTTGGTTTACGGAGATTCCTGAATCAAAAAGAGCATTGGCAGTAGCGGCAGAAACAGGAGATAGGGGAAATATTGGAAAACATGTGATTTTGGCCAAGTCATGCCGCATATAACGAGCATATAGGCCTTTGTTGCTTCGCCTGATTTCATTTACTCCCAAGACAGAAGAGGAGGAGAAATATGCATATGCATTCGCATTCGCAATTTAAAAAATATTACCCATTCATCGGTCCATTTGATCCATGTCCACCCATTCGAGTGAAATTATATAACACACCGCCACATTTATATATCCACTTTCAACCGCCTGGCTTGCCACAGTTTAGTCCCTATGAAGCACTGAGAAAAGGAACGCTCTGGCCGGCGCTTTACGGGCCTTATGAGTCCAAAGCGGTAGAAGGGGGCCCATTGACATGAGTGAACCCATGTTACCTGAGTCGTATTACAGACAGCTTCATGATCTGCAAGCTGTAGATTTCGTCTTAATTGAGCTAACGCTATATTTGGACACTCATCCTGATGATCTGGGCGCCATTCAACAATACAATCAATTCGCGCAGAAAAGAAAACAAATCGCCGGGCAATTTGAGATGGAATTTGGCCCTTTGATGTCGTACGGTCAAAGTTACACAAAACAACCTTGGCAGTGGTGTGAACCTCCATGGCCTTGGCAAGTCTGAGAAGGAGGAGAGCGCATGTGGATTTATGAAAAAAAGCTGCAGTATCCGGTCAGAGTCAGTAAATGCGACCCTCGGATGGCTAAACTTCTGCTCGAGCAATATGGTGGCGCTGATGGGGAGCTTGCTGCGGCACTACGATACTTGAATCAACGCTATTCGATCCCAGATAAGGTGGTGGGTCTGCTAACGGACATTGGGACTGAGGAGTTTGCCCATTTAGAAATGATTGCAACGATGGTGTATAAGCTTACAAAAGACGCAACCATAGATCAACTGAAGGCCGCTGGTCTGGACGATCACTATGTGAGCCACGACAGAGCGCTCTTCTATCAGAATGCGTCCGGTGTACCCTGGACGGCTGCCTACATACAAGCCAAAGGAGACCCCATCGCGGACCTCTATGAGGATATTGCCGCAGAGGAGAAAGCAAGAGCAACCTATCAATGGTTGATTGATGTAACCGATGACGTTGACCTGCAGGACAGTCTAAAGTTTCTCCGTGAGCGGGAGATTGTGCATTCCCTGCGATTTAGAGAAGCTGTTGAAATTTTGAAGGATGATCGGGAGGCGCAGAAGGTTTTTTAAGCAGGGGGAGGGCTGGGTAGCTAGGATTAGGAACAAAAAGCGGGCCGGGAGGCCTGCTTTTGTTTTTAGTAGAGCTTTGTTTTTCATAGCTAACGGATGAAATTGTAAGACGTAAGCTCGGATTCTGAGCTTATTTCAAGCACCACTAATTGAAAGCGCGGTATCCGAGGCTATTTGCCAATAAGCGGCTACCCGTCTAATTGTTCCTGGCTGCAAACAATCCCAAGAATTCCTTCAGCGCAATCGTTGTGGTGGATAAACCGCTGGAGGATGGGATGAATTTGCTGATACTGAGGTCCTGCTTCTGCTGGGAAATATAATCCGTAGGGTATGGGACTATGTCTATTTTGAGTTTTTGGAATTGCTTAATGGATCGGGCCATGTGGAAGGCAGATGTGATGAGAATTGGCGCTTTCCAGCCTTTTTCTGTGAGAATAGTTTGTGTATTCAAGGCATTTTCTTCGGTATTGCGACTCTTATCGTCCATGGTAATGGACGATTCGGGAACACCTAGCGCGAGAAGGTGCCGTTTGGCAATCTGAGATTCATTGCCCGAGTCCCGAAACACTTGACCACCAGACAAGAGGATGGGTAGCTTTGTGCTTCGGTAAAGTTCAGCAACCGTTAATACTCGCGCGGCCGTGTTCCCTGTCAGATATCCTTCCCCTTGGGTAAGAGGGTCTGGAGTATCCAAGGTTGCGCCTCCAGTTAGTAGAACTAGCACGTCGCCGGACACTTGAACAGGTGGTGTGTACCTTCTTTCAATGGAATTCAGTAATGTATTGCCGAAATAAGGCATGGAGAGTACGCCTAGTAGAAGTGCGGCTAGACCCACAAGAAGTGTACCGAGGTACTCCTTTTTTTGCTTCAGCCATAAAGCTATAGCCAAGAGTAGAAGTATGATAATTCCAGGCGGGAATAGTATGGTGTAAGCGATTTTTATCAAATAAATCATAACAGACGTCAAACCCTTTCTTGTGTTAGCTCAAGTATGGTGTTAGGGGTTTTCGACAAAAGTTGGTACTTTCCTGCAAATTTACAAGAGATTCAAGCGAGATGCAAAAAGCCCCGACTTCGCGATTAAAACGAAGTCGGGGCTAGTATCAACGAATATGTGCGTCAAGCCAACTTATGCAGTAATTTCTTTGCCGCGAACCCATACATGTTCGACCTCTAATTCAGGGCTGACGAGCAGCAAGTCAGCCTGCTTGCCCTGCGCAATCGAGCCGTGCGACACCTCGAGGCGCAGCAGCCTCGCAGGGTTGCCGCTTGCGAAGCGGCTCGCGTCTTCGACGCTGACACCGACCTCGCGCACCATAAACCGGAGCGCCTCGATCATCGTCAGCGTACTGCCGGCGAGCGCGCCGCCTTCCGTCAGCCGGGCTACGCCCGACTGTACGGTCACGGCTTGCCCGCCCAGCTCGTACTGCCCGTCGCCGAGTCCCGCGGCTGACATGGCGTCCGTGATCAGCAGCAAGCCATGCGGCTGCTTGACCATGGCCAGCAGGCGAATCGCTGCTGGGTGCACGTGGTGCCCATCAGCGATCACTTCGCCGCTGATGCGTTCGTCGGTGAGTATCGCACCGACGGTTCCGGGTTCGCGATGATGCAGCGGCTTCATCGCGTTGTAGGTGTGCACCGCATGCGAAAGCCCTTCGCGAACCGCCGACTGGATGTCGGCATAGGTCGCGTCGGTGTGGCCGCAGGCGGCAACGATGCCATGATCGCGCAGCCATGCGATCATCTCAAGGCCCCCCTCGCGTTCGGGGGCCAGGGTTAACTGCTTCATGAGCTGCGGATAGCGCTCATGCCAGTCTTCGATCCATGAGAGCTGAGGCGGTACCATGAGGTTCGGATCCTGCGCACCTGCCCATTTGGGTGAGATGAAAGGACCTTCTAGATGTACGCCAAGCAGCTGAGCGTATGGCATCTCTTGGCTCTTATAGCGGTCTACTTCACCAAGTACCCGATCAATAGCATCTCTAGTCGCTGTCATCGTCGTAGCTAGCATAGAGGTTGTGCCGTGCAAGGCATGAAACCGAGTAATAATGTCAAGTGTCTCTGGATTCGCGTCCATGAAATCGGCGCCGTAACCACCATGAACGTGAACATCGATGAATCCTGGTAACAACCAGCTTCCATGGGCATCGACTGATCTAGCGGCAGAGCCTGCAGCTGAAGGGTCCCACTGGGACATATCGCCAACAAAAGCAATAAAGCCATCCTTCACATGAAGGATGCCATGCTCGATGATTCCCTGCTCAGTAACGATCTTAGCCCCCGAAATCACAAGTTCACTCATTCAAAAAGCCTCCCCGCCTCAGCATCAAGAAGAACGACAAGGTGTGGGTGAGTTTGCAAAAGGGTTGCCGGAATTTCCGTTGTAATCGGACCTGTAAGTGCGCGATGTACGATCTCGGCTTTATCGGCTCCGCGAACGATCAGCAGGATCGTTTTGGCTTTCAAAATGGTGCCTACACCCATGGTTAAGGCATGCGTCGGAACTTCATCGATGGAGTTAAAGTAACGTGCATTCGCTTCGCGAGTCTCCGCTTTTAATTCTACGCGGTGTGTACCGCTAATCAAGGAATGGTCGGGTTCATTAAAACCAATATGCCCGTTATGGCCTAGGCCGAGAATTTGCAAATCGATCTGTTTCGCTTCTTCCAAAAGTTGGTTGTAACGCTCGCATTCCGCATCTAGATCTGCTGAATTTCCGTTGGGGATATGGGCCCCAGCAGCAGGTAAGTCAATATATGCAAACAAATGCTGCTGCATATAAGCGTGATAGCTCTCTGGGTGATCTACCGGTAAGCCGACATATTCATCTAGGTTAAAGGTAGTGACAGATTTAAAGCTAACACGTCCTTTATCATAAGCCTTAACAAGCTCCTCATAAATGCCTACAGGTGTTCCACCAGTGGCTAGACCCAATACCGCTTTAGGCTGCATTTGGACAAGTGAGGTAATAATGCCAGCTCCTGCTTCATTCAGCTCTTGTTGATTTTGAAAAATATGAAGATTCATAATCGTCTTCCTCACTTTCATAGATAAGTTATCGAATTGGGATTTTTGCAAGATGTGGTACCTATTTTGATTAATTATGATAGGATTTTGCATAAAAATATCATTTTCAAAACGAATTACTCTCATTTCAATCATAACTGAATTTTTTCTTATCGGCAACAGGCTTTTTCCTAAATATGAATATTGACTTACATGGGTATGTTTGCCATTCTTATCTAAGATCATAACAATTATTTTGAGCATAGAAGGAGCTTGATTATGAGTAATCAGAGAAATCTACCCGAAGCGATGCTTTTTGACTTGGACGGAACATTATTTCAGACGGAGACCTTACTTCTGCCTGCTTACCATAAGACGTTTGATGAGCTTAGAGCTAAAGGTCTATTTGTAGGTGAGACTCCACCGGAAGAACGAATCTTAGGAGCGCTAGGTATGCTTCTTGAGCATATCTGGGAGCGGGTAATGCCGAATGAGCAGATTGCAACTCGTCAGGAAGCAGATAAACTGCTGATCAAGTATCAAGTGGAGGGACTGCAGCAGGGGCACGGCGATCTTTATACAGGAGTGGCTGAAACCTTACAAGCTTTACATAATAAAGGAATTCGTTTATTTGTCGCAAGCAATGGACTCGAAGATTATGTGCGGCATGTGATTGAAGCCAAAGGTGTGGCGCATTTATTTGAAGGATTGTACAGTGCAGGGCAATATCGAACGAGATCCAAGGTAGATTTAGTAAAAATATTGCTGGAAACACATCATATCCAATCAGCCTGGATGGTTGGCGATCGCTCATCCGACGTAGAGGCAGGACTCCAGAATAACCTAACCGTAGCCGCTTGCGATTATGCAGGCTTTCGTGAGTCGGGAGAGCTAGAGGGTGCGCATATTCGAATCCGCAGCTTCGCCGAACTGCTTGAATATTTGTAATTTAGGGTAGGCTGTCGCAAACATGGCTAGATGGGCATACACTGTAGAACTTTGATAGAAAAAGGGTGATCAGAATGCCTTCTTTTATAGGAATACTCAACGTTATTAGGAATGAAGGAAATCTGGTGAATGGCGATACTGGCATACTTGCTCCTACAAGTGCATCCAAATCCTATGCCGGCGGCGGCGGCGGCATAACGGGAGATTTCGGGGTAACCAATACGCTAGTTAGTGCAACGATCACGTTTGACCCGGATGTAGTAGATGCAGGCGCGAACAAAGTCGCAACAGGGACATAGCAATTAGACTATCATTTGTTAGATCGATTCAGGCTCATGTGAAATTGAGCAATGAATCGATCTTTTTTTTGAAGAAACGATATTGACATCAGCCTGTTTAACTTACTATTATGTATATATGAGCAGATGCTCATATAAAGTGATGCCATGTATAAAGCAAATGGCAGCATTGCATTCTAAAGGATTGAGAGACAGGGAGGGAATTCTATGCAGCATCATGAATCTGAAGTACAATCACATCAACACAAAGATCACTCTAATTGCAGCGGTCATGAGGGTCACCAAGGACACGATCACACTCACCATGGACATCATCATGGTCATCACCACCATGGCCACAGCGGAAATAAACAGGGACTCCTTATTGCGCTATGTATAACAGCGAGCATCATGATTTTAGAGTTTGTAGGTGGTTTATGGACCAATAGTTTGGCGCTGCTCTCAGATTCAGGTCATATGTTAAGTGATGCAGGCTCTCTTGTATTAAGTCTCACCGCCCTTTGGTTCGCGGCGAAGCCATCCTCAGCTCATAAATCTTATGGTTTTCATAGAATTGAAATCTTAGCGGCTCTATTCAACGCAGTCACACTATTTGTGATAGCAGGGCTCATTATCTGGGAAGCCGTTGGGCGATTTATGGATCCTCCTACTGTTGCCAGTGGTTCAATGATGCTCATTGCATGCGTCGGTTTAATAGCTAATTTACTTAGTGCTTGGGCACTTATGCGCAAAGGGGATGTGCATGGCAATCTCAACCTGCGCAGCGCTTATCTGCATATTCTAGGTGATGCTTTGGGCTCTGTGGGAGCTATCTTAGCTGGTGGGGCTATGCTGATCTTCGGGTGGTATGTGGCTGATCCAATCATTAGTATCATTGTGTCTCTACTTATTCTTAAGGGAGCTTGGACCGTTTTGAAATCGACGATTCATATATTGATGGAGGGAACTCCCGCCGCTGTTTCTTATGGGGATGTCAAACACGTACTGGAGAGCATTGATGGTGTTATCAATGTTCACGATTTACATATTTGGACGATTACTTCAGGCCTTGATTCTCTGAGCTGCCATTTGCTCATTGCGGATGATCGTGATAGTCAGGTAGTTCTCCAACAAGCCATTCATCAAATCGAGGAACGATTTCAAATCACGCATGCTACTATTCAAATTGAAAACTCGACTAACGCCCATCCGGAACTAAAAGTATAGCTAAAACAAGCATGAAGGAGGGATATTCATGGCAAAAATAGGGATAGATGCAAGTGAAAGTGAGGACACATGTACTTGTACAGGTGGTGGTTCGGTAGAACTAATGCAGGAACCTCACATAACGGAGGAGCAAGCGGTAGGGATTGCGGAGGTATTCAAAGCCTTAGGCGACCCGACAAGGGTTAAAATGATCTATTACCTGCAGCAAAGGGAGTTATGCGTGCATGATCTTGCAACGCTTCTTGTGATGGGACAGTCGGCTGTCTCGCATCAGCTTCGCTACTTGCGGGATTTGCACATTGTCAAAAGACGTAAAGTGGGAAAAACGGTCTTTTATTCGTTAGACGATGACCATATTGAGCAAATTTTTGTTCAAACTTTGGGACATCTTCAGCATATGTAGGCCGGAAGCTGGCTAGTCTTATAGCTGACGCTTCCGATTGATTGCGTTATGATTCGGCTTTTTTTTCTTCCGTTGTTTTTTCGTCCGTTTTTTGTTCTTCAATTTTTATTTTCTTTTGTTTCATCATCCAGACAGCATATTCCAGTGGCCTTGTAACCGCCTTCTGATAGATCGAATGTTGACCAATTTTGCGAAATACTTCTCGTGATGGCTTAGGATTGACTTCAAGCAACCAAACATTTCCTTTGGGATCTACGGCAATATCCATGCCTAACTCGCACAACTTACCGAATTTACTTTCCAAATAGTCAGCGAGCTTATACGCGAAGCTGTTCATTTCTTTCTTAATTGCATCCATTTTTTCTTCAGAAGAAAACCGGTAGGCTAACAATTTATCCTGGGTTACTGCACTCCCACCGCCGTGAAGATTCGAAGTGATGCTGCGATGAGGACCAATACGGCCCGCACAACCGGTCACTTCCCACTGGCCATGGCCATTTTTCTGAATTAGCAAACGATAATCATGCACACGGCCATCCCTCAATGTTAGCTGGATTCCTTGCTGAACCACATAATCGGGGTTCAATTTCAGGGTATGCAGTTTGATCGCAAGCTGTTTTTCCGTCGCGCGGAATGGAGCGATGATGGTTCGCTGCTGATTCCTTCCTTGTAATAAATAAAGATCAGAACCGAGCTGTTCAATTCGTAATATTCCTCTTCCACCTGTGCCATTCTTCGGTTTTATATAGATTAGCTTATGTTTCTTTAGAACTTTCAACAGCTCCTGCACGGAGCTATATCGTACAGTAGCAGGTAGATAGGGGCGAATGCTCTCATTCTCTGAAAGGGTTTGATGCATCGACCATTTGTTAGCTAAAGGTTTACTTAAATAGGTAAGCTGGGCATGTCGATTACGAAATGCTTTGAGCATCTGATAATTTGCCGCCGCTTTATACCGGCAGCGATCATAAATAATAGGGGGAAAAGAAGTCCGATTGCGAATCCATTTACCCAGACCGAAATCATACGTTAGTGTACGAACGGCGTTGTCACCTTCGACGTCATCCGGGGTAAATACCTCAACTTGCACACCAAGTTTCTGGCCCTCCCTACTTAGCCGCTGAAAGTAAGATAGCTCTTCGAGCCGAGATTTACTTAAATAGATAGCGAGTACGCCCAGTCGTTTCGAAGACAAGCATAATCACCTTCTTCTCCCATGATTAATCAAGTAAAGACTGTAACGGATAATGCGTTCAAGTGATTTTTGACGAATTTTGGGTTCATCGAATTTCATTGGTTTAGAATTAGCTTCGAAGAACCAGATGTGTCCTACGTTATCAACACCAATATCCATAGACATTTCACCAAGTTGATTGCCGGATGACTTCTCAATTTGCGCAGCGATTGTAACAGCGGCTTTGCGAACTCGCGTCAAAATACTTTTGGCCTTCGTGGCACCAAACGCATTCGTAAGTAGTTTACGTGGCTCTTCAATTGATCCACCGCGAGGAACATGTGTCGTGATGCTAGCTCTACCCGCTACACGAGCTCCAATACCGGACACACTCCAGACACCATTGGACGTCTTCTGGACCAAAGCGCGTAAATCGTAAGCACGCTCTTTGTATCTCGTTAAAGCGATACCTTGCTGCACGATGTAGTCATGGGTACCACGGTGTTTATTCCATTCATTCCACAGTTCATCAGTGGAATTGTGGTAACTATAAGCCATCTTCTTATTTTCTTGGCGGCTCAGCCGATAATTAAGGCGGTCATTTGCAGTAGTTAATCGATCAATGCGCATAATACCTTTCCCGGCTTTACCTTTTACTGGTTTTAAGTAGAGCACGGCATGTTTACGCAATAGCTGAGTCAGATCATTTGCCGAGTTCAATTGCTGCGTATCGGGCATATAGGGTTTGCTTTCTTTGGCACTATTTAACCATCCGAACAAGGTCCATTTGTTGAAGAAGGAAGGATTGAATAACTGAATGCTGGAGCTGCGATTACATGCTTGAATGGTTTGCTGGACCTCAGGCTTCATTTCCATCTTGCGATAGGGAATACGATTGTATACGACTTGTGGAGCGGGAACGAGTTCCCTGCTCCATTTTTTGGTTTCGGCATTAAAGCGATAGCCATATATTTCGGGGCTGGATAAGATGAAGTCCTTCGTAGTCACGATGTATACATCCACACCAAGTCGTTCGCCAGTTTGAATTAAATCCCGGAAATTGTCCAGATTGCCGCGAAATACACGCTTACTATCTTTAACGGTGAGAATGGCAAGAGTAGGCTTTTGTCCTATCTCATGAAGGAAGAAGCCCATTAGTTTTCCCTCCTAGAGCGGAAGCGACTCAAAAAGAGGCAGTGCTCGTAAATATTTTGTAAGGTAGCAACGTCCCCGTCTTTCAAAGAGGGATGCTTGAAAATGGATCTCCCTGGTTTGGCATTTGCTTCGAACATCCAAATTTTCTCGCTTTGATCAATACCGATATCGAATCCGAGCTCTCCAAGTAAATGGTCATAGTTATTCTCAATGCCCTCAGCGAGCTTAATAGCCGCTTCTTTGGCGTTGGTAAGCACTTGCTCCGCACGACTGCCGTAGATTTGACGCAGTACCTGTTCTGGCGTCATCAATTGACCGCCATTGCGGATATGGGTGGTAACGCTGCCCTTACCAGATTTCTTCGCACCGATCGCAGCTACAACCCAATTGTTATTGCCGTTTTTCGTCAAATGGAAGCGAAAATCTATCGGACAGCTATCGATTTCAATGAGACGGATCCCTTGCTGTGCCACGTAGTTCGTTAGGCGACCACGCCCAGTTCCAAGCATTTGCATCAAACCGTCGAATTTCCCATAACGGATGAGGACATTTTTACCGCCCTTTCGATAGCGAACGAAGTAACCTCGCTTAGGGTTATAAGTCACACGGTAAATACCGATGCCTAGGGAGCCTGCCGTTGGTTTCAAGTAAATGAATTTGTGTTTATCAAGCATTTCCTTAATTTGATCCGCAGAAGGATTGATCCGGGATTCTGGGACGAAGCGGAAAGCATCATCACCATCTAACATCTTGTAAACTTCCCATTTATCAAAGAAGCTCCAGTTAAAGAGGGGAATCCCCCTTCGAACAAAACGGTCCTTAAAGCCTTCCATACCTGCTGATTTCTCCGCTTTACGGCTGGACAGCCGATTATAGACAACATCAGGCAATGGGAATGTTTTGCGTATCCAACCCCCGCCTTCTTTCGGAATAATGCCTGTAACCGTTTCTTGAATCCAATTTACGCTGCTGGGGCTGAAAGCGAAAGCGAAGGACTTCGTTGAGGCTGTACTCATTATTTGGCGAATGAATCCAGTTTTTGTACCGAATGGAGATGTACCGTTCACTACGTTGGTTAAGATACCAATGACTGGGCCGATGCGAAGTTCTTTATTATTGTTATTGGCTACGAACACACTCCCTGTTCGAGGAATGCGCAAGGAGGCCATCAGGGAAAGCGGAATGTACATATGCTGACCACTTTTTTTGATCAGACGGATCGGTAGGGTCGCTTTTTTACTGCCAACATTTACAGTTATCGATTTATTGCTGGTTAACCGTAAAGCTTTGACGAGTTCACTTGTTAAGTAGACCGATCTATCTGTTCGTTGTACGGCGTGGAGCATACACGTTGTCAAACTCATTAGGTTACCCTCCTAAACTTGTTGCCCTACGGGGCTTTCCGTGTCAAAACAGGCAGATATGACAATCTGCCTACTTGGGCACATACCAGCAAAGCCAAGCTTAACTCAGCTTTTTGTGGAGTAAGAATCCAGCATAATGTATAGGGTTTGCAATGGATTTCGTGCGTGCTTTCTCGTTACGCATTCGTGCGAATATCGTCCTGCCCGGCTTCGAGTTCACTTCAAGAATCCACACGTGGCCACAGGTATCAATCCCTAGATCAATACCAAGCTCAGCCAGTCGCCCGTGATGAGCTTCCAGAAAAGGGGGAATTCGGCTTGAAAGCATGGCGAGTGTGGCTATAAGCTCATTTGCCTTCGAGTTACCAAACTCCTTGGTAAGGAACGAGGTCACATCTTCAGCAGTTCCTCCGCCATGTAGATTGGAGGTGATGCTTCCAGGTTTGCCAATACGTACCGCCATACCAGTACTTTCCCATAACCCACGGCCGTTTTTTTGCACGAGGGAGCGCACATCGTATGCCATACCCTCAGTTGAATGGAGAGTTAGGTATTCTTGTATCAGATAGGGTCGCATACCAATCAGGTTGCGAAGCCAAAACCAGCACGAATCAAAGTCTTTAAAATCACGCTCTATGGGGTGATTATGGGCGTCGCGCCCTTTTATATGAAAAGAGTTGTTATCGTCCAATGTGCTTATTTTGTGAATGTGCAATGCACCTCTGCCTTGGCTACCACCCTGTGGTTTGAGGAAAACGTCGCTTCTTGTACGAAGCCATTTTCTCAGCGCGGCGCCACTTGTCAGCATGCTCGTTTGAGGTAAGTAGAGGTGCAAAGCGCTGTCTTTCTGTAGGATCTGACCCACTTCCCACTTTCCGCTTAAACCATAACCGAGAAAACGAATATGGGGTTTCGCACGCAGCTTGCCAACATGGTAACGGTACTGCCTATAGCTGTGTTTACTGCTAAAGAAGCATCGATCATAGATAAGTGAAGGCAGAGGGAAAAGTTTCATGACCCACTCTTGAGTTTCACTCAGATAGGTATAACCTCTCACCATTTCTTGCTTCCAATCGATACGATTCGGTGAGAACACGAACACGTCGAGACCCTCGTTATCTCCATAAGAAGTGAGATGCTCATAAAAATCTGAACTTGCAAAAGGCAGCTTTCGATTCTGTTCCGTCACCATTATCCCTAGCAAGGGACGAGTTGCGCTTAACCGCATGTTTTCACCTCAGAACTTCGCTAAAAAACGCGCATACTGCACGATTTGTTTCACAGACGGTCTAATTTTCCGTTCATTGTTAAGAGGAGTATTATCATCCTTGGACGGTTTGGAGTTCACTTCGAGCAACCAAACTTTCCCCATTTTATCTACAGCAAGGTCGATTCCTAGCTCTCCAAAATGATTGGGGATTTGTGTTTCGATCCCTTTGGCGATGTCTAGAGAAGCCTTGCGCAAACGTCCCAAGACTGAGACACGTGTAGCTGACGAGAACGAAGACTTAGCAAGTGCTCCAGGCACGGTTGTAAGGCTGCCGCCACGAGCCAGGTTAGAGACAAAATGCTGCGTTCCTGCAATTCGGCCAACAATCGACGTTATTGCCCATTGCCCTTGGGCTCCCCGCTGTACAAGCGCTCGGAAATCAACAGGGTTACCGTCGGAAGTAATGAGATCGAGTCCTTGTTGTAATTGATAACGTTGTGTCTTGAGCTTGCCGGATAAGGCCTGGAACACAGCGGTTAGCGAGGAGAAAGATTGTTTGCGAGCCCCAGCGAGGTTCGTAAAATGACAGGTAAAGCCATCTCCTGCTTCTTTGCGAATGCGAATGATCCCTTTACCTAAACTTCCGGTAATCGGTTTAAGGAATAAGACCGGATGACGTGCGGCCATGGATTTCAACATCTGATAGTTTTTAAAGAGATAGGATTCGGGTAAATATCCATGGAGGGTGATATCTTTGCGCAAGGCCTCAAATACTTCCGTTTTGTTCAAATATTTCTCATTAAAGATGTCAGTGGCATGGCGAGCTTTGACGTCTTTCATGAATTGTTGAACATTGGTCATGTTTTCGTATTTGCGCGAAGTAAGACGATTATAGATGACATTGGGAATCGGAAACGTTTTTTTGCTCCAGGAACCATTGGAATACGAATACGCGGATAGAGTTTGGGCATTGGCACGCATTTCATCAGGCGGAAAAAAGCAAACAATAGCCCCAAAAAGATCACACGCGTCCGTCATTTCTTTACAAAAAGCGGTGATAGCACCGAATGGACGATCATCTGAGCTATCATAAACCCTGCTAATCATTACGCCAATTAAGGGTCCGATCGACAAGGTGCTTGCGTTTTGCCTATAATGGAGATTGAGTTGAGCTCCATGATGAAGACCGATTTTGGAAGCGAGAGCAGGGTTTACACGTAAACTTTTCGACGTTGAGGCGGTGACAATTTTGACATCCTGCTTAGCAGAGCCAAATCGCATAGTAATCGTTTGATTGGACGGAACTTTCCATTTTTTTGCAATGGCTTCACTTAGAACAATGGTCCGATCATCCAAATAGATGCTGGTGCCTTGAATGGATATTCCAACTTTCGTCCGGGTCAATAGCGAACACTCCTTCCAGCATCAAAAATGGCATTGCTGCTTAAGCAAAGTAAACTACTCCATCATATGAGGACATATTTCCCTTGGTGCCTAGGCATCTGTCCGAAAGTGCCCTTTTATTCGTTGAGAAAGTACTTAGGCCGTAACAAATGAAAAATGAGGAGGCAATAAAATGAATGTACATGATAAGGCTTACGAATTGGCAAAAGCAATTAAGGAAAGCAGCGAATACAAGGATATGAAGGAGTTCCGCTCCATCATTAACGGCGATGCATCCAGTAAGAGCATGTTGGAAGATTTCCGCAATCGTCAAAATGAGCTGCAGCAGAAAATGGCAGGGGGCGACATGCCGCCGCAAGAGGATATGGAACAATTGCAGAAACTATATGAGGAGCTCGCTCTCAATCCACGTATTAACCAATTATTCGACGCGGAGCGTCGATTGTCGATCGTGCTGGAAGATGTGCAGCGGATAATTGCTGAGCCGTTAAAAGCAATGTTGTAATAAAAAAGAGTGTATGCTCGTAGAGAAGTCTAGTCATCTAGTCGTCTAGAAGTCTAGAAGTCTACTCCTGGGCTACACTCTTTTTTGTGTAGACAAACTAAGGTAGGGATACCTTTTTGCAAGGCTCGTTGTTGCGAAATATCTCGAAACTGTCTATAGTAAAAGGGTATTTATTAGGAAAAGAGGACTTGAAACCGTATGGCAAAAGCAAAAATCACGGAGCTTGATATCGTTAGAGCCTTCTCCATCCTTGCAGTCGTTCTGATTCATGTTACCGCGGACTGGACAGTGGATCCGGCTTTGAAGGGGAGCAGCACAGAGCTAATCATTTTATTTTTGAACAAAATAAGCTATTTCGCTGTTCCGCTGTTTATTTTTCTGAGTGGCATTGTATTATTCTACATATATACGGATAATTGGAGCGCGAAACAGGCTGGTGTTTTCTACTGGAAACGTGTCCGGCAAGTGTTAGTTCCTTATATCGTTTGGTCCTTCTTCTACTATATATATAATCCTTGGCTTTGGACGCCGGGGCACCCCATTAAATTGGATCTGGGTGTTTTTCTGGAACAGTTAAAATGGGCAGATTCCGGTTATCACTTGTATTTCATGATAATTATCGTACAGTTCTACCTACTGTTTCCGCTGCTAGTGTGGGCTGTTAGAAATGCGCCATGGTTTCGCCGTACGCTGGCACTTTGGGGACTAGCCATTCAAGCGGGCGTTTACATTTACAGCCACTGGTTCGGTACGATTAGTCATAAACCAGAGCTTTGCATAACGTACTTCGGGTATTTCCTTGTGGGCGGTGCAATTGGCATGAACTACGGTGCCTTTCGCTCTTGGATGGATCGGAACAAGGTTTGGGTGCTGCCAACTGCATTCCTCAGTGGTTTGGCCTATGTGATGCTTTACCTATTGGGACTAAAAGGATATAAGTTTGAAAATACGTGGTACGAAATCTTATGGCTGCTCTATAGTATTGGCATTGGTGTAAGCTTTATCTGGATCGCGAAATGGCTTCTCCAAAAATCAACGAGAGTGGCACGCTTCTTCGTCTCGCTAGGCTCGATGTCATTTGGTGTCTACTTGATGCATCCAGCGTTGTTATCACTATGGAAATATAAAGTAAATATGCCTGGCTCGATTTTGCTTTTTAACGTGTATAATGGGATCGTTTTTGTGCTGATTGTTGCGATACCGTGGGTACTTACGCTGTTATATAGAAAAGTGAGAAAAGTCTTGTCGATATAAAGGTAAAAAAGACCCAGTTGGTTGGGTCTTTTTTTATTAACTTCACAGTTGCCCGATTGCTACGAAATATTCCTGATAACTTTCAGAGTGTTTGAAAACTCCAATCGGGTATCGGATAATTACAGAGACGGATTGTATGACAGTCTGGTACAGTGATGTCGAGGTTGCTTAGATCATGACAGTTTGTCGACCATATCGGTGGAGACTTTCTAAATAAATTCTACATATAGAAGAAAGGTTGTTGAAGGATGAACGAAATCATTTCTTTATTGCAAAATCATCGCTCAATTCGTAAGTTTACGAATGAGCAAGTAAGCTCGGAACAACTGGATGCTATTCTGACAGCCGCTCAAGCGGCTTCTACATCCAGTAATATGCAAGCGTATAGTGTTATCCGCGTTACGGATGAAGGGCTGAAGAACCAGCTTGCTGCGCTAGCCGGCAATCAAGCGTATGTCAGCGAGTGTCCGCTGTTCCTTGTGTGGTGCGCGGATTTGCACCGCTACGCACAGGCTGTCCACCGTCACGGGGACACCCCGGTTACTGGCAACGCTGAGAATTTCATCGTTGCCACGGTAGATGCTGCATTAGCTGCGCAAAATGCAGCGATTGCCGCCGAATCTCTCGGACTCGGCGTGGTGTATATTGGCGGGCTGCGCAATAAGCCCGCTGAGGTGTCTCAGCTGCTGGGCTTGCCGCAGCTGGTGTACCCGGTCTTCGGCATGTGCATCGGCATGCCGGATCAAGAGCCGCTGCAGCGGCCGCGGCTCCCGCGAGAAGCCGTATACCATGAGAATCGGTATACGGATAACGAAGGAGCGGTCGACGTGTACGACGAGAGCATCCGCGACTATATGAAGGTTCGATCGGGCGGCAAAGTCGATACGACCTGGTCCAAGGATATGGCCGCCAAAGCGCAGCGGCCGCGAGAGCACATGAAACCCTTCCTAAGCTCACAGGGTTTCGAGGTTGAGTAAGCGAGACCATCGATTCATTCGCTTGCTCTACATTGATTTGTCTTAAATCGAGATCAAACGTCTTATAGGCAGAATTTAGGTTGCTGGATGAATGAATTCATATTCGCTGTTGAATGATGTTGTAGTAAGTGCAACAATTTATGCCTAAATCTCGCCTTGCTCCCTTCATTGTTGCATAATGTACAACAATTTGGCCCAATATAGACCATTTCGCAACAAAAGTGCTCAAAATGTTGTACGAAATGCAACTTCAAGTTGCAAAATAGCCTATTGGCGTGTGAATTGTTGTAAAAAATACAACATTGGTAACAACGATAGCCCATCTGCCCTCACGAAAGCTGAATGACGCTAAAATCGTATGGAGTTATGAATACCAGTTGTGAATCAATCGACAGTCTCTAAGCCTTTATCTTTCGCTTTGAACATATAAAAAGAACTTGTCTCATACAATGAAAATAGGATGAGACAGGTTCTTTTTTATCTAAAGCGAAAGGAGTGATCATTTTGAAAGGTTTTAAAAATGTTGTCTACATGAGCTTAACGTTAGGCATGCTATTTTACTCCATTCCCCAACTGGAGTTTCGAGAAGTAGGGTCGCTGCCTATGGTGTTCAGCGTCATCTGGGTCGTGATGGCCCTACTTGTGACAGCCTCTCATTTGCATCAAATACTTGGTGTGGATGAAGAGAAACGCAAAGAGCTGAGCCGCATCAATCGGATGAAGAAATGGCAGTTGGAGCAGCTTGTTCAAGGTCGCCGGAAACTTCTGCAGTTTCGCAAGTAACGAAGAAAGATTTCCATTTTGACAACGAACGTATGTTTGTTATAATACAAATAAAGTATCCAATCCAATAGGGTTGGATTTTTTATTTAGAAAAAGCTGATTTCATTGTTCTTGCGCTTTGGAACGATTATACTAGTAGTACAGAGTAATACAGGAACAAGCGAATGAGGTGTAACAGTTGGATACACAATCCGTGGATACGTTAACGAAACATGAACAAATTTTGCGCTACATTGAAAGTTTGAAGCTGGGTAGCCGGATCTCCGTTCGCAAAATTGCCAAGAACATGGAAGTCAGTGAAGGAACGGCTTACCGAGCTATTAAAGAGGCCGAGAATCAGGGTCTCGTCTCGACCAAAGAGCGAATCGGAACCGTAAGAGTCGAGAAAAAACTGCGGCAGAACATTGATAAGCTCACATTTGCTGAAGTCGTGAACATGGTCGATGGGCAAGTGCTCGGCGGCTCACGGGGACTCCACAAGACGCTGCACAAGTTTGTTATCGGCGCGATGGAACAAGATGCCATGATGCGCTACATTGAGGCAGGCAGCCTTCTTATCGTTGGTAACCGCAACCGTGCCCATATCTGTGCTTTGGAACAAGGCGCAGGTGTGCTCATTACGGGGGGATTTAACACCAGTACAGAGGTGAAAGTCCTTGCAGATGAACTGGAGCTACCCATTATTTCGAGCAGCTACGATACATTTACAGTTGCTTCAATGATTAATAGAGCCATATACGATCGATTGATCAAGAAGAAGATTATGCTTGTCGAGGACATCCTGGCATCAGGTGCTTCCCTATATGCCCTTAAGGCTAATAGTACACTGAAGGACTGGCAGCGAATGTCGGAGGATACAGGGTACAGCCGTTTTCCTGTCGTTGACGAGTGGAACCGAATTATCGGTGTTGTGACCTCGAAGGATATGGTGGGGGCTAATTCTTTACAAACGGTAGATAAACTGATGACGCGCAGTCCGCTTACTGTAACGCCTCAAACTTCGGTAGCATCAGCGGCCCACATGATGGTGTGGGAAGGCATTGAACTGCTGCCAGTCGTGGATACAAACCGCAAAATACTTGGCGTGCTTAATCGCAGCGATGTGCTGAAAGCCATGCAGTATATTCAGAAGCAGCCGCAGAATGGTGAAACGTTCGAGGATTTAATCTGGTCTGGGCTGGAAGAAGTCAGGGATGAGAAGGGGACACTGCAGTTTCATGGCGTTATCACCCCACAGATGACGAATCATTTGGGGACGGTATCGGAAGGTGTTCTTACAACACTGATGACCCAAGCAGCCTATCGCATCGTGCAGGAACATAAGAAGGGGGATCTCGTCATGGACAATATGTCGACCTATTTCTTAAAACCGCTGCAAATTGACTCCAAAATAGAAATACGACCCACCATCATTGAGGTGAGTCGTAAGTTTGGCAAAATTGATGTAGAAATTTATCATGCTGGGACTTTGGTTTCCAAAGCAATGCTAACCGCTCAAGTCATTTAACGCAGCATGCGATCGAAGTGCCCGTGATTGCGAATGCCGGCGAATAAGTTGAACAGACCTAGCAAGACTAGCACGGTGCCGAAGATACGGCGAAAGCTAGATTCACTAAAAAAGAAGATTTGGGTGATGGCAATCAGAACGAGCATCAAACCCATGCAAATATTCATACGGGCCGAGTAGAGACCCCGTTTGGCGGGTTCCTTTTCACGGCGCGCCCGAAAGCTGAAATACACGGATAAGGCAAGCAACAGGCAAATAAGAGAGAATAAAGTGATTTGAATCGCGAACATGTGGTTAATCCGTCCTTTAAGCAAGTTTACTGTTAACTTTAGCGATTTTAGGAGAAGATTGCAATCACATCTCGCTTAAATCTTGCCAAGTCCTCATGTTCGTTTTTCCTGAGCTGTAATCCATACAGTCAATTCAGTCTGAATTAACACGATCGATTTCACTTCAACGATATATTTTTTATCATGCAGAATGTAAGTCTTTTGGGTGATCAATTTCTCATAGAGAGGCTGAGCATCTTTTACGTAAGTAGCTTTTTGACCGATCACGAGCTTGAGCTCGCTTTTAATATCGCTCTCAATTTCTTTCTGAATATCTTCACTAATGAGTTCTTCCTGATTTTTCGGAACTAAATGTACGTTGACGACATTAATTAAGGATTGCTTATTTTTTGTCTTATTTAAGTTTTCAATATCGGCACGCAAATCACGATTTTCTTGCAAATATTTATGCATCTCTACATATAGCTGTGTGTAGTTATACTGATGAATGCTCATATAGACCGCGCTCCCAATGATCGCTCCCGAAAGCATCAGTCCTAAGCTCGAAAGCAGACGTTGATATCGGGCAAAAGGAGGGATCCTCAAGGCTGATTGCCCCCTTTGCAGATCATTTGAATAAGTGAAGTGCCCATCTGCGCTCCTATAAAAGCAACAATAATCAGAACGATTTGCTTAATAGCGGGATTCAAATGCCCTATAGCTACATGGCTTTCAATATAGCGTATCGGATCAATCGTGCCGCCAACAGCAGCTACCATGGCCCAGATTTTAATGTTTTCTGAAATGGTCAGCATTTTTTCCGTCGGTGATTGAAGCGTGAGCACGGCTGCTATTCCACTTAACATGCTGCCTCCAAATACGACCCCGAATGCAATACAGAAATACACGATAATATTTGCCCAAAAGACATACATGTCCTTATCGCTTCCTTTCCAGCTAAGTTAAAGAGGACAAACTCTCTATACTTAATGTATGGGAATGCCTAGCACCAATATGATAAAATATAAGGAATAAAATGAAAGAAGGGAGGACATGCTGATGAGTTCGTTTGTACACTTGCATGTTCATAGTGAATACAGTTTATTAGACGGTGCGGCACGTATGGAGGAGCTTGTTTCACAAGCAGCTAATCTTGGCATGACCTCTCTGGCATTGACAGATCACGGTGTCATGTACGGGGCCATTGCCTTCTACAAAGCCTGCAAACAGCGAGGCATTAAACCAATTATTGGTTGTGAAGTCTATTTCACAGCGGGATCTATTCGTGATAAAGGGACTAGACAGGAACAGCCGATCTATCACCTCATCCTGCTTGCCAAAAATTTTCAAGGCTATCAAAATTTAATGAAGCTCTGTTCAATCGGACATTTACAGGGCTTTCACTATAAACCGCGTATCGATTTGGAACATTTAGCCAAGCATTCAGAGGGACTTATTTGTCTGAGCTCCTGTTTAGGCAGCGAGGTTTCTCAGCATTTGCTTCATAATCGTCATGATGAAGCCAAAAAAGCGGCGGAGCGCTATCGTGATATTTTCGGCGACGACTTCTTTCTGGAAATTCAAGATCATGGGATGATTGAGCAGAAAAAAGTGATGATCTCGATGATCGAGTTGAGCAAAGAAACCGGAATACCGCTTATTGCCACGAATGATGTGCACTATGTGACTGAACCAGATCACGTGATGCAGGACATTCTCATTTGTATTGGAACTGGCAAAACGGTGGAGGATACAGATCGGCTTAAGATGGGGACGAGTCAGATGTATTTGAAAAGCGAGGAGGAGATGAGACGTTTATTCGTCCATGTACCCGAAGCGCTTACGAATACGAGCGTTGTAGCTTTACGCTGTGAACTCGAACTGGAGTTCGGTAAATCTATTTTGCCTAGCTTTCGTCCGATTCCAGAGCACCTCACAGCTGGTGAATATTTGCGAGAGCTCTGTGTGCAGGGGCTGGAGCAGCGTTATTCTGCTAAAGCTGAGTGGCATATCGCGGATTCACCGCTGCGGAAACAAGCAGAAGAACGTCTAGCGTATGAGCTCAGCGTCATTGAGAAAATGGGTTTTTCCGATTACTTCTTGATCGTATGGGATTTTATTCGCTTTGCGCACGAAAAGAGTATCATGACCGGGCCGGGTAGGGGATCTTCTGCCGGAAGTCTAGTTGCGTATGTACTGCGCATTACGAATGTGGATCCACTTAAATATAAGCTGCTGTTTGAACGTTTTCTTAACCCAGAGCGGATTACGATGCCGGATATTGATATCGATTTTAGCGATGAACGCCGGGATGAAGTGATTGACTACGTGGTTACCAAATATGGGCACGAGCATGTCGCGCAAATTATTACCTTCGGAACGATGGCTGCCAAAGCCGCGGTTAGGGACGTTGGACGCGTATTAAATGTGCCCTATGGGGATGTTGACCGTGCGGCCAAGGCGATTCCGAATCAATTAGGCATGACCTTATCGGAAGCACTGCAGGTTAGCTCAGATTTAAAAGGGCTGGTTGCAAGACAGCCGAAGACGGCAGAATTGCTTGAAATGGCGATGCGTGTTGAAGGAATGCCGCGCCATGCCTCAACGCATGCTGCAGGGGTTGTCATTTCCAGAGAGCCGCTGACACAGTATGTCCCTCTCCAGGAAGGCACGGCTCAGACAGCTCTTACTCAGTATACGATGGAGCATTTGGAGGCCATCGGACTGTTGAAAATGGATTTTCTCGGCTTGCGGACGCTGTCTATTATAGAACGAACGGTTGATTGGATTGCACAGATGGAAAATGTGCGACTCAACTTTGATATGCTGGACATGGATGAGGATGCCGTGACCTACGGTATGCTTAGCAAGGGAGAAACGACGGGTGTCTTCCAACTGGAGTCTTCTGGTGTGCGCAAGGTGTTGAAGGATTTGAAGCCCTCTGTGTTTGAAGATATTATTTCCGTTGTGGCCTTGTACCGTCCAGGTCCGATGGAGTTTATACCGAAGTACATTTATGGGAAGCACGGACAGGTGGAGGTCGTTTATCCGCACCCCACGTTAGAACCTATCCTTCGGGATACGTACGGCATTATCGTCTACCAAGAGCAAATTATGCAAATTGCCTCTTCAATGGCAGGTTTCAGCTTAGGCGAAGCAGATTTGTTAAGACGAGCGGTATCCAAGAAGAAGCGGGAAGTGCTGGATGAAGAACGGGCACATTTCGTTTCGGGCAGCTTGCGTCAAGGTTTTAACGCCGATGAGGCTAATCATGTGTATGATATGATCGTGCGTTTTGCTGATTATGGTTTCCCGCGGGCGCATGCAACAGCTTATGGGGTGCTGGCCTTCCAAACGGCTTATTTAAAAGCGCACTATCCGATTTATTTTATGGCCTCTATGTTAACGGCGGTTATGGGGAATCATCGGAAGGTAGCCGAATATGTGGATGAATGCCGGCGGGTGAAATTGGCTGTGCTGCCGCCTGATGTCAATGGAAGTGGAACGGTATTTACACCGGATCCAGTGGCCGGGGCGATCCGCTTCGGACTTGCTGCGATCAAAAATGTAGGCACTCAAGCAATCGATGCTATTCTTAATGAACGGAAAAAGTCACAGTTCGAGAGCTTGCTTGATTTCTGCAGACGTGTTGATTTACGTGTATGTAATAAGCGAGTAATTGAATCGCTCATTCAAGGTGGAGCCTTTGACACTCTAGGCGGGCATCGCGCTCAGCTAATGGCTATTCTCGATGAAACCATCGCCTCCGCAACCAAATGGCGCAAGGAACGGGATGATCTGCAGCTTCACCTCTTCGGCTTCGTTGAAGAACCGAACTGGGAGGTGGAAGTTCCGAACATACCTCCGATGCCGCAGAGCAAACAATTGGAGCTCGAGAAGGAACTTCTCGGCATGTATATATCGGGACATCCGCTTGATGCCTATGCGGAGCAGTTGGGTGAGATGGAGGCGGTTATGCTTCATCAGCTAGCCGAGCTGCCAGATAACAGCGAGGTTCTTGTAGCGGGGATGATCCTCTCGAATAAGACGATCGTCACGAAGAAAGGGCAGCCCATGGCGTTCATGGAGCTGGAGGATCGCATCGATAAAGTCGAGGTGGTGTTATTCCCCGAGACCTGGAAGAATGCGGCTCCGCTCGTGCAGAAGGGCAGACTCGTCCTCGTCCGGGCGAAGCTGCAGCTTCAGGACGAGGACCCGCCCAAGCTGCTCGCGGAGCAGCTTGTCGCGCTGGACGACCCTGCGGGCGTCCAGCGGCTTCGCCGGCAGCCAGGGGCGCATAGGCGATCAGCTGACGCAGTCAGCGATCGGCCTGCGCGCGCGGCTGCCATCTCAGGCGGCGCACGCAGCGCCGCCGCTGTCACACAGGCGGCCCCTGCGGCGGGCCGCCTGGAGTCTCGCGCTACGGCGCAGCCTGCGCGCACTCACGCTGCGGAGCCGAAGGCGCAGCGGGTGTTCGTCAAGATCTCGGCTGACTGTGAGCAGCCGGATAAGCTGCTGCAGCTGAAGGCGCTGCTCAAGCTGCATAAGGGTGGGCTCGCGGTTGCGCTTTTCTACGAAAGCAGCAACAAGCTCTTGGCCCTGAGCGACCAATATTTGGTCGATCCTTCGAAGGATTTGTTCCGTATGATTGAGACCATCATGGGTAAAGATTCGGTCAGAGTGAAATAAAGATAGCATCCTCAGCATATGAATAGGAACCCGGCATTTCAGGGGCTTAATACATGCGTAGGAGGAGACTTATGACCGAACAACATATGATCCAGTTGCTGCAAAGGCGTGGTGTAACGGTAGAGCAAATCTCTGAAATTGTGTTCAAACTGCAAAAGCCCTATAATGATCAACTTTCGCAAGAAGTGTGTATCGAGAGCGTGCTGGCTGTTCTCGCCAAGCGGGAAGTGCAGTATACACTTTATACGGGCATTGCTCTTGATGAATTGGCAGAGAAAAAGCTGTTGCCCGAGCCTTTGCAATCGATTCTTGAAGCGGATGAACCTCTGTTCGGCGTCGATGAAACTCTGGCCCTAGGCATTGTTCATGTATATGGTATGATTGGCTTAACTAGCTTTGGCTATTTAGATAAAGAAAAGATGGGTATTATCCGAACATTGAATGATGATAAAAGTTCTGTGCATGTTTTTCTGGATGATTTGATCTGTGGTTTAGCGGCTGCCGCTTCTGCCAGAATCGCTCATCAGAATGAGCATGCGCCTGATTATAGCAGTAAATTACGTCTGGACTAGCTCAAATAGTTCAGACTTCACTTTTTTTCATGAACGTGCTCTGTTGCGGGAAAAAGAGAAATTATGATATCATTATTCCATTGTGTGCGCCTATGCTTATGTAGGATGTTAATTATCATCGTTGCTAACTTGCCCTAATCCATGTAGTTGCACGTCATAGGAGGTTTTTTTTTCATGTGGACGGTGATATACATAGCTCCTACCGCGAAGATTGCAGAGCGGATTAAACAGAGGCTGACGGAAGAAGGATTTCTCGTACAAGTTCGGGGTATCTCCTTATCCAAAAATCAGTTCGAAATCGTCGTACCAGAAGGCGAATTAGAGGAAGTACAGGAAGTGCTCAATTCTATTTTACATAGATAATGAAAAGTAGAAGTAAGTAACGTGGCTTGTCAGAAGTTCAAGATAATAGCCAAGTAGAGGTGGAAATGTGCTAAAGGATTTATTTCAAAAGCGTAAATATGCAACGATTCCTTCCGAGAAAACAAAACGGGAAATTCCCGAAGGTTTAATGAATAAATGCCCGAAATGCGGTACGATCCAAACGAGCAAAGAGCTTGAGAAAAATCTAAAAGTCTGTACAGCTTGTGGCTATCATTATCGATTAAGCGCATTGGAACGTATCCAATTAACGCTCGATGAAGGTGAGTTTTTGGAATACGACGCAGATATGATCTCCGAGGATCCTCTGGAGTTCCCTGATTACGTAGAGAAATTGGATAAAGCGAAGAGCACAACGAAATTACAAGATGCAATTATGACCGGGGAAGGTACGATTGGTGGCTATCCGGTTATTGTTGCGGCTATGAGTTTTGACTTCATGGGTGGATCACTAGGCTCCGTTGTTGGGGAGAAAATAACCAGAGCGATCGAAGCTGCCATTCAAAAGAAAGTTCCAATTATCATTTACTCCACATCAGGTGGAGCTCGTATGCAAGAAAGCATTCTAAGCTTGATGCAAATGGCGAAGACAAGCGCTGCTTTGTCCAAGCTCGGCGCGGAAGGCGGATTGTTTATTTCTATTATTACAGATCCGACTTTCGGCGGTGTATCTGCGAGTTTTGCTATGTTAGGCGATATTATTATTGCTGAACCGGCTGCGCCATTTGGATTTACGGGGCGTCGTGTTATTGAACAAACAATTAAACAGAAGCTGCCCGACAATTTCCAGACATCTGAGTTCAATCTCGAGCATGGTCAGCTCGACAAGGTCGTAAGCCGTAAGGATATGCGTCCTACGTTAATCAAGCTGTTAGACATGCACGGAGTGAAGGGGGAGGCGACTTATGGCGGGTGAAATGCCGTTTGAACAGCCGCTGGCGGAACTAAAGAAGAAGATTGCGGAACTGCGTACTTTTGGCGCTGAGAAGCAAATTGATTTTTCAGAGGAAATCCGTCGTTTGGAAGAAAGATATGTTGAACTCGAAGATGAGCTTTATGCGAATATGTCTTCTGCGGAGAAAATGCAGTTGGCTCGCCATCCGCAAAGGCCGACAACGATTGATTATATTGGAACCATTTTCACGGATTTCATAGAGTTTCATGGCGATCGCCTTTATGGGGATGACCTTGCGATTGTAGGTGGACTAGCCAAGTTGAACGGCATTCCGGTCACGGTTGTCGGTCATCAAAAAGGGAAAGATACGAAGGACAATATTGCTCGGAACTTCGGTTGTCCACATCCGGAAGGATTCCGTAAAGCGCTGCGTTTGATGCGTCAAGCGGACAAGTTTAGACGACCTATTGTAACGTTTATTGATACCAAGGGGGCATTCCCTGGGAATGCTGCAGAAGAGCGCGGCCAAGGAGAAGCGATTGCCAGAAATTTACTGGAAATGGCCTCTTTTCGTGTGCCGATCATCTGTATTGTTATTGGGGAAGGCGGCAGTGGTGGCGCACTCGGCTTAGGTGTAGGTAATAAGGTCTTAATGTTGGAGAATGCTATCTATTCGGTTATTAGTCCCGAAGGCGCGGCTTCCATCTTATATAAAGATGCTTCCAAAGCTTTACACGCAGCAGAAGCAATGAAAATTACTGCGGATCATATCTTGGAGCTTAAGGTGATCGACGGTATTATTCCAGAGCCTAAAGGTGGCGCACACCGAGATTTAGCAGCACAAGCAGAATTGATCAAAACAGCTATCTGGGAACAGCTTCAGCATTTGCTAAGTATGAACGAACAGGAGCTGCTCGAGGACCGTTACCGCAAATTTAGAGAGATCGGCCGGTTCACATTCACTCAGGAGGGAAACCATGCGTAAAACGAAAATTGTCTGTACCATTGGACCTGCAAGCGAATCACAAGAGAATTTGAAAAAACTTCTAGAAGCGGGAATGAATGTTGCCCGTCTTAACTTCTCCCACGGAGATTTTGAGGAGCACGGCGCACGTATCCGCAACCTTCGCGCTGCATCCGCTGAGACAGGCAAAGTAGCAGCTATTTTGCTTGATACCAAAGGACCGGAAATTCGTACGGGAAAATTGAAAGAAGAGCCGATTGAGCTTGTTCAGGACAAGCACATCATTTTAACAACAGAAGAAATCTTGGGCGATGCAGATCGTATCTCAGTTACCTATGCGAATCTGCCGCGTGACGTTGCTGTTGGATCTACTATTCTAATCGATGATGGTCTAATTGGCCTTTCGGTTGTTGATATTCGTGGAACCGAAATCGAGTGCCGCATTGTCAATGGCGGAACGATTAAAAGCAAAAAAGGCGTTAACGTGCCAGGTGTGAAAATCAGTCTTCCAGGTATCACGGAAAAGGATGCCAACGATATCGTCTTCGGTATCGAGCAAGGCGTAGATTTCATCGCGGCTTCTTTCGTTCGTAAAGCAAGTGACGTTATGGAAATTCGTGAATTGTTGGAAAGACACAATGCTTCACACATCCAAATCATTAGTAAAATCGAAAACCAAGAGGGCGTTGACAACTTAGACGAAATCCTTGAAGTATCCGATGGTCTGATGGTTGCTCGTGGGGATCTTGGGGTTGAAATTCCAGCTGAAGATGTTCCGGTTGTTCAAAAACAAATGATCAAAAAATGTAACATCGTAGGTAAGCCAGTTATTACAGCAACGATGATGCTAGACTCCATGCAGCGTAACCCGCGTCCAACGCGTGCAGAAGCAAGTGACGTAGCCAATGCGGTGTTCGACGGAACGGATGCTGTGATGTTGTCCGGTGAAACAGCTGCTGGTAAATATCCAGTTGAGTCCGTGCAAACGATGGCTCGTATCGCTGAGCGTGCGGAAGCAGCATTGGAATATAAAGAAATTTTCCTTCGTCAAGCGCAAGCGCAACAAGTTACTGTAACAGAAGCGATTTCTCAAGCGGTAGCTAACTCAGCTTTGGAGCTGGGTGCGAAAGCGATTTTAACGGCTACGGAAAGTGGATATACAGCTAGAATGGTATCCAAATACCGTCCGAAATCACCAATCATTGCCGTTACGCCTAGCGAGCATGTCATTCGCCGTTTATCCCTTGTATGGGGTGTTATTCCGGTGATGGGCGTGCAAGCGAAAACGACGGACGAGCTGTTTAACCTTGCGGTAGAAAGCAGCATCAAAACAGGTATCGTGTCTCTAGGCGATATCGTTGTCATTACCGCAGGTGTACCTGTTGGACGCTCCGGAACAACGAACTTGATCAAGGTTCATCACGTAGGTGAGATGATTGCCAAAGGAACGGGTATCGGCATGCAAACAGCAACGGGTATCGTTGTAACGGCTCGTACACCAGAAGAAGCGAATGCGAAAATGGTAGACGGTGCTGTACTTGTAACGGTATCGACGGACAAAGAATATATGCCAGCTGTACAAAGAGCATCAGCGTTGATTACAGAAGTTGGCGGAATCACTTCCCATGCGGCAGTAGTCGCTTTAAGCCTTGGGATTCCAGTAATTGTAGGCGTTGAGAACGCAGTGGAATTAATCAAAGACGGCACAGAAGTTTCGATCTATCCAGAAGTTGGCGTTATCTACTCTGGTCAAGCGAGCGTTCTGTAAGTTTAGCAAAGAGTGAAGCGAGATTTGTCTCGGCTTCACTCTTTTTTATTTTATTAACTACGGTTGTTTACGCATTCATACCCGCCCCGAAGGTAGCATACGAACTCATTCCCCAAAGCAAACGGAACGAGAGTACCTTATTTAATGTAAAATCACGTTTTCAGATGTTTAACGGAACGAGAGGGCGCTATTTCATCAAAATGCAGGGGAAAAGACTCGATTTTACTGAAATAGCGTCACGTAGTTCCGCTTCATCCCTCCAAAAGACTGAATTTAGTGAAATAAGGTTTCTGGGTTCCCCTAAGCGACAAAAATGTCGTCAATGTACTTAACAAATCATAGCTAAGAGATCATAAAGAGAGAATGCAGGACCTAGCATCCGCTCTAACCAAGTGCATAGACCCCATCTAGTAGGACTTAGGTATTCCTTCCAATCTGTGTATACACGCATCGCTATGTATCACTACGCATCACTATGCATTACTCCTCAGCACTACCCATCCCTAGCCCTAGCTGTGCTATAATTGTTCTAAGACTTGTTACTGGAGGCGTACATCATCATGACTCAGGAGCGCTGGCATCAGCATCAGTTTCGTGTGAGATATGAAGAAACAGATCAAATGGGGGTTGTGTACCATGCCAACTATTTGACGTGGTTCGAGATTGGGCGGACCGAACTTATCAGGGAGCTTGGATACCCATACCGGCGTATTGAGGAGAAGGGGCTATTGCTGCCGCTTGTTGAAGCCGAGATTAAGTTCAAGAAGCCTGCTCGTTATGATGACTTGGTATGCGTGAACACGCGAGTGATTGAGATGAGCAGTGTTCGGCTCCATTTTGCCTATGAAATCCGTAAAGTTTCGGAAGAAATGATGGCTCTAACCGCAGATTCTGCTGCACAACCTACCGGGGAACTACTTGTAACGGGAGCAACTCATCACGTTTGGGTGAATCCTTCTTGGAAGCCAATACGCATAGAAAAGGAAGCGCCAGAATTATGGCAGTTGTTAGCTAAGTATTCATAAAAGGGGCTGAGCTTATGTTTCGTATCATTCTTGCTATTCTTATTCTAGTACCTGCCATAGAAATTACGCTTCTGATCACACTGGGGCATTATATAGGCGGCTGGACGACATTCGCGCTTATTCTTATAAGCGGCTTCTTAGGTGCTTATTTCGCCAAGCGGGAAGGACGCAAAGTGTTGGAGTATGCCAAGTTTGAGTGGTCTCAAGGCCAACTGCCTGCACAGCATTTATTAGATGGAATCTGTATTTTCATCGGAGGCATTTTACTAATTACACCGGGATTCATTACGGATATTTTTGGATTTCTACTTGTTTTTCCTTACACGAGACCGATCTTCAAGGTCATGCTGCTTGCATTGATTCAAAAGCAAATCGGCAGAGGCCGAATCAATATCATAAAGCGTAGATAAAGAACAAAGGCTCGGTCACCCCGTCTATTTGGGAGGAACCGAGCCTTTTTGTATGTAAGCTGCCATATCATGAAAGATTCTTGCGCGATAGAACGCAGCGACCAGAATGAGAGTCACAGGACCCACAATAAGCCCGAGGAGTCCGAATAGTTTCAATCCAACGAACATGGCGATTAACGTAGCCAGAGGGTCTAATCCGACTGAGGAGGCGAGCACCTTTGGTTCCATGATCTGTCTGGCAATCACTATGACGCCATAAAGCACACTGAGGCCGATTCCGAGAAAAAAATCTCCTTGCGCAAAGAAAACATACAAAATCCAAGGAACCATGACCGCACCTGTCCCCAAATAAGGCATCAGGTCTGCTAAGCCTGTTAGTAAACCGATGGTTATGGCATAGTCAACGCGCAAGACCAGCAAGCCAATGATGACCACAAGAGCGGTTAGCGAAACAAGAATCAGTTGGGCGCGCATGTAGCCGAACAGTGCTTTTTGCAAATCGGTCCGAATCAATTGGGTGGTCTTCACAATCATGTCGGAGAAGATCCCTTTATACCGTTTGATAAGCTGATACCAATCTTTACTAATGAAAAAGGTGGCCAACATAACAATAATGGTTATGGTTGCGATATTTGGCAAAGAAGTTAGAAATCTTTTCAGCGTGTCAAAAACATAGCCAATAATGAACTTACTCACGTCTGCAATGGAGCCTGCTGTCGAAGATAAATTGTTGTTGACAGTTTCTTGATATTTTGGGTTATTTTCAAAAAACTGATTAATACGTTCAATCCAATTCTGGAAAGAAGTTGAATTAATGAAAACATTGAATTGCTCCACCCATAGGTTGATCTGAATCTGCAAGGTATCCGCAAGTGAACCTAATTCTACCACTATATTGGCAACTAGTAAGGTTATGGCCGTAACCATGGCACCTATAAATAACAACATGGATAAGGTCACAGCAAGCCAGCGGGGCAATTTCACCTTGAATTGAAAGAAGTTCACAAGGGGATTAAGCATAAGAGCTAGAATCCAGCCGAAAATAAATGGGTAAATCAGTGGGATAACATAGTAGAAAGCGAGTCCGATTAGAACAATAATTAGTGCCACCCAAATGCCCCTGAAAATCTGGTGAACTAAACGTGGATTCAGGATACCCATGGTCTTTTTCTCTCCTTGTTTCAAGTCTTTTCATTGTAACATGATCTTGGATAAATACGGAAATAACATCACCTTTACAAAATCTTCATATATTAAAAAAGGGGATTCTGCATTGTCGGTGTAGAGCACGCATAGTACAATGAAGATAAATGGCACAGATAGAAAACATAAGAAAATATAAGTGGAGGCTTTATGAGTATTGCGCGCGAACCTGATTTGAAAGAAGTTAAAGAGCTCAAAGAAGTCAAAGAAGTCAAGGAAGTCAAAGAGATTTCGACCAAGTACTTAAACCGGGATTTAAGCTGGATCGAGTTCAATTGGCGTGTACTGGAGGAAGCTCAAGATGCGAGCACACCGCTGCTTGAGCGTGTGAAATTTCTGTCCATCGTATCCAGCAATCTTGATGAGTTCATGAGTGTTCGTGTCGCAGGACTGAAGGATCAAATCAAGGCTGGGTATACCAAGAAAGACTTCACTGGCTACACCCCTGCCGGCCTTATTAAACGAATTATGAAGCGCACTGCCAAAATGGTAACAGAGCAGTACAAAACGTATCGTGAAGTAACGAGACTGCTAACCAAAGAAGGCATTGTGTTTACGGAATTTGAAGATTTGAATACGACACAGAAAAAAGCCATGGATGCTTATTATCATGATATTATTTTTCCCGTATTAACGCCGATGGCCGTGGATCAAAGTCGTCCATTTCCACTTGTACATAATCAATCCGTCTATTTAGCCGTCTTACTTGTGCGAGAAGGGGATGATCCGGATGATGAGCCTTATTTTGCCATCGTTCAAGTACCGAGCAATTTATCCCGTTATATTCCTGTGCCAACACGGCCAAATAGTAAAAAAACAGAATTTATTCTTATAGAAGAATTGATCGAGCATCATATAGAATCGCTTTTTAGTGGATACATTCCGATTTCCGTTCACGGGTTCAGGGTGACTCGAAACGCTGATTTAACGCTCAATGAAGAAGGGGCGGAAGATCTGCTTGAGGAGATCGAGAAGGAGCTTAGACGCAGGCGCTGGGGCTCTCCTGTTCGACTTGAAGTACAAGAAGGCATTCATCCTTATGCGCTTGCACAGCTTCAGGAAGAGTTCGAGATTGAAGAACAAATTTTTGAAATTGACGGTCCGCTGGACATCACGTATTTCATGAAGCTGGCCGGTACGTTGAATGGCTTTGAAAATCTTCGCTATCCGCGTATTGCTGCCAAATATCCCATAGAATTTGAGGATACGACCGACTTCTTCGAGGTTCTAAAGCAAAAGGATGTATTGGTACATCATCCCTATGAAACGTTCGACGCAGTAACAGACTTCATCATCCATGCAGCCTACGATCCGAAAGTGCTCGCGATCAAAATGACACTGTATAGAGCGAGTGGAAACTCGCCGATTATTCAAGCGTTAGCCAGAGCCGCGGAGTCCGGGAAGCAGGTCACGGTAGTTGTTGAGCTGAAAGCCAGATTCGACGAAGAGCGAAATATTGCATGGGCAAGAATGCTTGAAAAGTCAGGCTGTCATGTGGTTTATGGACTTGTTGGGCTCAAAACACATGCCAAGATCACACTCGTCGTGAGACAAGAAGAGCAGACTCTCCGCAGATATGTTCATGTTGGAACAGGTAATTATAACGACAGCACAGCCCGTCTTTACACAGATGTAGGGCTATTCACTGCAAACAGTGTGATTGGAGAGGATGCTTCCGCACTTTTCAATGAAATTACTGGCTACTCCGCGCCTCATGATTGGCAGTCGTTCGCTGTGGCTCCTACGGATTTGAAGGATAAGCTATTCGAGCTTATCGAACGTGAAGCTGAGCACGCTAGAGCAGGCAGACCAGCCCGAATTATTGCAAAAATGAACTCATTATCCAATCAAGAGATGGTAGATGCCTTGTATGCAGCGTCGCAAGCAGGTGTGAAGATCGAATTAATTATTCGCGGCGTATGCTGCTTGCGTCCAGGGGTGCCTGGGATTAGCGAGAATATTACGGTTCGGAGTATTGTAGATCGTTTCTTAGAGCATTCCCGCATTTATTATTTCGAAAATGGCGGACTAGTTGATGTATATTTATCTTCGGCTGACTGGATGACACGTAATTTGACACGTCGTATTGAGCTGATGTGTCCGGTTCTTGACCCTGAAATGAAGAAAGTGATGATTCAAATTCTGAATGTCACCCTGCATGATAACGTCAAAGCAAGAGAACTGATGCCCAACGGGATGTACAGTCGCATAAAAAATGAACTGACCCCTTATCGGAGCCAGTTCGAGGCGATGAAAATTACTTCTTGGAAAAAACTCCGGCTTGGGTCTTAAGCTTCAGCCCCCATATTTTTTCGAATTCTTTGCTGATAGCCGCGAGTTCCTTAAGCTCCATAATTGGGTTGTGGATACATAACAGCTTGAGAGTTAAGGTCGATTCGGTTTGCGTTATTTGCAGCTCTTGAACAGGCTGCGTCTCACTGTGATCCAAAGCCATTGCTAATTTAAGCAGCGTACCTAACTTTACAATTAATGCCGCGTCGGATTCCATCAATAGGTCCTTGTAAGTAAGGACTTGTTGGTGGGTCCGGCTTTTTGTTTTGTAAGTAGCAATGAAAGAGCAAATAACAATTTCTCGATGGCTGAGACCGTCGATATGTGCCCCAGTCATCATGTATTGTGTATGTTTGAGGTAATGGTAATAATGGACGCTGGCTCCAATTCGATGTAAGAGGGCAGCGGTATGCAAGTATTTTTGGCTTCGATCTTCTGATTCGGGCGGAACAGTGAGCGTATGATAAAGCTGCATGGCGAAATTATCTACATGAGAGACATGTTTCACAGCAGCGTTCGGATGGAGCAAAAGCAAATTATGGATACTTGCTTCAAGAACATCCTCTTTGATTGGGTGCTTAGGATCGAATGTTTCGTAGAAGAGGCCATCACGAAGTCCTGATCCGCTGATAATGCATGCTGACGAACCTGCTGCTTCGAATATGGTGTCCATAATGATCAGTCCTGGAACCATAATATCTGCGCGCTCTTTGGAGAGACCATCTACTTTTTTTCGTTTTTCCAATGGCATGGAGGATAACAATAGGAGGAAATCACGAAGCTCTCCAGGCTTCAACGTGTAATTGTGGGCAAGCTGAAGCGTGTATTTGCTGCGCTTTTGGCTTATTTTCCCAAGGGTTCGAATCGTTCCGCCTAGACCAATCATAGGTAAATTGGGAGAACTGGCAATCCAAGGATGAGCCAAAATCGCATCTTCAACCATCCGACGTATATCACCCATTTCCTGCTCGGTTAGATTCGCATTTTTCATAAATTGGCGTGTGGTGTTCACCGCACCGAATGGAAAGGAAACGCTTTGCAGTAATTTCCGGTTACGAAGCAATGTGACTTCCGTGCTCCCTCCGCCAATATCAATGATCAAGCCGTCACGAATATCGATAGTATTGATTACGCCTAAATAGCCATATCGAGCTTCCTCTGTCCCGCTCAGTACTTCAATATGAAGTCCGGTCTGTTCCTGGAGAATTCGCACAATTTCAGCTGAATTGGCTGCGTTACGTATGGCTGCCGTTGCTACGGCCCTTATTGTCTGAACCTCATGAACTTTGCATAGCAGAGCGTAGTGAGATAGAATTGGGACTATAGAAATAATGTCTTTGCTATGTAAAATGCCATCGGAACCGATGCGTTCACTAAGTCTAGCGGAATCCTTATGCTCACTGACTACACGGTATGCCCCATGGGCATTAATTTCGTAGATAACAAGTCGAATCGAGTTGGATCCGATATCAATGATGCCGATACTTGATCTGCTGCTCATGTATTTGCTCCTTTTTCAGAGAAAAATCACTTTTACTTTGCCTACATTGTATCAATCTCAACACGACTCGACAAACTTTTCCTCCTAGGGTGCATAATTCGGAGGAATTAACAAAAACTTGTATCGTGTGTTTTGAAGAAATGGCTCAAAAAAACAGTGACGATTTCCGCCAAAAAGATTCTTTATGATAGTGATAATGAAGTTTTATGTCTGCTTTTGTTCACTTATTAAACAAAATACTTTATTATTAAGTTAGGAAAAAAGCAATTTTTTGCTAATAGAGTAGCTAAGGAGAGATTCCCATGTCTGCAACCAAAGGTTTAGAAGGAATTGTAGCCACGACCTCGTCGATCAGCTCCATTGTAGATGGTGTGCTAACGTATCGCGGGATTGATATTGATGACCTCGCAGAAAATGCGACATTTGAAGAAGTTATTTATTTGCTTTGGTTCGGCAAATTGCCTAACCAAACTGAGCTTGAGAAACTGCAAAGCGACCTGAACGCTTACAGCAAGGTGCCTGATGCGGTTATCAACCAGATCAAAGCATTCCCTAAAGATGTTAATTCCATGGCTGCTCTTCGTACAGCAGTATCGGCTCTTGCACTTTATGATGAAGAAGCGAACGATTTGAGCCCTGAATCCAATGTGCGTAAAGCGATCAAGCTACAAGCACAAATTCCTGGCATTATCGCAGCTTTCGCTCGTATCCGTGAAGGTAAAGAACCTTTAGCTTCACCAGGATATGCTTCTGTTGCTGCTAACTTCTTGTACCAACTAACCGGTAACGAGCCAGATAAAATCGCTATCGAAGCTTTGGACAAAGCATTAGTTTTACACGCTGACCATGAGCTGAATGCTTCCACATTCGCTGCACGCGTTACTGTTGCAACATTAACAGACATCTACTCCGGTATTACTTCAGCGATCGGCACGCTCAAAGGACCTCTTCACGGCGGTGCGAACGAAGCTGTTATGGCGATGCTGGAAGAAATCGGTACTGTAGAGAACGTTGTTCCTTACATCAACGATAAACTAGAGCGTAAAGACAAAATCATGGGCTTTGGACACCGTGTTTACAAAAACGGAGATCCGCGTGCAAAGCACTTGCAAAAAATGTCCTATGAGCTTGGTAAACTAACTGGCAACCTTAAATGGTACGAAATGTCCATTAAAGCAGACGAATTGGTCACCAGCCTCAAAGGCTTGAAACCAAACGTTGATTTCTACTCAGCATCCGTTTACACAACGTTGGAAATCCCACGTGACCTGTTCACGCCGATCTTCGCGATCAGCCGTACATCCGGTTGGGCTGCCCACATCTTGGAGCAGTACGAAAACAACCGTTTGATCCGTCCTCGCGCTGAGTACACGGGCCCGGTTAACCAAAAATACATTCCAATTAGCTCTCGCTAATTGTCATTTTAACTCCATGTGCGGGAAGTTCGGTACCCGTCCTCGGTTCATCCGGGGGAGTACCGCAACTCCCGTCACTTTTTGTGTGTTTACCTACTTACTTCTACGGTGACGAGTTAAACTTGCTTTAAAATGTGCCTCGTTACACCTAAGTAGCTAAGTAGAGTGCTTGGCAGTGCCTGGAGAAACGTAGTGGCCGCCTTTAGAATCCTGTTCCATACCATATAATAAATTCATTTGGACAGGATGATAACAGCGGTCGGAAAGCATTGCCAAAAGCACGCAACGTAATGCGCCACATGTTCTCACGAATCATTTTAAACAAATCTAAGGAGGAACTAATCATGCCACAATTCGAATCCTACGAACTACCAAAAGAAGGTCAAAAAATCACCATCGAGAATGGTGTTCTGCAAGTACCTAACAACCCAATCATCCCTTACATCGAAGGTGACGGTACAGGTCCTGATATCTGGGCTGCTTCCGTACGCGTTCTGGATGCTGCAGTTGAGAAAGCATACAAAGGCGAGAAAAAAATCGCTTGGTACGAAGTTTTTGCCGGCGAGAAAGCATTTAACAAATACAACAACTGGTTGCCTAACGATACATTAACAGCTATGCGCGAATACATCGTGTCCATCAAAGGACCTTTGACAACGCCAATCGGCGGCGGTATTCGTTCCCTGAACGTTGCACTTCGTCAAGAATTAGATCTTTACGTATGTTCCCGTCCAGTTCGTTACTTCAATGGTGTTCCTTCACCGGTTAAACGTCCTGAGCTGGTTGACATGGTTATTTTCCGTGAAAATACAGAAGATATCTACGCTGGTATTGAGTGGGAAGCTGGTTCCGACGCAGTTAAGAAAGTTATTAAATTCCTTCAAGACGAAATGGGCGTTAACAAAATTCGCTTCCCAGAAACTTCAGGAATCGGCGTTAAGCCAGTATCCTCCGAAGGTACAGAGCGTTTGGTCCGCGCTGCAATTGAGTATGCGATCAAACACGGCCGTAAAACGCTAACTTTGGTACACAAAGGTAACATCATGAAGTTCACAGAAGGCGCGTTCAAAAACTGGGGTTATGAGCTTGCTGAACGTGAATATGCGGACAAAACATTTACATGGGCACAATACGATCGCATTAAAGAAGCAGAAGGCGCTGAGGCAGCTAACAAAGCTCAAAAAGACGCTGAAGCAGCTGGCAAAATCATCGTAAAAGATGCTATCGCTGACATCGCTTTGCAACAAGTATTGACTCGTCCGACTGACTTCGACGTTATCGCAACATTGAACTTGAACGGTGACTACCTGTCTGATGCACTTGCTGCACAAGTTGGCGGTATCGGTATCGCTCCAGGAGCAAACATCAACTACTTGACTGGTCACGCAATCTTCGAAGCTACGCATGGTACAGCTCCTAAATACGCTGGTCTTGACGTAGTTAACCCAGGTTCCGTAATCCTATCTGGCGTTATGCTGCTTGAGCACCTTGGTTGGTTGGAAGCGGCTGACTTGATCTACAAAGGTTTGGAAACATCCATCAATAACAAAACCGTAACTTATGACTTTGCTCGTTTGATGGAAGGCGCGAAAGAAATCAAATGTTCCGAGTTCGCGAACGAAATCATCAAAAACATGGCTTAATTCTTTTGAGAAAAGTTGATCTACTAAAAACTATTAGGAGGTACATCTCAAATGGCAATTCGTCGTAATAAAATTACTGTTGTCGGCGCAGGTTTCACGGGAGCAACAACTGCTCTTATGTTAGCTCAAAAAGAACTTGGTGACGTTGTTCTGCTCGACATCCCACAACTGGAAAACCCTACAAAAGGGAAAGCGCTCGACATGCTCGAAGCAGGTCCGGTTCAAGGATACGATAGCCAGATTACAGGTACTTCCAACTATGCGGATGCTGCTGGTTCCGATATCGTCATCATCACAGCCGGGATCGCTCGTAAACCGGGTATGAGCCGCGACGATTTGGTAAACACGAATGCAGGAATCGTGAAATCCGTTTGTGAGAACGTGAGAGAAGTAGCTCCTGATTCCATCGTTATCATCTTGAGTAACCCTGTTGACGCGATGACATACGTAGCATTCCAAGCACTTGGCTTCCCGAAAAACCGCGTAATAGGTCAATCCGGCGTACTCGATACAGCTCGTTACCTGACTTTCATCTCCCAAGAGTTGAATGTATCCGTTGAGGATGTTAAAGGTGTTGTTATCGGTGGACACGGCGATGACATGGTTCCACTCGTTCGTTACACATACGCTGGCGGCGTGCCAATCGAGAAGCTGATCCCAGCTGACCGTATTGAAGCGATCGTTCAACGTACACGTACTGGCGGCGGCGAAATCGTTAACCTACTTGGTAACGGTAGTGCATACTACGCACCAGCGGCTTCCCTTGTGCAAATGACAGAAGCAATCCTTAAAGATAAAAAACGTATCATCCCAACTATCGCTCTTCTTGAAGGCGAATATGGCTACGACAACCTGTTCATGGGCGTTCTAACTGTACTTGGTGCTAACGGTATCGAGAAAATTCTTGACATCGAGCTTACTGACGAAGAGAAAACAGCTTTGGACAAAACAGCAAACTCTGTGCGCAACGTAATCAAAGTTGTAACAGGTTAATACACTCTTAGATGAAGGATCAACTACTTATGCGAATAGGTGGTTGGTTCTTTTTTTGTTCATTTTATTGTGGCGATGCACAATCTTTTGTTAATTTTGTAAATTGATTTCCAACTACTATTCCCAGTTAATGGTCTATGCTACGATAGGCTTAGGCCAGCATAATTGGCTAAAAAATCCATGGGATGGTGGGATTTGATGTTGAAGAAAAGCTTGCTAGGAACAAGAAACTGGAGAAGACTCTGTTTAACCGCAGCATTATCCGTATCATTGTTAGGCATTGTTCCACAAGCTTTTGCAGAAGGTCCGAATGACCCTGCGCCTTCCATAACGCCGACAACGGCGAATGGCAAAAAGGTGCTGTTCGATAACACACATGGTCAAACAGCTGGCGCAGCGGACTGGGTTATTGACGGTGGTTTTTCTGACTTCGCTAACGCTTTAGGCAATGCTGGTTATTATGTAAAAGAACTGCGTAAAAGTACGGCGATCACGCTCTCTGATTTATCAGCGTACGATGTGTTCGTGATTGGCGAGGCTAACATTCCATACAAGACATCTGAGCAAAGCGCCATGCTGCAGTATGTGCAAGGCGGCGGCAGCATCTTCTTCATTGGCGATCATTACAATGCAGATCGTAACAAAAATCGCTGGGACGCTTCGGAAGTGTTCAATGGCTTTCGCCGCGGCGCGTGGACCAATCCAGCTGCTGGTATGAGTACAGCAGAGGCAGCTTCGGCAGCGATGCAGGGTGTTGCAAGCTCTGATTGGTTGGCGGCCAATTTCGGAGTGAAGTTCCGTTATAACGCATTAGGTGATATTACAGCGAATAATATCGTGAGCCCATCTCAGGCTTTTAACATTACGAGTGGTGTCTCCACGGTCGCTATGCATGCAGGCTCGACTTTAGCGGTTACAGACCCGAACAAAGCCAAAGGTATTGTTTACCTGCCAGCGACGACGACCAAATGGGCTAGTGCTGTTGATCAAGGGGTATACAACGGCGGAGGTGTAGCAGAAGGTCCTTATGTTGCTGTTTCCAAAGTGAGTGCAGGCAAAGCCGGATTCATTGGCGATTCCTCACCAGTTGAAGATGCGACGCCAAAATACAAGAGGGAAGAGACAGGCGGTACGAAAACTACGTATGCGGGATTCCAAGAGCAGAATGACGCTTCTCTTTTAGTAAATATGGTGAACTGGTTGGCAACCAAAGAAAGTTATACAAGTTTAACGCAAGTGCCAGGCCTTACATTGGATTCAGCAACTACACTCTACTCATGGGAGGAGCCGGCTAATACAACAGAGCCGCAGGCCGAGCCTTGGGCAGCACCTGCAGCTGGTTATAAGTGGTGGGATCCTTCAACATTTAAAGCAGGATCTTACGGATATAGTACCGCTACGAATACAACAGATCCGTTTGCTTTTGTCCATCAAGCGCAATTGCCTAATCAGGCCGTTTTTCAAGTGAAGGTTATTCTAAATGGCCTAGCTGCAAATTCAACAACAACCGGCTATAATATTGGCATTTATAATGGTTCAGGTACCCAGGTCGCTAAGGTTCAAAATAGTAATGGCACATGGCCTACCAGCTATGGTTACAGCACGAGCTTCTCATTAACAGCTGATGCAAGCGGGCATGCGGAGAAGATTGTGAGTATTCAAATTAATCCTAGCATCTCCGGCTCTGCTAATATGCGATTGAGACAGAACACGACAAACAAATTTACAGAGGCTGTTACGATCGCTAACGTTCCAGCTGAGCCACTGCCTTAAAACGTTAAGTTGACAGGCAATCTGCTTGATTCAATAGGAAGTGAAATAACCCTGCGGACTCATAATCAAGATGAGTTCGTTGGGTTATTTTTCTTACATGTCGTCGATTACATAGAATTAGTCACAGTTATGTGTAGATATAGTGAAATAGCTGTATTCATGGGATCGCTTTCTTGTCGAGACTGTTCCAGTTCGGTTATAATTAGGAAAACCATTACATAAAATTGCGGAGGTTGTCCAAATGTATCCAGTTATGATTTTTTTACATGTCGTTAGTGCTTTATTGCTTGGTGCGTACGTCATGTTCCCATTCTTAGTGGGACAAGCTGCAACTTTGTCTGGAGCTGCCCAAGAAAGCTTTGTCGGTGTGATAGCTAAGATCAATCGCATCGGTCAATTCTCATTGATTGTAACCTTCCTTACAGGTGGCGCAATGGTTAGTCAAGTAGATCCGATGCCGTCCGTCCTATGGATGATCTCATCCGTAGTTCTTCTTCTGATTGTAGGAGCAATCACCGGTATGATCGGTGGTAGAATCAAAAAGCTGATTGCGAATAGCAAAGCAGGTAAAAGCACAGCTTCTGATGCTGCCAAAATTAAAACATTCAGCTGGATCGCAGCCATCGCTGTTATCGTGGCTGTACTGATTATGACGAATCCGCAGCTGCTTTCGTAAGTTTTGGAAATTAAAAGAGCATGCTCATCATTGATGATGGCATGCTCTTTTTTTACGTCGATTCATCCAATGTAATTTCATCTAATGTTTTCTCAAATGATGCACTCATATGCTCGAGGAAATAATCGACTTCAGGTATGTTCATTTTCTGTAAGCTTTCCAGAATTTGCTGCTTCGCGACAACGAATTCACGGTTACCAGTGGAGAGCTCGGTTAAGCATTTGATATACGCTTCGAGCAAGTCGGCGGCTTTCACCCAGCGGTAGAGCTCAGGGTCAGGATCTTGAATTAAATTGCGGTAGATGCCGCTGATTTCTGGTGGAATAGTTTGAATAAGCCGTTCGACAGCGACATCTTCGATCTCTCGGAAGTTCCGCAGTATTTGCTCATTGTTATGCTTCACAGGCTGGGGGATATCCCCCGTAAGTACTTCGGATGAGTCGTGGAACAATGCGATGGATACCACGCGATCAGTTGGCACGTTACGTCCATATACTTCATTGGCAATGGTGCATAACATATGCGCAATTGTTGAGACATAGAAAGAGTGCTCAGCTACGTTTTCTCTGCGCATGTTCCACATGAGACTCCAGCGATCAATATATTTAAGTCGATATAAGTAAGCGAAAAAGTGATGATTCATCGAGTTAACTCCTCATTGTTCTAATCTTTCTAAAGTAAAATAAAACGGCTTATTTGACGCTCGGTGGCACCCTCACTGCCACCTTCCCGGTGGCCGGGGTGTAGACGAGCGGCTGCCCGATCAGCGCGCTAAGATCATCAAGCGCGATCGTGATCAGCCCGTGCTCGCGCAGCACGGGCTGCCGCAGCGTGACGCGCGCGTTCCCGCGCGTCGCTGCCTTCGCATTCACCTGCAGGGTGAATGCCTCTTGCCCGAGGCGGAGGCGAAGCTCTCCGCCTTCCACATCAGCGCTGCCGCCGAGCTGTGCTGCGGCAGCGGCCGCATCCACGCGCAGCGGGGCGCTGCCCGGCTGCGCCAAGACCCGGCGCTGGATCGAGCGGTGCAGCAGCTCCGGCGTGATGCCGGGGCTGCCCGCGTTGATCCGCGGGATCAACAGGTGATCGGCGCTTCGCGTCGCCATCTCCGGCGAAATCGTGAAGGCGTAGCGGATGCCCGCCTTCGCAACTTGCTCTGTCGCCGCCGGGGACGTGATGCCGAATGGGTACGCCAACGTGTCAAGCGGCTTATCCGTTAAGCCTGCGAGCTTGCCGATGCAAGCTTGCGTATCTTTGTAAACACGCTGCTTATAAACATCATCGTTCTCTGCATCCAATCTTCCTACCAGCGCTGCTTCACCATTTGGAAGCTTGTGATGAAGATTGTTGGTATGGCAGCCAATATCGATGAAGTTCGTGGCATGCGTCATCTCACTGATTTGTTCCTTCGACATGGAAGGGATGTAGGACCCCAGCGGATTTGTTAAGTCATTCGTAATAACGAAGTTTACAGCGGGAATTCGCAAGCTTTTCAAAATCGGATAGGCTGCTGTGTAAAAGCTTTGATAGCCATCATCGAACGTTACCAGAACAGCATTGGATGGAACGGTAGCGCCCTCCATGTACTGTTTGAACTCTTCTAAGGAAATAAAATGATAGCCTTTGCTAAGTAGCGATTGAAGCTGATTTTGAAAAAGCGAGCTTGTAATTGTGCTAGAGCTGGTGTCCTTTTCATGCACATGATGATACATAAGGACGGCCACTTGGTCCTGGTAGTAAATATCCCCGGAGCGCTTAGCTTGCAGCGGCGTAAGCAAAAGGGTGAGCCCAATCAGGCTAACTAGAATCGAAATTGCGATTCTTTTGTACATGTCAGTGAATCTCCTTGTTTTCCTCACAAGAACCGTCGAACTCTTCATGTGAGGTATGTTATAATAGTTTGTAATTATTATTATGTGTGTATTTGAGAGAGGAGCCAGACCTAGTCATGCAGCATTTTTATCAAAGCGTCTACGATTTGATTGTCGAAACTTCCACAAACCTTCCCGGTGATGTACGCCGTGCGGTACAAGCCGCTCAGGAAAATGAGGACAAAGGCACGCGTTCTGCGTTATCTCTATCTCGCATTGCGGATAACATCCATATGGCGGAATGCAATGTATCCCCAATTTGTCAGGATACGGGTATGCCAACGTTTATTATACACTGTCCAGTTGGGGCAAACCAAATTATCATGAAGAAGCAAATCTTAGAAGCGGTTGCTAATGCAACCAAAGCTAGTAAGCTGCGCACGAACTCCGTAGACTCCCTTACAGGTGCAAACAGCGGAGATAATCTTGGGCCTGGTACGCCGGTTGTTCATTTCGAGCAATGGGAACGTGACGATATCGAAGTGAAGTTGATTCTAAAAGGCGGCGGCTGTGAGAACAAAAATATTCAATACAGTTTGCCTGCTGATCTTGAAGGTGTAGGTAAAGCAGGACGTGATCTTGACGGCATTCGCAAATGTGTGATGCATGCGGTTTACCAAGCGCAAGGTCAAGGATGCAGCGCGGGTTTCATCGGCGTAGGTATTGGAGGCGACCGTACAAGCGGGTACGAGCTGGCGAAGCACCAATTATTCCGTCATGTTGACGATGTGAATCCACATCCGGAGCTGCGTAAGGTTGAGGAGTACGTCATGGAGCATGCCAATACGCTTGGTATTGGAACAATGGGCTTCGGCGGTCAAGTAACATTACTTGGCTGTAAAGTTGGCGTAATGAACCGATTGCCAGCAAGCTTCTTCGTTTCCGTTGCTTACAACTGTTGGGCGTTCCGCCGTCAAGGCGTCGTCTTGAATGCGGAAACTGGCGAAATCAATGGATGGTCCTATCCAAGAGGGACAGAGGTTTCTTTCCAAGAGGCTTTCGAAGCGAGTGCAGAAGAAGCTAAGAATACGCCAAAAGAAGAGCGCCGTGAGGTTGTATTGACAACGCCAATATCGGAAGAGCAAATCCGCAGCCTCAAAGTCGGTGATGTCGTAGTCATCAATGGTACGATGCACACAGGACGCGATGCGCTGCATAAATATTTGATGGATCATGATGCTCCGGTAGATCTGAATGGGGCTGCGATTTATCATTGCGGACCTGTAATGAGTAAGGATGAAGCTGGCGAATGGCACGTTAAAGCGGCTGGACCGACGACAAGCATTCGCGAGGAGCCTTACCAAGGTGATATTATCAAGAAATTCGGTATTCGCGCCGTCATCGGTAAAGGCGGAATGGGACCGAAAACGTTAGCAGCTTTGAAAGAACACGGCGGCGTCTATTTGAACGCTATCGGTGGTGCTGCGCAATACTACGCACAGTGCTTTAAGAAGGTTGAAGGCGTTGACTACATGGAATTCGGAATTCCAGAAGCGATGTGGCATTTAGAAACAGAAGGATTTGCTGCTATCGTAACGATGGATTCACACGGTAACAGCCTGCATGCTGACGTAGAGAAGAATTCACTTGAGAAGCTGGCAGCACTGAAAGAGCCTGTTTTCAAATAATTTTCTAAGCATTGAACTTATCCTTCATCTTTACAAAAAAAATACTGGATTAGGCACGGAAGAAAGGGTTACTATGTAGAGTAGCCCTTTTCTTTTTGTTTTTACACATGAAATGGACAGACTGAACCATCGGAGGCTAGTATCAGATGACCAAATTCCGTGCCAAACTAACTTTTATTTTGATTTTATTGATTGGTTGTTCGATGTTGATTGCGGGCATTTTCATGGCAAAGGTACTTGAAAATTCTCACATAAAGTCTTTGCAAGATAATATGGAACGCGAGCTGCAACTCATTACGGCAACTGTTGATTGGAACAGAAAAGGTACCGATGCGGAGTTGATTTCTTACTATACGGAACAAGCCAAACACCTTAAAGAAGCAACGAATGAGAGAGTGACGTATGTTCGAGCGGATGGCAAAGTATTAGGTGACTCTGATCAAAGACCCGAACAAATGGACAATCACTTGAATCGACCGGAGATTGCTTCGGCAGCAGCGAATGGAGTCGGCTACGTTACGCGTTACAGCGATACATTGAAGGAAAATATGCTGTATGCTGCTATTCCAGTGAAGAATGAGGCGAGGGAGACAACAGGGTTTTTACGTATGTCTATGAGCTTGGAACAGGTAGGGAATTCGATCCGCAGCTTATGGTATTTCCTGATTTCTGGGTTGATCATTTTGTTCCTGATCGCAGGAATCGTTAGTTATCGGATTGCGAAAGGGATTACTCACCCGATTGAGAAGATGACGAAAGTAGCCCAGCAAATTACGAATATGAACTACCAATCACGCGTTCCGGCTTACAGTAATGATGAGGTTGGACAACTGGGTCAGGCGATTAATCGCATGTCCGAAAGTTTGCAGCAGCAAATGGCACGGATTCAGGAAAATGAACGCAGGCTTCAAGGCGTTATGGAAAATATGATGAGCGGAATCATGATGATTGACCGTGAAGAGCGGATTATGCTTTTAAATCCTGCTGCGGAATACATTTTAGGTTTCTCCTCACAGGAGCTTCTGGGGAAGAAATATAATGAAGCCAAGCAGCAATATGAGTTTACAAAGTTGATTCAAGAATGTATTGAGACACAAGATTCAATTCGCGATGAGATGGTTTTCTATTATCCGGCAGAGCGAATTCTCGATATTCATTTGAGTCCAATTGCCCATGAAGATGAGGAATGGTCGGGTGTTCTTATCGTTATTCACGATATTACAGCTGTTCGCAGACTTGAGCGGATGCGCAGTGAATTCGTCGCGAATGTATCGCATGAATTAAAGACACCAATTGCCGCTGTTAAAGGCTTCGCCGAAACACTGCTGGCTGGTGCGCTTAATGATAAGGAAACGGCAGTATCGTTCTTACAAATCATTTTTGATGAGAGTGAGCGGTTGAATCGATTGATTGGGGATATACTGGAGTTATCCAAAATTGAATCGAAGCGGATTCCGATGAATTTTTCGCCGATCTACTTGCCTGAATTTCTTGAGAGATCGTTAAGTGTGTTACGAAAAGAAGCGGAGAAGAAGCACATTGAACTAAGTATGCTGGTCGATGACGATATTTATATCGAGGCGGATGAAGATCGGTTACGGCAAATTATCATCAATCTGCTTTCCAATGGTATTGCTTACACGCATGATGGCGGTAAGGTAAAAGTGCGCGTAGAACCACTAGATAAGAATGCTGATGGGGATTATGAACGGCTGCGGTTAATTGTTTCGGATACGGGTATGGGCATACCTAAGAAGGATTTACCTCGAATTTTCGAGAGATTCTATCGTGTAGACAAAGCGCGCTCCAGAAGCTCAGGCGGAACGGGATTAGGATTATCGATTGTGAAGCATTTAGTTGAGCTGCATAAAGGAACGATTCGGGTCGATAGTGAGGTAGGGGTCGGTACGAGGTTCACGATTGAATTGCCTGTCATACACTAATTTACACAGTGATGATGAAACATTTACATTGTTTTTACAATCATGTGGTAAAATGAGGTTGTGCAATGTAAATATACTGTAAACGCGGGGGATCCCATGGCACAAAAAATACTAGTTATTGAAGACGAGCCAACTCTAGCTCGATTGCTATCGTACAACTTATCTCAGGACGGGTATGATACGAAGGTTGTCGATCATGGTGGTGATGGGCTTCAAGAGGCGTTGCAGCAGACTTACGACTTAATTATTCTGGATATTATGCTGCCTGGACTGAATGGATTCGAGGTATTGGCGAAGCTAAGGCAGAAAGGAAACAGCACACCTGTTATTATTTTAACGGCACGTAATGCCGAGGATGAAGTGGTGCAAGGTCTTAAGCACGGTGCTGATGATTATATAACGAAACCCTTTGGGGTGGCGGAATTGCTTGCCCGTGTCTCTGCCGTTCTGCGAAGAACACAATCGGAGGACGTGGCAGCGGACAAACTTAAGAGCAATGAGAAAGTGATTCAGGCGGGTGAATTGTTCATTTATCCGGAGAAATATGAAGTCGTTCTGAACGGGGATTCCATTCCTTTAAGACCGAAGGAGTTTGAGGTCCTGCTTTATCTCGTGCAGCGCCCGGGCGTCGTCGTAACAAGAGATGATCTTATGAATATCGTTTGGGGATTCGACTATATTGGTGGTCAGAGAACCGTAGATGTTCATGTGAGCTCGCTTCGTAAGAAGCTGGAAATGAATCAACAGTCTGTTCAAATCGATTCCATCCGTGGCGTTGGCTACAAGCTGGTAGCAAGTATAGTCAAAAAATAATGAGCCTTGGGTGCTGGTTAACAGCGGCCCAGGCTCATTTTTGTGCGTAAATAACGTAAATGCTGTTCCCTAATGGCTCCGATTTAACTTGGTTTGTATGAGAAAGTAACCACTCAGTTATATGGGTATGCGTCATGTAGAGATCTACCTGCTCATGCATCATAGGCAGCTTGGTTGCCTTAGACGAGATGAGGTTGGCTAGAAATACATCTGCCTCATTTCGGTCTTGCATCATATAATCGGCTAAACATACGATTCCGCCCGGCTTCAATACCCGCAGCATTTCACCCCAGGCGAGCTCCCTTTGCGCTTCTGTTAGATGATGAAGGGCAAACGAACTGACAACATAATCAAACGTTCCATCCATGAACGGAATGGCCAGTACATTGCCGAGCTTGAGTTCGATGTCAGCATATTTGGCTGCGCAAAGCTTGAGCATTTGCTTGGATTGGTCGATGGCGGACATGGTTAGGCCGATTTGCTGCAGCTTGTCGGCTAAATTGCCGGTGCCTGTTCCTACATCAAGCCCCTTAAGGCCATGAGCAGGGGAGATAAGCTGGGCGATTTTGTCTAAAGCTGCTTCGTAGCTTGTATATACGGGAGGGCTGCTCATATCGATGTCATTCAGCGGGCCCTCTTCTGTGATATCTACAAATGAAGAAGCAGGCTGCAGCAGCTCATCAAACTGTTGGGCCTTTCGATCGAAATCCCAATGGTCGCGCCAGCTTCCCCTTAGATCACGCAGCTCCTTGCTTTGCTGGGCTAGCTCGTAAAGAAGTTCGGTCGGCAGTATACTGCTACCTTGAGCAGCTTGGATCATCTGATCCATTGTTCCGATGATTTGTTTCATTTCTGTCCACTGTTCAAACAGCATTGAACGCTGCATCTGCAGGGCGCTTAGCACTTCCTCTTGTTGATTTAAATCGGTTTGGGCTAAGGTTTGACGAATATCTTCAAGTGTCATTCCGACTTCCCGTAAAGAGATAATGGTTTGTAGTCTCCACGCATCTTGTTCCGTATAGGTTCGATAGCCATTCTCTTTCTGCTTCGCAGGCTTTAACAGTCCTTTCTGCTCATAGAAGCGAATAGCTCTGGCCGTAATGCCAAGTTTGCGGGAAATTTCGTTAATAAGCATGTATGATCCTCCATCATGGCACAATTGCATACAATTTTCGCCAGATCAGAAATTTTATTTTTGTAGGTTTTTGTTATACTCTTATATAGTACTAGCTATGAGCAATTGTGAGAAGCCTAACGGTTATACATATCTAAGGCTTATATGACGAAAGAAGTTTTACTAAAGTAAAACACTAAGGAGGATCATCATGTCAAAAACGTATCGTATAGCAATTATTGGTTGTGGAGGTATTGCCAATGGCAAGCACATGCCAAGTTTGAACAAATTAAAGAATGTAGAAATGGTTGCATTCTGTGACATCATTTCTGAAAAAGCGCAGGAAGCTGCTGCTAAGTATGGCAAAGAAGACGCTCGTGTATATGAAGATTACCGCGAGGTCCTGAAAGACAGTTCCATTGACATCGTTCATGTCTGTACGCCAAATGATTCACATGCAGAAATCACGATTGCTGCATTAGAAGCAGGCAAGCATGTCATGTCAGAGAAGCCGATGGCCAAAACAGCTGCAGATGCACGCCGTATGGTAGAAGCAGCTAAGCGTACAGGTAAGAAGCTGACAGTTGGTTACAACAATCGCTTCCGTGGCGATAGCCAACATTTGCACCAGTTGTGCTCGGAAGGCGAGCTAGGTGAGATTTATTTCGCTAAGGCTCATGCGATTCGTCGCCGCGCGGTACCTACTTGGGGTGTTTTCCTTGATGAGGAGAAGCAAGGTGGAGGCCCGCTGATCGATATCGGTACGCATGCACTGGATTTAACGATGTGGATGATGAACAACTATGAGCCGAAGGTCGTTCTGGGTACTTCTTATCATAAATTATCCCAACGAGAAAATGCAGCTAATGCTTGGGGACCTTGGGATCCTTCCAAGTTCACCGTTGAGGATTCCGCATTTGGTATGATTACAATGAAAAATGGTGCTACGATTATTCTTGAATCGAGCTGGGCGCTGAATACACTTGAAGTGGATGAAGCGAAATGTACACTTAGCGGAACAGAGGGCGGCGCTGATATGAAAGGCGGTCTTCGCATTAATGGTGAGAAGCACAGCCGTTTATACACGACCGAAGTTGAATTGAATGCTGGCGGCGTAGCCTTCTACGATGGTGAAACAGAAAGTGCACCGGATTTAGAAATGCGCCTATGGATTCAAGCTATCGAGAATGATACAGATCCGGTTGTAACCCCTGAGCAAGCATGTGTCGTATCCGAAATCTTAGAAGCTATTTATGAATCAGCAAAAACAGGGAAAGCTGTTTATTTCGACTAGTTTCGACTATTTCCTGGGAAATGAAGGAACCCCTTCTTCGATATGGATATCGGAGGAAGGGTTTTTTTGTGCTTCCACATAGGAAAGTTTAAGTTTTCTGTTCCAGAAAACGGCTTTCCTATTGGCGATAAAAACTACATCTAAATGCGGTCACTCATCTTTGAATGGCTTTGATAGAGGTTTTCTCATATAATGCTCTTACTAGTTTTACGATATTCACCAGGTGTAGAGCCCGTTCTTTTCTTGAACATTTTGGAGAAATGGTGTAAATCAGCAAAACCGCAGTAGAGCGCTATAGATTCGAGACTAAGATCTGTGTTTGTTAGAAGTTCCTTGGCGTGATTAACCCGCATGTTGATTAAATACTGGTGAGGCGAGATACCGTATCGCTGCTTGAACATGAAACTGAATCTGGAAACGGATAGGCTGGCTCGATTCGCCATGTCCTCTAATGAAATAGGTTCGCTTAGATGATTGGAAAAGTATGAAGTAATCCAGTTGAACGAATGTACAGGTGTTTGTGTAGCCTGATAGTAAGTCTCTAGTAGAGAAATGATAATTTCCGTAACGAGATGTTGGGTTTTTAGCTGTATGAGCGGGTCCTGTTGCTGGGCATACTCAATAACTTGAAATAGCGTTTCTTTCAATTTAGATGGGTTGGAAGGATGAACATGCACCGGCATTTGAATCCCGTATAGATCATTGATTGTTGGCTGCATCAGGTTCATATAAGCCGATAAATCAATCTGCCCTGGTCGGGTGGGGAAGCTGTGTTCACGTTCGGAATTATAACATAAATCAAAATGAATATAGGGCGTAACTGTGTTAGTCAGCCCTTCGAGTGTTAGTAAGCTTCCCGGTTGTACGAGACAGAATTGACCCGCTTGAAACATATATTTCTTATGATCTACCCAAAAACAGCAAGTGCCCTCTTGAATATAAACGAGTAGATAATCAAGCAACCTACGCTCCGGATATGACCACGGCTTACGAACAGCAAACTCACTTTGCCTAACAAACGGAACAATTGAATGTTGTTTCAATAATTCGGTGCTCATGCTTGAACCCTTTCTCTTAAAAAATTCTTTCTTATGTCTTATTGTAGTACTTCATTGTACATATAATCCAGTTGTTTTTGACAATAATAAAACCTTGTTTGACAAAGATTTTGCACCATTTGCCTCCTATAATAAAGCTATAATTATACCAAAGAGGTGAGCAGTGGATGAGCATTTCGGAAACAAGTCATAGCAATGATTTACCCTCTATGGAAGACAACTATGAATTGTCTGCGCAGCAGAAAGAAAGCTATCAGAAAAAAGGACATATTGCTCTTAGACAGGTGGCAAGCAAGTCAGAAATTGCTTCCTATGAGCCTATTATTAGTCACTTGGTGAAAGAGTTGAATAATCATGACAAGCCGCTCGAGCAGCGAGATACGTATGGGAAGGCTTTTATTCAGATCTCAAATCTGTGGGAGAAAAGTGAAGCGATCCGGCGATTCGTACTAGCTAAGCGGTTTGCCAAAATCGCGGCTGATTTAATGGGGGTGGATGGGGTGCGAATTTATCATGATCAAGCCCTGTTTAAAGAACCTCACGGAGGTCATACACCGTGGCATCAAGATCAAATCTATTGGCCGCTCGATACAGATAAGACGATCACCATGTGGATGCCGTTAGTTCCCATTTCCCAAGAGGTGGGATCTATGACCTTTGCATCGGAGTCTCATCTTATTGGCTACATTAATAAAATGGTCATTTCCGATGAATCCCACCGAACGCTTGCTGGTTACATTGAAGGCAAAGGGTTCGAAACGATGTCTCACGGCGCTATGGAGGCAGGCGATGCAACGTTCCACTCCGGGTGGACACTGCACAGCGCGCCTGGAAACCCTACGGACACTATGCGTAAGGTGATGACGGTGATTTATTATGCAGACGGAATAAGAGTGGCCGAGCCGGATAGTAAAGCGCGTGAGAGTGATTTGAAATCGTGGTTTCCTGGTCTTCAACCAGGTGATTTGGCGGCGACTGCGTTAAATCCATTGGTTTACAGCCGTGAAGCAAATTAAACAAAGCTCGCTTCTCTCATATTTTGGCCTGCTGTTGAAAATGAGGGAGCGAATAATATTTACATTAAAATGGATTTGGATTTTTCGTTATGGGTACTGGCAAAGCGAAATAAAAAGAGGCTGACTCAAAAGGTTAAAAACCTAGTGAGCAGCCTCTTTTTTTTCGATACGGGGCGAAATCTAACAGGATTTCCTCCAGTTCATTTGGCGTTAATTGCTCTAAACGATCATCTAACTGGAAAACCTCCCTCTAATTTTTGGGGGAATCGCTATTCAGCGAGAAAACATCAGAAATAACGGGAGATTTTCCATGTAAACTAACTTTTTTTAAAAAAATACCCAAATTAACGGTAGGTTTTCCATGAAGTGCAACAGTGACAACAAGAGGTAACCTAAAGATGAACGCCTTATGGGACAGCCCCTTCAAATTCCTAAAGTATTTATGGTGCATTTCCTGTTGATTTAATAAACCAACCGAACCAATTAGAGTACAGATAAAATATATGTGGAAATTTGTTATTAAAGTTACCCTCAGTTTCCTTAATGTAATATCTTTGACCATATACTTGATCGATAAAATCATCCTTAACAATTTCATATTCAAAAGTAGCATTTTTTAGTTTATGATCAATGACTTTTTCTGGAGAAGAATGATTTAAATATGTCACAAAAATTACAATGGCAGCAAGTAATACAAATGCGGAAGTAAGAGTAATTTTAGCCCTCATAAACGTCATTTATGTTATACCCCCCAAACGTGATTAAATGCTTACAAACGATTCTTTTCCTGCTGTCGGAATTTACCTGGTGGCAGCTTCTTCTCTTCCATAAATGTTCGAGAAAAATAATGGACAGAAGAAAAGCCTGTGACTTCTGCAATTTCTTTAATTGAAAGCTCGCTTGTCAGAAGCAAGTGGGCCGCTTGACGTATGCGTTCACTTCGAATGAAGTCGGTGAAAGTCTCGTGTATGCCCTCAGAGAACAAGCGTGATAGATGACGTTCTGAGACGTTGAGATAACCAGCGACATGCCCAAGTTGAAGCGGCTGGGATAAGTTATCACGGATATAAAGCTTGGCGCGCTGCAGCAGAATATGTGTATTTTTGCGGTGAAAGTAAGGTTTAGTTCTATCTTTTCCGAATAATGAAAGAAAGGATACTAGAAGTGCGTAGGCAAGCGAGGGAATCGCAGCAGGCGGTAAGCTCCCCTTTCCTTCTCGAATCAAGAGTGACTTCCACAAGTGGGCAGTTGGGTGATGATCTGCTTCCTGAATGCAAGCCTCGGCATGCTCAGCTAGATCGTTGAAGGCTTCACGCATAGCAGCATCGCTTTGTGTTTCATCTAATTCGAATGCGACATAAGCAATAAATAAGCCTTCTTTCGTTTGGATTTGATGATTAATTCCCGGTCTCGAACAGAAGTGTGTACCTGCTCTAAGTGGATAGACAACACCTTTTTCCGTATACTCACCCTCACCATCCATGATATAGCAAACCTCAAAGAAAGAATGCTTATGGGGCTGATTGTCAAAGAGGCAAGGGTTAACTCCCCAATATTGAATTTTGAAGCAAGCGGCGGGTCCATGAATGACGTTCAGGACTTCATTAAGCATAGAATCGGTTTCTTTACATAGATACATTGGTTTCATCCCTTACTTATAAAATGTCCTTATTCTGCAAAAAGGTGTCCTTTGGAGAAAAAGACAGAATCCATTCGTTTTCCTATAATTATAAATAAGAAAGCGAATAAATATCAACCGGATAAATGGAGGAATGGCCTGTGATCGAACAAAAAGATGTAGATTTTTATAAAGAAAATGGGTATTTACTCGTTAAGGGAGTTTTCAATCAACAGGAAGTTGAAGAAATGAGACAAGGCGTAGAGGGGATCATTAGCCGTGCTGCACAATCAAAGAATGATCATAATTCAGCATGGCAAGGCGATTTTCTTCCAGCAGAGGAGCTGAAAAAGCTTGTCTTAAAAGGTTTTCATGATGTGCATTATCACGATGCCGCGTTTATGCGAGCGGTGATTCATCCGAATATGGCTGCTGTACTTACGCAGATTATTGGTCCTAACGTGCAACTGCATCATTCCAAAATGCTTGTTAAACCGCCAGAGAATGGCGCAGCTTTCCCGATGCACCAAGATTACCCTTATTTTCCGCACGAAAAGCACACCATGTTAGCTGCAAGTGTGCATCTGGATCATGCAGATGAGGAGAACGGCTGCCTGCGTGTCATTCCAGGTTCACATCGCACCGGCTCCTTGCCACATGTTGGCTCTTATTATTTGAATCATAAGGAATATCCGATTAAAGAGGGGACGCCTTGCGTGGCTGAAGCGGGTGATGTTCTGTTCTTCAATTACTTGACGATTCACGGTTCAGAGTCGAATAAGAGCTCTAGAACAAGAAGGAATGTATTGTTCCAATACCGCGAAGCCAGTGATTTTCCGACCGAAAATACGCATTTTGACTGGGGCATGGGTCTGATGGTTAGCGGGAAGAATCCGAATTTCACGAAGGTGAAACCGGATTATAAAATCATCTAATAGAAGGAAGCAGGAGGCGCCCTAGGGTGGCCTCTTTTTTATTACTTCTGTTTGGAATCTGCTTTCGGTTCAAAGTTCATACAGGGCCTTCCAGAAGATGAAAGTACACTAAGACTGGGCATTGTCTGTGTTTTGAAGCCGTATGCTTTGCAGCCTCTAGGGAAATTGGCATCCCACGTAATGTAGAAATGTTGGCATTTCATGCAGTTGATACGTTGTGATTCCGTCATATCTGTCCCTCTTAATTTAAGATAAATCTATTATAACCTATTAAAATGACGAATTTAAATAGGATTGGAACTGTCGACAAGAAGAGGCAAACCTTTCACAGCCATTAGGTTAGTATTAATCCATGATGGAAGTCACTGTGAGGAGGGAATGGGAGTTGAAAACGTTTGATGTCATCTTAATTGGGAGTGGCCACAATGCTTTGATTACGGCTGCCTATTTAACACGCGCTGGGAGGAGCGTACTCGTTCTGGAGAAAAATGATCGTCCAGGCGGTTTCCTGCGTACGGAGGAACTTACTTTACCGGGGTTCAAGCATGATGTCTATGCAGCCGCACATCCTCTTCTATTGACTGGCCCGGCTTATGCCGATCTTGGGGAAGCTCTTGAAGCTCGCGGATTGCGCTACTTAAACACGGACCTGCCAACGGGAGTCTCCATGGAGGACGGCCAAACGGCTGTATTCTCACGATCGTTCGAGGCGTTAATTGCAGAGGCCGAACGACTTGCTCCTGGCGATGGAGCTGCTTTAGCGGCCATGTTCGAGGCATTCAATCCTTATGCAGCGGATGTTTTTGCTTTATTTAATTTGGATCTATCACGCTCCAAAGCCTCAGCTATCATCGAGAAGCTTTTACATAATAAGGGAAGTAAAGGATACTCCGAATTTGCGGCATCGATCTTCTCAACCGCACGTAATACCGTAAGTTCCTTTCAATCTCCTGTACTCCGAGCTATGTTGGCGCCATGGCTATCTCATCTTGGGCGTACGCCTGATGAAGTTGGCAGCGGGATTTGGGTGCCTCTCACAGCAATGGCATTAATGGGAGGGGGAATGCCAATTCCCGAAGGTGGAAGCGAAAAGCTTGCCCAAGCACTTGCCCAGCTTATTCAGGACCAAGGCGGTGTCATCCTCACGGAACAGGAAGCGGAGCGAATTGTAGTGAAAAACGGACGTGCAATTGGTGTGCGGACTTCGAAGGGGGAGGAGTATCGGGCGAAGCAAGCAGTCGTTGCGTCAACAAGTCCAGATCGGCTCTATCTCTCACTTTTGGCTGATGCTGAAATTAGTCCCCCGCTGATCGAGCAAGCGAAGCGGTTCCGCTATGGTAGGGGCTGTGTACAGATCCATCTCGCTCTGAGTGAACCGCCGCAATGGCCAGATGCTCGCTTTGCCAAGGTCGGTCAGCCGCATTTAACGGATGGACTCGATGGATTCACACAGGCCATTGCACAAGGAATGGCGGATTTGCTTCCAGCCAAGCCAACTTTCACTGTGGATTGTTCCACGAATCTGGATCCGTCTCGTGCGCCTGAAGGTAAGGCTATCATGCGTATTCAGGTGCTCGAGGTACCTTGTCGTCCTCGCGGCGATGCCGCTGGTCTTATCGATGTCGGTGATGGCAGATGGACACCGGAGCTTACAGAGCGTTTCACTGAGCGAATACTTACAATTGTAGGCAAGCATATCCCTAATATCCCGAGTGCCATTATTGGCCATGCCGTTGTCACGCCAGACACAATTGCCAGATTCAATCCTAATTCCGGTCCAGGTGATCCATATGGCGGGGCACATGATTTGGCGCAAAGCTATCTGTTTCGGCCACTACCGGGGCAGCCAAGCCATCAAACAGAAATTCCAAACTTGTATATGCTCGGTGCGGCAACCTGGCCAGGGCACGGGATCAATGGAGGATCGGGTTATATAGTCGCCAAAAAGCTGTTGAAATAAAGATAAATGGCGGAGTCTCCTGTGGGTATTCCGCTCTTCTGATTTCTGCGGAACGATAGGTGATAAATATATCAAGTATAGGGGGAGTTAATTTGTATTGGACGCGTAGGGATTTAAAGATTAGAGCCAAAAATGTTCTGCGGACATCGTATTGGAAAGCTTTTCTGGTTAGTTTGGTATTGGCCGTGGTTAGTGGCGGGGTATCAAGCTGCTCATATAATTCGGGTGGAAGTACATCGATGAGTCTTCCGGGGTTTAGCGGCGGAATGGGCGATGTCTCCGACGGAGCTGGTCTCGCTATTATCCTTATCTTTGCCTTCTTGGCAGCCGTGATTGGACTAGTGGCGTTAGCTTTTAATATCTTCGTTGTGGCTCCGCTAAAAGTTAGCGAACAGCAATATTTTAAACAAGCTGCACAAGATGATGTAAACATGAACTATCTCGTTTATTCGTTTACGAAAGGCAATTACTTAGCAATTGTTAAAGGTATGTTTTGGAGCGGCCTGCTTAATTTTTTATGGTTTTTGCTGCTCATTATTCCAGGTATCGTGAAGTCGTATGCATACAGCATGACGCCTTATATTTTGGCGGACAATCCTGGGATTGGGATGAAGAGAGCTGTTGATCTCAGTAATCAAATGACACGCGGGCAGAAGTGGAAAATGTTTGTGTTGGATCTTTCCTTTATTGGTTGGTTTATTCTAGGAACGTTGGCACTGGGAATAGGCGTTTTATTCGTACTGCCTTACTATAACTCAACCAAAGCGGAGCTTTACTTGGTCCTTCGTAGGCAGGCGTTACATGACGGGTTAAGCAGCAGCGCGGAGTTGAATTTGCCTTATGTTTAAACAATAAGTGCTAGTGAGGGAATAGCAAAATGGAGCCTGTCGATGTATCGATAGGCTCTTTTTTTATACTTAAGAAGCTAATACGATTAAATCCATTGGAGCAAATACAATGAAAATCAACATGTTACTCATAAATGCATCGTCCCATTGGACAATATACAATGGAATTTTCTCCTAAGCCTTCTCATGAGCCATTTTTGGAAAAAACATTGCATTTTATCCAATGGGATTGCTTATGAACACTTCCTTTATGAGATTCCATTGGATTTTGTGCAACAGAATCTAATAACACTACTCCGGTTTCAAAATACCCAGCAATTCAGGCAATGTAGCGATTTCATAACTTGGGCGATTGTGAATCGGCGCCGTACGGTTATGATGATTGATCCAAACGTTCCGCATGCCAACCCCTATCGCCCCTCTAATATCCGTATCTAAATTATCGCCAACCATTATCGTTTCTTCCACAGTGGTACCAAGCAGATTCAGAGCATGCTCAAATATCGTCGGATCAGGTTTCCCTTTGCCGAAGGAGCCGGATATTAGAATATGATCAAAGTAAGCTGCTAAACCAGGAATGCTGTCTACTTTTTCCTGCTGCAAGTCTGGAGCGCCGTTCGTCATTAGCAGTAGTTGATAATTGTGATGCAAAGCATTCAAGACCTCGAAAGTTGTCTCATAAACCAAGGGACGCTCTCTTCGCTCGCGAGCAAATCGTTCAGCAAGCTTCTCACCTAATAAGGGATCATCGATGCCTAGTTTGAGTAAGCCTTGTGTCCACGATTCCTTCTGATAGATTGGGGCGAACTGCTCCAGCTCTAGAAAGGTTGGGTGCTCTTTCGACTCGAAGCGTCCCCAGAGTGCTTCCAAGTGAGTAACCTCAATCATTTTGGCAAATTCATAACAAGCCATTGTACGAAATAGGTGCTCAGATGACTCGCGTACCGCACTTTCAAGTGCTTCAGCGTTCACGTTGACGGACTCGGAAGCCATGCGGCATGTTTCTTGAAAGGCTTCATTTATACTTTTTTCATCCCACAGTAACGTATTGTCTAAATCAAAAATAATCGCTTTGATAGGTTTCATTGTCCACAATCCTCCCCTATGTCCTATACATAATTTGCTCCATAAATAAAAGGAAGTCAACCGTAATTTAAGAGAAAATAATTAAAAAAACAGCAAACAAACAACTAAAACAAAATAAAACAAATAAAAAACACAAAATTTACATGGATTTAACCTTGCGATTACAAATGCTGTGTAAGATATAAATAAGACGCAACCAAATCCACATGAGGTGATACCAAATGCCAACCAACCATGAACATAAGACCTACATGAAGACGGAAGGCGATATTAATTTGACCGAAGCACGGTCAGCATGGTGGACCGAGCATGTTGATAATTCTGCACGAGCGTATCTGCAAGAGGATGAGGATGTCTTCTTACACCAAACTTTATCAACACCGTGTCTGAATGTGCTCACATCCTGCGAGGGTATTTATGTAGAAGATATGCAAGGCAAGAGAATCATGGATTTCCATGGCAATAACGTGCATCAGCTTGGCTTTGGCCATCCCGCTGTGATTGAAGCAGTCAAACAGCAGCTTGACCAGCTTTCCTTCTGCACAAGAAGATATACGAATTTGCCTGCTATTGAGTTTGCCAACAAATTAGTCGCGTTAACAGATGGGGCTCTGAATAGGGTGCTATTCGCGCCTGGAGCAACATCTGCCATCGGCATGGCTTTGAAGCTGGCACGCGCAGTAACAGGGAAATACAAGACCTTATCAATGTGGGGAGCCTTCCACGGTGCATCACTTGATGCCATTTCCGTTGGCGGAGAGGGAGCATTTCGCAGGGGCTTAGGGCCTTTGCTGCCAGGAGCGGAGCATGTCATTCCGTTTAACTCTTATCGCTGTGTGTTTGGCTGTCAAGATGAGGCTCACACCCTTTGCTTGAAGCCAATCGAGTATGTCCTTGAGCAGGATGGAGAAATCGGCGCAGTCGTTATCGAGACGATTCGCAATACCGATGTACAGATTCCACCTATTGCTTATTATCAAAAGCTGCGAGAGCTCTGTGATCAGTATGGCGCTTTGTTGATTGTGGACGAGACGGCGACAGCGTTCGGTCGAACCGGTAAGATGTTTGCCTACCAGCATTATGGGATTGAACCGGACATGATGGTTCTTGGAAAGGGATTAGGCGGCGGGGTTTTCCCTATGGCTGCTTTGCTCGTAAAGGAAGAGCTGAACAAGGCGCAGGAGATGTCCATCGGACACTACACGCATGAGAAGTCTCCTGTTGGAGCTGCCGCAGGGCTTGCGACTATACGTGTCATAGAGGAAGAGAACTTGCTGGATCATACAAATCGCTTAGCAGCTTTCATGAAGCAGCGGCTGCAAAACATGATGGAGAAGTATCCAATCATTGGAGATATTCGTCAAATCGGTTTGCTCGTTGCTGTTGAACTAGTAATAGATCGTAAGACGAAGGAACCTGCCGTCACAGAGGCAGAACGTGTGATGTACAGCTGTTTAGCAAGAGGGCTTAATTTTAAAGTATCCAAGGGAAATGTTCTTACCCTATCGCCACCTTTGATCATTACAGAAGATGAGCTATGTAGGGCATTGGATATTTTAGAAGAGAGTATTTCCGAGATTTACCAACAATGACATCAGTCAAACAGGAGGTATTTCAATGATACAAGCAGTTGTTTTTGATTGGGCAGGGACGATGGTGGATTACGGTTGTTTTGCTCCGTTAAATGTATTTATGGAAGTTTTCCGCAAACGAGAGATTGCGATCACGATTGAAGAAGCAAGAGCACCGATGGGGCTGCTCAAGCGAGATCATATTCGTGAAATTTTACGGATGGAGCGGGTAGCCAGCTTGTGGCGTGAGCGTTACGGCCAGCTTCCACAAGAATCCGACATTGATGCTCTTTATGCTGATTTCGAGCCCATGATGCTGGCCGCCGTCCATCAATATGCAGAGCCGATCCCCGGAGCTCTAGCTCTTGTAGATCGCTTGCGTCAAAAGGGCATCCGCATAGGTTCAACAACAGGCTATACAGCTGAGATGATGGCAATTGTAACCGTCGAGGCGAAGAAGCGAGGCTATGCTCCTGACCACTTGGTCACGCCAAATGATGTGCCAGCGGGACGTCCTTTTCCTTGGATGATGTACGAGAACGCTGCCGCTCTGAACGTCTTCCCTATGTATAACGTAATCAAGGTAGGAGATACGGTGAGTGATGTTCAAGAAGGCGTTAATGCCGGTGCTTGGACAATTGGCGTAGTAAAGGGCAGCAGCGAGCTGGGCATGAGCGAAGATGAAGTAGCGACTTGTCCTCCTGATATGCTGCAGGAGCGCATGGATGTAGTGGCAGCTAAATTTCGCCAAGAAGGCGCCCACTATGTCATAGATTCAATCGGTGAGTTGGATATGTTAATCCCAGTTATCAATCAACGACTTCAAAGAGGAGAACGACCATGACGATAAACATCAATCAATTGCCAGATAACCCATACCTTTTGTTAACCCCAGGACCTTTGTCGACAAGTAAAAAAGTAAAGGCAGCCATGCTTCGCGATTGGTGTACTTGGGATCAGGATTATAATCAACTGGTTCAGTCGATACGCGGCCGCCTTGTAACAATGGCATCAAGTAAGCCGGATGATTATACGACTGTGCTTATGCAAGGGAGCGGTACTTTTTGTGTAGAATCCGTTATTGGCTCGGTTATTCCTAGAGACGGTAAGCTGCTCATTTTAACCAACGGTGCTTATGGTAAAAGAATGGCTCAGATGGCGGAAGTCCTCGGTATTTACTCGATCGTATTGGATTCAGGTGAAACGAAGCCTGTGAATGTGAAACAGATGGAGGAAGTACTGAAGGTGGATGCGTCCATCACTCATGTGGCTGTTGTTCACGTTGAAACGACCACGGGGATGATGAATCCCATTGCCGATGTGGCTCGCGTGGCTAAGCAGTACGGTAAAACAGTCATTGTAGATGCGATGAGCTCCTTCGGCGGCATTCCCATAGATGTTGCAGAACTTGGCATTGATTATTTAATCAGCAGCGCCAATAAATGCATTCAAGGTGTACCTGGCTTTGGTTTCATCATTGCTCGTAAAGAACCCTTGTACACATGTAAAGGATTAGGTCGCTCCTTGTCCTTAGATCTCTATGATCAATGGGAGACAATGGAACAAGGTAATGGCAAGTGGCGATATACTTCGCCTACACATACTGTTCGTGCCTTTGATCAAGCGCTTCAGGAATTAGAGGAAGAGGGAGGCGTTGCACGTAGATTTGCAAGGTTCACGAGTAATCAACAGACATTAGTTGCAGGAATGCAGCGCATGGGATTGCAAACTTTATTGCCGGTTGAGCTCCAATCACCAATCATTACGTCTTTCTTATATCCGGATTCACCTGTGTTTTCCTTTGATGAGTTCTACACACGTATTAAACAAGAAGGCTTCGTCATCTATCCGGGCAAAATAACAACTGCCGCTACGTTTCGAATTGGCAATATTGGTGATGTTCATCTCCCTGACATTGAACGATTGCTGGTAGGTATGGAAAAACAGTTATTTTGGAAAACAACTTAAAAACAACTAAATAAATATAAAAACAATATTTTAACTTGTATTTAATACTGATTTTACAAAACTATTTTATAATGAATATATCAGGAAGAAATAAACCAACTGGTGCCAATACAAGGGAGTGGGATAAGAAAAGATGAAAAGATCTATTGGTAGTGCAGCAGCTATGTTGACGGTTGTATGTATGCTAGCAGCTTGTGGTGGTAAAGTAGTAAATACGGACGGAGCTAAAACAAACCCAGCAGCAACTCCGGCAGCAAGTTCAAGCGCAGAATCAACCGTGGATACCAAAAGTAAGGATTTAACGGTGTATACGGCTTTGGAAGATGATCAAATCAAAACGTACCTGACGACTTTTAAAACGAAATATCCCGATGTGAAAGTAAACATTGTTCGTGATTCCACAGGGATTGTTACGGCAAAATTGCTTGCTGAAAAGGATAACGCTAATGCAGACGTAGTATGGGGATTAGCAGCAACAAGCTTGTTGGTGCTTGATCAAAATAGCATGTTGGAGCCCTACGCACCTAAAGGAGTAGAGCGTATTCTTCCGGAGTTTAAAGATAAAAATACAGTAACCCACTGGGTAGGTATTGATGCATGGGAAACGGCTTTCATTGTCAACAAAGTGGAGATGGAGAAACGCAAGCTGGCGATTCCTCAATCCTATGAGGATTTGGTTAAACCGGAATACAAAGGGCTTATCACCATGCCAAACCCATCTTCTTCAGGAACTGGCTTCTTGACTGTATCCGGTCTCGTTCAATTGAAAGGGAAAGATGCAGCTTGGGACTATATGAACAAATTGCATGACAACATTGCGATGTATGTTCACTCCGGTTCCAAACCAGCTAAATTAGCAGGTACAGGCGAATATCCAATCGGCATTTCCTTCGGTTACCGTGGGATTCAAGAGAAAAAAGGTGGATCGCCAGTTGAAGTGGTATTCCCTAAGGAAGGTTCCGGCTGGGATGTAGAAGCGAATGCACTTATGAAAAAGAAAGTGGTTAAGCAAGTCGCAAAAGACTTCCTTGATTGGGCAATTACCGACGAGGTTATGAAAGAGTACAACAAAAACTATGCGATTTTAGCCATTAAAACAGATTCAGTTAAAGTACCTGATGGTTACTCTGTAGATCCCGTGAAACAACTGATTAAGAATGATTTGAATGATGCTGCGAAAAACCGCGATACGGTTCTGGCAGAGTGGGACAAGCGTTTTAACGTGAAAAGTGAACCGAAAAAATAAAGGGAAAACCATAAAACGGCTGACTGCGAACTAAGCCTTGCAGCCAGTCGTTTTTGCATCAAAAGGAGAATAGTAATGAAACACAACCAAAACAAACAAATTACACAGAAAAGACAATGGGTTAATAAAACGATAACAATCCAAGCTTATACTTAAACTATCAAGACTAAGGAGGCTGCTTGCCATGACACAAGCTTACCTGTCCATTCAAGGTGTAGATAAATCATTCGGCTCTTTCAGCGCTTTGAAAGAGATTAATATTGATATTCAGAAGAACGAATTCATTTGTCTGCTCGGTCCAAGCGGCTGCGGGAAAACAACATTACTTCGTATTATTGCTGGCCTAGAGAAGCCGTCGCATGGCCGTATTACCGTTGGTGGCAAAGACATTACTTCACTGCCTCCTGCCCAAAGAAACTTCGGTATGGTGTTCCAATCGTACGCGCTATTTCCAAATCTAACGGCCTATCAGAATGTGGCTTATGGCCTGCAAGGCAAGAAGTTCTCGAAGAAAGAAATCGACGAGAAAGTTCGGGAGGTCCTCTCATTAGTTGATCTGATGCATCTTCATGATCGTTATCCGGCGCAGCTCTCCGGTGGACAGCAGCAGCGTATTGCGCTTGCACGCGCCATTGTGCTTTCGCCAGATTTTCTACTTCTGGATGAGCCGCTTTCCGCTTTGGATGCCAAGGTTCGGGTTAAGCTTCGGGAGCAAATCTGTGATTTGCAAGAAAAGCTCGGCATCACGACCGTCATGGTCACGCATGATCAAGAAGAAGCGCTCACGATGGCTGATCGTATTGTGGTGATGAAGAACGCGGAGGTCGTGCAAATTGGTTCTCCAGAGCAAGTGTATGATGAACCGAATTCACCCTTTGTCGCCGATTTTATAGGATCGATTAATTTCTTGAAGGGTGATCTGCAAGGAGGGCACTCATCGCAAAGGAATTTGGCAGTTCGGCCCGAACATATTCGACTATCTGCTCCAGGCTCGAGCAGCGGAATTCAGGCAATTGTCAAGCATGTCGAGTTTAGAGGCGCTTTCTACAGACTGCTGCTTCAACCAACTGATGGTTTCGGAAGTGAACATGGAGATGAGCTTCTAACCGTCGATGTCTCTGCTCATATCTCGCATCAACTTGGGCTGACGAAACATGCTGAGGTTACGGTTCAATTTCCGCAGGAGAAAATGATTACCTTCTCAACTGAAGCTATGGTAGGTGCCTAATGAACAAGGGAACAGTCATCATGAATCTACCAAATCGCCGCAACTGGGGAGACTTCTTTTCTTTGCAAAATGTGTTGATCGTTGTGCTTGTTCTTACCTTAACGACGAGTACACTAATCCCGTTAATCCTATTATTTAGCAAGGCTTTCCTGAGTAAAAATGAGGAATTCATCGGATTTTTCAACTTTATTCAATATTTCTCAACACCATCCTTAATACAATCGTTAACGAATACGATTTGGATTTCAGTACTTTCCACGGCTGTCGCGGTCACTCTCGCTTTCGCCTATGCTTATGGAATAAGCCGGACGGCCGTTCGTGGCAAAAGTTATTTTCATTACGTTGCGCTGCTGCCGCTCTTTGAACCTACGATGATGCATGGGATTGCGCTAACGTATTTGTTTGGGAATCAAGGTATCATCACGAACGGATTCTTCGGTCTCTTGCCAGGGCTGCGGATTCCTATTTATGGACCGGTCGGTATCGTCATATCTGAGGTCATTTATTTATTTCCCCAAGCATTTCTTATCTTTATCACTGCATTGTCGATTACCGACCAGCGGCTCTATGAAGCAGCGGAATCGCTTGGCGCTAATAAAGTGAAAACCTTTTTTACGGTTACGTTACCGTCAGTCAAATATGGCTTAATTAGTGCTATTTTCGTTTGTTTTACGGCTAGCTTTACGGATTTCGGGGCACCTCAAGCTATCGGAGGAAAGTTTAATGTACTTGCAACGGATATTTACAAACAGGTAATTGGCCAGCAAAACTTATCCATGGGTGCAACGGTAGGGATCTTACTGACGATTCCTGCTGTCATTGCTTTCGCTGTAGACCGATTCGTCGACAGGAAGCAGCGTTCGATGCTTTCTTCCAAATCGACACCGTATCGGGTCCCGGATGGGCGTACAAGGGATAGGTTTTATCAAGTGCTGTGTTGGGTTATTTCCATCGCGATCTTGATCCCATTATTGACGATTTTGTTTGCTTCACTGATCAAGGTGTGGCCTTACAATTTGAGCTTTAGCTTGAAACATTTCGATTTCTCGAGTGTAGCGGGGTCGGGTTTGGAACCATTTTGGAATTCGCTTAAAGTATCATTCATAACAGCAATAATTGGGACCATAATGACCTTTGTTTTCGCTTATTTGATTGAAAAGTCGAGAACGATGAAGGGACTTCGGCAGGTCGGATATTTTCTTTCGATTATTCCGCTAGCGCTCCCGGGGATGGTTATTGGCTTGGCTTACATTTTTTTCTTTAATGATCCGAGCAATCCATTGAACTGGATATATGGGACGATGGCGATCATTGTGCTTGCGAATATCACACATTTCTATGCGGTTCCATTCATAACGGCTACGACGGCGTTGAAAAAGCTAGACAAAGAATTCGAGCTCGTCTCGGAGTCCATGCGCGTTCCTTTTTACAAAACATTTCTGAAAGTTACGGTTCCAATGTCATTGCCGGCAATCGTAGAGATTGCCATGTACTTTTTCGTCAACTCGATGGTTACTGTTTCTGCGGTTGTATTCCTCCGGTCTGCGGACATGAACTTGGCTGCTGTCGCCTTGGTGAATATGGAAGATGCAGGGGATGTTGCTGCTGCTGCCGCGATGTCTACACTTATTGTAGCGACGAATATTATCGTTCGTATCGTGTACGAGCTCATTTTGAATAAGGTGAAAAAGAGAACAGCTGCTTGGCAAATGCCTAAGTAAGACCATATAATTACATTAAAATGCTGCACATAAACTGGGGGCTTACACGACATGTCGTTAATCGGTGAAGAGCGGAAGGATTACATTCTTAACCAGTTGAACCTGGAAGGCAAAGTAAAAACGAATGATTTAGTAGATAATCTGAATGTTTCTTCGGAGACGATTCGTCGTTATTTGGAGGAGCTGGAAGAGGAGAACAAGTTAAAGCGGGTGTATGGCGGTGCGGTCAAGATTAATTTATCTCGGGAAGAGCCATCCCATCTGAAAAGGGAAGTCCTTCATGCGGATGAGAAGCGTAAGATCGGAAGAGCTGCTGCTACATTTGTTGAGGATAATGATGTCATCTTCATTGATGACGGAACAACGACCCTACATGTGATTGATTATTTACTTAACAAAAAGAACCTAACGGTGTTGACCACTTCGATTCCAGCTTTGTACTTGCTGATTGATTATAAGAACAAGGAACTTTATTCTGGGGACATTTATTTCCTAGGTGGCAAGGTGAATGCCTTGCATTCTCGTGTTACCGGTTCACTGGCTGAGAAGATGGTGGAGAACTTTTATGCAGATAAAGCCTTCCTTTCTGTAGACGGCATGATGATAGACAAAGGGATAACGGGCTTCGATGAAGAGAAAGGTCAATTGACTGGGCAATTCCTCAAACATGCCAAGCAAAGTATTGTTCTAACCGATCAATCGAAGTTTGGCCTCGTGCAATTTTACAAAATTGCTGACTTGAAAGAGATTGACATTATTGTGAGTGATGTCCCTGCGCCTCAAGAATGGGAAGAGTATTTGGTCAAAAAAGATGTGACTTGGATCGCAGCGCAATAATGTTGAAAAAAAGAATCTGGCAGTTTGCCAGGTTCTTTTTTTAACACGCCAGAATTGCTATTGGGGTGAGCGAAGCTTCCCCCTTATTTGGCGCTCTGGCGAAGCACGCGCCAGCGAAAACCAGCTGAGAAGTCAGAAAAGGCCTTCTCAGTCCTCTTTTTTTGTACCAAATATGGTTCCTGAGACGCTGGAATTCAGCGCAAAAGTGTGCGAATCGCTTTCAAGTGTTGGAGATCCTGCCTTGCATGATCTCATATCATCCTGTCTATGTCATTGGCTATGACATATAATATGGGTATGAAGAAAAATTTGAGGAGATGATGGGTTTGTCAGTCCTGGTACCAATGCCGCAATCGAAAATGAATATCGGTAATTTCAAGCATTCGATCACGATGTTGATGGGGATGTGGCTTATTATTGGTTTGTTTATTGACGGCTTTGCTCATAACCACGGTGCGGTTGAAACCTTTTTTACGCCTTGGCATGCCATTTTGTATTCGGGGTATCTGGCTTGTGCTGTGTGGATTTTCTATCTGACTTATCAGAACAAATCTAGGTCCAATCATGCAACTTGGGTGCAGGCGATCCCGACAGGTTACAAACTTGGTTTGGCAGGGGTGATCATCTTTTTCTTAGGAGGTCTTGGTGATATGTACTGGCATACGGTGTTTGGAATTGAGAAAAATATCGATGCTCTGCTGAGCCCAACCCATTTGATCTTATTGACGGGTGCACTTATGATCCTGACCAGTCCATACCGTGCGATTAGTCACGCTGAAGATGAGGTTTCACCTACCTTTCGCCAATTGCTACCTGCTTTGACCTCGGTTGCATTAACATTTGCTGTCATGGCCTTCTTTCTCATGTATGCTTGGTCATTCCGTCAAAATCTATGGATGGCAAGGGAAGAAGATGCGATCGCAAGAGCTATCGTGGATTTCCTGATTACAACGATGCTGTTAGTCTTACCTGTCATGCTGGTTCTGAGGAGATGGAAACTCCCATTCGGTACCGTCACTTATTTCTTTGTTTTCCAAGCGGTGCTAATGGCGATACTGGATGGCTTTTCTCAATACGGATCTATTGTGATTCTATTGATTAGCGGGATTGCTGCTGATTTGATGTTTAGGTCCATTAAACAGTTGGAAGCGAGCGATTGGCGATATAAGATTGTTTTCTTTCTTATTCCTGTTTTAATCTGGGGCTTATATTTTGCAGAGTTGAGCATTTTTCATACATTGGACTGGGCGCCAGAGCTTTGGGGAGGAACGATGTTCATCTGCGGGCTCTGTTCACTGGGGTTAAGCATTCTCGCGGCTCCAATTGTGCATAGAAAAAGCTGATGAAAACAACGGTAATTGGCCTTATAAGTATGACAATCCTTTTAACCGCTTGCGGTACGCAGCCCACAAAACATGACATGATGGGGATGCCGATTACGACTACATCTCCTTCAACACATGTCCACCAAAATGACGCGATTGCTCATTTTTCAGTCGCGTCGAAGCAATATTTGCCTAATGAGGATGCATCTGTGACGATTCTCATCCAAAATAAATGGAACAAACCGATTGATAAATTCGACATCATGCATGAAAAGCTGCTGCACTTGATCGTTGTCAGTAAGGATCTTACCTATTTTGAACATCTTCATCCTGAATATGTCGGTGGAGGTCGATTTGAAATCAAGACAAAGTTCCCGGCAGGTGGCCATTATCAGCTGATCGCCGATTTTACTCCGCAAGGCATGGGGGAGACGATTCAAACTCACTGGGTAACGATTAATGGGCAGCAAAAAAAAGAAGAAAAGCTTCTACCTGATACGAATCTTACGAAAAGAGTCGGCGACAAAGAAGTAACGCTTTCCTTCGACCATTTGATGGCAGGTATGGATTTAAAAATGAACTTTGCTATTAGAAGTGCTGAAACGAAAAAGCCTATAGCTGATTTGCAACCTTATCTAGGCAGTCTAGGTCATGTGGTGGCGTTAAGTTCAGATGCCAAGGAGTTCGTCCATGTACATCCGAATGATTCGAAAACTTCCGGACCCGATGCAGCTTTCACCATCCACTTCCCCAAAAGTGGTATCTACAAAATATGGGGTCAATTTCAGCATCATAATGAAGTGTTCATTGTCCCTTTTATCATAAAAGTATAATTTGTAATCAAAAAGAAATGTGTTATTCATCTGGGCTTAATGAAACAAGCTTATAATAAAACTCGACCCCCTTTAAAATATATATACCTTAAGACCCACGGCCCGTTGCTGTGGGTCTCTTTTTTTTGTCCTGAACTATTATTTTTATATTTGTCGGGAATCCGACATTCTAACACGTTGTCATGTGGTAATATAAATATAACACATCGGAATACTCGACATTAAAATATAGCGTCATAGGAACTTGGCAAAGGGGTTTTCACATATGGACCAATTGAATGAACTTGCCGATCTTCAGGAGAAGGATCCAACCAAGGAAGTCATGATTGAGGCATTTCGTAAACATGGTGCTATCCAAACCTACAGGAAAAATGAGTTTGTTTTTCAGGAGAATGATCAACCCAGCGGTGCTTATTATGTTGATTCAGGATTAATTAAGATTTCCCAATCCTCTGAAGAGGGGCAAGGGATTACCTTATTTCTACGCTATGAGGGCGAAATATTTGGTAATGCGGAAATTTTGACGAACATTCCCCGGAAACGTTACGCGAAGTGTTTGGTAGACAGCCAAATCATTACGCTAGACGGGCGAAAATTTCTCGAATTGGCCAAAGAGAATGCCGAGTTTTCTTATTCAATTGCCGTTCTAGGAGCTCGCAGACTTTTGCAAACACAGAAGATGGTTGAAACGCTCATTTCCCGCCCCGTAGCTTGGAGGCTAGCTTGGTTCCTCATGCAGCTGGGCAAACCGACGGATGTAAAGCTTGAGGTTCAGGTGCCGCTCAGTCATGAAGAAATCTCTTATGTCATTGGCTGCAGCAGACAAACCGTCACAGAAACACTCAATAAATGGCGCGATAAAGGGCTCATCGACTACGCGAAAAAGAAGATCGTTATTTTTAATCCGAACCGTTTTTTCACAGACATATGACGGAGATTGGCCTGGAGGGTATTCAAATGATTACGATAAACAATGTGAATAAATCCTTTTCGCAGCGGAAAGGCAATTCCTACACGGCATTAGATCAAGTTTCTCTCTCGATTAAGAAAGGGGAATTCGTCTCCGTGGTAGGCCCTTCAGGCTGCGGGAAGTCTACGCTTTTGAACCTGATAGCAGGGTTTGAAAAAGTGAGCAGCGGAACCATTACTGTGGGTGGGCAAAAGGTTACGGCACCCGGGGCTGATCGGATCGTTGTTTTCCAAGAGCACGGCCTGTTTCCGTGGCTTACGGTTCTCGATAATGTCGCTTTTGGCTTGAAGCAAAAGGGGTTATCGAAGAAAGAACGCTATGCACTCGCTTTTGAGCAGATTAAAGCCGTTCACTTGAGCAAGTTTGTCGATCGTTATCCACACGAGCTATCTGGGGGAATGAAACAAAGAGTAGCCATTGCCAGGGCGCTCGTTATGGATCCCGACATCCTGTTGATGGATGAACCTTTTGCGGCCTTGGATGAGCAAACACGATTTATTTTACTAAAGGATTTAGAAGAGATTTGGCTTAAAACAGGTAAAACGATTTTGTTTATTACACACAACATTCGCGAAGCTGTTATTTTGTCAGATCGGGTTATCGTTATGGCAACGCAGCCAGGCAGGGTCAAGAAGGAATTCACCGTACAAGCAGCAAGGCCTCATCAAAGTGGCGATCCGCTCATTCATGCCTTGGAAAATAAAATTATGGAAGCTCTGACGGATGAGCTCGAGAAGGTAGTCAGAGAGGAGCTTGGTCATGAATACAGCCTTAAGAAGAACCCTATTTCTAATTCTTCTGCTGATCATATGGGAGTTGGGATTTAGGGTTTTTCAGTGGGGTTGGAAGTTTCCTTCGCCTCTGCAAACCTTTCAAGCCTTCTATGATGGCTTTACGCAGGGGCATCTCCTTAACGCGATTGCAGCTAGTCTACGTCGCTTACTCATTTCATTCGCTATTTCAATTGGGCTTGGGACGATATTGGGCTATTTATTTGCACGTTATCGGTATTTTGATGAAACCTTTGGCTTTGTGGTTGTTGCCCTTCAGACGGTTCCGAGTATAGCGTGGCTTCCTTTCGCGATTATTTGGTTTGGACTTAATGATACTTCCGTCATTTTCATTACAACGATTGGTGCGACTTGGACGATGTCCATGGCGAGCAGGACGGGGATTTTGAACATTTCACCGATTCATCTAAGAGCTGCGCAAATGCTTGGAACAGGCAGCGGTTACCGATTGTTCTTTCAAGTACAGCTGCCGGCGGCATTTCCCCATTGGATAACAGGAATCCGAGTGGCTTGGGCCTTTGCTTGGCGGGCACTTGTAGCTGGGGAGCTTATTGCTAAGGGAGTGGGTCTCGGGCAAATGCTGCAGGATGGACGCGGTCTTGGGGATACGGCATCCATTCTGTGCGTGGTCATTATTATCGCCGTTATAGGCACAATTTCGGATCATTTTTGTTTCAAACAGCTTGAGGATAAGATCGTGCTTCGCTTTCAGCTTAAGAAATAATTGGCGTTTCATAGAACAAATAAGGGGGAATTATTTTGAAAAAATTAGGTTGGGTCATGAGCTTGGTACTAACGGGATCACTGCTATTGTCAGCTTGCGGACAAAGTAAAGAAACAGCTTCAAGTGCTGCCAGCACGACTGTGAAAATTGGTATTTTGAAAAATGTTACACATGCTCCGGGATTTGTAGCACTGCAAAATAACTACTTTCAGCAAGGCTTTGGCCAAAATGCCAAGATTGAAGTCACGGCTTTTGACAACGGAGCGGACTTCGCAACGGCGATTGCGACCGATCAGATTGATCTTGGTTATGTAGGTCCGGGACCGGTCATCAATCAATATTTAAAAAGTAAAAATATCAAGGTGATCTCTGGAGCGAATAACGGTGGAGCGGTATTGGTGGCTCGTAAGGACGCTGGCATCCAATCGGTCAAGGATCTCGTAGGTAAAACCGTGGCTGTTGCGGCCAAAGGAGGCACGCCGGATCTGTCTCTTCGCCTGCTGCTCAAACAGGAAGGATTAAAAGTATCCACAGATACTTCCGGTGTACAAATCGTTACGCGGGCTCCAGCGGATACCTTGGTTGCGATACGGCAGAAAGAAGTGGACGCCACCTTAATTGCAGAACCTTGGGGGACACAAATCATTCAAGAAGGTTCTGGAACGATTCTAGTGGATTGGAATAAAATTCCGCCAAAAGACGGGAATTATCCATTAACGATTCTCGTAGCGAGTGATAAATTTCTCAAAGAGCACCGTGATTTGGCCAAAAAAGCCGTGAAAGCCAACAAACAAGGTATCGAATTCATTCAGCAAAACCCGAGCAAAGCCTATGGTCTGATTAGCGATGAATTGAAGCAGTTAACCGGTAAAGGGATGGATCCTGCGCTCATTAAAGCGGCCATCGATCATTTGAAGCTAACCGAAGATATCACCTTAGATGATATTAATGAGCAAGCCAAAGCTTCATTTGATGCTGGATATTTAAAAGTGAAAGCGGAAGAATTGGACTTTAGCAAATTCATGGATTTAACGCTTTTGAATGAAGTGAAAAAAGAAAAATAGTAGTTTACTTAGGAGGTCATTCAATTGCACATACAACCGCAGGAAAACCTATTGCCGGATTTTCATGAGCATATCAAAGTAGTGATACTAGGCACAGGTACACCGAGAGCTTTTTATGGCAGAGCCAAAGCAGGTGTCGCCATTCTCGCAGGGGATAAAACCTTTCTGTTCGATTGCGGTGGCGCGACCGTTGATCAATTGATTAAGGCGGGGATCATGCCGCAGCGGATTTCGGATGTCTTTTTCACCCATCATCATAGCGATCATAATTCCGGATTTTTCGATGTATTCATTACGAGCTGGCGTACACATGTGATCGCGGATCGGGTATTTGAGGGGCGGAAAGGTCCAATGAATGTGTACGGGCCAACGACGACGAAAGCGATCATAAGTAAAATGAGAGAATCTTTCGATTTCGATGTGAATCTTCGGGTAAATTATAATTTCTCAGCCGGGGCAGGGGCGGACATTCAATACTTCGAAAGCAACGAAGGTATTGTTTACGACCAGGGTGGTGTTAAAATTACCGCTTTCGAAGTGGATCATAAGCCTGTTTATCCAGCTATTGCTTATAAATTCGAATACAACGGCAAATCGGTTGTCATTTCGGGGGATACGATCCCTGTTGAAAATATGGTCAAACATAGTCAAGGGGTCGATTTACTTGTGCATGAATCTTACAATAAAACGTGGCTGGACGCGCTTATTGCCAAATTCCCGGAGCAGACGATTGGCTTGTCCAATCCTGCAAAGTATCATTCAACTACACTGGAAGTAGCTGAAATTGCCCGAGCTGCAGGGGTTGCCCATTTGGTACTCACCCACCATATACCTGCGCCTGCGGCTAATGATGAAGCCGAGGCGGATTACACAGAAGGCATGCGAGATATCTACTCGGGTCAAATCACGATGGCTAGAGATTTAATGGCATTTGATCTTTCATAGGTTCGTTGAAAAGCCGCCTCGAGTATTGGCTCGAGGCGGCTTTTTTTTGTTGTATAGGAAATTATGATAGATGCCGATCTTTGGATAAGTGTTGTAAAATGAAAACGGAAATGGAAGGGTATCCCAAACTCAACACGCACCCGGCATCACCAGATTTTAGCGGAACGTAGAAGATTTATTTTTCTCAAAACCGCGTAATTCACGTTTTCGCGGAACGAGGAGCCTCTATTTCCCGCTTTCGAGGTGGAAAAACCGGTAAAACGGCAAAATAAGGCTCCTACGTTCCGCGTGCGGGTCCCGCATCGACTTAATCACCGAAATAACGTCTCCTCGTTCCCCTCGATCCTCAGATTTGCAGTCTAAATGTTCGAAATCACTCCACAGAGTTTCGCTTTCAAGCCGACCTATAATCCAGTGGATTTGCCCACCTTTTGATATGTATTTGAACAAATTTGTTCTATTACCTGCCCTCGCACCAAACTTTACACTACCCTCCAATAAAGGAGCACGTCACATGGTTTCCCACCTATCAAACAATGAATGTTCCCACCTGGTAACCATTTTAGCCCATTAGTCCTTCCGCTTATAAAACAATCTAGAAATACCTACACCAATGGCTCCAAGTCCGATGAACAGGATAGCGCGAACGGCCGTTGATACATCAGGTAAATCGATGAAAATAATTTTGAGTAAGGTAACGAATAAGAAGATGATACCTACTAGCCTTGCCTTAGGCTTTTGGACAATGAGTCCAAAGATAATGAGCAAAATGGCGTAAACAACCCACACTGCTGAAAGTATCAAATGCTGGTAATCGTAAGTGAGCGTTCGTGTCAGTGAATTGGTCAGCTGTGTGAGATAGATGAGTAAGAGAATTAACTCCATCCATAACAGGATGAGACTAATTTCAGTTCGAGCGCGGCCTTCTTCTAGTGTAGCACGGTAGAAAGCATACAGACCGCCAATTGTTGCCACGAGTACAAGCCACGCAAAGGATTCGTCTGATACTAGATCACGTATCGGATGAAAGAGGACGAACAACATCCCAATGAAATAAGTGATTGCCCCGCTGATTTGCTGCAGTTTGCTTTTGAATTTAGCCCCTAAACATAGCGCAATTGCACCCTCTACAAGAATGGCTGAGCCGGCTTGATCCGCGTGCAGCACATAGATGAGCCAAAGGAAAACGCTGAACGTTGCAATGGATAGCTGAACGGAAAAAGCTCTCTTTTGACGATACAGCCAGAAAGAAGTACCGCTATAGAGAAGCGACCATATCGCTAGCATCCATTCATAGAAGACACGATCTTTGGAGCCGCCATATAGGCCATACGTCCACGCCGCGAGCAGGCCGAAACTTAGGAATAAAGTGACTCGCTGCCCAATCAGGCTGTCTTTGGAACGGAGAACGGATATCGCAAAGAGGAGCAAATGCTGCAAAATAACGACGGTAAGGATCGCGGGGCGGCTGCCGATGTCATCTGCGAACAGAGTTGAAAAGAGTAATGGAAGATGTAGAACTCCAAACGCAGTAAAATAAGCGCCGCGAAAGGAATAACGTAACGATAACAGCATCATGACCATTGAAAATAACCCCTCATAGCCTGCAAATACCCAAATATTTGGTTTGGCTGAGTCGACTAGGAAAGGCACTAGATAACCGGCGAGCAGGGTAATGATCATGAGTGTCTGTGAGCGGTGACGGACCGCTGTAATTGCACTAGCAGCAATAGAAACGACGTATAGAACGAACGCAAGTGTGGACGGAATCAATGCGAATAGCATATGTGCTGCGAAAAGAGATAGAATAAGTACCCCGCTGGATCCGCCGAGCAGCACTTGCCCCAAAGCCATACGTTTGCGGCGAATTTGGACTTCTCCTTGCCAATACATGAAGCCGGCGACAATGACGCCCAGTATGCAGCGAACAGGTTGGGTGATAATCCCGGCATTAACGGCTGCTGAAAATCCCCATAGGACACCTAATAGAAATACGACAATGAAAATCCGCGGCAGCCAGACGCGAGCGATCAAATGCTCCCAATCTCTTGGTGCCGCTGGTTGCTTGATGGGTATTATCACTTCATGCTGATGGTGCTGCTGCGTGGATTGCGACTTTTGATCAAATGTTGGTTGCGTCGTATTTACTTGCAGAACTTGTGATTTGGTGGTTTTCTCAAGCAGGATGCTCAGTTGTTCTTCGAGTTCTTTGACCTTTATTTCCAGTGCCTCAACACGTAATTCCAAATTCATACAAGCACCCCCTTTTTATTAACAACGTTAGGTAAGTTTTTCCATCAATTATATGTTAACATGCCCTCGGTAAGTCGCGCGATAGATGAGGGAAATATAAAATAGGATCAACTATGCTACAATAGTCATAAACAACCATTAGGAGATGACATCACATGACTGAGCAATTAAACGAACAAGAGCTAATACAATTCATCGTAGACAAATCGAAGGCTGATCCTAAGCAAATTCAGCTGGTATTGAAGTATGAGAAGGATTTTATTATCAAAGCAGAAGAAAATGCCAAAGGGGAAGTTGATATTGATAGCGATGAACTGATCGATCATATTCTGGGCAGACCCGATGTGAAATTGACAGAGCTAGCGGTAGATACCATTTTGGAAGCTGAGATGGATTATTTAATGAAAAAGGGATTTGCCGGATACATCGATTAAATATGTGATAAAAGGAACGGGACACCTCTGAGATGAGGTGTTCTTTTTTTAACGTAACTTATAAGTTAATTAAATAACGCATATTGACATTAGATGAGCTTGATATGATAATAATCTAAGAGTTGTTCATGTTATTTAGTTAACTTTTAAATTAATTATATGGAGGCAGTGATGATCGATGACCAACCAACCACGAGCTGAGTACCCTAGACCTCAATTTGTAAGAGATAGCTGGATCAACCTGAATGGAGAATGGGAATTTGAATTTGATGATGAGCGTGTGGGCAGTAAAGAGAAGTGGCATTTAGGGAATAGAAAGTTATCCAAGACCATTCAAGTGCCATTTGCTTTTCAAAGTAAATTGAGCGGCATTGGGAGCAATGAGTTTCACGATGTTGTATGGTACCGCCGAGATCTAACTTTACCCGAGGCTTTCCAGAATAAGCGGATTCTGCTTCACTTTGGAGCGGTGGATTACGAAGCTTCGGTTTGGGTGAATGGGGTGCTGGTTGCTAAGCACGAAGGTGGGCATACCCCTTTCCATGCAGACATCACGGATGCGCTTCAAGCTGGGACGAACATGCTGGTTGTCAAAGCGGTTGATTATAGCAAAGATGTTACGCTACCAAGAGGAAAACAATATTGGCATACGGATTCCGCAAGTATTTTCTATACAAGAACGACAGGCATCTGGCAAACCGTATGGATGGAAGCGGTAGCTGCCGACGGCTATTTGGACAAAGTGAAAATTACCCCGGATATCGATGAGAAACAAGTGGAGTTCCAATTCTTTATCCAAGGTTCTGACTCAAATGCCAAGCAGCAGCTGAAAGTTGAGATTTCATTTAATGGAGAACTCGTTTCGGAAGATACGTATGGGATGAGAAGCAGCTCCGGCGCGAGAAAAATTCGACTGAATGATTTCAACGATCATGGGCTCGGAGCTTGGTGGACACCGGAGCATCCGAATTTATATGATGTCACGTTCACGCTGCTGGTTGATAATAAAGCTGTAGACGTGGTAACGAGTTATTTCGGCATGCGTAAGGTATCCATCGAAGACGGTAAATTATGCTTGAACAACCGCCCTTATTTTTTGAAAATGGTTCTGGATCAGGGTTATTTCCCAGATGGCAATTTGACGCCGCCTAGTGATGAAGCGATCAAGCAAGATGTCGAGTTAACGAAGGCAATGGGCTTTAACGGCGCACGGAAACATCAAAAGCTGGAGGATCCAAGATTTCTATACTGGTGCGATAAGCTCGGATTAGTCGTTTGGAGTGAGGCGGCTAATGCATACGAATATACGGAGAAGTATGTTAGTCGATTTTCGAATGAATGGATAGCTTCTATCGATCGCGATTACAACCATCCTTCCATTATTGCTTGGGTTCCTCTGAATGAGAGCTGGGGTGTTCCTAATATTCAAATCGATAAATTGCAGCAGCAGCATGCCCTGACCATGTATCATTTAACTAAATCGCTTGATCCGATGCGTCCGGTTGTTTCTAACGATGGGTGGGAGCTAGTGAAAACAGATCTGTTCACCATTCATGACTATGAGTGGCGTGAAAATGTGCTGGAAGAGCGCTACAGTTCTAGCGATAAAGCTGTGCATGCGATGCCAGCGAATCGCCGCTTATTTGTTGAAGGCTTCCCTTATGAAAATCAGCCGATTCTTGTAACCGAATTTGGCGGTATTGCTTACAAAAAAAGCGAATGGGAAGGTTGGGGATATTCAGGGGCGGATAATGACGAGGATTTTGAGAAAAAGCTTCGCGCCGTCATACGTCCTCTACTAAACTCAGGCGTTGTACAGGGATACTGTTACACGCAGTTAACCGACGTTGAGCAAGAAATTAACGGACTTTTAACCTATGATAGAAAGCCGAAAATTCCAGTCGAAATCATTAAAGCTATTAATGATCGTAAGTAGTCTGGCTTATATGGATTAAGAAACAAGGGAATCCTCCGGGGTTTCCTTATTTGTTTTTAACCTTGTTGACAAAAGCAAATAATGGGAATAATATTCATGTTATATATGTCTAATAGACATGTCTACAAGAATCAAAAGGAGGTCCATCATGCAGGACAAAATCATTCTGGGTTTGCTGCTGGACGGGGATAAGTCGTCCTATGATCTTAAGAAAAGCATGGAGGCAAGCACCGGATTTTTCTATAATTCCAGTCAAGGGAGCATACAGCCAGCCTTAAAGAAACTCGTTCAGAATGGGCATGTTCATTTAACGGAGGTGCGTCAGGGGGGGAGAAACAAGAAGGTTTACTCGATCACCGAAGAAGGAGAAAAGGAGTTCTTGAGTTGGGCCGGTGAGCCGATCGCATTAGACAAACCAAGGGATCCGGGACTCGTCAAAATGTTCTTCTTCAACTACGTTGAAGATTCCAGAAAACTCGCACTCATTGAAACGTACTTGAATGAGATCGAAACGGTCCGGTCCACTTTGAAGATGTTTCAGCAAATGAATAGAGAACAGCTCGGGAAAAACCAAGAGCTTCTCAACAACCCGAAGGTGAGAAGTAGGATGGATACGCTGGATTTCGGAAGTGATTATTATGATTTCTTGAAGGCGTGGTATGGGAAGTATGCACAGAAAATAAAAGAGGAGCTGGGACCTTGAAAATGAAGACTAACAAAACACTGCGGAACGTGATCATTTTTTCGCTTGTTGCGTTAAGCTGCGGCTGGATCGGACGACTGGTTGATTTGCAGGCCGGAACGGATAAAAATGGCAGTCTGGGACAATTGATTTGGATTGTGTCCCCCCTCCTGATGATGGTCATTTTGCGCAGTTGGATGGGAGATGGGTGGAAAGATTTCGGCATCAAACCTCGAGTCAAAGGAAACGTGTTTCTCTATATATTCAGCCTGTTATTCTTTCCCTTCATGACCATGGTGATTGTCGGAATCAGTTCAAGCTTGGGGTGGACGGATATGTCCCCAATGTCTTCTCACTATTTGACGGCAGTCGGTTTAGCTCTTGTGCCAAGCCTCATCAAAAATATTTTTGAGGAATTTGCATGGAGGGGCTATTTGGCTCCAAAGATTTATACGCTTGGTTACAATCGTTTTATCGTTCATATTGCCGTGGGGTTAATTTGGGGCGTGTGGCATTTCCCTTATTTATTTCTTTTCGTGGATACCACGGAAAGTATGATCACCTATATCCCTCGCATGATGGTAGGTGTGATTGTTATGGCGGTTCTGTATGGTGAAATTCTGCTGATGACTCGAAGCGTTTGGCCAGCCGTCTTCATGCACATGGCCGGAAATGCCTTCATTGATACATTGATTCTGAAAAAGTTCGTTTTCGTGAAAGCGGAATTTAGTTATTTGGCTATGCCCAGTCCGGAAGGAATCCTCGCCATTGTCTTAACAGCACTTGTCGGTCTATGGATGTATAAAAGAAGAAAAAGAGCATCGTTGCGGCAAAGTCCTCCTGGCTTCCCAACACAACCGCAGTACCCGGTTTAGTATAAAGCAATCGCCGTTACCTCGTTAAAGAGGTGTACGGCGATTTGTTTTACCCTTTGACAGCGCCAATCATGACGCCTTTGACGAAATACTTTTGCACGAAGGGATACAAGATCAAAATAGGCACAGAGGCTATCATGATAGTTGCATATTTGATCGTTTCCCCTATTTGAAATTGTTCGGCCGCATTAGCCCCTGATGACATGGAATCGGTATTATTCGCTATTAGTATTTCTCGCAAAGTGAGCTGGAGCGGGTAGAGGTCACGATCCTTCAAGAAGATAGAGGCATAGAACCACCCGTTCCATTTCTCAACAGCATAGTACAAGATCATTACGGCAATGACAGGCATAGAGAGTGGAATGATGATGCGAAAAAGAATTACGAAATGATTGGCGCCGTCCATTTTCGCTGATTCTTCTAAGCTTTCAGGAACAGCCATGAAGGCTGTACGCATGATGATCAGATTAAATGTGTTAACGGCAAAGGGCAAAATGGTCGCCCATAGAGAGTCGATTAAACCGACGCCTTTTACAACCAGATAGAGCGGAATAAGTCCACCGCTGAAAAACATCGTTAATACGACAACGAAGATGAAGACACGATTCCACATCACATTTTTACGGGAGAGCACATAAGCACCTAAAGCAGTAACAATAAGATTTGTAATGACGCCGAAGAAAAGGATAAACAACGTATTTTGGTAGCCTTTTAGAATAGCAGGGTTATGAAAAACACTTTTATAAGCTTCTAAACTGAAGCCCAGAGGCTTAATCAGGAACCCTTTATGCGTGATCAATTGGCCGGCATCGCTAAACGAAGCAAAGGTGACATAAAGAAGAGGATACAGGGTAACAACCACAAGCATAAGCAACAAGACGTGGATTAAAGTGACGAATACTCTGTCCGAATGGCTCGTTTTCATTTCAACATCACCTCCATCACCATAAGCTGTTTTCACTTATCTTTTTACTTATTTTGTTTGCTGCAATGAGTAAGGCTAGATTAATCACAGAATTGAACAAACCGACCGCTGAGCTATAACTCCAACCAAATTCGATAAGCCCTTTACGATAAACGAAAGAAGAGATGACGTCCGCCGTATCGTAGGTGCTGGGGTTATAGAGCAAAATAATTTTCTCGAAGCCTACGTTCAACAAATTCCCCATGCGTAAAATGAACATGATCGCAATAGTTGGTAGAATACCCGGTAAGGTAATATGCCAAATTTGCTTGATTCTGTTGGCCCCGTCCATTTTCGCCGCTTCGTACTGCTCCTGGTCAATGCCCATGAGTGCGGCTAGATAAATAATGGATTCCCATCCAATTTTTTGCCATATTTCTGATAAAATATAGATCGTTCGGAACAATTCCGGTTTCTGCAGCATTGCCGTATCATTGAAGCCAAAATTAGTCAGAAAGTTATTAATTAAACCGCCGTTATTCGTAAAGTCTTTGATCATCCCGACAATAACGATCAGCGAAATAAAATACGGCATGTAGGTGACCGTCTGAACGAAGCGTTGAAACTTTTTATTCGTAAGCTCATTAATCAGAATCGCCAAAATAATCGGAGCTGGAAATTCAAAACATAGTGAGTAGAGGGAAATAATGACGGTATTTTTGAGAATTCGCCAGAAATAATAGCTGCTGAAGAAATCATTAAAGTGTTGGAATCCAACCCACTCACTGCCCAGAATTCCTCTATTAGGGGTATACTCTTTAAACGCTATTAAGGCTCCATACATCGGCGCATAATGGAAGATAAAGTAGTAAGCCAGAACGGGAACCATCATCAGGTATAAATATTTATTCAGCAGAAAATCGCGCTTGAAGCGTATTTGGAAGGTTGCTTCCCCTGCTTTACGCATGATATCTCTCCTTTCACCGCGGGATTCTAGTAAAGTGGGGAGAGCTGCTGCCCTCCCCCTGGCTTGTTATCTACCTTTTGTTATAACGATCTAAGGATGCCTTTTTAATTTCGAGAGCACGGCTTAGCTTAACGGATTTGAATTTTTCCATGTATTTATCAAAGCTATCAACTGGCTCTGTTCCTAAAATAATTTTGAGCGTCATTTCATCGACTAGTGTATTGAGGTCAGTCATGATTTTGGCAAGCTCTGTGCTTTCTTCCGGTGTAGCTGTAATAGGGGGCAATTTGTGTTTATCAACATCTGTTTTTTGCCAAGTAGAAACGGCATCACGTTGTGTTTGCAAAGCCAGATATTGCTCGATATAGCGTTTATCCTGAACGAAAGGACCATTATAGTTACCGCGGATGTACAGTGAAAGGGCTTGAGCCGGAGCTAATTTATCCGGATTTTTCATGAGAAGGTCCGTATATTTCGGGTAGCCGTTCTCTAATTTATGAGCAACGCCTTCCGTTCCGAAATTGAAGAACGTATGACCTGCTTCGGAGTAGCCATAGTCAAGAAGCTTCGCTGCGGTTTCAATATTTTTGGAAGACGCAGTGATGGCAACCATACCTCCGGGCGCATTCGCCGGATCCTTCTGGCCATACATCGCGATGTCGCCTTTTTTGAGAACAGGGTATGGAGCCCCGATGAGAATGCCTTTAGGATCTTTAGCTGTAACTAGCGGCTGCCACTTCCCGATGCCTCCACCGGCATTCTGTACGGTCACACCTGTCGCACCGGAGGCCATGTTGGCATCTAAGGATTTGCCATCCGCTGTTGCGAAGTTTTTATCAATCAGACCTTCTTCGTACCATTTGTGGAAGGTAGCCAGGAAATCTTTGTAGCCTTTTTCAGCTGGGCCAAACTTAATTGTGCCATTGTCGATGAAGAAATCACGCGTCACACCGAAGGCACCGGCAAAAGCGCCGTTTGCTAATTCGTTGAAAGGTCTGGGAACACTTACGACGGAGAAGGCCGCCGTTGCGCCTTTTTTCTCCTTAAAGGCTTTGAGTGTTGTGTACCACTCATCGATGGTTTGAGGAACAGGTAGACCCAGATCATCCAGCCAATCCTTCCGTACGATGGGACCCTGGAATACACGCAGGTAATCATCGCCGCGGATGAAAGGGAAGACATAATAGCTGCCATTATCGGTTTTTACTTGTTTATCAACTTCCGGATGCTCTTTGAGGAACTTCTTCAAATTTGGTGCAAATTTATCGATCGTATCATTAAGTTTAAGGATGTACCCATCTTTGATCGCTTTTTCAGGTCCGCCGGGGAATGCTCCTTGCCAATCAAACTCAATCATATCGGGTAGATCACCTGATGCTAACATAACGTTCAGAGCTTGAGCGGCTTGGTTCGTAGGCGGAGCTGAGAATTTCAATGGTACGCCCGTTTTCTTCTGCCAATCTTGGAAAAAAGGTACATCTGCGTGGGCTGCTTTTACTCCCGTAAGGTTACCTGTAAGCTCGCCCCAGTAGGTTAGTGTTTTGTCCACTTTTAGCGGATAGGTGACAGCAGCGGTACTAGGAGCGGTCGTTCCACCGGTAGTTGCTTTGGGACTAGCGCTGTTGACAGTAGTCGGGGTGTTGGATGAGCATGCAACGACTAAGGTCCCCATCAATGATGTTGCAACCAGCATGGTGAACATTTTTTTACTGTTCTTTTTCATAGGTTGACCTCCTAAGAGTTTTTCGCCAGAAAAACTGGCATCGTAAGCGCTACTGTGTTTTTCGCCAAAAAATCTGGCAGTGTATGCATTGCCGAGTTTAGAAAACTGCTATCGAAGCGATACGGAGTTTCTCAGAAGAACTGTTTAAGCTTGTATGAGCTGAGGAGCCGTATGTCTAATCTAACTATATGATAGCGCTTTCATTAAAACTATCTGCAAAATATCCAATTGGTTCTCGAAATCTGTGCCTAGACTCTACAAAATATCCAATCGCTTCATCAATTTAGCCAATATTCGCTTGTTGCACGGCAGAATGCTGCAAAAATACAACATACTCCTCTCGAAGTAACCCTATTTTCACTTACCTATTACGCTAAATGGGGCAGCCCCGCGGCTACCCCAATTAAAAGTGATGCGTTATTGCATACCACATTTATTTTTCAATCAGCTCTTTGTATTTCCCCGGTGTGATACCCTCCACTTTTTTGAAAACCCGAATAAAAGCATTAATATCGTTGAAGCCCACCCCGTAAGCCGCATCGCCGACCGACTGTTCTTGCCGTCCCAGCAGCTGCTTGGATTTCTCGATTCTGACCTTATTAATACGATCGAGAAGCCCCTCTCCCACATAATCCTTGAATAGCTTCGAGAGGTAGGTGGCTTTGCGGTTAAAGTGGCTGCCAATCATCGTGACATTCAGATTAGCATCTGTGTAGTTATGTTCGATGTAGTCCGTCACCTCATTTACCAATTGCTCCAGCGCTTTCTGTCGTGTAAGTGAAATCGTATGCTGCCGTTTGGCGGATGTGTAGGCACACACTTGCTCGAGCATATCACTGAGCTGGAGCTGCATGTCATGAACGGTTTTACTGCATAGAAGGCGGTCGAGAAGCTTTGGGTTGCGTATAAAGAAGCTTTCCTGGATATCTCCGGTTTCGCTAATGCTTTTCATCATGGTGGTTACCAGATTGAGCATGAGGCACTTCGTTAAGGAGACCGAAATCCCAGGATGATCAAAGTTTTTATTCATAATCTCATTAAGAATCATCTGCGCTTCTTCAAGCTCCCCCAGCTTCACGGCATACATGAATTGCTGCTCAATGTGCGCCGGATAATAATAGCCGGTATTAGACTCGCAAGTGGTACTTGTTTGTAAATCGTCATACGATAGAATCTCTGGCCCACCCATAACAAGCTTAAAGGCCATGGAATCTAGAGCTTCTAAGAAAGCTTGAGGTACATTAGCGATGCGTTCATGGATACTGCTTATTGAAATTGTTAAGTTAATGTCGTAGGTGGAAGAAAGGAAAGTTTGCGCTTTTTCTGCGATTCTAAGTAACTCCAGCTTGGAGCTATTTCCATCTTCCATAGTTAAATTGACTAAACAGGCGAGGGTATCATCAATCTCGGCTGCATAACCGCGGTGCCTCTCCGATATCAGCTCCTCCACGACATTCATAATAATAAATTGAAGAAGCTTCCATTTATCCCCTTCAGGCGTATGGTTAATTCGTTCAAGGAAGGGTTCGCTCTTATCGACAACAAATAGCATGACGGCAAAATCCTGCCGGTCTAGCTTCATTTCAAAAGTCGTTAAGGCCTCATCGATAGGAAGCTGGCTGTCCAGTTTTCCTTTCAGCAGCTTTTCGATAAAGTGGGAGCGGACAATGTGCCGCTGCTGCTCCATTTTACTCTTGAAATTGGCAATTTCGATCAACGTACTGTCCACGGCTTCTTGTATGAAATGAAATTCATTGTATCGTTTATGAGATTGTAAGGATTGTTTTTTGGAAAATGCATGAACCAAGCGACGTACTGGGTTGTAATTTCTTCTAAGAAATACGTAGGTTAGAATACCCCCACCAAGCAAACTGATCGCCATGCTCGTATAAGTCAGGTTACGGATGTGAGCGGCTTTTTTCCAATATATGGTGCTGGGCATCATAGACACATATTTTAGTTTGGAACGTGGTGACTGAATGTTGAAAACTTCATATTTCTCGCCACTAGAGTCAGTGTAATAGAAGTTTGACGAGCTTTCTAATTGACCAAAAGGAAAATCGACAGGAAGCGAATCTGTTGAGTTGGAAGCTAGAATTTGATTTTCATTATTTAGGATGAGTACGTGACCTTTGTTGAAAATTTCCATATTTTGAATGGCGCCAATAATACGAGATTGATCGACCATAATGACATTGGTAGCTAGTGGTTTATTATGTTCTTCGGGGTATGTGCTGATGTAAGCTACCGTTTTTCGCAGTTTGTTATCGTCGCCAATCCGGTACATGGGAATAAAGCCTTTGAAATCGCTTCGGGTCATGATAGCTTGCCAAGAAGAGAACGGGAAAGCATCGCTCATATGTAAAGTTTCATAGGCAAAGCTATTTGTTCTAACAGTGGTAGGAAGAATAGCAGATTGATCTTTATTCAAATAAATATAGAAAGAATCGATCAGCGGGTAGGAGGTTTTGTACATGGATAGAATACGTGCGATTTGATAAGCATCATATCTATATTCTTTGGGAAATGCTTCATACTTATTCGAATAGAGCAGCTCTTGGACGCTTACATTCCACGTAATCTCGAAGTTCAGCTGTTCCATGGTTTTAAACTGATTGTCCATAATTTCCCGAACTTGTTTTAAAAGCGAATCATTGGCTTGCTGAATTTCTTCCTTCAGTGTTTTACTAGATTCCACATACAATAATAAGCCGATTGATACGGGTAAAAGCAGAATGACGATATAGGAGATCATCCACGTTAAGACGATACTTTGTCCATTAAAGAAGATTTTATTCCGCATAAGCAAATCCCCTCACAATCGATCATCGATAAGGAGCACTAGGATCTTGAAATGAATGCGCTCTCATGTATTGTATTTCCTTTCCATCGTCCAAGTCAACGATAGAAAGAACCGATTTTTTCCACATAAGAATTTATAAGTTTCCGATTTTAATCGGAGAACGAAATTCTTATTGGCGAATAAACCTTCCTCTAAGCGCGGTCGCTCATCTTCGAAAGACCTCGATAGAGGTTTATCTCATGCAGATTCATCAACGGGTTTAAACCGATTTTTCCCGAAAAAGAAGTAGAATAAATAGGAGATTACTGTATAGACTACAGCTGTGATGCAGAAAGCATACGCGTAGCCGTAGTAAGAGCCATAGCGGAAAACAAGGCCTGTACTTACTGGAGAAGCAAGGAACCAACCTAAATGAAAAACGGCTTCCCCTGAGCTGGATGCTAATCCCCGGAGTGATCGGTTGACGTAACTCATTTTGATCGAATTATAAAAAGGATTAGCGGCGTTCATTAAGGCTTGTCGGAACAAGTATCCACCCGAAGATAAGTAAAAGTTAGCAGAAAAAGCGGTTAGGAGGAGAAATGGAATTGAACATAACTGCAGGTATACGACAGATTTAACTTCTCCGAATCTCTTTACAATCATGGGTCCAATGAGAAAAGCAATCGCCGTTGCGGCTTGACCTAAAGCTACTACGATGCCAATTGCGGATTTGGAAGCGTCAAAGCGATCCTCAAAATACACATTTAAATAGGGGACAATCATGCCCCCACCCATGGACGACAACAAGCCTAATAAACAAAAAATACCAATAACCTGTATGGATGGTTTATGTACGCTCCACACTTGTTTCCACTTTAGTGATTCGCTGCGCGGCTGTATTTCTTGCTCACTTTTCTCAAAAAAAGCCATAGGTATAAAACCAAGTGCTGCGATACCGACTCCAATTAATAATGTAAATCTTAAGCTTCGAATTTCGTCTAAACCTATAATGAATTGAAAAAGGTCACAAAGAACGCCCCCCAGTGCAATACCAACTACATTCGCTAGCATAACAAGAGCCATGTTAAAGCTGAATAGGTGGACGCGCTGCTTTGGAGTAGAGTTGTTGGCCATAAACGGTAGAATGGTTGCGGAAACAACAGCAAGGGCCATACCACCGAAGAATGACGAGATCAGCATACCCTCGTTGGCTTCAATTAAGGAGCGAGCAGTCAAAGTTACGATGGTAAAAATGAGACCAAAAGTAATGACTCGCTTAGGTCCGAAACGATCATTCATTAGGCCCGCGGGAATGAGAATAATGGCCGCTGCCAGTGAAGCCATACCAACCATGCTGCCAACAGTCGTTTGGTCATAGCCGAGACTTCTGACATAAAGGTTATAGACGAGACCAAACATACCTAAACCTAAGTTCCATACAAAATTAAACCAAAAGAAGAGCATAATATTTCGGCTGTAGCCATGAAATTGTGACTTCCATTCACGTAGTAAGTTTGTCATTTATATTCCTGCCTTTGTAATCTGTGTCTAAATTGCAACCGCCTTATCCATTCTACCACTGGTAAATAATTTTGAACACGGGAAAGACTTGATATTCGATCTGATCTGTATAATAATAAGTAGTCTAATCTACGAAGCAGGGAGCACATAACTGAATGTCTACACCAACGAGTACCGTGACCGAAGATCAAAAGCCAGAAGTCGAACAGATTGAAATTTGGAAATGTAAAGAGACAGATTGTAAAGCATGGGTTCGCAAAGAATTCGTTACGGAAGCTTTACCGACTTGTCCATTATGCAAAAATCCAATGGTGCGCAGCTATAAGCATGTGCCTGTAACAGCTAAAAAAGGAAATAAAAAGTTTTTAGTTGGGAAAAAACGATTCTAGTAAAATTCAAAAGTCCAATAGCATCTTCGCCTAGCGTGAAGAGAGATGCTCTTGGTCTTTTTTTTTGGAAAGAATAGCAGTGTCCAAGCATAAGATGGTAGAGAGGGGGAGTGCGTAATGCAATGGCCTGAACTTAATCTAAGTGACGATGCGATCAAGATACTTTACAAACTTCGGGATAGGAAACAGGAATGGGACAAGCTCAAAGATACGCAACCTTTATTCGCCATTCTCACAGGTGGTTTGATTCTCTATTTCATTATCTCTTTCTATCGAAAGGTAATAGTAGTTTCAGGCGGCAATGCATTAGCCATCCTCGATTTGCTTATTTCAAACAAGCTACTATCGGGTTCGCTTCTGGCTTGTATCTCATTGTTCCTATTTACACAAAATCGTGTGACAAGGATTGAAAAAGCAAAGACGAAATACGAGAATTTAAGAATGGAAGTCATCGAGAAGTTTGACGCTTCCTGGTTAAAGGACGTGAAGTCGGAAGCTAGGGATCAAATTTCTAGCTTTCTAGATAACGAATATGATATTAATATTGTGTACAAGAGTAAGTAGGGAGCGAGGATGACAGAACGGATGAGATATGAATGTCGCTATGTAGAAGCAGAGAATGGAATATGGAAGTGGGCAGATATTGAGGTTGAGGCCCCTTATTTAAGGGAAGTTGTAACGGGAGAGAAGCCGCGGCTCAAGACTCGTTTTCGAGCGTGTTGGACAGCTGATGCTCTGCACATACGATTCGAATGTGAGGATGATCACGTCGTGGCAACGATGGAGCGGCGAGATGATCCTATTTATTTGGAAGATGTGGTTGAGGTGTTTATTGATAAAAGCGGTACCGGAGTGGTGTATTACGAGTTCGAAGTGAGTCCGCGCAACGTCGTATTCGATGCATTGATCCATTTTAACGGTGGGGATAAAGAGATAGATGTTTCATGGGATGCGAAGGGAATGCATACGCAAGTTTTGGATGGGGCCGATGGGTGGAGGACTTACGATCTGCGGATCCCTTTTGCAGATTTGGATTGGGAATTGGGGCAGGAGCAGGAGCAGGAGCATCTTCAGGAGCGTGGGGAAAACGGGATACCTCAGCATGGTGCTGAGTGGCGTTGGAATTTATATAGAATTGATGATGACCTAGAAGGTAATCGGCATTATTGGGCTTGGTCACCAACAGGTAAAGTCGATTTCCATATGCCGGATCGATTTGGGACACTTGTTTTTGTGAAAGAATAGATAAATTAGAATAGTCGGAGTTTTGTAAGGATGTTTTTCATCGTTAAAGTGGCAGAGGCGTGCGAATGTGGCTCTATAGTGATGAAAAACATTCTTAAAGTAGATGGAATAGTCCGAGGCACCAAGAAATGTGAGCTGTAACGATGTTTTTCATCGTTAAAGTGGCAGAGGCGTGCGAATGTAGCTCTATAGTGATGAAAAACTTTCTTAAAGTAGATGCAATAGTCCGAAGCACCAAGAAATGTGAGCTGTAACGATGTTTATCATCGCTAAAGTGGCAGAGGCGTGCAAAAGTGGCTCCATAACGATGAAAAACATTCTTAAAGTAGATGGAATAGTCCGAGGCACCAAGAAATGTGAGCTGTAACGATGTTTTTCATCGCTAAAGTGGCAGAGGAATGCAAAGTTGACTCGTTAACGATGAAAAACATTCTTAAAGTAGATGGTATAGTCCGAGGCACCAAGAAATGTGAGCTTTAACGATGTTTTTCATCGTTAAAGTGGCAGAGGCGTGCGAATGTGGCTCGTTAACGATGAAAAACATTCTTAAAGCAAATTAAAGCAAAGCCCTCTAGCTTCAACAAAAGCTAGAGGGCTTATTATGCTTGATGAATTAGGCTTCATTCAGCACGTCATTTACTTGCTGCCAAGCCCAATCGAGCTCTTCCTTCGTAATCGTAAGAGGCGGAGCCAAGCGGATAATATGCTCGTGTGTCTCCTTGCACAGTAGACCCTTGGCTTTCAGCTCTTCACAGAACGGACGCGCTGAAACCTTAAGGTCAATGCCGATGAACAGCCCACGGCCGCGAATCTCCGTAATCTGCGGAGATTGAATTTCCTGAAGGCGTTTCAGGAAATAAGCGCCAAGCTCATCCGAGCGCTCTGCGAGCCGCTCGTTCAGGGTGACCTCCAGCGCCGCGATTGCGACGGCGCAGCCGAGCGGATTACCCCCGAACGTCGAGCCGTGGGAGCCCGGCTCGAAAACATCCAGAACCTCTCGATCACCGGCAACCGCCGAGATCGGGAACACGCCGCCGCCGAGGGCTTTGCCCATGATGTACAGGTTCGGCGTTACGCCTTCCCAGTCGCAGGCAAAGCGGCGACCCGTGCGGCCGAATCCCGTCTGGATTTCGTCCGCGACGAACAACACCTTATTCGCCTGACACAGCTCATAACATTCTCGCAGGTAACCGGCCTGCGGAATCACAATACCAGCCTCGCCTTGAATCGGCTCGAACAGAAAACCCGCCGTGTTCGGGCCGATGGCCTCACGCAGCGCCACCGCATCTCCGTAGGGAATAATGCGGAACCCCGGCGTAAAAGGCCCAAAGCCGCGTTGATATTCTGGCGACGAGGAGAAGGAAGTGATCGTCACTGTTCGTCCGTGGAAATTCCCTTCACAGACAATGATTTCAGCTTGATCGGCGGGGATTCCTTTCACTTCGTAGCCCCAACGACGAACAGCCTTTACTGCGGTTTCGACCGCTTCGGCACCGGTATTCATCGGTAAAATCATCGGCTTACCAGTGTAATTCGCTAATTTTTCATAAAACGAACCTAACGTTTCGCTATGGAAAGCTCTAGATGTCAGTGTAACCTTCTCGGCTTGCTCATGAAGCGCTCTCAGAATGTGAGGATGACGATGTCCTTGATTTAAGGCGGAGTAAGCGCTAAGCATATCCATGTAGCGGTTGCCTTCCGGATCCTCGACCCATACGCCTTCTGCTTTCGATATCACGATAGGCAGCGGATGGTAATTGCGTGCCCCGTATTTTTCCGTTTTTTTAATAATCATCGAACTTGTCGTATCCATAACAATTCCTCCCTGACGTGCAGCCTGTAAGCCAAACTCGCCGGTATTCACTGTATCTTTCTAATTTCTCACATAGCGAGCTTGTTTAATCCATTGTATTCGTCTACCCATGAAAGTGGCAATATAAATCCTATGAGGTAAATCCCCTATGCGTTTGTGCTTCTCGTAGCATATATTAATACATTGCTTTAGAAAGTGATACAAGTCTTCACGAAATTGGCCAAGTTCAATCATTATGTGCAAATCCTTATGTAATGTTGCAATTATGAGAAGACTTGAATTGTCAAAATAGGAAATATTATTAGAAGTGGGTTAATTGATCAGTGGTCAAAAATTTATTACAGAACGTGTCAGATATTGCAGGATTCTTGAAAGCGGTCGCGAATTCTTCAGATGAGCGCTTATGAATGACATGCTTTGCGTTCAATTGGTCTAGCGGCAGAGAGTTTGAAGGATTTTCGGAACACCTACTTCGCAACGTCGAGCAATATACTTTGTAGAAAAAAGGAATGGTGTCTACGATGACTCATCGCATTGAAAAAGACTTTATTGGTGAAAAACAAGTTCCAGCCCAAGCTTATTACGGCATTCAAACGATGCGTGCATTAGAGAATTTCCCAATTACGGGTGTTAAAATTCATGCAGAGCTCATTACAGCTTTGGCAGAAGTAAAAAGGGCAGCTGCAATTGCGAATATGGAAACACATATGCTGCCTAAAAAAATCGGTGAACAATTAGTTAAAGCAGCTGAAGAAGTTAGACAAGGTCAGTTACTTGAGGAATTTATTGTTGATTCTATTCAAGGCGGAGCGGGAACCTCCATCAATATGAATATGAACGAAGTGCTTGCTAACCGGACTTTGGAGCTGCTTGGTGAGGAAAAGGGCAATTATTTCCATTGTAATCCGAACAATCATGTCAACATGTCGCAATCCACAAACGACGTTATCCCTACCGCCATCAAAATTGCCGCATACCGTTTATCTGAGCAATTGATAGAGACTATGATTTCACTCCAGAGTGCTTTTGCCCGTAAGGAAACGGAATTTGATGATGTCATTAAAATGGGGCGAACGCATCTCCAGGATGCAGTTCCTATTCGTATGGGCCAAGAATTCGGCGCTTATGCACGTGTCCTCCAACGTGACATCAACCGTATTCGTCATGCTTCTAAGGGGCTCTTGACCGTTAATATGGGGGCTACTGCTGTAGGAACAGGGCTTAATGCAAAGCCTGAGTATGTGGAACGCGTTATGTTTCATCTAAAAGGGCAGGTGGGAATCCCCATTGAACTAGCCGAGCATTTGGTCGACGGTACCCAAAACATGGATGCATACACAGAGCTTTCCGCTTCCTTGAAAGTATGTGCCGTGAACCTTTCGAAAATATGCAATGATATCCGATTAATGGCTTCAGGTCCTCGTGTAGGTTTAGGGGAGCTGAAACTGCCGCCGAGACAACCGGGATCTTCCATTATGCCAGGTAAAGTCAACCCTGTTATGCCAGAGGTTGTGAATCAAGTGGCGTTCCAAGTCATTGGCAACGATCATACCATCTGCTTGGCCTGCGAAGCCGGTCAATTCGAACTTAACGTAATGGGACCTGTACTTGCGTTCAACCTTCTACAATCGCTGAAAATACTGAGGAACGCGGCAGACGTGTTCGAGCGTTTTGCGATTGAGGGCTTGGAAGCTGACCGCGAGCGCTGCGCTACTTATGTCGAGCAAAGCTTTGGTATCGTCACAGCTTTGAACCCGCATCTCGGCTACGAAGTCGCCGCGCAATTAGTGAAGGAAGCTGTGCGCACTGGTATGACGCTCAAAGAGCTCATCCTAGAGCGTGGGCTGCTTACACCTGAGGAGATTGAAGAAATCCTCAATCCGATTCAGATGACCACGCCGGGCATCGCTGGTGAGAGATTGCTGCAGCCTGCTGACTAGGGCTGGGCGAAGGAAGCTTTGCAGCCTACGATAGTCGGCTAAAGCCTGCTCATAAAAAGAACGCCCCCGACCCATCGGTAGATGAGTTGGGGGCGTTTTTTTACATCATCTTCCTGGACTGCTGCCTGCGACGTTTTGATCCACATGGTCGTTCAACGATTCATAAAAGGTAAGCTTATTCCCGAACGGATCCGTGACGCAAACTTCTCTGGTATGCCATGGGCTCATTTCTAGGCCGGGGCGAGAATAGGTATATTTTTTATTTTTCAAATTAGAATGAAAAGCTTCTATATCCACGATTTCTATTCGAACCGCTGCACCCGGGCTGCAGTCCCCATAATGCTCAGATAAGTGCAATTTACATTCGCCTAAACTGACCTCCATGTAAAGCGGCATATCACTCTCAAATCGATGCTCCCACCCTAACGAAAAACCCAAGTAATCGATGTAGAATTCCTTTGCCTTCCTCTCGTCGAACATTCTAAAAATGGGCGTGACACCTTTAATGGTTGTTATAACAATCATCTCCTTGTTTTTTCGTTTGTGTATGCACTTGAATTTCTTGAGCTGCCTATGCCATTTACGAGTACATAAAAGGTTATATAAACCGTCATAATAACAAATCCGACTAATAGGCAGAAAACGAAGGCCTCATGATGCAGAGTTTCTCGCAGGATTTCCAGTATTCCGTTATTGAGTAAAGCGTCCCAGCTGTTCAAGCGATATTCTCTTCCCAAAAGTATGCCGTACCCACTTAGTAACGCGGTCAATACGATGATCAGCCATGAAACAAAGTGATTAAAACGCTCTTTCCATATCTTTTGAATCATGTACATGGAGCTGCATCCTAGCAAAAGACCGTTCCATGCAAATAAGAAGATGATGAAAAAATCATACCAATATGTAAAGGAGAGCGCACCTTTTTGTACATATGAGTCTTTCAAAATCGTTAAATGAATGAAATCCGTAATGACATACGGAGAGTTAGGCAGGAATAATAACCAAGCTAATCCGATCACGATTAAAATGAACTTTTGCAAGATCATAGATTTACGAGTGTGTATAAAATGGGCTATCACAGCAAGTATGTACGGAATCCAAGCGAGGAATAAGTTCCAAAGTAGAAATTCAAAATAGGTTTGGTTTTTGAACAAAAAGTAGACCCCAATTGTGGAAAGCGAGAGCAAGATCAGAAAGAGATGGAGGTACCAGTGATTTAAGGTTTTCATTATAGGCTCCGCACTTGGTCTATGTATTTGGCAGTGAGTGATGCCACCCCACCCAAGATTATGTCTATATTTTACATTTATTTACTAGCTGTAACAAGCAAATAACCCGTTATCCTCGCAGTTAGCGGAGAGTAACGGGTTTGTTGTTCATTCGACGTGTGGTGACCTAGCTAAATTGCTTCAATCTACAGAATCTGCTTGCCCAACAAGGAGCTAATTAAGCCAACAGCTAATTGGGATGTTTTGTTATTGTCGTCGAGAAGAGGATTCACCTCAACGAATTCGGCTGAGGTTACAATGCCTGCTTCATGCAGCATTTCTACGGCCAGATGAGCTTCGCGGTAATGAAGTCCACCTTTTACAATTGTGCCTGTTCCAGGTGCTTCAATCGGATCCAGAGAATCGACGTCAAAACTAAGATGCACTCCGTCTGTTTTACTGCTTATATAGTCAATGGCTTCTTGCATAATGTAAGCCATTCCTTTGCGATCTATATCATACATGGTATAGCATTTGATTCCCAAAGAGCGAATGAGTTTCTTCTCGCCCTCGTCGAGAGATCTTGCTGCAATCAGGACGATATTCTCCGCTTTCACTTTATCATGATTGCCCATAATGCTGGTCAATAAGGGATGCCCCATCCCTAGACTGACGGCCAATGACATCCCATGAATATTACCGGATGGACTTGTATCGGCTGAATTTAGGTCGGAATGAGCATCGATCCAAATGACACCCAAGTTTTGATAATGGCCGGATAATCCAGCTAATGTCCCGATAGCTATGCTATGATCGCCGCCAATGACGAGAGGAAAGCGTCCTTGTTCCACGACCTGAGAGACTTGCTTAGCCAGAAGTGTATTTACTAGGGTAACCTCAGCCAAATACTTGAGGTTGGTTTGATCAACTTCAGCTGCCAAGGGAGTCGCTTTATCGTCCGGCAGACGGATATCAGCAATATGATCGATTGTGATATCCATTTGCTGTAGACCTCGAATTAAACCTGCTTGTAAAATGGCTTTAGGTCCTTTACTTGCTCCGCGTCGACCTGCTCCAAGATCAAATGGCACGGTAATCGCAGCAATAGTCGGTTTGGTACTCATACGATCAGCTCCTCTGGTCTGGACTTTGTTACAAGAAACTCGTTGCTAATCTTTAAGAGGCATCCTTAAATCGCTTTCATTTGAGTGAACGCTTCGAATAAAGCTCGTTTGTAATTAGGTTATCATAACCTAGCTCATAATTGGAGATTTTAATTTGGTTCTTGTGGCAATTGCTGCCGCCTGTTGGGACGCATCATTTCGTGATCATCATACTCCAGTATATGACAATGGTACTACGCTCGGTGAAGGATCTGAAACTGGTTATAATGGATGTTGCAAAATGAAAGTGAACTTGACATTCAATGAAGTTGATGTAAAAATGAATTAACTGATTGTTTTTAATTAATGTAAATTCATTGACGAGAACGAGTACGCTAATCCCCTTGATTTCCAGAGAGTTGGCCTAGAGCTGAAAGCCAACATTCAAGACTTAGCCGAAAATCCCCTCTGAGAAGGAAAGCTGAAGGAATTTTAGTAAGCTGACCCGGGATCCCGCCGTTACAAGGGCCGCGTATGATAGTACGTAGAACGAGAGCTATAATGATCATATCCTTATGATCGTTATGGAACTAGGGTGGTATCGCGAGATGTAATCTCGTCCCTTACGGGACGGGATTTTTTTGTTTTTTTACCACAATTTTTCACGATAAGCCCCAATCATTTTATTAGAGGAGTGTGAATTACACATGAGAAAAATTGATGTGAAAGAAAAAGCGAGAATCCGCGAACTGCGTGTTCTTGAGCAATGGAGATTGAATGATACATTCCGCAAGTCGATCGAAAACCGCAAAGGCAAAGCGAACTTCGTCTTTTACGAAGGACCGCCGACGGCAAACGGATCACCCCATATCGGACACGTGCTTGGTCGTGTTGTGAAAGATTTCATCTGCCGTTATAAAACCATGTCTGGGTACCAAGTCATCCGCAAAGCTGGTTGGGATACGCATGGATTGCCCGTCGAGCTTGGCGTGCAGAAGCAGCTTGGTATCTCGGGAAAACAAGAGATTGAAAAATACGGTGTAGCCGAATTTGTTGAGAAATGCAAAAGCAGTGTATTTGAATATGAAAAGCAGTGGCGTGAACTGACTGAAGCAATCGCTTACTGGACGGATATGGATAACCCCTATGTTACGTTGGATAATGGCTATATCGAGAGCGTTTGGCATATTTTATCCGAAATCCATAACAAAGGACTCTTATACAAGGGGCACCGTGTAAGCCCTTATTGTCCTGATTGCCAAACAACGCTCAGTTCTCACGAAGTGGCGCAAGGCTATGAAGACGTAAAAGATTTAAGTGCCACTGTGAAATTCAAGAGTAAAAACGCGAGCGAAATCTTTCTGGCTTGGACGACGACCCCATGGACTCTGCCTGCAAACGTAGCATTGGCAGTAAATAAAGACATAGATTATGTCAAAGTGAAACAAAAAGGCGAAGTTTATATCGTTGCGAAAAATCTCGCGGAAAAAGTATTCAAACAAGACTACGAAGTTTTATCTGTGCATAAAGGATTGGAATTCGTCGGCAACGCCTACGAGCCTCCTTTCGGCTATATTAGCCCAACCAAAGGACATATCGTCGTAGACGCTGACTATGTTATGGATACGAGTGGTACGGGTATCGTCCATATAGCTCCTGCGCATGGTGAAGATGATTACCGAACAGCCCGCCGACACGAGCTAGATTTTGTGAATGTAGTGAACTTGGCTGGACGTTACAATGATCAGATCACTGACTTCGCAGGACGCTTCGTCAAGGATTGTGACGTCGATATCGTGAAACACTTGTCAGAACGCAGCCTGCTATTTTCCAAAGAGCGCTATGAGCATAGTTACCCGTTCTGCTGGCGTTGTAAATCCCCGCTGCTCTATTATGCGATGGAGAGCTGGTTTATCAAAACGACCGCAATTAAAGAGCAATTGATCGAAAACAACAGTAAAATTGACTGGTATCCTTCTCACATCCGCGAAGGGCGCTTCGGCAAGTTCCTTGAAGAGCTTGTCGATTGGAACATCAGCCGTAATCGTTATTGGGGTACCCCGCTTAACGTTTGGTTATGTGGGGATTGCGGAGTGGAATATGCACCGGGAAGTCACAAAGATTTGCGGGAAAAATCAGTAACGCCAATTAACGAAAGCTTGGAGTTGCATAAGCCCTACATTGATGAAGTGAAACTACGCTGCTCTTGTGGAGGCACCATGGAAAGAACCCCTGAGGTAATCGACGTCTGGTTCGATAGCGGTTCTATGCCTTTTGCGCAGTATCATCATCCATTCGGGGATGAGACGTTGTTTGGTGAGCAGTATCCCGCGGATATGATCTGCGAAGGGATTGACCAAACAAGGGGCTGGTTCTTCAGTCTACTTGCTGTTTCAACGTTGTATAACGGCAAATCGCCTTACAAAGCCGTTCTTTCTACCGGACATGTATTGGATGAGAACGGACAAAAAATGTCTAAAAGCAAAGGAAACGGCATCGATCCATGGGAAATCATAGATGAATTTGGTACGGATGCGTTTCGATGGGCCCTGCTGTCAGACAGCGCACCTTGGAACAGCAAACGTTTCTCTAAGCAAATTGTTGCCGAAGCGAAATCCAAAGTGGTCGATACGATCAATAACACACACGCTTTTTATGCGTTATATGCAACGATTGACCAGTATAAACACGAAGATCATCCAGTTCAAAAGCACGTGAACGAATTAGATCGCTGGATATTATCACGACTAAACAGCACACTACAAAATGTAGGTAAGGGCTTGGAAATTAACGACTTCCTAAACCCGGCGAAGCAAATCGAAATGTTTGTCGACGAGCTGAGTAACTGGTACATCCGCCGCTCTCGCGACCGTTTCTGGGGCAGTGAAATGACTGTTGATAAAGTGTCAGCGTATCAAACACTACGTGAAGTGCTGCTGACACTCTCGCGGATGATAGCACCATATGCGCCGCTCATTGCCGAGGACATTTACGGTAACCTCGGAGGAGAAGGCAGCGTTCATCTGGCTGATTATCCAAGAGTAATCCACTCAGCCATCGACATAACGCTCGAGAATGACATGGAAACCGCACGGCAGATCGTTGAGTTGGCTCGAAATATTCGGAATGATACAGGTATCAAGACACGCCAGCCTCTCTCTGAGTTGATCGTTTCGCTCGATAACAATTTCGACCTAAGTCGTTTTGAGGAAATCATTAAAGATGAAATAAACATAAAAGAAATCCGCGTAGAACAAAGTGATAGCGGTTTTGTTGACTTCAAAATGAAGCTGAATCTTAAGGTGGCTGGGAAAAAGTATGGCAAATTCGTTGGCCCCCTGCAAAACCACTTAAAGCAATTGTCTACTTCTGAAACCAAGCAAGCGGTCGATAACGGTTTTCTTGAAGTAACGATCGACGGAGAGGAACTCCATATCACACTTGATGAGATGCTTGTGGAAAAACAAGCCAAAGAAGGGTTTGCTTCGGCTTCAAGTAACCAGATCACGGTAGCCTTAAACACATCAATAACGGAAGAACTGGAGCAGGAAGGTCTTGTACGGGAAATCATACGTGCAATCCAGGATTATCGTAAAAAGCTGGAGTTGCCTATTGATAAACGAGTCGATCTTGTTCTTGATGTCAATTCGACGTTGAAAGAAGCGTTGGAACGTTTTAATCATGTTCTGCAAGAGAATGTACTGCTCTCCAGTGTAAGATTCGCTAAGGAAGAAAAAATGGAATCCATCTTGATAGGGGACAACAATCTTCGCCTGCTGATAGAATAACTAATAAAAGGGTAGCACCTAGAGACATGGTTATCATGGCTCTCGGTACTACCCTTTTTAATTCCTAGAATGCCCAATTCCCCTTGCGGAAAATGGGTTCAATCGTGCCGTCTGCATGTTCGCCGTCAATATCCATTTCGGCAGAGCCGATCATAAAGTCAACGTGAATCAGACTGTTGTTAAGGCCAGCTTTCTCTTGCTCTTCCTTGGACATCGAAGTTCCGCCCTCGATGCATGTAGGGAAGGCTCTGCCAAGGGCCAAGTGATTAGAGGCATTCTCATCATACAGAGTATTAAAGAAGATCAAATTGGAGTTCGAAATTGGTGATATGTGCGGCACGAGTGCGATTTCACCAAGGTAATGTGCTCCTTCATCCATTTCGATCATCGCCTGAAGCGACTCGAAGCCTTGTTCAGCCGTGTAGTCAACAACACGTCCGTTATCGAAGGTGATTGCGAAATTGTTGATCAAGTTACCTTGATAGCGCAGTGGTTTCGTGCTGCGCACTGTTCCCTGAGTACCCATTCGATGAGGAGAAATAAAGACTTCTTCCGTCGGGATATTCGGGTTGAAATCGAAGCCTCCCGTTCCGTTGGTGGCGGAACCGCCTCGCCATATATGATTAGCGGGCAGCTCAACCGTTAGTTCTGTGCCTGGGGCGCGGTAATATATCTTACGAAATTGCTTCTCGTTAAGCTGTTCTCTTTTGCTCCGAAGCGTCGCATTGTGATCGACCCAAGTCTGGATTGGATTTTCTTGATCTACGCGTGTTGCTTGGAAAATGGCATCCCATAGAGCGCTGATCGCGGCTTCCTCTTCCAAATCAGGAAACACTTTCTTCGCCCAAGCAGTGGATGGCGCGGCGATGATCGACCATGTCATATGATAAGAGGACATGCTTTCTCTCCATTTAACTAATTTCGCGCCTGCGGCTTTGGAATTTGCAGAAATGCGACCTGGGTCGATATCCTTCAGCAATTCAGGATCATCGGCATCGATCCATAAATAGGCTCCGTTATTATCGGCTAATTCATCTAGCGCTTGCGCTCTCCATGATGGATATTCATGAAACGCTTCATCAGGCGCGTAAGTATATTTGATTTGTGTGCAGATTTCATCCGACCATTCAATATGTACGTGTTTGGCTCCAGCTTGATAAGCTTTACGAGCAATGAGTCGAACGAATTCGGGGTGATGAATAGGTGCGTTAATCCAAAGCGTTTGGCCGGATTGAATATTCAATGCGACGCGGACGGTTAGCTCCGCATATTTATCAAGATTACTTTCAAAAGACATAGGAATCCTCCTCTTTTTTCTTAATCTTGCTAGCAGTTTATCCTGCCAAGAGTCAACTGTCAAATAAATTTTACCGTCGTTCTTTCATGAATGTACTTGGGTTCATGCCATACCATTTGCGGAATTGATTGGTGAAGTGATTATAGTTTTGAAAACCCACATCATAACAAACCTCCGAAGCGCTTCGTCCGGTATGTTCTAGCATCAGCACGGCTTGTTGTATGCGCATTCTATTAAGCATATCGATTATGGAATATCCTGTGCTGGCTTTGAAAAGATGGGACAGTCTCGAAGGGGAGAGCCCGACAGTCTGAGCCAAATCCTCAATCCGAATAGGTTGACGCATCTGTTGGGACAACAGGTGGAGAACCTCCTCGATTCGTGCATCAACTTTTGTGTTTGTTTTCTGAGCCATGATAAGGAGGATTTCCCGTAAAGAGCTGCTGCACAGTTCAAACCAATATTCACCGCGCTCTCTGGAATCCTCCATTATGCGAGTGAAAGCTTGATAGATGCGTTTGCGTATCGACTCACTTTCGATGGTAAGGATGAGCTGCTCTTCATCCGGCAGTAAATTGGTCTCTGTGAAAAGTGAAGGGAAATGTACCCAGACAAACTGCCAGGTATGGTCTTTTTTCGTACCGTAGTGCTGCGGTGTTCCTGGCTTCAGCAGGGTGAGGTCACCCGGCCTGCAGAATCGTTCATTCCCTGAATTGTTAAAGTAACCTTCACCTTCGAGCGTGAAAGTAAGAAGCCAATCGCTTCGTCCTCGGGGCCGCTTGGTTACATACGTATCTTGCTCTATAAAATGTCCGGCTAAAAAGGTAAAGTCATCGAATATCATGGTCCTGTGGCCCCTTTCGTCATCTGCAGCAATTTACTACAAGTATATCAGGAAATAGCAGGATTGTATGAGTAATTAGCACCATCCTTACTTCAATGTTTGTGGAGCTTTCGATATGATGATGTCATAAGGGAACACAATCCTAACTTACTCATGGAGGGGACTAACATGTCACGGACAATGCTTAAGCTTTCAAATGAACAAAAACTGCAATTCGAATCGGAAGGTTATTTAATTGTAAAAGGATTGTTTTCTGAACAAAATTTGAGCGAAATCGATGATACTTTTGAGGAAATAAGTCATCATACAGTACCAGGCTTATTTGAACCGGATTTACAGTCGGATGGATCTGATCCGTTAAAAAGATATCCGCGAGTCATGCATCCGCACCGCTTTAATGAGACGGCAAAGAAATATATGCTGCACCAGCCAGTTATGGATGTATTAGCAGATTTGTATGATGAAGAGGCGCTGGCCGCGCAAAGTATGTTTTATTACAAGCCGCCGGGCTCACGCGGCCAAGCACTTCATCAGGATAATTTCTATTTGCAGGTCGATCCTGGTAATTGCATAGCGGCATGGACGGCCATTGATGCAGCAGATGATGAGAATGGCGGCTTACTCGTTGTGCCCAAAACGAATACATTCGAAATTGCATGTCCGGATATCGCGGATGACAAAGAATCATTTACGACTCACTACGTGAAGCCGCCAAAAGATGAAAAAGCGATGCCTGTCATCATGCAGCGAGGCGACGTTCTCTTTTTTAATGGGAATCTCATCCATGGCTCTTATCGAAATAAAACAAAGGACAGATTCCGTCGAGCGTTCATTTGTCATTATGTAAACGAATCAGCAACCCATATTAGCAATCACTATCGACCATTGCATCGGCAGAATGGAACGACCGTTGATTTAGAGGTCAACCCTAATGGGGGACCGTGCGGTGAAGAATTCCAAGCGGTTTATCCTCACTAATCTTTCATCTAGCCATAAGGGATCGGTCTGACATCCATGGATGTTGGCTGGTCCTTTTTTAGTAGATAAGAAAGTATAAGTTTTATACTTTTGCTTCGCATCTACCTTGACAAACGCGCTCGTCCCAGGAGGACGACGGAGTCGTTTATCCTTACATAGTATGGAATCATTTCAATTGTTTACACTAGAGGAGGGGGTGATGGCGTTCATGAGTTATAGTTGGATACTGGGTTTGCTGCTTCTTGCGCAGCAAAGTGAAGTGCCATTTCGAATAACGAATGACAATATGGGTCATAGCATAGCAAATGTGCAGCGGGAATCGTACACGGTCAATCTTCTTGATATACCGATCGTTGATAAAGAACGATTAGATCGGCTTACGGACATGATCGATAAGAATATGTATCGCAAACCGATTAATGCAACCATTAATGATGAGGGAAGAATCGTGAAGGAGATTGCAGGCGTAAGGCTGAATCGTCAAGCTTTTGTTGAGCAATTTTATGAGCATTACTATCAAGAGGGTCCGATGAAATTTGAAGTGCCTCAGATATCTGTTTATCCCAAAGTAGACAGTGAGCTGCTAGCGAGTATTCGTGTGCATCCCATTGGTTATTACGTGACCTATTTTAATTCGAATAATAAACATCGTTATACGAACATCAAGCTTGCAGCCCAAGCGATTAATAATTATGTCGTTCAACCCAATGAAACGTTCTCCTTCAACCGTGTTGTTGGCGTTCGGACGCGAGGAAAGGGGTATATGCCGGCAAAGATCATTGTAAGGGGAGAATTCTCTGAAGGGATCGGCGGAGGCATTTGCCAAATTTCTTCTACTTTGTTTAACGCGGTGGATCGTGCTGGTCTCAAAATCGTTGAAAGATATTCGCACAGCAGATCTGTCCCCTATGTTCCGCCAGGTAGGGATGCTACTGTGAATTGGGGAGGTCCTGACTTCACTTTTAAAAACAACTACAATCAACCTATCTTGATAAGGGCTCAGGCTTTACCTGGCCGGGTCTACGTTAGTATTACTTCCTCTGATGTCATTAACTATAAGCCGCGGCATGTTCCGAGTGCATCCGATGATCTGCCTGAGGAAATACAAGAGGGAACAAATGTAGGTCAGCCTGCTCCGTAAATAGTAAGCTCCGTTCCAACGTAATTGTTGGTATATGGGGCTTTTTGTTTGTCGGAGGCTGAATTATGCCGGAGCTGAGGTCAATATATGCATATTTTACAAAATGAAAGCAAAAAATCACAAGATTTTCAGGTCACCTTTCGCTAGAATAGAGGGCAGATCATTCAGCTTGAGAAGGGTGGAATTTAGCTTTATGAAAACATTTTTAGATGAGAATTTTATGCTTACCAATGATACCGCGGTTCATCTATTCCACGAATTTGCCAAAGATCTGCCGATTATTGATTATCACTGCCATCTAAGTCCTAAGGAAATTTATGAAAATAAACAATTCAATAACATAACGGAAGCTTGGTTGTACGGCGACCATTATAAGTGGAGAATGATGCGTGCCAACGGTGTGGAGGAAGCGAAAGTTACGGGTGAAGCTAGCGATTACGATCGTTTCTTGGCATGGGCTGGAACGGTTCCTATGGCTATTGGCAACCCGTTGTACCATTGGTCTCATATGGAGCTTCGAACATATTTCGGTGTTCATGAGATTATTAACGAGCAGAACGCGCCTGTCATCTGGGAAAAAGTGAACGCCAAGCTGGCAGAGGGCGGTTCCCGCGCTAGAGATCTCATTACGAATTCCAAAGTAACCGTCATTTGCACAACGGACGATCCAGTGGATTCACTAGAATATCACATCAAAATTAAAGAGATCAAAGATTTTAATACGCAAGTCCTACCTTCGTACCGTCCTGACAAAGCGCTTGAAATCAATCGCGCCACATTCCTTCCATGGATCGGCCAATTGGAGCAATCCGCTGGCATCACGATCAGCTCCTACGATGACCTGCTGGCAGGATTAGAGAGCAGAGCGCAGTTTTTTGATTCAGTTGGTTGTAAGGTGTCTGACCATGCCTTGGATTATGTCCCTTACGCTGCAGCAACCAAAGAAGAAGTAGATCAGATTTTTAAAACGGCTTTGGCTGGTAATGCAGTCAGTTTGGAAGACGAGAAGAAATATAAAGCGTACACCTTGCTGTTCTTAGGGGGCGTGTACAAGAAGCTGGATTGGGCGATGCAGTACCATATTAATGCTTCCCGCAATAATAATGGACGAGCTTTCGCGAAACTTGGACCGGACACCGGATTCGACTCTGTTAATGATAGCCCAGTAGCTAGCGCCTTAACAGGTCTGTTATCCTCTCTGGCTGTTGCTGATTCACTGCCTAGAACGATTCTGTACTCCTTAAATGCACGTGACAATGAAATTCTCGCTTCCCTCATGGGCAGCTTCCAAGGCGATGGTATTCCTGGGAAAATTCAATTGGGATCCGCTTGGTGGTTCAATGATACCAAAGATGGTATGGTTTCGCAGATGAAATCGCTAGCGAATTTTGGACTGCTTGGCCGATTCGTAGGGATGTTGACAGATTCCAGAAGCTTCTTGTCCTACACAAGGCATGACTACTTCCGCAGAATTCTTTGTAATATGTTAGGCGAATGGGTCGAAGCGGGAGAATTCCCGAACGACGAACAGCTGCTGAAACAGCTGGTTCAAGGGATTTCCTATAATAATGCTAAGCAATATTTCGGTTTTTAAAATAGAGAACCTTCGTGCGGGTTGTTACCTGCTCGAAGGTTTTTTTCGACATGTTTTGGGTTTGGGCGCACCCGAATAAGCGCTTTTTCCGCGCTTATTCAGCGCGGACGCGCAGGATGGTCAGCTGAGAAGTCGATTTTCGGCTTCTCAGACGCAGTCGGCTCGGCGAGCTCTCACTGAAAGCGCGTTTTTCGCGCTTAATAGTTCGGGCGCAACCAATTAAGCGCATTTTCCGCGCTTATTCAGCGTAGACGCGGAGGATGGTCAGCTGAGAAGTCGATTTTCGGCTTCTCAGACGCAGTCAGCTCGGCGAGCTCTCACTGAAAGCGCGAAAAACGCGCTTAATAATTTGGTCGCACCTGAATAAGCGCTTTTTCCGCGCTTATTTGTTGTGGGGGAGACCATGTTGGCTGCAGAGAGGTATATAGCTGGGCGTGAGACTCGGAAACCGGTGAGTAGGTTTTTAAGCTCGGAAAACGAGCTTACCGCAGCGGTGAGAATGGGCTTAGGTACCTCAGCTCTTTTACAGACTATGGCGCATCAATTTGCGGCATTCCAGCGGCGTTTGTGAGGTCACTTGTTTGAATACGCGGCCGAAGTGAGCCACGCTATCGAAGCCGGATTGCTCAGCGATGTGGATGACTTTCAACTTCGTTTCACGCAGCAGCCGCTGAGCCTCTCGGATTCGAACATTGTTCAAGTATTCGATGAACGAAAAGCCGGTCGTTTCTTTGAAAGAACGGCAAAAGTAGCTCGGACTGATATAAAAGCTTTCGGAGATCGAAGCTAGCGTCAAACGGTTTCTATACTGTTCGTTGATATAAGCGACGATTTCGAATATTTTGGGATTGTGTGCTTGCTGGTGTTCCTGAGCAGAGCTTATCTTATCTGTGAGACGCGAGCAGAAGATGAGTAATTGCGTGAGCAGGGCTCTGCTATTTAGCTGCCAGCCGCCAAGAGCTTGCTGCTGCTCGCGCAATAAGCTGAATAAAAGGTTCTCAATAAGGGTGCGATTCGTACCTGTTAGGGAAAAGATATGCTGCTTTTGCTGGAAAGGAACGAGTAAATGTGTTGAGGCGTCTTCACCAATAGAGCGTATCCAACTATCATCAAAGCTAAGTAGAATGCGCTCATGATGCTGGACATCCGCATTTCGAGTTTTATGAAGCTCGTTTTTATCGATAAAGACGAGGTCGCCCTCTTGAATCAGATAGGAACGGTCCTGTATAAAATAGTAGCGTTTCCCGCTGAGTAAATAATAAATTTCATAGTGATCATGGAAATGATTCACCGTCATCGAGTAGGGGCGCTCTCTGCGCAGTCTTTCAATTTCGTAGAGTACCAAAGTGGACACCTCTTCGTTCGGTCTTTTATGCTCAATTATATAGCAATATATGCAAGGAATAAAATCATTAAGTAAGATTTGATTAGAAACACAACAAATATTGTATTATTCTTAAGATAAGACATTAGAATATTAGGAAATATCCATACTCGAGAGGGGCTCAATCTGTATGAAAAAAAAACGTTATGCATTGGTCGGTACCGGAGGAAGAGCTGAATTTTTCTATGGCGCTATAGTGAAGGATTTTCAAGAAACGTCAGAACTAGTAGCGATTTGCGATATCAATCAAACGAGAATGGATTTTACGAATGGCTTACTTGCCAAAAAATATGAATATCATACTGTTCCCACGTATAAAGCAGATCAGTTCGAGGAAATGATTCGTAGAGAAAATCCTGATTATGTCATTGTCACTTCGGTTGATCGCACGCACCATACGTATATCATTAAAGCGATGGAGCTTGGCTGTGATGTCATTTCGGAGAAGCCAATGACTGTGGATGAAGAGAAATGTCAGGAGATTCTGGATGCCATTAAACGCACGGGGCGTCAGCTTCGAGTGACCTTTAATTACCGTTACGCTCCGCATAATACGAAAATTCGTGAGTTAATTATGGATGGAACGATTGGCGATGTCCATTCCGTGCATTTTGAGTGGCTGCTGAATACAGAGCATGGTGCAGATTATTTCCGTAGATGGCACCGGGATAAGCGCAATGGCGGAGGTCTACTTGTACACAAATCTACGCATCATTTTGATCTAGTGAACTTCTGGTTGGGGACGCGTCCTGAGACGGTTTTTGCGATGGGCGGCTTGATGTTCTATGGCAGGGAAAATGCCGAGAAGCGCGGCGTGACCAACTTTTATCAACGTGCGACAGGGAATGAAAACGCGAAGGATGATCCATTTGCACTTCATTTAGATAAAAATAAAAACCTCAAGGGTCTATATTTAGATGCGGAACACGAAGATGGCTACCAACGAGATCAGAGCGTTTTCGGCGATGGAATTAGTATTGAAGATACAATGGGAGTTATGGTCCGCTATAAGAACAAAGCCATTCTCACCTACTCGCTTAATGCTTATATGCCTTGGGAAGGCTTTAGTGTACAAATCAATGGCAGCAAGGGTCGTATTGAAATGAAAGTTGTTGAGAAATCATACGTAAATTCCGGCGGTCTTAAAGAGGATGAAGGTGCATTGAAGGAAAAGACGATCAGGGTATTTCCGATGTTCGCGGCTCCTTATAAAGTAGAAATTGAAGAAGGTGTTGGTGGTCACGGCGGCGGCGATCCTGTTCTCCTGAAAGACATTTTTGATAAGCCATCCGATGATCGCTTTGAGCGAGCTGCTTCTCATGTTGATGGGGCGATGTCGATTTTGACCGGTATTGCCGGGAATATTTCCATGCGTACGGGGCAACCGGTTGCGGTGGATAAGCTTGTTACTTTTTAAAAGATAGATGGAGGTGGGGCTGCTTGTGGAATCCAGATTCAATCATGGAAAATCTCTATCACTCCTACGAGAATAAACGTCTGCAGCAGAAACGGGCCGAGAACGTCGAACAGACCAAGATTAGGTTGAAGCGGCGCCTGGTCAAGTCTCTAGAGATAGCTTTGGAAGAACAAGAAGAACAAGATGAGCTTCGTCCTGTTCTACTGGAGCGCACTGAGCTCGAAGATCATTTTCGAGAGCGTATTGAATTCGGTACGGTTTGGGGATTTCGAGTTCCGGCCTTTGTGCTTTTGCCTAAAGGAGTGACCAAACGGACGGCATCAGTGCTGGCTCTACACGGACATGGTTACGGTAGTCGGCAGATTGTTGGACTCCATCCGAACGGAACTGAAAACACAGGAAAGCTGGATCTTCACGGCAATTATGCTTTGGAATTAGTGAGACGCGGCTTCATAGTGGTCGTACCTGAGATCATCGGATTTGGAGATCGAAGACTGGCTGCGGATCAGAAGGATGGGCAAGTCGGAAATTCATCCTGTCAAACACTTGCTTCACATCTGCTTTTATATGGCATATCGTTGGCAGGATTGCGTGTGCATGAAGCGCGGCGGGCGCTCGATTATGTGTTGTCACGCGAGGATGTGGATCCAGCAAGAGTGGGGTGCTTCGGTTTCTCCGGTGGCGGGCTTATCGCCGCATATACCGCAGCGATAGATGAACGAATCAAAGCCACTGTACTCTGCGCCTTTGTGAATACATTCAAAGGAAGCATTATGCAGATCCGCCACTGCATCGACAATTACTTGCCAGGTGTTTTGGAATATTCGGAGCTCCCCGAATTACTCGGGTTACTTGCTCCTCGTCCGCTGTTCATTGAATCTGGCCAGCAGGATCCTATTTTTCCGATAGAAACAGTGGAAGTGGCGATTCAGTATTTGCGGCAGGTGTACGCTGAAGCGGGTGCAGCTGAAAAGTTGGGGGTTCATCTCTTTGAAGGTGTTCATGAAGTGAATGGGAGTCAGGCCTACCCTTGGCTGATTGAGGCTTTAGAATCTTAATAGTATTGAAAAAGAAGAGCTGCGGCTCTTCTTTTTGCTGTATTTGTCTAACATGCGCGATCATTTATTCCGTTCCGCTTTCTTTATATCGAGGCATATCTGTGCTAACCTGATAGATAGAGTTAACAAGGTGGTGTACCTCTTTTGAAACGAGTCTTAATAACGGGTTATAAAGCATCAGAGCTGGGCATTTTTTCATTAAAGCACCCAGGCATTCCGATTATCAAAAAAGCGATCAAAAAGAGACTCATCGCACTTATGGATGAAGGTTTAGAATGGGTCGTTGTGAGTGGACAATGGGGGGTCGAATTGTGGGCAGCTGAGGCTGTGCTTGACCTTAGAGGAGGCGCCTACCCAGAGCTGAAATTAGCTGTCGTTACCCCTTTTCTTGAGCAAGAAGAAAAATGGAGCGATGATAAGAAAAATAGCTATAATAGCGTCATGGAACGGGCGAATTACGTGAACAGCGTGACAAAAACCAAATATGAAGGACCTTGGCAGTTCAAGGAACGAGACAAGTTTCTGCTCCGTAATTCGGACGGCATCATTCTTGTATATGATGAAGATACCGAGGGGTCACCCAAGTTTATGAAACAGCAGGCAGTGCAGATTGCTGCGAATCATGCCTACCCGATTATCACGATTAATGCCTATGATTTACAAAATATCGCCGAAGATGAACAGGGTGACCAGTCGGGAGATCTGGCTGGAGACTTCGATTTCGCCGACGCCGCTAATAATACGGATTTTGAAGAAATATAAAAGAGGTCTATTATATTCTACATGATGGGGTTGGTATGAGGGCTTGGGTGTGCTGCCGTTTTTCCCCATGAGTGAGATAGCAAAAAGAGGTTGGATGCTTGTACATGGTGATGTACGAGCAACCAACCTCTCTTTTCTGATGAGATTAACAATTACACTTCTGCCGTTTAGTTTCAAATAAGGTGTTACCTTTAAAGTCATGCCTAATCCTTCTACAATTTTTACGTTCACGCAAATTCAAGCAATATGATAAAATATACATATCATAGCATGGTTGTCGGGAGATCTTCGTATATCTATGGTCGTTCAGTCATCAAGCATCAGGGGGTAAACACATGGCATTTTCCTGGAAACGTAATCTCATCACTTTATGGATCGGTGTATTTTTCTGCGGCATGGCGTATACAATTTCTGTTCCTTTCTTACCTATCTTTCTGCATACGGAGCTCGGCATTGATAAAGGACTGGAAGCATGGTCAGGTATTACGTTTGGCATCACCTTTTTGGCTAGTGCTTTAATCGCGCCCTTTTGGGGCTCTTTGGCGGACAAGTATGGCCGCAAACCGATGCTGATTCGCTCAGGCTTCAGCCTAAGCGTTCTTTATTTTGCGACTTTTTTCGTCCATGATCCTTACGTATTTCTGGTCGTTCGGATTCTTCAGGGATTGCTTGCCGGTTTTGTTCCTGCTTCCATTGCCTTAGTAGCCACGAACACGCCTGAAAAAGAAGTGGGTTATGCGCTGGGGGTTATGTCAACGGCAGGAGCCGCCGGAAGTGTCATCGGTCCGCTGGTAGGCGGATTCGTCAGTCACTGGGTGGGAAACCGAGAATCGTTCCTAGTCTCTGGGTGTGTCGTCTTAGTCGCAGCCTTTATCGGGCTGTTTGGGGCTAAGGAAACGAACTTTAACCGCTCGGCTACGAGATCGGGTGTTATGGATGATTTGAAGTCGGCTGCTCATAATCGCCCTTTCATGATGATTCTAGGTGTCACCATGTTGGTAGCAACTTCGGTCATGATTGTCGAGCCGCTGCTTACCATCTATGTGCTGCAAATGGGCGGCACCCAAAGCTCAGCTTCGCTGAGTTCAGGCATAATTTTCTCTGCTGTCGGTGTCGCAACCGTCATTGCAGCACCGAGATGGGGGAAACTCGGACAGAAAATCACCTACTCCAAAACACTGTTCATCGGCCTAATTGGCGGAGGAATTGGGAATCTGCTTCAGTTAGGCACTCACCACCTGCTGGCCTTTGGCATTCTGAGGTTCAGCTATGGGTTGTTTTTTGCTGCCGTCTATCCGGCGTTAAACGCGCTCATCGTGAAATTTACGGATTCGAGCTTTAGAGGCCGAGCTTTTAGCTTAAATCAATCCGCTACGCAGCTTGGAACCATGAGCGGTCCGATTATCGGTGGCTTTTTGGGCGGATGGATCGGTATTCCGCTCGTTTTTGCCATCAACGGCTTGGCGCTTATCTGTGTGGCGTTCTTCTTCAAATACCGCGGTCCCAAAGTGGCGGCTGTTCCATCATCTTCACCAGAGTAAGGCAATTTAAATATACTCAGTCATTCCTTTTTCCTTCAGCAGGTCGACGATATCCTTAACAGATTGTGCTTTGTCTTTGGGACATATCAACAGTGCATCTCCAGTATCCGCAATGATGAAGCCGTCTACGCCAATTGTCGTGATTAGTCTGCCATTTCCATATATGATCGAATTTCGTGTATCTATGCCCATATGATTTGCTTTAATAATGTTTCCCGATGGATCCGGAGGGAAGATCGCGCCGAGCGCATCCCAACTGCCGATATCATTCCAGCCAAATTGACCAGACAGAACAACGACTTCATCGGAGCGCTCAAGGATCCCGTAATCAATCGAAATGTTTTGAAGCGTAGGATAGATGTTATTAATGATTTCCTCTGCCTGATCCGTACCCAGATAATCGCTGATTGGAAGCATTGTCTTATACAGCCGAGGCAGGTAACGCTTGAAATTATCAATAATGACGGAAGTTTTCCAAATGAATATGCCGCTATTCCATAAATAATTACCTGATGACAGATAACCTTGTGCTTTCTGAAAGTTAGGTTTTTCTACAAATTCAGCTACTTCGTATACGGCAACAGGATTGGAAGAAATGGGTTCTTTATCGAAGGCGATATAACCGTACCCGGTCGATGGAAATGTCGGTTTAATTCCGATGGTAACGATTTTGTCCGTCTTCATCGCGACCGTACAGGCTTCGTCTAGCGTAAGCCGAAATTGTTCTTCATCGGTTATATAATGATCGGAAGGCAATACGACCATTAAGGAATCACCATGTGATTTTTCTATAGATAACGCCGCGAAAAGTATGCTTGCAGCCGTGTTTCTGGCGACGGGCTCGATCAAAATGTTGCTTTTCGAAACACTGCTATGCATAATGCTCTCCAGCAGAACTGCTTGAGAACGATTCGTAACAATAACGGTATTTTCTTGCGGGATTATTCCTTTGAATCGTTCGATCGTATCGTTTAGCATAATATCATTTCCGCTAATATTTAGAAGCTGCTTCGGAATCTCTTGTCTAGACAGCGGCCAGAAGCGGGTTCCGCCTCCGCCTGCAAGGATGGTAGCAAATTTATTCATGATGCATCACCAAATGGGCAATGGAGAAGGAAATGATACTCTCAGAGCCTTGATTAAGGTTAAGCCCTGTGGCATGGATGCCATCGTAACAAGCCCCTGTTTGAGGATCAATGAGAGAGATTTTTAATGAATTATGGCCTAAATACCATTCGTAGCATAAGGCTGCTATCTTCAGATAAGCTGGGTCTTGGAGCACGATCGCGGCTTCTTTACAAGCAAGAAGCATTTCACAGGCTTCAATCGGCTGTTCGTCGTAGAGAGCGGCCTTCTGGTCTCGCAACTGCCAGCCATGGCTGCCAATCGGCTTATAATATCCTTCTTTAGCAAAGGTTTTGGATACTAGAAAATCCAGACTTTCTTTAGCTGTTTCCTTCAAACTAAGGTTATCCGAGATATGTGATGCTTTTAAAAGTGCCCATGGTAGCATGGAGTTTCCGTAGGTAAGGCTGTCTTCAAACCAATTCCAACCGTTTCCCTTATTGCGAACATATTGATTGTGCAGTCGGACCGCTATTTTTTCGATCACATTGATGATGAATGCTCTTGGTAGAAAAGCCTTATCTTCTGCGGTGCTTGGCGTGTGGAGATAGGGGAAGGAGTAAGTTAAAGCATCAGGGGTTTCTATTAAATAACTCAGACCGATTATCGCATAGGCACCAGCACGAGGAGAACCTAGCTTCTCGATATGCGGTAATGCCTGATTGATTAAATAACGGCAGGTATTAAGTACATTATCAGGTAGAATGGAAGAATGGGCGAGCGTAAAGCCTAGTGCCCATAACGTGCGTCCTTGACAATCCTCAGAGCCGCTTTCCTCCATGAATGTACGGTTATAATCCATAAAGTTTCTAAAGTTTCCATCTGTATTCTGTGCATGGTGAATGAAGGAAACATAAGTATGAATGAGGTCTAACGTGCTGGAATCTTTATTGCTGTTGTACAATAAAACGGCTGCGATTAATGCCCGTGCATTATCATCCGTCGTATAACCTTTCGACCGGTCGGGTACGCCAAACTTGGTATGTTGAAAAATGCCTGTATCATCGGTTATCCTGCGCATGTAATCGGACTTAAACTGCCGTATCGTTTGTACTTGCATTAAATCACTCCTAAATGTTTTACTTTAGCAAAACTGGCATCGTAAGTATTTACTTTAGTTGACTCTGCATCTAGTATTTTTTCTTGGAAGATGTCGGCATAGGTTTTGGCAATTTCGTTCCACAGCATGGTTTTTCCGAGTTCGAGCGTACGATTTTCCATTTCAGCTATTCTAGTAGGGTCATTCAGTAATTGAAGAATGCAAGCTTCCAAGGAGGCTGAATCACGGAAGTTTGCCAGTAAGCCCCTGCCCTCTGCCAGCATTTCCTCGGCATACCGGTAAGGTGTGGAGACAATAACCCTTCCATAACCGACTCCGTATGCCAAAGTTCCGCTAACGGCCTGATCCTTGCCTAAATAAGGAGTCATATAAATGTCTGACATGACCAGCGATTGAATGACTTCATCCTGCGTTAGAAGCTTGTCGACGAAGCGAACGTTACGCGTTAAATCAAATTCTTCCACAAGGCCCATCAGCTTTTGTCTGTATACCTCGCCTGTTTCTTGTTTAACGACCGGATGTGTTTTCCCCCAAATGATATAGAGAGAATCGGGATGCTGTTTGACCACTCCGCGCATAGCCTCAATGCTGTATTCAATTCCTTTACCAGGACTTAGAAACCCAAAGGTGGATAATATTTTTCGATCTGCAAAGCCATATTGCTCTTTAAGCTCTGATCTTGATCCGGTTTGGACATGGGGTACACCATGGTGAATGAATGCGATTTTGGCAGCATCAACGCCATATATGGAGATCAAATCGGTTACTGTAGACTGCGCCATCGTGACAACTTTAACACTTAGCTCTGCAACTCGATTCATGATGTGACGCTGCTTGGCAGAAGGTTTGGTTAACACGGTATGAAAAATGACGACATACGGAATAGTCAGTCTCTCGACGAATGGAATCAAGTATTCACCGCTTTCTCCGCCGTATATACCGAATTCATGCTGGATAACGAGAAGATCAACGTCTGATGAGCTAAGATAATCGGCCGTTTCTATATAATCTGATAGCTTATGTTGGTCAATTTCCCTCATCACTTGCTCTTGATAGTCGTAAGTTTCGTTGTTATTGATTGCAATGATACGAGGCTTGTTAAAGCCTTTGATGTGCTGGAGTTCATCTAATAAATCTTGTGTAAATGTAGCTATGCCGCATTCTCTCGGCAGGCTAGTACCTAGAAAAACGATATTCCTATTGCTGCTTGTATACTTCATATAATGAGCCTCCATGTTGGTTCGCGATTTTTGGAACACAAAAAAAAGAATATAAAGATAGATCTTTAATTCTTTTGGGGGAAGGGGTATTTTATTTTCAGAAAATTCCAAATTATTTCCTGTTTTCACTATAACATGACCATTTTTTCTTGTCAATTCATTGACTCTCCTTTGTATACCCTATATATTTATGGAGGAGGTGTATGTGTGTCAGTCATACGTAGTAAACTAAAAGAAGTCATGGAAAATCACGACCCTAAATTATCTATACGTAAGCTCGCTAAAGAGATTAACTACCACTTTGACTCCGTTCGGCGGATGTATAAGGATGAGATGGTACAGTATCCTAGAGATTTATTGCTGAAGCTTTGTCTGTATTTTAATGTCCAGCCTGGGCAGCTCATTGGCATCGAAATGGATGAGGAAAGTGATTGGACGATAGATGCATCGATGGATTATCAGGAGGACGTCAATGACAAGGAAATCGATAACAACAGAGAGCTGTAAACAGCTTCTGGAAGCTTTTTATGCAAACCCCAGATTAACAAAAGTGCAGAAACTAGTGTTCTCTGGAGTTGGAAATCGCGATGTATACAATATAACGGCCCCGTTTCAGTACGACGGGGAGGAAGACATCTTAGGAAGAGTTGAGGAACGGGATAGTGAGTTCTCTCAAGTCTTCTTTTTTACATGCAAAAATCAGGTTTGGAGTCCCCGAATACATACACACACTTATAACTTGCAGGATCCATGTATGGTCATCATCAAAGGTGAACTAATAGTTGGCGGAGTTGAAGTCATTACGGCTGTCGATAATCCGAGTAAGATTGTGTCGTGGGTTACCCAATTTTATCGTGGTTTTCACATAGATTCATTATGTCACTTCTCTTCTGGACCCGGTACGATGAAGGATATTCGTCTAATTGAGCTTGCCGATGGTAGAGTAGGTGTCTTTACTAGACCACAGGGAGCAAGAGGTGGGAGAGGGCAAATCGGATTTACAATCATCAACTCGCTGGAGGAGCTCAATGAGCAAACCTTCATAAATGCGGAAATTCTTAGAGAACAATTTGTCCCCGAAGAATGGGGCGGTGCGAACGAAGCGCATTTACTGGGGAATGGTCATGTGGGCGTTCTGGGACATATAGCCTGCTTTGATACCATAGGAAAAAAGCATTATTATTCCATGGTCTTTTCGATAAACCCTGAGACCTGTGAGAAAACACCCATGAAAATTATTGCGGCAAGAAGTGATTTTCCAAGAGGTCCTGGCAAACGGCCTGATCTTGAAGATGTTATTTTTAGCGGTGGGCTTATACGGTCAGGCAATGGGCGAGCCGTTCTTTCTGTTGGCGTTAGTGATGCAGAGGCTTATCAGATTGAGATCCCTGATCCATTTATGGAGTATGAATAGTAACGAGTGGGTTTTCATCAAAGTTTGACTAGATTTTATGGTCATGTTATAATCATTTTGACAAGAATTTATGGTCAAAGAGAGCGGGAAACAAACAAATGAGTAAATTTATTCAATTGAACAAGCGCACTGGTGAAACAAAGTCCCACATGAATCAAGCAAGAAAACAGGGACGCATCCCGGCTGTGTTATATGGGATTGGTAAAGATACTTTATCATTAGAAGTAAATGAAAAAGAAATGCTGGATATTTTGAAAAAAAATCCGCGAGCTATTCTGCAAGGCAATACATCCGATGAAAAAGTAATTCCGGTCATTGTTCAGAGCGTTCAAAGGGATTCCATGTCTGGCAATCTGCTGCATATCGACTTTCATCATGTAAACATGACTGAAATCATGGACAGCAAAGTGACCATTCAGTTTTCTGGAGAGGCAATTGGCATTAAATCTGGCGGGGTACTGCAAATCGAAATCTATGAAGTAGAAGTTCGTTGTATGCCTGGTGATTTGCCGACTTCGATGGAAGTGGATATTAGTAGTCTTGATGCTGGCGACAAGCTTCTCGTTTCCGACCTGATTTTCAAGGATGGCATTGAAGTGTTGACGGATCCGAATACGGTTATGATTCAAATCAAAACCGTGCATGAGGAAGTCGAAGCAACAGCCTAGAAGAAATCAAACAAACATTAAATATAGTTAGAATGGTTAAATCCCCTTACGGCGGGAAGTGTCTAAGTTCATGAACTTAGACACTTCTGCTTGCAAGGGGATTTTTTGGTTTCCCCTCATTTATGCCATATGGGGCAGAATAGAGAATTTTATCCCTACAGTCTCGAAATGACTGACTATAATTTACCAGTCCCCATTTCTATAATCAAAGTGTAAGCAAATAGTTAACGATCTGTAGGAGGTCAAGAATGAAAAAGACGAAAAGTGCATTATCTTTGGCAATGGTTATGGCAATGGCAGCGACATCAGTGGCGTGCGGTTCGGGCGGGGACACAAAGACAGCATCATCTTCAACCGCTCCTGCTTCAGCTGCTCCCGCTGCTTCGGTTAAACCGGTTGAAACCGCAAAGCCGAAAGAATTCAAGATGGTTCTGCGCCACATAGAAATCAAAGATACGGCGAAATCGAATCTTGCTATCTTGCAGGATGTAGTCAAAGCAACAGAAGCTGAAGTACCTGGATTGAAATTTGAGCTGGATGGCGTTGAGGATGTTGTCAATCGCGATACGAAGCTTAAAGCTGAGATGCAGGCTGGCAGCCCGCCGCCTATTTTTGACCTTTTCGGTGGAGCGGATACCCAGAACTATTCCAAAGCAGGTCGTCTTCTTGATTTGACGCCGATTCTCAGTGAGCTTGGATTGAAAGACAAATTCATGAACTTGAACGAGTTCACCGTTGATGGCAAAATCTATGGTCTTCCTAGAGCGGGATATGTGGAAGGTGTATTCTACAACAAAAAAATGTTTGCGGATGCAGGCGTTCAGGTTCCAAAAACGTGGGATGAATTCTTGAAGGTTTGTGAAGCGATTAAAGCAAAAGGGATAACTCCGATTGCCATGGCTGGAGGCGCTGGCGATGGTTGGGTAATTAACATGCTTGCGAACACGTTGTTCGTACGTCTTGGCGGACCACAAATCCAAGAAGGCTTCGCGGCAGGGAAAACGAAGTGGACGGATGCTCCAGTCGTCGAGTCGTTCAAGAAGCTGGATGAATTGAAACAAAAAGGTTATATCGACAAAAACGTGATCGCGACGAAATATTCGGACGGCCAAGCCAAATTCTACACAGGTCAAGCTGCGATGCTGTTTGATGGCAGCTGGGCGGCAGGTGGAATCATGGGTAAAAACTCCACAGTCGCTGCAGACGCAAGCTTCTTTAACTTCCCGAACCTGGGCGGTGCAGGGGATGATATGATCAACGGCGGTTGGTCAAACGGTTACGGTTTCTCTTCCAAGTTGAATGACAGCGAATTAAAAGCAGTTAAAGCGTTTATTAAAAACTTCTATACGGAAGCTAATCAGAAGCGTGCTTTGAAAGAATCCGGCAACATTCCAGCCATGAAGCTAGCTGATATTGGTGATGCTTCAGGTTTAGTTGCAGAAGTCGTAAAAGGCCAGCTTTCTGCTAAGAAAGGTGCTTTCCCAGCATTTGACGCATTGGTTTCACCTGCGGTTAAGAAAACGCTGGAAGGTACAATGGAAGAGCTGATGGGCGGTAAAGTAACGCCGCAGAAAGCTGCCGAGAAAATGCAAGCAGCACAAGATGCTAAATAAGATTGAATAAAGCACAGGGCACCACACGTACGCGGTGGTGTCCTGATTTATGGTCATTGAAGCTGCGCCTCCGTGACAGATCAAGTCATTATTATCGAAAGATGGGGGATAACATGAATAAAGTATTACGCAATCCGCTTGCCTACGCGCTATTCGTCGTTCCAGGCGTGGTGCTCTACATGGTCTTTTACATCTTACCCATGATCAGCTCTTTGAAGTATTCGGTGACAAGCTGGAACGGAATTAACGATCCGATCTTCAATGGTTTGGATAATTTCATTAAGGCTTTCCATGATGAAAAATTTTGGATCGCCCTCAAGAACAATATTTATTTCGTGCTCTTTTCCGTGTTTGTACAAATCCCAATCATTATCTTTTTCTCGATTTTGATAAGTGGGGCGCGCAGGTTTCTGGACTTCTATAAAACGACCGTGTTTTTGCCGAGTGTGCTTTCGACAGCTATTGTCGGAGTGATTTGGCAATTCATTTATCATCCTGACGCGGGTTTAGTTAATCAGCTGTTACGCGCGATGGGGCTTGAGAAGTGGACGCATCTATGGCTTGGCGAAGAGGGATATTCGATGATGGCCATACTGGTCACGAATGCGTGGCAGTGGACTGGGTTTTATATCGTTCTCGTATTGGCTGCCATTTTTGCAATATCCAAAGATGTTCAAGAAGCAGGAGAAATTGATGGTGCCGTCGGTTGGTTAAAGGCGCGTCATATTACAGTTCCACTTATTCGTCCGGTCATTCTAGTCGTCATGATGCTATCCATTACAGGTGCGATGAAAGCCTTGGATATCGTGTTTATTATGACAAAAGGCGGCCCTTTCGGCAGTTCTGAGGTTATGGCAACATATATGTACAAACAGGCCTACTCCATGTCCTTATTTGGTTACGCCAATGCGATATCTATCATCATTTTCTTATTCACAGTCCTATTGACATTAATCTTCCATTTCATTACCAAAAGGTCAGAGGAGGTCGAATACTAATATGAGAAGAAACACAAGCGGCATACTCCGGCATCTGATTCTTTTGGTTTACCTGCTTATCGTCTTATATCCGCTCCTATTTATACTCAATTCTTCATTCAAAAACAATTCAGAGGTCTTTCTTAATCCTTGGGGCTTTCCAAAGAAATTCGAATTGGATAATTACATTGACGCATTCACAAGCTCAAATATTGGTATTTATTTTGTTAATAGTTTGTATGTTAGTACGATTTCAACAACGGTAGCTATCTTGCTGGCGACTTCAATCGCTTATGCCTTAACGAGAATGAAATTTTCTAAAGTGAGCAAAATTGTTTACGGCATTCTTTTGTTATCGCTGCTCATATCGCCTGCGTCGCTGCTCATTCCTTTGTATATCATGATCAAGAATATGGGGATCTACAACACGCCTCTTGCCTTGATTGTTCCTTATACAGCTTTCGGCATTCCGCTATCCGTGTTTGTCATTGCAGCATTCTTGAAGTCCATCCCCAGGGAGCTGGAGGAAGCGGGCATCATGGACGGACTTACTGTATATGGCTTGCTATCACGTATCATCATGCCGCTTACAATGCCAACACTTGTGACGGTATTTATTCTGAACTTTATGGGACACTGGAATGAATTTATTATGGCAAACCTGTTTTTATCTAGTCAAAACCTGCGAACTTTGCCTGTTGCGGTTGTTTCTTTCATGGATAAATTTCAAATGAACTATGGAGCTCTTACCGCATCCGTGATGATCAGCGTCGTACCGGTTATTGCGATTTACAGTGTTTTGCAGCGGCAAATTATTCAAGGTGTTACAGCAGGCAGCGTGAAGGGCTAACGAATCGAAATCCCCGTATATACGAATAGGGATGCAGATTTCCTGACTTTTGAAGAAGGGAGATGTCTTTGATGTTGAAAGCACTGCTTGTTGACGATGAAATTAACATTTTACGTAATTTGGGGCGTGTTATTCCATGGGAAGATATCGGTATTGAAATCGTTGGGTTAGCTGAGAATGGCGCCAAAGCATTGGAATTGGTGGATCTTTATAACCCTGACATCGTGCTGTCGGACATCAGTATGCCAGTCATGGACGGTATCACCTTCGTTCAAAAGCTGCGAGAGCGAGACGATTCTTGTGAATGTATTATGTTAACAGGATATCAGAGCTTTGAATATGCTAGATCGCTTATGCGGTACGGGGTCAAGGAATATTTGATGAAACCTATTAATTATGAGGAGTTAGAGCGAGTTGTAAGACGTGTTGCGGATTCGATCCTTGTTAAACGACTGAAAGCCAAGAAAGAGGAAAAGGCATGGGGGAACGTCGTCAGCTTGGTTTACGAAAAAATGCTGTATGACTTTCTGATGGATTACACGTCCATTGCAACCCATCCCCTTCTAACTGCTGAGGGACCGCATCTGGATGAGACTGAATATATGCTGTTTCTTGTTGATCTTGAGCACTATGCCAAGCTGTCACTCGGTTGGGATGAGAAGGAACAGAGATTGTGGAATTTTGCGATCTATAACGTACTTCGGGAAGCGCTGATCTTGGAAAAGCGAACATACACAGTCCTGCAAATGCGCCTGGGAGAATGGTGTTTATTGATCAAACAAGCCCGGGGCGAGAGGTCGGATGTGGAGATCAATCAGGTTAAAAAATGGGCAAATCACATTCGCGAGTGTGTTAAAAACAATGTTAAACTGGAAGTGAGTGTAGGCATTTATTCGCATTGTTTGCCCGTCACTGGGTTAGCGGCAGCGTATAAGCGAGTGCAGTGGGAAATTCACTTGTCTCCTGGCTGCAACACCATTGTGACATCAACGAATCCGAATTGTACATCGCAATTGCAGATTGATTTACTGTGGCAAATAACGGAGGATATGGTCTCTGCGCTTAAACAATGCAACCGTGTTAAAACGGAAGAAGTTATGGAAGCGCTCAATGATCAATTGAAAATAATTCCCGATTCACTTATGCTGCGTGTACAGCAAATTTTGCATTATCTAGTACTTAACCTTCTTCGCGAAATGCGTGAATTCAACATGTTTAAACAGCTCGAAGAGGAGAGCATTTGGGATAAGCTCAGTTACAGTATCAGCGCGAAAGACTTACTTGTTGTATTGAATGAAATGGTCAGTAAATATCTTGAAGTATTTGTAAGTAAAAAATCAAGCATCGCACTTATGGAATCAGCCAAGGCTTATATCCATGAACGAATGGCCAATGATCTTGGCATCGATGAGCTTGCAAGCACGCTAGGCATCAGTAACAGCTACTTTAGTTTGCTATTCAAACAGCATTTCGGAGTCACGTTTGTCGAGTATTTGACGAAGTTGAGAATGGAGACGGCAAAGTCCTTGCTCGAAGAGAAAGAGCGCAGGGTCGCACAAATCAGCGAGTCTGTCGGTTACTTGGATGGTCGTTATTTCATGAAAATATTTCACAGATATACGGGGATGACGCCTTCCGAATATCGAGCCAGCAGGAAGAATATTGCCTGTTTTCACAAATAAAAGGATTCAAATGGGCTGTCTCGAAAGTAGATAAATCTACTTGGGGAAAGCCCTCTTTTCTTTTTAGTCTTCTTCGTGGATAAATGCATCCATCTACCAATGGTAGGCTTCCGCTAAGGGGAACGTAGAGACGCTAAATACGTGAAATATGCGCTAATTCCAGCATACGAGGAACGTAGCGATGCTATTCCGTTGTTTTTAGCTTCGGATAGCTCAAATTTCATCAAATAACGCCCTCACATTCCGCTAATTCAATTTTTAGCTCATTTCATCCACTTTAGCGGCTTGTCGTTCCGTTAAGAACAACTCTGCCCCAAAAGGACCTCCCCCTTATTGGCGGAAGTCCTCATGGATTCGTGTAACCAATTTTAAGGTAGATACCCCTCAAGGTTTATAACCCTTTTGGGATAGCTCCTTTTTTTTGTTTTTGATTTAAGTTTTAAAGTCCGTTATGTTTTGTTTTCTCTTTAAAACAAAAATAAAAATAACTATTCAAAAATAAACAAAGATATGTTACGATGAATCCATCAAGAACAAACACATACTCATGAGAAGTAAGCGTAAGCGGAGAGACTTTGAACTACGTTCAAAGATCCCTATATTAGGAGGATACGTATGGTTGCGAATTTGTGGGAAGCGGAAAAAGCGAATGCAGTATCAAAAGGCGTAGAGGAACTGGTGTACCGTTCCAATTTATTAGGGGCAGATCGTGCAGTTGCTAACTGGGGTGGCGGTAACACTTCGTACAAAACAATCGAGAAGGATTTCCGCGGTCGTGATGTAGAAGTGATGTGGGTAAAGGGCAGCGGTTCTGACCTTGCTACAATGAAAGCAAAGAATTTCACAGGTCTTCGCATGGAAGACATTCGTCCTTTGTTCGAGAGAGATGAAATGTCCGACGAAGAAATGGTTGCTTACCTTGTGAATTGTATGATCGACAGCAAACATCCGCGTGCTTCTATTGAGACGCTTTTACATGCATTTTTGCCTTTCAAAAACGTTGACCACACGCATCCAGATGCGATTATCGGTCTCTGCTGTGCACACAACGGACGTGAGTTGGCGAAAGAAATTTACGGCGACCGTTTCGTATGGGTACCTTATGTGCGTCCTGGTTTTACACTTTCCAAAATGATCGCGGAAGGCGTTAGAAACAATCCAAAAGCTGAGCTCGTGCTGATGGAGAAACATGGTCTGGTTACTTGGGGCGAAACGTCTGAAGAGAGCTACCTCAAAACTTTGGCTATCATTCAAGAAGCAGAAAGCTTCATTGAAGCTCGTGTGAACGAGAGCAGCCTTTATGGCGGAGCGAAATATGAGTCCCTTTCTGAATCCGAGCAAAAAGATATTTTGGCACAAGTCCTGCCAATCGTTCGCGGAGCAGTGAGCAATGAGAAGAAAATGATCCTGACCACTGACAGCGCGGATGATGTTCTGAAGTTCGTTAACAGTAAAGATGCTGCTGTGCTATCCCAAGTAGGAGCGGCTTGCCCGGATCACTTGGTTCACACGAAAATGAAGCCTCTTTATATCGATTGGAATCCCAACTCCCGTGATGTTGCTTCCTTGATTGAAGCTTTAAACGCTGGAATCGCGGCTTACAAAGAAGAGTACAAGGCTTATTTTGACCGCAACAAAAATGAAGGCGATGTAATGAACGAAGCAGCACCTCGCGTTATTCTGATCCCAGGTATCGGGATGATCAACACAGGCAAAAGCTGGTCTAATGCACAAGTAAGCGGAGCTCTCTATCACCGTGCGATTGCCGTAATGAGAGGCGCAACAGCTCTCGGAACGTTCGTTTCTTTAAGCGAAAATGAATCCTTCAATGTCGAGTACTGGCCTCTTGAACTTTATAAATTAACTTTGGCTCCGGCTGAAGCGGAATTTTCCCGTAAAATTGCTTTCATCACAGGCGGCGCAGGTGGAATCGGAAGCGTAACGGCTCGTCAATTTTTAAAAGAAGGCGCGCACGTTGTTCTAGCTGACCTGAATCTTGAAGGCGCACAAAAATTAGCTGCTGAACTGAACGAGCAGTATGGCGAAAACAGAGCCATTGCCGTTAAAATGGATGTAACGAAAGAAGAGGAAGTAGAAGCCGCTTACCGCGAATCGATTCTCAGCTATGGCGGTATCGATATTATCGTGAATAACGCAGGTCTTGCGACTTCTAGTCCTTTTGACGAAACATCACTTAAAGAGTGGAACCTGAACATGAACGTGCTCAGCACGGGTTATTTCCTTGTAGCTAGAGAAGCTTTTAGAATTATGAAAAAGCAAAGCATCGGCGGCAGTATGGTATTCGTCGGCTCCAAAAACTCGGTATTTGCAGGCAAAAATGCCTCCGCCTACTCGACAGCCAAAGCGGCTGAAATTCACTTAGCACGCTGTATCGCTGCTGAGGGCGGGGAATTCGGCATTCGCGTGAACTCGGTATTGCCAGATGCAATTCTTCAGGGCTCTGCGATTTGGAATTCCGGCTGGCGCAATGAACGGGCTGCAGCTTACGGTATTGAACCGGATCAGTTGGAAGAGCACTACCGCAAAAGAACGACGCTGCTCGTTAACATTTTCCCGAAAGACGTTGCGGAAGCTATTGTATACTTCGCTTCTTCCAAAGCAGACAAAACGACAGGTTGTATGATCACAGTTGACGGTGGCGTTCCGGCTGCCTTCACTCGCTAATTACTTCCACAACCAAAAGGAGATATAATCCGATGAGTGATAAAGCATATACGCTGTTCGAAGAGCAGCAAGCAAATAGAGGTATTGATTTGGCTACCGTTAAAGCTAAGATCAAAGCACTGAAAGTCGAAACCCCATCATGGGGTTACGGCGATTCAGGTACCCGTTTCAAAGTGTATAAGCAAAACGGTGTTCCGCGTAATCCCTTCGAGAAATTCGAGGATGCTGCGCAGGTTCACAAATTGACGGGTGCTTGCCCTTCGGTTGCGATCCATATTCCTTGGGACAAAGTGGATGATTACGCAAAGCTTAAACAGCATGCAGCTGATCTCGGTGTTTCTATCGGAGCTGTAAACCCTAACCTTTTTCAAGAGGATGATTACATCTTTGGTAGTGTGACGAATTCTAACGAAGCTATTCGCCGCAAAGCGACGGATCATTTGCTTGAGTGTGTGGACATTGCTAAGACGGTAGGTTCTGATGTGTTTAGCCTATGGTTCGCAGACGGTTCCAACTACCCTGGGCAAGTCGATATTCGAGCTCGTAAAACATGGATGTATGAAGCGCTTAAAGAAATGTACGGAGCAATGACGCCAAACATGCGTATGCTGATTGAATACAAGTTCTATGAGCCTGCGTTTTATCACACGGATCTAGCGGACTGGGGGATGGCATTCAATTTGGCGAACAAATTGGGGCCTCAAGCTGAAGTGCTAGTGGATACGGGGCATCACCCGCAAGGAACGAACATTGAGCATATCGTGACTTACTTGTTGGATGAAAATAAACTGGGTGGCTTCCACTTCAATTCCCGCAAATATGGGGATGATGATCTGATCGTTGGTTCGGTCAATCCGTATGAATTGTTCCTGATTTTCTACCAAATCATTGATGCAGCGAACGATAAAAATCCACAAATCCGTCAGGCTGCTGACAATATTGCTTACATGATCGATCAAAGCCACAATATCGAGCGTAAAATTCCAGCGATGCTGCGTTCCGTGCTTAATGTTCAAACGCAGTATGCGAAAGCTTTGCTGATCAATCTTGATGAAGTTAGAGACGCTCAAGAGCGCCAAGATGTTCTAGGCGCAGAAGACGCAGTGCGTAAGGCATTCGAATTCGATGTTACTCCGCTTCTGCAAGCCGTTCGTGAAGAGATTGGTGTACCTGTAGATCCGATGAAAGCTTACCTAGAAAGCGGCTACGACGAAAGCATTAATGCTCGTGGCAAAGGCGGTGCCAGCTGGTGAGTAAGCCCTCCTGCGTACTGGCCTTTGATTTGGGAGCAAGCAGCGGCAGAGCGATCGTCGGACGACTTGATTCCGAAGCGGGCCAAGTGACGATCGAGGAAATTCACCGCTTCTCGAATGATCCAGTGAAGGTGGGCAACCACCTTCATTGGGACATTTTGAGATTGTTTCATGAATTGAAACAAGGTATTTTACAGATGAAGCATCTGGGTTATACGGATATCGAAAGCCTGGCCATAGATTCATGGGCGGTAGATTTCGGGCTGCTTGCAGCAAATGGTGAGCTTCTCGGTAATCCCTACCACTATCGGGACCATCAGACGGACCATGTCATGGATAAGGTCATTGATCTTGTTGGTCGTGAAAAGCTGTATGCCAAAACAGGGCTTCAGTTCCTTCAATTTAATTCGATTTTTCAACTATATGCTTTAAAAGAAAGAAATCCAGAGCTTCTGCAGCGTGCAGATACGTTCTTGATGATTCCTGACTTGCTAAGATACTTCTTGACTGGAGAAAAACACAGCGAGTACACTAATTCCACAACGACACAGCTTCTTAATGCAACAACGCAGACGTGGGACACGGCGCTCATAGATCAGCTTGGTCTTCCTGGTGAGCTATTACTGAAACCGGTTTCGTCAGGGACTAGAGTTGGCGCCTTAACCAAAGAAATTTGTGATGAACTTGATGTTCCTTCGATTCCTGTCATTGCCGTAGGCGAGCATGATACAGCATCTGCTGTTGTCGCGGTTCCCGCTTTAGAAGAAGATTTCGCTTTCTTAAGCTGCGGTACTTGGTCACTGCTCGGAACTGAGACGTTGGCGCCGGTGCTAAGTGAACAGGCATTAGCTTGGAATTTCACCAATGAAGGCGGCGTTTATGGTACGAACCGATTGCTTAAGAACATCATGGGCTTATGGTTAATTCAGGAATGTAAGCGTACATGGGATAAGGAAGGCAAGAACACCAGCTTTGCTGAGTTAGTCAAGCTTGCCGAGCAGGTGAAGCCTTTCCAATGTTTCATCGATCCGGATGATGACATGTTCTTGAATCCTGAGCATATGCCGAAGCAAATTCAACAATACTGCCGGGAAACGGAACAGGTTGTACCGCAAACGGAAGGTGAAATTGTTCGTTGTATGTTGGAAAGCCTGGCTTTGAAGTATCGGTTTGTTTTAGAAAGAACAGAACAGCTATCAGGGAAGAAGTATCAAGGTCTTCACATCGTTGGTGGAGGCATCCAGAACGAGCTTCTTTGTCAATTTACGTCAAATGCTACACAGCGCGAGGTTTGGGCGGGTCCTGTTGAGGGTAGTGCCTTAGGTAACCTTGTAGTACAATGGATATCACTAGGGTATATCGCGAATTTGCGCGAAGCCAGAAAGCTGATTCGGAATTCGTTCCCGGTCAAAACGTACCTCCCTCAGGATGGAGCGGGTTGGCAGGCAGCGTATGCAACATTTTGTCAGGTGGCGTCCCGATTGACGGTGAAATGAGGGAATACGATGCTGGTAGCGGAAAGATGGCAAAGAATCGTTCAGTTGGTGAATGAAAGAGGAAGTATTCGCGTAACGGAGCTAAGCGAGCTGTGTCAAGTAACGGAAGAAACGATACGACGTGATTTGGATCGGTTAGAAAGCGAAGGCAAGCTGATGCGCAGCCATGGCGGCGCTGTTAGTGTGAAGGAAGCGCAGTCGGAAGTCCCTTTTATGGAAAGGGAAACAGCGCAGTCGGATTTCAAGAACAGCATCGCGAAGGAAGCAGTTTCGCATATTAGGGAGCATGATCGGATCATTTTAGATGCAAGTACAACGGCTTGGTATATGGCCAAAATTATTCCCGATATGCCGCTGACGATCATCACGAACTCGATGAAGGTTGCGCTTGAGGTGAGCAATAAGGAGAAAATTCAGGTCATATCCACAGGTGGGCTCCTTTCTCCAAAATCGTTGTCCTATGTAGGACCACTTGCGGAAAGATCCTTAGACATGTATCACGTTCATAAGCTGTTCTTGTCATGCAAAGGGGTTCATATCCAACGTGGAATTAGCGAATCCAACGAGCTGCAAGCGCTTATTAAACGCAAAATGATCAGTATCGCTGATGAAACGTACCTGCTTGTTGACCATAGTAAATTCGGCATGCAATCTTTGACGCAAGTTGCCGGCTGGCCCGAAATCAAGCACTTGATTACAGATGGGCAAACAAACAAGGATGATGTGGACCAGATTCGCGATAAAGGTGTGAACGTCCTCCAATTAGATAAAGGTTAAAAAATGATGTCCTCCCATCACCAGTATGTTTTCTCTCGTACTGAGGATGGTTTTTTGTATAACCAAATGCCTCTGAGGAGGGAACTATTAAGGAAGGGAGTTAGCTGCAATTATGAAAGTATCCTTGTTTATTACGTGCTTGAGCGACCTTGTTTACCCCAAGGTTGGTGAGTCTATGGTTCATTTACTTGCAAAATATGGCGTCAAGCTAGACTTCCCTGCGACTCAGACATGCTGCGGTCAACCTGCCTTCAATAGTGGCTATTGGGATGAGGCGCGAGGTTCCGCATTGACACTGCTTCAAGCGTTTGAAGACAGTGATTTTGTGATATCACCTTCGGGTTCATGCACAAGTATGATTCATCATTATTATCCGAAGCTTTTTGAAAATGACCCTATCAATCTAGCAAGAGCTAACCGATTAGTAGAAAAAACATATGAATTCACGCAGTTCCTCGTGCAAGTATTGGGAGTTACTGACTTGGGGGCCGTGTTCCCGCACAAAGTGACCTATCATCCGTCCTGCCACGGCAGCCGATTGTTGGGTGTCAAAGAGGAACCGATGCAGCTGATGCAAAATATTCGTGACTTGGAGCTGATCCCCCTTCCACATGCAGAGGACTGTTGTGGGTTTGGCGGAACTTTTGCAGTGAAAATGTGCGATATATCTGGAGCCATGGTATCTGAGAAATCTGATCACGTGTTAGAAACGGAAGCAGAAGTGCTAGTTGGACTAGATATGGGATGTTTAATGAATATTGCAGGCAATTTATCCTACCGTGGAAAACCCGTGAAGGTCATGCATCTAGCGGAATTATTGGCCGAGGGAGTGAAGCTGGCGCATGAGCGATCATAAACCTAGTGGTACCGTCAAGGAAAGATCCAAAGTCGCGCTGAACAATGACTTTCTTCGCAATGCCGTTAAGTTCACGACCGAGCGGCTTAAAAACGGTAAACTGGGCGCCTCCGAAGAGCTTGGAAACTGGGAAGAGTGGCGTGAGCGAGGCAGGCAAATTAGGCTCCATACGATTGCACACTTGGACTACTATCTTGGCAAATTCGTTGAAAATGCGAGAGCGCAGGGCGTACACGTTCACTTCGCAGCCGATGCAGCAGACGCTGTTCGTTTGACGATGCAAATCGCCGAGCACAAGAAGGCTAAAAGTGTAGTAAAGTCCAAGTCGATGGTTTCTGAGGAATTGCATATCAACCATGCGCTTGAGCAAATTGGTGTCGAGGCGATTGAAACGGACCTTGGCGAATATATTATTCAGCTGGCAGGCGAGACGCCTTCGCATATTATTATTCCAGCGATTCACAAGAATCGCTATCAGATCGCCGATCTGCTTTCTGAGGATGCCGGCGAGAAGCTTGAGCCGGACACGGGTATATTGGCTGGCTATGTAAGAAGGAAGCTGCGCGAGAAGTTCCTTGAAGCCGACATTGGGATGACGGGCTGTAATTTTGCTATTGCGGATACGGGGTCTATCGTTCTTTTCGAAAATGAAGGTAATGCGCGAATGGTTAGTACCATCCCTAAGACACAAATCACCTTCATGGGCATGGAACGAATCATTCCAACTTTGGACGATCTCGAAGTGATGGCGACCTTGCTGCCGCGTTCGGCTACAGGACAAAAGCTCACGGTGTATATGTCTGTGATTTCTGGACCGCAGCGGGAGCAGGATGGCGATGGACCGGAAGAAATGCACGTCATTATTTTGGACAATGGACGTTCCTTGCAACTTGGAGATCCGCAGTTCCAGGAATTGCTGAACTGTATTCGCTGTGGTGCATGCTTAAACGCTTGCCCGGTTTACCGCCACATCGGAGGCCACGCCTACGGCGGTGTGTATAGTGGTCCGATCGGCGCTGTGCTTACCCCGGCACTTAACAAAAACGTCGACCAATGGGACGACATCGCGAGTGCATCAAGCCTGTGCGGTGCCTGTTATGAGGCATGCCCGGTGAAGATTCCCCTGCATGATATGTTGATTTATCTCCGTCAACGCAAAGTGGAGCGCGGGGCGACGGATTTTGTTGAAAAGGTCGGTATGAAAGGCTTTAATTTCTTGATGTCAGACGCGAAGCGGGTTAAAGCGTTAATTAAACTCGGTCGCATTGGGCAGAAATTATTAGTTCGCGATGGTCACATCAAAGCGAAGATAGGTCCGTTAAAAGGTTGGAATTCGTATCGTTATGCGCCAAGCATGGCGAAGAAGACGTTCCGTGAATCATGGAAGGACATCGAGCAGGGATTAGAAGGCACCTTCCCTGAACTTGATTCCGTGATGAAAGCCCGCATGGAGAAGCTAGTGGCAGATCGCAAAGACGGCGGAGGAGGACATCATCATGGCTAAATCAGATGCAGCATTTCTCCAGAAGCTTCACCAAGAGGCTCTGAAGGATCAGGAGACCTTCTTTGCTAATATTTCTAATCGACTAGGTAGAGCTAAGCCTTTACAAACAGCTCCCGCGCACCCTATGAAGGGCGCTCCTGAATTCTGGGAGCAGGTGGATCTCCCGCTCGAACAGCGCATTCAGTTGTTCATGACGAACTGGCAGAAGGCCGGGGGCCATACGAAGCGTCTTGCGAGTATGGCTGAAGCAGAGGATTTCATTGCAAATTTCATCGCAGAGACACAGGCAAAACACTTGATCATTCAGGATCAACCGGATCTAGAGTCCCTTCGTGCTGCGCTTGCTGACACGGAAACGGACATCACGGTGTGGAACGCAGAAGGTGCTGATCCAGCTGCCAAAGACGAGCTTGTCGCGAAAGCGGCTGGAGCGGACATCGGCATCGTGGCCGCCCAACACGCTGTCGCGTACACAGGATCACTAGTGGTCACTTCAGATGCGACCAGAGGCAGAAGTGTCAGCTTGCTGCCAACCACGTTCATTGCCATAATCCCAGTGGATCGGATAAAAACAAAGCTGGGCGAAGTACTGCGGCCATTCGATGAACTTGCGGCCGAAGATAGACCGGCAGGCATTCATTTCATCTCGGGTCCGAGCCGCTCAGCCGACATCGAGAATGATTTGACCATTGGTGTCCATGGACCTGGCATCGTTTATGCACTTATCATTGAGTAACCAATGAGCTGTGAGAGAATGATTTCTCTTGCGGCTCTTTTTTAATTATTTGAAAGTGTTGAGTTAATGGAATTGCTGGAAGCGGAACTTGTGAGAGTGATAGAAGGTGGAAGAGGTAGAAGTTAGTGGAAGTGGTTGTAATGGTGGAATTGTTTGAAGAGTTTGATGTGTTGTAATTGATGGAAGTGGTAGAAGTAGTTGAATTGGTGGAAGTGTTGAGAGTGATAGAAGTGAGGGGAATAGTGGAAATCATGGGAGTGTAGAAGTGATAGAAGTGGAGGAAGTAGGAGAAGTAAGAGAACAAATTGGAAGGGAAGTTGTACTCCGTACAACAATTTCCTTGATTTCTTCCTATTAAGCTGAAGATGTTGTATCTTGTGCAACAATTTAGCCTTATTTCTGGCTATTGAGCTACTTTCTCATAAAATTGTTGCATTTTTTACAACATTCGCTGGAATTACGTGGATTAGCCTCCCAAGTGTTGTACAAAATACAACAATACACGGATAGAAGCATCGAAAACTATCTTCGGCGTAACTTTTGCACGGCGTAAGCCGAGATAGCTGTAGGTTAAAATGTTGTCAACATTATTCATGACGAAAAGGGATTTTGATTTGATTGAACATGTAAGCGCTTTTGCATTACGATAGTAACATGAAACAGACAAAGGGAGGTTATCCTAATGAGTGCAACTTCTGCACATAAGCAAGCATCCTCCGGAGGATTCCGAGTGAAAGTACAAAGTTTCGGTCGTTTCTTGAGCGGTATGGTGATGCCTAATATTGGTGCATTTATCGCTTGGGGATTAATTACGGCTTTATTTATTCCGACAGGCTGGATTCCAAATGAATATTTGGCTAAGCTTGTCGGCCCCATGATTACTTATCTACTCCCTGTCCTAATTGGTTATACGGGAGGTACGATGATACACGGAACACGCGGCGGCGTCATCGGCGCTGTAACCACGATGGGGGTCGTCATCGGAACGGATATCCCCATGTTTCTTGGGGCGATGATCGTAGGTCCGTTCGCTGCGTGGGTACTCAAGAAGTTTGATAAATCGATTGAAGGTAAAGTTAAATCCGGCTTCGAAATGCTCGTCAACAATTTCTCTTCAGGCATCATTGGCGCTATTCTTGCCGTTCTTGCTTACTCGGTAGTTGGTCCTGCGGTTCAGGTAGTGAGTAAAGCTCTTGCTTCCGGAGTTCAAGCACTTGTGAATGCCGGTCTGCTCCCGCTTGCGAACGTTCTGATTGAACCAGGTAAAGTATTGTTCTTGAACAATGCGATTAATCACGGCGTGCTAAGTCCGATTGCTTTGGATCAAGCTTCCAAAACAGGCAAGTCGATCTTATTCATGTTGGAGTCCAATCCGGGTCCAGGTCTTGGTATCCTACTGGCGTATTGGATGGTGGGACGTGGTGCTGCGAAGCTTTCGGCTCCTGGTTCTGCTATTATTCACTTCTTTGGCGGTATTCATGAAATCTACTTCCCGTACATTCTTATGAATCCGCGTCTGATCCTGGCTGTTATCGCAGGTGGCGTAACGGGTACGTTCACATTCTCCCTTTTCAATGCAGGTCTAGTTGCTCCGCCATCACCGGGAAGCATTTTCGCTTACATTGCCATGGCTCCTAAAGGCGGTATGCTGCCGATTTTCACTGGGGTTATCACATCTACGATTGTCTCTTTTGCAGTCGGTGCATTGTTGTTGAAAACGACGAAGCAAAACGAGAATGAAGAAGATTTGGAGCAGGCTACAGCGAAAATGAAAGAAATGAAACAAGCCCCCGCCGCCGCGGCAGCTGAAAAAGTCAGCGCCTCAACGTTAACGCCAGCTTCCGAGGTACAAAAAATTGTGTTCTCCTGTGATGCAGGCATGGGGTCAAGCGCGATGGGAGCTTCCATTTTAAGAAAGAAAATGAAAGAAGCTGATATCGACGTCATCGTGGCCAACACAGCAATTAGTGAGATTCCACCTGATGCAGATATCGTTATCACTCATAAATCATTAACCGATCGAGCACGTAATAAGGCTCCAGAGGCTGAACACATTTCCATCGATAATTTCATGAAAAGTCCAGAATACGATGAACTTGTGAAACGATTATCTTAATATACCTTTCTAACGCTGGCTATTTGCCGGCGTTATCTCCATTTTGTTAGTGAGGAGAAATATCATGAGCCTGTCTAACAGGAATCGTCAAATCCTAGAGCTGTTAATGAATCGAACAGATGATATTACAGCAGGAGAAATCGCTGCCGAAATCAATGTAAGCACAAGAACGGTTCATAGGGAGCTGTCCGAGTTGGAGACGATTTTGGCAGCTTATGGATTAACTTTACAAAAAAAATCGGGGAAAGGGATACATCTACAAGCAGAACCTGAAAAACTTGAGGCGTTTCGACGCTTGTTATATGGGATGACGGACATTGAATTTTCTGCTGAGGATCGCAAAATCATGATTCTTTGCACCTTGTTGCAAGAAGATGAGCCTGTCAAACTATTCACTTTATCTCATGACTTGGGCGTAACGGTCCCAACCATCACGCACGATCTCGATGAGCTGGATAGCAGGATTCAGAAGTCTGACTTAATCCTTGTACGTAAAAGAGGGTATGGTGTTGGTTTGAGCGGTTCCGAGGCGAATAAACGCAGGATGATTGCACAGCTTGCCAAAAACGGTCTCGATGAAGCTGATCTATTCGGGAAAAATGTAAATTCGCATTCGCCAGTTACACAAAGATTGTTGGAACTCATTGGGAAAGAAAACTTTACGAAGGTAGAAGCCGCTCTTTGGCTTGCTGAAGATGAAGGTTTAAGTGAACTATCCGAGCAAGATTACACCAATCTGCTCATTCAGATTTCGATAACTATCGCTAGAATTCAGCAGGGTAGACAGATCGAACTGCACCCTGAACCTTACTCGCTTCGCTCAAATAAGCTGCTTACGCATACGATTGAGCAGCTATCCAAGGTAATTCCAATTGAATTAACAACAGCAGAAATTTTATATATAGCCGAACTACTGGAGCCTAAGTCACTCAAACATCCGAATCAGCTGCTTCCTATGGAAGAGCTAAGCTATATGGAAATCGTATGGAAGCTCATCCGGAACATGGAGAGCAGTATCGCGGTTCGTTTCAGCGATGATCGTTCATTACGAGAGGGGCTGCTGAGCCATTTGGAGTCCGCTTTGAAGCGGCTTCAAGCAGGTGCAACCATTCGTAATCCGCTTTTATCGCAAATCAAGAAAGAATATGAAGCTCTATTTGAAACTATACGGAGAGCTGTAGATAAAACAATAACCGAAATTGCCGTGCCAGATGAAGAAATTGGCTTTCTGGTTATGCATTTCGGAGCTTCTATCGAGAGACAAAAGCAATTTAGGCGCAATGTAAAAGCGATTCTCGTATGTACAAGTGGGATCGGGACTTCCAAAATGTTGGCCGTAAGACTTACTAAGGAGCTTCCGCAAATTGATATTATCGGTCATGCTTCTTGGTTTGAAGCAGCGCGCATCCCCGAAAAGGAATACGATTTGATTATATCTACAGTGGATTTGCCTTTGGATGAAGATCAGTACTTGAAGCTAAGCCCGCTGTTAACGAAGGAAGAAGCCGAGCGGCTAAGGCTATTTATTCAAAATGTTACGCTGCAAAAAGAAGCTGGAGAGCGTACTGAATCGCTACAAGAGGCCGATTCCACGAACAGATTGCATCGAATTCAACACTATGTAAATGAAATTGTAAGCATCATCGATCCATTCACGGTGTATCATATCGAGCAATCCTTTCACAGTCTGAGAGAAACTCTGGAGGTTATTTGTGGATATGTTAGACACTCAGGTGTGATCGATGAAGTGGAGCGAATCGTCAACCTGCTGCTAGAAAGAGAACGATTAAGCAGTCAAGTTATCCCAGACACGGGTCTGGCCCTCTTTCACATTCGAAGTGAGCAGGTTAAGAAACCTTCTTTCAATTTGTTTCGATTAAAGGAAGATCTGCTGCTAGACCAAGGTATGGCGTCAGACGTAAAGCAACTGCTGCTTATGCTGGGTCCGAAGGAGCTTTCGAAAGAAAGCCTTGAAGTGCTCAGCGAAATAAGTTCTTATCTATTGATTCCAGAAATGATCGAACTATTGAAATCGGGAACTCAGTCGGAGATCAAGCATTTTTTATCCCAGGAACTCGCTGCCTTTTTAGAAAATAAAAAATAAATCGGATATAGGGAGAGATAACCATGACTATCTTATCAACGAATAAAATTAAACTAAACGCTAAGCCCAAGGATAAATTCGAGGCCATTCGGATGGCAGGTCAACTGTTAGTAGACGCAGGTCATGTGTCAGCTGCTTATATCGATAAAATGCTGGAACGAGAACAAACTTTGTCCACCTATATGGGAAATGGTCTGGCCATCCCACACGGTACGCAGGATTCCAAATCATTGATTCTATCGACAGGATTGTCGATTGTACAAATTCCGGAGGGTGTGGATTTCGGTGAAGGTGAAAAAGCCACCTTAGTCATTGGTATTGCTGCCGCGGGTAATGATCATCTGGATATCTTAACGAATGTCGCGATGATTTGTTCCGAGGATGAGAACATGGAGATGATCATGAAAGCGGCGACGCCTGAGGAAATGGTGAAGATTTTCGAAAGCGGGATGGAGTCATGAGGGCTGTCCATTTTGGTGCAGGAAACATCGGCAGGGGGTTCATTGGTTTAATTTTGTCCCAAGCCGGTTATGAGGTGACCTTCTCCGATGTGAATGATAGCTTGGTTGAGCTATTGCACGAGAGGAAGTCATATACAGTACGCTTAGCTAATGAGGATCAAGAAACGTTCACCGTTTCAAATGTTACAGCGATTAATGGTAAGAATTTAGAAGATGTAGCTAGAGCCGTTGCTGAGGCTGATTTGGTTACAACAGCCGTGGGCGTAAATATTCTGAAACACATTGCTGCTGGGATCGCCAAAGGGATTGAAATGCGGATCGAACGTGGAGCGGCGCCACTACACATCATTGCATGTGAGAATGCAATTGGTGGAAGTACGCAGCTCAAAGAACACGTATACGCTCATCTAAGTGAAGATCTGCGCGATAAAGTAGACGCAAGCATCGCATTTCCTGATGCTGCTGTGGATCGGATTGTTCCAATCCAACATAATGAAGACCCGCTGCAAGTCACGGTTGAGCCCTTCTACGAATGGGTTGTTGACGAGTCCCAAATGCTGGAGGGGTTTCACCGCATTGAGGGTATCCATTATGTGAAACATTTGGAGCCGTACATTGAGCGCAAGCTGTTTACGGTCAATACTGGGCACTGCAGTGCTGCTTATCTTGGATATTTACATGGTTTTACGACGATTCAAGATGCGATGGCAAATTCACAAATTGCCTCGCTAGTGCGTCATGTGATGCATGAGACCGGCGCCCTGCTTATCGAAAAGCATGGCTTCGATCTTGCTCAGCATGAGCAGTATATCGATAAAATTTTGAACAGATTCATCAACCCCCATTTGATCGACGAGGTTACTCGGGTAGGCAGATCGCCGATTCGCAAGTTATCGAGCAATGATCGTCTTGTTCGTCCCGCTTTGCAGGCCTATGAGCTTGGGATGAAACCGACTTACTTAGCGATGGTGATGGCCGCTGCTTTCTTATTTAAGGATCAGGAAGATCCTGAAGCCGTAGAGATTCAAGCGGATTTGCAAAAGCTTGGAATTGCCCAAACGATTACGAAGTATACGACCATTGGCGAAGATCACCTGATCCATGAGATGATTAAAACGCAATATGAACAATTACAGCAATCAGATCGATCTTGAGAAAGGGGAGTTCCCTATTGGCTAAAATGATGACAAAACGACTAACCGGCATTGCTGCTTCCCCCGGCATTGCGCTAGCGAAAGCTTTTCGGTTGAACAATGATCATTACGAACCTGCCCGTGAAAAGGTGGCAGACGCTCTTATAGAAGTAGAACGTTTTCGCAATGCTGTCGAGGAAGCGAAACAAGAGTTAGAAGAGATTAAAAATTTGACTGAACAGCGCATGGGTGCAGCAAAAGCTGAAATTTTCGAAGCACATTTGATGCTTTTGGAAGATCCGGATTATATTGATGCAATTATCGAGGGTATTGAAAGCGAAGGCTTGAATGCTGAATTTAAGCTGCATGAAGTTGCGAGCAGCTTCATCGAAGTACTTAGCTCCATGGATAACGAGCTGCTTCGGGAACGCGCTAGTGATGTGCGTGACGTCACAGGCCGGATTATGAGCCGGCTTCGCGGTGTCTCTTATGCAGCAATTGCGGCCATTAACGAGCCCTGCATTTTGATAGCCGAAGATTTGACGCCGTCCGATACCGCACAGTTAAATCTCGATTATGTGCTTGGCTTTGTAACGGAGATCGGCAGCCGTACTTCTCATTCGGCGATCATGGCTCGCTCGCTTGAGGTGCCAGCTATTGTTGGAGCTGGAACAGCGGCAGCGGAAATCAAAACGGGAACCATGATTATTATGGATGCCGTAGAGGGCACTGTACTCATCGCTCCAAGTGATGAAGAGATGGAGACCTTCAAAGCTCGTAAAGCAGCATACGATCAGCGAAGAATCGAACTGCGCAAGCTGTTGGATCAACCTTCAATCTCAGCAGATGGGCGTCGCGTAGAATTGGCTGCCAACATTGGCAGTGTGGAAGATTTACAAAAAGTGTTAGCTAACGGGGCTGAAGGCATCGGTTTGTTTCGGACCGAATTTCTTTATATGGGGCGCAGTTCTCTGCCTAGTGAAGAAGAACAGTTCCAGGTCTATAAGCATGTGTTGGAACGAATGAACAATAAACCTGTTGTCATACGTACACTCGATATAGGTGGAGATAAAGAACTGCCGTACATGAAGCTCCCTGTAGAGAGCAATCCGTTCCTTGGTCTACGCGCGATTCGTCTATGTCTGAGCAAGCAGGATCTATTTCGCACACAGCTAAGGGCGCTTCTGAGAGCAAGCAGCTATGGACAATTGAAAATCATGTTCCCGATGATTGCCGTTGTGGATGAGCTGCTGGCTGCCAAACAATTGCTTCAAGAAGAGAAAGAAAAGCTAGTTCAAGAAGGAATTGCCGTATCCGAAACCATAGAGGTTGGCATTATGATTGAGGTGCCGGCTGCAGCGCTAGCAGCGGATTTCTTGGCGAAAGAGGCCGATTTCTTCAGTATTGGAACGAATGATCTTATCCAATATACAATGGCGGCAGATCGGATGAACGAAACCGTTTCTTACTTATACCAACCTTGTCACCCCGCTATTTTACGCTTAATTCAAATGGTTATTCAGGCAGCAGCCAAAGAAGGCAAATGGGTTGGGATGTGTGGAGAAATGGCCGGTGACGAAGCGGCCATACCGATTCTTCTCGGCATGGGACTCCATGAATTTAGCATGAGTGCCAGCTCGATTTTGCCAGCGAGAGCATTAATTAAACAAACTTCACATCGGGAGTGGGCAGGCTACACGGAGCAGATTTTATCCATGAGCAGTCAGACCCAAATTAAACAATTCGTAGAACAGAAAACAAGGAGTGACTTGAAATGATATCCCAAACATTTACTGTCCTAAATCCATCCGGCTTTCATGCCCGTCCGACAAAAGTATTCGTTCAAAAGGTTGGTACGTTTCCTTGCAAAGTGAATGTAATCAAAGGCGATAAGAAGGTTAACGGCAAAAGCTCACTTAGTATGCTCACACTTGGCATTCAACAGAATGACGAAGTAACTTTGGAAGTGGACGGCGAACAAGAGGAGCAGGCAATCAAAGAGCTAGGGGCGCTGCTGACTCACATCTTCGAAGAATAAGCGAGTGTCAAACCCATTCATTTCAATTGAAAAAGCCAGCAAGTTAGTGCCGATACTCAGGGCACTTACTTGCTGGCTTGTTTGACCACATAAGAAAGTATAAGTTTTCGGTTCATGAAAACCGTTTTTCTTATTGGCGATAAAACCTACCTCTAAACGCGGTCGCTCATCTTTGAATGGCCTCGATAGAGGTTTTCTCATTAATTACGAACGTACCATTCTCCGGACACCCAATCGGTTGTTTTCCAACGCAATACATCCGGCGTTGCGAGATGGGCAATTTCTTTGAGGAACTCGAGCTGCTCTAACTCAGTCATTGGCTTGAAGCTCTTAGCAATGGCCAAATTTTGTTCCAGCTGCGCCATGGATTCCATCCCGACAATAGCTGTAGATATCGGCAGCGAGAACGTATATTGGAGTGCTTTCTCGTACCAGGGTGCCAGCTTACCAAGCGCCATAACCTTCATGCCGATGACAGCGACACCTTTCTCGTTCGCTTTAGGTAAAAACTCATGAGCGAAGCTGTAGATGAGATGATCCGCTGCGGATAAAGCAACAAGTGCGCTGTCGAACGGAAACCGATCAATTGCTTCCAACTGAACTCTAGGATTCGTGTGGCCGCTGATCGAGATATGCTTTATGATCCCTTGTTCCTTGGCCTCAAGAAGCGCTTCTAGCGCTCCGCCTTTGGCGAAGCACTGATCAAGTTCCTCCATTGTCATGATATTATGTAATCGCCATTCTTCGACGTGATCCGTTTGTAGACGCTTCAGACTTGCTTCCAGCAGCTTCAGGGAACCGTCTCTTGTCCGATCATGTGTTTTTGTAGCAATCCATACATCATTCCTTCGTCCATCGCGAGCCAATGCTTTACCCAGTCGTTCCTCGGATTGCCCATCCGAGTAGCTTGGTGCTGTATCGAAATAGGTGATCCCTTCGTCAATCGCACGATTCACAATTTGAATCGCTTCTTCTTCCGTACACTGGTGTTCGTCGACAATGCGCTGAGCACCAAAGCTCAGAATAGGAAATTGCTGCCCGGTCGAACCAAACAAACGTTTCTCCACATGATTCACTCCTCTTATGTAAGATGGCGACTTTCATTCTTTCCTATCGTTTCCAAAAAGGATAGCTAATCATACCAAATTGTAATATGAAACATGTTTCCTTCATACTGATATCGGTTCAAGCAGGAATTAGTTCTCCTCAAGTATAAAATAAGTGAGAGAAGGACGCTAGCATTCGTCAAATTGTTTGCATTTTCACAAAAAATACATGACTTTAGTCCTATTTTTCGACAAAAAATGATTGTATTAAATAATAAATAAACTTATTATATGTACATATACAACTTTTTGTTGAATTATCGGAGGGTCAATGACAATTGAGCAAGGAAAGCCTTATGACAGCCCAGGATTTCATCTTTGGCAGGTTACGAATCTATGGCAAAAAAATCTTCGTTATGCCCTGCATGATTTGGATCTCACGCATGTTCAATTTATTTTACTGGCAACCACAGAATGGTTAAATTCTCAATCCCCTCTTGGGGATGTGACACAAGTTCAAATTGCCATGCATGCGCACATTGATCCCATGATGGCATCACAAGTACTTCGTAACTTAGAAAAGAAAGGGTTTCTCATTCGCAAGGAACATCCGACGGACACGCGGGCCAAATCAATCTCTTTAACGCCAGCTGGAGAGATGTTGATATCCAAGGCAATAGACATTGTCGAGCAAGCCGATCGCCGCTTTTTTTCTAAACTGGGGGAAGAACAGGAAACGTTGGCAAGCTTGTTGAGATCTTTAGGAAGCATGACAACTCATGAAAATTAGATCATAGGGAGAGGTGCCTGGAATATGGAGAAGTCATCACTAATCGGAATTGTATTAGCTTTTATATCCATTGGTGTGGGTATGGTATTGAAAGGGGCAAGCCTGGTAGCACTGCTGAATCCTGCCGCTGCCTTAATTATTTTCGGTGGTACAGCATCGGCCTTATTTATTGCTTTTTCAATGGAAGAAATAAAGAAGATTCCGACTTTATTGAAAATTATTTTTACCGTACAGAAATTAATGCCTAAAAAAGAACTGATCGAGACATTCATCGAATGGGTTTCCATTACACGTCGTGAAGGATTACTTTCCTTGGAAAAGCAAGCAGAGGAGCTGTCAGACCCTTTTATGAAAAGCGGCATGCGCCTCATTATTGATGGAAATGACGCAGATTTCGTACGTGACGTATTGCTCGAAGATATTGCGGAGATGGAAACAAGACATAAGAAATATGCAAGTATTTTTACGCAAGCTGGTACATATGCACCGACACTCGGCGTACTTGGCGCCGTTGTTGGACTCATCGCTGCTCTTGGTAATTTGAGTGAAGTAGAAAAACTAGGTCATCTGATTTCAGCGGCCTTCGTTGCAACAATGTTCGGGATTTTCCTTGGTTACGTTATTTTTCACCCATTTGCAAATAAGCTGAAGCAGAAGTCTAAGAAAGAAGTAGAAATTAAACTTATGATCGTAGAAGGGTTGCTCTCCATTCAATCCGGTGTATCTGCCAATTCCGTGAAGCAAAAAATGATGATCTTCGTTGCCAACAATGAACGTGCGTCGTATGACGAAGATTCGAAGGGGGCCGCTCCACAGTGAGTAAAAAGAAGAAGCATGAGGATCATGAAGAACATATTGATGAAACCTGGCTCATTCCCTATGCGGATTTGCTTACCTTGCTTCTAGCCCTCTTTATCATTCTGTTTGCATCCAGTCAATTGGATTCTAAGAAATACGACTCGATTATGCGGTCCTTGAACAATGCCTTCACCGGTGGAGAAGCGCCCTTCGCAATGTCAAATTTGATTCCGATTGATGATGCGGCGAATTCTACGAAAAACAATAACAAGAACCAGAATCCGCCAACGAAAGAGGAAAGTAAAACCGACAGCCAGCTGGCTGCAAAGCTGCAGAAGGAAGAGAAGGATCTCAAAGAGTTAAAGCAAAGCATGGATGCTTACATTAAAGAAAACAACATGAGTGAGCAGCTAACCACGAAGCTGGATAATGAGAAGCTGACCATTACGATTAGTGACCGTGCACTGTTCGATTCAGGGTCGGCTACAATTAAACAAGAATCACAAAAGCTGGCTGTTTCTATGTCTAATCTGCTGGGTAGTTATCCAGGATATGAGGTTCAAGTAGCAGGTCATACGGATAATATCCCGATTCACCGAGCTGACTTTGAAACGAACTGGGATCTAAGCGCCAAGCGTGCGGTCAATTTTATGAAAATACTTCTGAATAACAGTAAAATTGAGCCTGCTTCCTACTCTTCGGTCGGATTCGGTGAATACCGGCCGATTGCACAAAATGATACAACAGAAGGTAGAGCGAAGAACCGACGAGTTGAAGTGAGTATCTTGCGTAACATTAAAGCGACGGATGAGATTGCGAAATAAATTTCAATTTCCGATAAGATTTGTAAGGCTAAGAGTCGTTAGACTCTGGCCTTTTTTTCGTTAAAAAACACATTTCATATCGAGAAATACGGAGTAATTTTACAGCGAAATGGGGATAGTAAAGTGGAATTTGCAATGATGAGGAGAAGTTTACATGGAGCATACAGATCTTACATATGAGCATACATACATCCCGCTAACTACATTATCCAGTGGTGAAGGCAAAGAAATAGCCATTGATATATATGGTTACTGCATTCAGATCGTGAATATTTGTTTCATTGGCAATCCAACAAGCAGGGAGAAAGAATGGGTTTTAGTTGACGCAGGTATGCCACAATCGGCAGATGAGATCATTCGTGTCGCTGAGGAGCGTTTTGGAGCACATAAGAAGCCTACGGCGATCATCTTGACGCATGGGCATTTCGACCATGTCGGGGCTATCGAGAATCTTTTGGAATACTGGGATGTTCCGGTATATGCGCATGAGTTGGAAATCCCTTATTTGACGGGAAAATCCAATTATCCTAAAGGGGATTCTACGGTAAATGGCGGGCTTGTAAGCGAGCTTTCGCCCCTGTTTCCAAACCACGGTATTGACATAGGTAATCATGTACATCCTTTGCCCGCTAATGGTATCGTTCCTGGACTGATGGGGTGGCAATGGATTCATACACCGGGGCATACACCAGGACACATTTCTCTTTTTCGAGCCAAAGATAGTTCATTAATAGCCGGAGATGCCTTCGTTACCGTTAAACAAGAGTCGCTTTACAAGCTGTTCACGCAAGAACAAGAAATAAGCGGGCCTCCTAAGTATTTCACGACAGACTGGCAAGCAGCCTGGGATTCGGTTAGAAAGCTTCAAGATTTACATCCATCTTTAGCGATAACGGGACATGGAAAAGCGATGAACGGTGAAGAACTAAGCCGCGAACTAGGCCGTTTGGCGGAGGATTTCGAGAAGATAGCGATTCCTGAGGAAGGTCGGTTTGTGCATTAGGCAGTAATGATTGTTTGGTCCTCCACAGTTAGATTCGCTTTAGACGGTCGTATTACTCGAAATTAAAAATCCCTCTACGCTTCCAATTAGGAGGAGTAGAGGGATTTTAGCGTTACTATTATTTTCCTACAAGAGCAAGCTCTTTGTTTTCTTTCCTAGATTCACCTTTGTTCAGGTCATCCTGTGGTGTTTCCGTTGATAAGCTTTCTTGTTCTTCTTCAAACAGTTCCATTTGATAATCTTCCAAAACCTCGGATTGCTCATCATTCATGACATGGATGGTCTCCGATTGAAGATCAAAATTCTCCTGATGATTCTTCGTATCAGTCTCACTAATCTGGAATTTGCTTATCTCCGCAAATAACTGCTGTGCAAGTTCAAGGATATCATCCGACTCTTCGGCGATCCGGCGGATGGATGCATCTTGCTGTATCGAGGTCGAGCTTACTTCCTCGACCCCGGCAGCTGTTTCTTGCGCAATGGCGGCTACGAACTGAACGGAATTTACTAATCTATCGTTCTTGGATTGTACATGTTCAATTTTCACATGGATTTGTTCAATTTGCCCGATAATTCCTTTCATTGATTGTTCGATGCCCTCGAAAGAACCGAGCGTATCTGCTACCCGATGGTTTTGTGCAACCGCAGATTCGCGAGCTTCAATCAGTGAGCTCTGTAATTCTTTGATTTGCTTCTGAAGCGCTTGAATGATGCCGCCGATTGTCTTGGAGGAATCATTCGTCTGCTGAGAAAGCTGACGAACTTCATCCGCAATCACAGAGAAGCCGCGGCCGTGTTCGCCGGCTCTTGCTGCTTCAATCGCAGCGTTCAAGGCAAGCACGTTCGTTTGCGTAGAAATTTCCGTGATCGAGTGAATAATAGCGCCAATTTGCTTGGAGCTGTCAGACAAGGTCATCATGGCACTATCGACCTTCTTTAGGACAGCCTGTGACTGATCTGACGATGATTTCAGCGCCCTTACGGATGCTGTCCCTTGTATTGTACCGGACGCAGCCTCTTCACTGGTACGCTTCATTTCATAGGTATAAGCGGTAATTTCACGAATCTCTGCTTCCAGCTCTGCAATGATCATCGAGCTTTGCTCTGTTTTCATGGCTTGCTCGTCAGCACCAGTCGATATCTCTGTAATTGCCTTCAAAATATCTGTGTTGGCCGATGCCGTAAGCTTAGAAAAGCGGTGAAACTCATGGGAGTGCTCTGATAATGACGAAGCAATCTGCATCGTAGCATTCAGCATCTGGCGAACTTGAACGATCATATGGTCGAAGCTATCACTTAGCTTACCTAACTCATCATTAGATTTAGAATTAATCGTATGGGACAAATCACCTGCGGCAATAAGAGATACGGCATTTTGTAAAATTTTAATAGGACGTGTGAAGGAGCTAATGATTAGAAAAGCAATAATAATGGTTACAATAACGACGATAGCAAAAGCGATCAACATGACTCTACTGCTTTCATTAAGTGCTTTCGTTGAGTTGGCTATTGCTTGTTCTGCAGCCTCTGCATAGGTGACATAGAATTTATCAACAAGTTCAAAAATCTTATCCTTCAATTCCTGAGACTCATTATATAGGTAAAGGAGGTTAATTTGCAGATCCATCGGTTTCAAGTTGGGGTCTTGGACCATTTTAGCCGCAGAGTCGAAGTTATTTATGTAATCAACGGATAATTGAATTAATTGGCTTCGCCACTTCTTTTGATCAGCTGTTGAAGCTGTATCACCAATCTTTTGAATGAAATCGTTATAAGGCTTTCGCTTATCATTGTATTTTGCGATGTATTCCGGTTTCTTGGAAATCTCTAGCCCTGAGGCAATGATGTTCATTTCCTGTACCATATTTTTAAGCTCTAGCGCTAGCACCTTAAGTTCGACTTTATCGTTCTGGTCCGTCATATGCTTCTTGATTTGATGTACTTGATTCAGATTAAACAAAGCAACGGCAAGGAAAATGAGAAGCACTCCGCTGAAACTGGCAATTAATTTTAATCGCATGGTCATATTGATTTTTATCTTCTTCATAAGTCATTCCTCCTATATATTACTTGACAATATTCGACTGTTTTCGTGTTGCTACTTATTAATATAGGGTGCTTCTATTAACTAAAGCATCTAACTATGTTAAAGATATGTAAATTTATCCATACTTCTAACGAATGAAAGAAGAAATAAAAGTTTTACATTACGTTTACGTTTCGTGGGTTTGGATTTTACATTCGGTTGTTACGATAGGTAAGTAAGTTAGTTCGACAGACAACAAAGTGGAATCGATACTAACATAACAAGTAACATACAAATCAAAGGAGGACATGCTAACTATGTTTAAGTTCATGTCGAAAAAAGGAATTACATTTACACTTTCCGCGGTATTAATGATGGGGTCATTGGTTGGTTGCGGCGCAAAAACAGATACTAAAAATGCTGCTTCTCCAACACCTGCTGCTAGTGCAGCTGCTTCTGCTGCTCCAACAAAAACAGAACTAAGCGGTACGGTTACTGCTTCAGGTTCAAGCGCGCTTCTTCCATTAGTTAAACAAGCTGCTACTGAGTTTATGGAAAAAAATCCAAAAGTAACGATCAACGTTACTGCAGGCGGATCAGGTACAGGAATTAAAAACGTAGCAGACGGTACTTCAGATATCGGTAACTCCGACGTTGAGCCAGCTGCTGAATATAAAGATAAAGGTCTTGTTGACCACCAAGTAGCAATTGCTCCATTCGCATTAATCGTAAACAAAGATGTAAAAGTTGATAATGTTACGAAACAACAAGCAGCAGACATTTACATGGGTAAAGTTACGAACTGGAAAGAAGTTGGCGGCAATGACGCGAAAATCGTTCTTGTTCACCGTCCAGATAGCTCAGGTTCCCGTACATTAGTTAAACAAATCATTCTTGATGGCAAAGAATTCACGAAAGACGGTATTACACAAGAAAACAGCGGTGCAATGAAAACAGCTGTTGCTGGTCAGTCCAGCTCCATTGGATATGTAGATACACCTTACATTGATGACACAGTAAAAGCATTGAAAATTGATAATGTAGCGTTCTCTGAGGAAAACATTAAGAACGGTACTTACAAATTGTTTGGTGTTGAGCATATGTATACAAAAGGTGAAGCGAAAGATCCTGCTAAAGCATTCATCGCTTACATCACAAGCAAAGAATTCCAAGGTAAACAAGTTCGTGACTTGAAATTCTTACCTGCTGATTTGCTTAAAAAATAATAAATAGAACAAACTAAGAGCGCTGGCATCCTATGCCGCGCTCTTTTTTTACTTTGAAATACGAAACTTTTACATTCCCTTAACAATTCATTGACGATCCAATTACAATCATGCTCTATCATAAAAGTAATGTGATTTAAGAGAAAGGGGAATTACCCATTGAATTCCGTAGCAGACAAACTAACGAACGCGAAATCAGACGAAAGTCGTCCAATCGTCACGAAATGGACCCAAGGACAACATAGACAAGATAACATCATGAGGTGGGTGTTTGTTGGAAGTGCTGCCCTAGTGTCTGCCATCATTTTTTCTATCATTGTTTTCGTGGGAATGCAAGGGATTAAGACTTTTCAAGGAGTCAGTCCTTTTGAATTTTTCTTCTCTACAGACTGGACGCCAGGTCAAAATAAATTCGGAGCCTTTCCTTTTTTATACAGCACGCTGCTCATGACATTGGTTTCAGTTGTGTTTTCAGTGCCGCTTGCATTGTCAGGGGCATTATTCATGGCTAAAATTGCTCCGAGATGGATGCGTGAAATCATGCGTCCTGCGACGGATCTGTTCGTAGGTATCCCTTCGGTTGTTTATGGCCTAATCGGCATGACAGTTATCGTTCCTGCACTCGGTAAAATTACAGGAGGGGTTGGATACGGTATTTTACCAGCTTCCATCATTCTCGCAATCATGATCTTACCAACTATTCTCTCTATCTCAGAAGATGCTATCCGCGCATTGCCGGGGCGCCTGGAGGAAGCATCACTGGCATTAGGAGCAACACGTTGGCAAACCATGTGGCGTGTCCTTTTGCCTGCAGCTAGACCCGGTATTCTAACAGCAATCATCCTTGGCATGGGGCGTGCAATCGGTGAAACCATGGCTGTTTTCATGGTTATTGGTAACTCGCCGCAAATGCCGAAATCACTCCTTGACTCAACCACGGTATTAACGACCGCGATTGTGAAGGATATGGGGAATACGAATTACGGAAGCACTTGGAATAATGCGCTCTATTTAATGGCGCTTCTTCTACTAGTGATCTCCTTATCCTTAATTCTTATTATCCGTATCGTAGCCAAAAGGAGTGAACTTAAATGAAGAGCAAAACAACGGATCGTTTGGCCACGATGTATTTCTGGGCATCTGGCATTGTTATTATATTGATTCTGGCTTGGTTTCTATTTCGAATATTAGGTGATGGAGTTCCACATTTATCATGGAATTTCATCTTTGGGAAGTCTGAGGAGATCAAAGCTGGCGGCGGTGTAGGCCCGCAATTGTTCAACTCCTTCTATGTCCTATTCTTATCCCTGCTGATATCCATTCCAATCGGTTTATTCTCGGGGATATACTTGGCGATATACGCACAAAAAAATTGGTTCACTGATCTCGTACGAATCTCGGTTGAAGCTCTGGCTTCTGTTCCTTCTATCGTATTTGGATTGTTCGGTTTCTTACTTTTCGCCAATTTGCTTGGTCTGAAGTTTTCAATTATTGGTGGGGCCGCGACGGTTGCTCTGCTTAATTTACCTGTTATGGTAAGGGTCACAGAGGTCTCGATCCGTACGGTTCCTGAGTCATATTGGGAGGCAAGCCTTGCACTTGGCTCAACGAGATGGCAAGCCATTCGCAAAGTGCTCATACCTGCTTCGCTACCAAGCTTAATTACGGGGATTACTTTGATTGCTGGACGCGCGCTAGGCGAATCTGCGATTCTAATTTATACAGCGGGCTTATCGGTTTCTCGCTTCTTTCCGGATTTCAATCCACTGAAGATGGGGGAGACGCTATCTGTTCATCTCTGGTATGTTGGCGCTGAAGCGTTAGTTCCGGATGCCAAGGAAATCGCTAAAGGAAGTGCCGCGCTGCTCCTGATCGTCGTACTCATATTTAACCTACTTGTCAGTATACCAAGCCGAATTTTACAAAAAAGACTTTCCGGGGGGAAATAAATCGTGGCGACCAAGCATAAGATTAAAGCGGACAAATTAAATTTATTTTACGGAGATAATCATGCTCTCCACGATATTGAATTGGCTATAGAAACGGGTACAATCGCCGCTTTGATCGGTCCTTCAGGCTGTGGGAAATCCACCTTCCTGCGCACCTTGAACCGTATGAATGATCTTATTGATAGTGTACGTATTACTGGAAATGTAGCCGTGGATGGTCACAATATCTATGATTCCGATTCCGATGTTGTTTCACTGCGTAAGCGTGTAGGGATGGTATTTCAACGTCCAAATCCGTTTCCGATGAGCATTTATGACAACATTGCATATGGCCCTCGCATCCATGGTACGAAGAAGAAAGCCGTCCTAGATGAAATCGTAGAGCGCAGTCTTGTACAAGCAGCCTTGTGGGATGAAGTAAAGGATCGTTTGCATAAATCTGCTCTAGGCCTGTCCGGCGGACAACAACAGCGTTTATGCATCGCGCGGTTACTAGCTGTAGAACCTGACGTACTTCTTATGGATGAGCCTACATCGGCGCTAGATCCAATCTCAACGCTCAAAGTTGAAGAGTTGACACAAACCTTGAAAGAGAAATACACCATCATCATCGTCACGCACAACATGCAGCAGGCAGCAAGAATTTCGGATATGACCTCCTTCTTCCTTAATGGATACTTAGTGGAAACGGACAAGACGGATAAGATTTTCACCAATCCGAATGATCAACGTACGGAAGATTACATTACGGGAAGATTCGGTTAACTACAACTGAGGGGAGAGACGCAAAATGGACGCAAGACCTGGGTTTCATCAATCATTGTCAGTTTTGCAAAAAGAATTGCAGGATATGGGGGAAAGCGTTAAGGATTTGATTCTTAAGTCCGTGGAGTCGTTGGCCAAGTTCGATGAGAATGCGGCACGGCAAGTCATTAAGAATGATGATCTCATTGATGATTATTTAACGACAATCGATGAGCTCTGCCTTCGATTAATTGCTTTACAACAACCAATGGCAAGTGATCTGCGAATCATTGGAACGGCTATGAAAATCGCTACAGACTTGGAACGAATTGCTGATCATGCCGTAGATATTGCGAAGATTACGATCCGTCTCGCTGGAGAAGAGCTTGTTAAGCCGCTCGAAGTCATTCCTGAAATGGCCGATATTGCCATTGAGATGCTGCATGAGAGCCTCCTTTCTTATACGGAGCGCGATGTTCACAGGGCGGCATCGCTTGCCGAGAAAGATGACCGCGTGGATAAGCTATACAGCTCGGTGATGCAGGAATTGATGGGGATGATGGGTTCGGATTACAATCGTAACCGTCAGTTGACCCATTTATTGTTTGTTGCTCATTTCTTAGAGCGTGTAGCCGATCACACTACGAATATCGGTGAAGGTGTTATTTATATGGTCACAGGGAAACGCAAGGATTTGAATGTGTAAATAAATCGTATATAGAAGGGACGCTCCTAAGTCATCATGACTTGTGAGCGTCCCTTTTTCATGTGCGTGAGGCGGTAATCGGAAAGCGAATGAGGAAGGTCGTTCCTTTCTCACTTGACTGAACTTCAATCGAAGCATGATGCCTGGCAGCGATGCTGTAGCAAATAGCTAAACCGAGCCCTGTACCTTCATCTTTGGTCGTGAAGAAAGGTCTTCCTAGCTTCTCCAGGTGTTCCTCATTAATTCCTATACCTTCATCAGCAATAAGTAGAACGACGTGTTCTGTCTCGGTGTAGGTTTCAATTCTCAGCTTACCGCCGAGGCTCATTGCTTCTAAACCATTCATACACATATTCAATATGAGTTGACGCAATTCTTTATCGTCGAGTTGAATAACAGGACAATCCTTGAATTGGAAATGAACATGCTTGCCGGACATGACGGCTTCAGCTTGGATGAGGGGGATGAGCATTTCGATAATTCGATTGATATTTTCAGGTTGTTGGTGGGATTGCTTATTTTTGGCTAGAGATAAATATTCGGTAATAATCTCGTTCGCTCTGTCCAACTCTTCTAGCATGATAGGGATGTATTCTTTTTGCATATGACGATCGTTCTCTTGAAATAATTGGAGGAAGCCGCGAATGGTCGTCATCGGGTTGCGAATCTCGTGGGCAATACCGGCGGCCATTTCCCCAACTAGATTGAGTTGAGCTAGACGAGCCATCTCTGATTCAAATCGCAAACTTTCCGTGATATCGACGGCAACTTCAAGCAAGCAGCTTTCATTTTCAATATCGATGATTTCCGTTGATAGCAGGGCCGTTCGAATTTCCTTGGACTTGGTTTCGTACTTGACCTTGCAATTATGGATGACATCATTACAATTCCTTGAATCACCTACTTCAGCTAGTAAGAGATCAAGTGTTGTTCCAATGATTTCATCACCATAGCCTGTATATTGTTTCCAGCTTTCATTAATTTCGAGATAGGTGAGATCAGGTAGACGGCGGATAGCCATCAAAGAAGGAGAGAGTATGAACATTTTCTTGAAGTGTTCTTGTGATTTTATGAGCTTTTCATGGGCATCCACTAACTCGGAGGTTCTCTCTTCCACCCATTGCTCCAAAAGAAAATTTTGCTGCTTTAATTTCTCTTCCGCTTCAGCTAACTTGCGATTGGTCTCTTCGAGATCTAGCGTTCGCTTATGCAGCAGTTCACTTTGATATTTGATTTTTTGATGATTGAGGTGCATGTTAACGAAGCCATCGACTTTCATGCGCAGCATTTTAGGATGAATTGGTTTGAATAAATAATCAATAGAGCCCACATGGTAACCCTTCAAAACATGCTCAATAGAGGTGCTGAGAGCCGTTAGGAAGATGATGGGAATATCCTGACAAGCTTTTCGCTGCTTGATCAGTTCGGCCGTCTCGAAGCCGCTAAGTCCAGGCATTTGCACATCCATCAAGATTACAGCGATGTGATCAGCGGGTTCTTTTAATAAATATCTCAGAACTTCCTCGCCTGATTGCAAAGAAATAACGTCATAGTTGGAAGAGGCCAGAATGCTATTCAGAGCCAGCAAGTTCTCGTAGCGGTCATCTACCGCCAAGATTTTTACTTGTTGTTCCATTTCAAATCCTTTCCGTGCTTGTACATTGTACGCACCTAACAATCCATCCTTCTCTTTTTCGGGAAAAAGATTGAATTCCCTCTTTTTTTTTTGAAGTCTTTACATACATTTTACATATGGATAATAAAGCCAGTCATTTGATTTGATAGACTAGAGAAATAAGTATATTCAGGTAAGGGATGATGGACATGAAGGCTCAGTCAGAAATGCTGGAACAATTCTATAAGATGATAGATAAAGAGTACATATATTCCGTTTATCAGCCTATTATCTCACTGCAGGATGGTCAAGTAATGGGGTATGAAGCGTTAACGCGAGGTCCCAAAGATAGTCCCTTTCATTTACCTTTGGCCATGTTTCAATTCGCAGAGCAGCAAGGAGAGCTCTACATGCTTGAGCAGCTTGCTCGTGAAAAAGCGATTAAAGGATCCATTTTGGAGCATCCACAGCAATTGCTTTTTATCAATATTTCATCACAAGTGCTTTACGATCCTGGGTTTGTTCCTGGTAAAACGCTTGAGATTTTACAGAAATACGGACTCCGTCCAAGCAATGTCGTTTTTGAAATTACGGAAAGAAGTTCGATTGAGGACTTCTCCTTAGCCCAAAAGATTCTGGAGCATTACCGTAAACAAGGCTATCGAATTGCCATAGATGATGCTGGTGCGGGATATTCCTCCCTGCAAGCAATAGCTGAGCTTCAACCGGATTTTATTAAGATTGATCGTTCCCTCATTGAAAATATACATAAAAACAAAGTAAAAGAGTATATCCTTGAAACGTTCGTTACTTTTGCCCATAAAATGAACATATCCCTCATCGCTGAAGGCATTGAACATGCGGATGAACTAACCAAATTAACTCGGCTCGGCGTGCATTATGCCCAAGGCTACTTGCTTGGAAAGCCAAATGAATCTCCCGCGAAGGTGCAGGACATGCATAAAATGTTGATTTGGCAGCATCGCAAAGTACAAGGAGGCAGTATGACTTGGAGCATTGGCGACCTGAAAACTCCTGTAAAAGTGTTTGACAAGAAAAAACTGATTTCGGAAGTGGCGGATTACTTCAAAAAAAATCAAGAAGCTGTGGGTGCTGTCATCGTGGATGAAGAGGTGCCGATTGGCCTCATGATGAGAGACCGCTTATTTCAACAATTAACCGGTCAATACGCCTTCTCCTTGTTCTGGAATCGAACCATTGACAGTATTATGGATGAATCGCCGTTAATCGTGGACGAGTTCATGCCTGTTGAGGAAGTATCACAGATGGCTACCTCACGCGCAATAAACCACTTATACGACCTAGTCATCGTTACAAGCAATGGGAAAATGGGAGGAGTAGCATCCATTAGAACGATTCTTGAGAGTATAACGAATGTACGAATGGAGTCTGCGCGTGTGGCCAATCCACTAACAGGACTGCCAGGGAATTTGCAAATCAATCGCGAATTGAACAAGAGGATAAGTGAGAACAAACCGTTTCATGTGGTGTATGCGGATTTGGATTACTTCAAGTGGTTCAATGATCGGTTTGGATTTCAAAAAGGGGATCAACTGATTCAATATACAGCGGATGTTATGCAGCAATCCATTGCGGTTTGTGGGACACCTCATGATTTTGTCGGGCATGTGGGAGGCGATGATTTTATCGTGATCTCTGCCACGTTATCTCCAAAACAACTGTGTCAGGAAATCATTCGCCGCTTCGAACAAGGTGTGCAGATGTTCTATGAGGATGAGGAGTGGGAGTATGTATGGGATCGGAGCGGCAACAAGGTAAAGAGCGAGGGAGTTACGCTTTCGCTCTCTTTAGTCGTTTGTGTCTGCGAATCTCCCATTTCACTCGAACACATTTCCCAAACAGCCGCCCTACTTAAAAAGAAAGCAAAAGCGCATCAAGGAAGTATTTATTATTTTGAAAAAATTGGCTCAAGTGGCCTTGAATTAAAAAGTGTATAACAATTGTTTAAAAGAACGAATAATAATGACCTTCTGTTTACCGATTCGGCGCTCGGATATTTTCTTGATATTCCCCGGATGTATCCAAATCGCATCCATGCCGCTTGACGCGGCCCCCACCACATCGTTACGCCACGAATTTCCAACCATAACACTTTGGTTTGAAGCCGTGCCCATCGTCTTTAGAGCTCTCTCAAAGATAGCGGGGTGCGGCTTTCGCGGTCCATCCTTCTCTGAACTAAATAAACGATCTTGATCGATCCACCTGGTGAGTTTCATTTTCTCCAAATTACTCAGCAACCTTTTCCGATTTCCGTTACTGATGATAGCCAGTTTATAGTTATGTGATAATGCCTCAAGTGTGTCTTCAACGCCGGGAAAGAGGGCAACGAAGTTATCTTCCTGATCTTCTACCTGTTCGAAAAAAGACCGTGTAAAAGCAGGACTAACGTTCACAGGCATAGGTTGAAGAGCTTTACGTAAACAAATGTGGCGCAACTCATCAGGGGATATGGGACTCCTTATCGGTGCCTTTCGGTGACGGCTCCACTCCATCTTGTAGCTTTGTAGGGCTTCTTGGGCTGTAAAAAGCATTTCGCCCGGATCCCATCTCGCCGTAAAGTCGTTCATGACTTCAAGGAATGCCGAATCAAAGCATTGCCTGCGATCCAGGATCGTATTATTCATATCGAAAAAAATAACCTTTTTGCGTATTGGTGAGAAAAAAGGGCTCATATGGAGAACCTCCTTCTGAAGACCGGCCCATTGAATAATGGATTCCATACAGTTTATGTGCGGAACCGTTTTTTTATTTTAATTTCGTATGCTATGATGAAGGAAGTATGTCAAAAATCGGGGTGCGAACTTATGGATAAGCTTATTATTATTGATGGTAACTCTATCGCGAATCGAGCTTTTTATGCTTTACCTTTGCTCAGTAATTCTAGTGGTTTACACACGAATGCGGTTTATGGATTTACAACGATGCTGCTGAAATTAATAGAAGAAGAAAAGCCTACGCATTTTCTCGTTGCGTTCGACGCAGGGAAAATAACATTTAGACATAAAGAATATACGGAATATAAGGGTGGGCGTGCCAAAACGCCGTCTGAGCTCTCCGAGCAGTTTCCGCTGATCAAAGAGCTGCTTAAAGCTTTCAAGATTCCACAGTTTGAGCTGACAGGCTATGAGGCTGACGATATTATTGGAACCTTGACCAAGGCTGCCGATGTAAGAGGCGAGAAGGTGCTTCTCGTTTCGGGAGATAAGGATATGCTGCAGCTGGCTTCCGAGCATGTGACCGTTGCGATCACACGTAAAGGAATTAGCGAAGTTGATCTTTATAATCCTGCAGAAATAAAAGAGAAATACGGGCTCACGCCTGCACAAATTATCGACCTTAAAGGGTTGATGGGCGATACGTCAGATAATATTCCTGGCATTCCGGGTGTTGGGGAAAAAACGGCACTCAAGATGTTACATGAGTTTGGTTCCGTGGAAGAAGTGCTTGCTAATGCATCAAGCCTCAAAGGCAAAATGAAAGAAAAAGTCGAGGAACATGCACAAAGTGCCATCATGAGTAAAGAACTCGCGACGATTTTCCGCGAAGTGCCGATGGAAACCGAGTGGGATGTTTTCCGCTACGATGGCTTTGATGGACAAGCTTTATCCAGTATGTTCCGCAAGCTGGAATTCAAATCCCTCTTGGAGAAGATGGATTTCGGGCCAAGCAGTGTGGATGAGGAACAAGTTGTCGAGAGTTTGGATGCGGTTGTTGTAACGGAAGACAACATGGAAGAACTGATTGGCAAAATAGGCGATAACGCAGCAATCCATGTTGAGGCTGTTGGGGAAAATCCCCATCAAGCTGTGGGGGTTGGCGTTGTCTGGTTTACGTATGATGGGGAAACGAATACATCTTACTTCGTGCCCTTAGCGCTGCTGAAGAGCGAAGCGGGCGAGCCGCTGCGCACTTGGCTAAGCGATGATACCAAGAAGAAGCAGCTCTTCGACCAACACCGTGCCCAGCTGGTGCTGGCTTGGCAAGGCATCCACCTCAAAGGTGTGGATTTCGATGCTCTGCTGGCCGCTTACTTACTCGATCCGACAGAGTCGAATCTTAGCTTGAGCGGCTTGACGGGCAAGTACAGCCTGCCGGGCGTTAAGACCGACGAGGAAGTGTTCGGCAAGGGGGCGAAGTTTCGCTTGCCTGAGCTTGATGCGCTTAGCGACCACTTGGGTCGCAAAGCGATGGCCATTGCACGCATCGTGCCGGTGCTACGCGAAGAGTTGGAGAAGAGCGAGATGCATAGCCTCTTCTACGAGCTGGAGCTGCCTCTCGCGGGCGTGCTCGCAGAGATGGAGCTGCGCGGCATAGCGCTGGATGCCGAGGGGCTCAAAGCCTTCGGCGTGGAGCTTGCAGGCAAGCTGGATGCGATCATGACCCGCATCTACACGCTCGCCGGCGTAGAGTTCAACATCAACTCGCCGAAGCAGCTTGGCGAGATCTTGTTCGAGAAGCTGGGGCTGCCAGCTTGGAAGAAGACCAAAACCGGCTACTCGACGGATGCCGAGGTACTTGAGCGCCTTGCGCCCTACCACGAAGTCGTAGGGGAGATTTTGAACTACCGGTCGCTCGCGAAGCTGCAATCGACGTACGTCGAAGGGCTGCTCAAAGAGGTGCGGCCGGAGACCGGTAAGGTGCACACCTATTACCGGCAGACTATTGCCGCCACGGGCCGGCTCAGCAGCCAGTTCCCGAACCTCCAGAATATTCCTATTCGTCTGGAGGAAGGTCGTAAGATCCGCAAGGTATTCGTTCCATCCGAGCCTGGATGGTACATTCTTGCTGCGGATTACTCGCAGATCGAGCTGCGCGTGCTTGCGCACATCTCGCAGGATGACAATCTGAAGGAAGCGTTCCTTCAGAATATGGACATCCACACGAAGACGGCCATGGACGTCTTCGGGGTGGAAGAGAGCGCCGTCGACGCGAACATGCGCCGTCAGGCCAAAGCCGTCAACTTCGGGATCGTTTACGGCATCAGCGACTACGGCTTGTCCCAGAACTTAGACATTACCCGCAGGGATGCAGCTCAGTTCATTGAACAGTATTTTGCTGTTTTCCAAGGGGTTCGCAAATATATGGATGAAATCGTGAAGGATGCTCGCAGGGACGGTTATGTCACGACCTTGCTGCAACGCCGCCGCTATCTTCCCGAGATCACGGCATCGAACTTTAATCTGCGTTCCTTTGCTGAACGAACAGCTATGAACACGCCGATACAGGGTACGGCGGCAGATATCATTAAACTAGCCATGGTCCAGATGGCCGACCGTTTGAAACAAGACGGACTCAAGAGCCGCATGCTGCTTCAAGTACACGATGAGCTCGTCTTTGAAGTCCCAGAAGAGGAACTTGAGACCATGCGCAGCTTAGTACCGGAAGTCATGGCTGCAGCCCTAAAGCTGGACGTCCCGCTGAGCGCGGATGTTGACTTCGGCCTTACGTGGTACGATGCTAAGTAGGATGCACTGTACTTAAAACTGTGGCCCCCGATTAAGATTAAGCATGTTCTTCAGCGTTAAACATGGCTCAGATGTGTTAATCGTCACATTGAGAGGAACATTTCGTTCCTCTCAGCAGCTGATCAACCCGGTGAATGTAGCCGCTGAGAGAGCCATTCGGCACTCTCGGCCTCTCCTTCTCGCCCGCTCGGCCAATCAACAACACAAAAAGAGGTGAACATCCGTGCCTGAACTACCCGAAGTCGAAACGGTCAGACGAACGCTGAACAATCTAATCACCGGTAAAACGATTGAACATGTTCAGGTCAGACTGCCTCGCATCATCCAAAAGCCGGACGATATTCATATGTTTGAGGTTCTACTGCAAGGCCAGACGGTTGAGACGATAGAACGCAGAGGGAAATTTCTGCGCTTCATACTTACCGATTACGTTATGGTTTCACATCTGCGGATGGAAGGACGGTACGGTCTGTATGATGGTGAAGATCCGTTGGAGCTGCACACCCATGTCTTGTTTCGCTTCACTGATGGCAGCGAGCTCCGCTATAAGGATGTTAGACAATTTGGAACGATGCATCTGTTCCCCAAAGGCGAAGACCTGACGCAGCCTCCGCTCCATAAGCTCGGACTTGAACCGCTTGATGAAAGCTTCACCTTCGAGGCTTTCCAAGACCGGATCGCTCATCGTTCGACGAAGATTAAACCGCTGCTGCTGAATCAAGAATATATCGTGGGTATCGGGAATATTTATGTAGACGAGTCCCTTTTCTTGGCTGGTATTCATCCAGAACGCGAAGCCTCCTCGCTGAGCAAGAAGGAACTCGTACTCCTTCACTCAGCTATTATTCGTACGCTTCGTGAATCGGTTGAAGTTGGAGGATCCTCCATCAAATCGTATGTGAATGGACAAGGCGAAATTGGCTTGTTCCAGCATCAACTGAACATTTATGGCAGACAGTCTCAACCCTGTAAAACATGCGGGAGTGAGATCTACAAAACCGTCGTTGGCGGCAGAGGAACGCATATTTGCCCAACCTGTCAACCGTTAAAGCAGACTAGAATCCGAAAGAAGTCAGAGAAATAGGCACGTGAAGCCTCCCCTCCCCATATGATATGGAGTACTTAGCCTAGACAAACGGCTTACAAGCTAGTTTCTAGGTAAAACTCTTAGGAGGGGTATTATGCTTCCTGTAGTTTCACTACTTATTCTTGCTTTCGCAGTTTCTTTGGACGGCTTCGGCGTCGGTGTGATGTATGGATTACGTAAAATACGAATTCCGCTCCTATCCATTGGGATTATATCGCTTTGGTCTGGTATCATTATCTACAGCTCGATGCAGATCGGTGTACTGATGTCGTCCTTCATGTCTCCCTTGGTAGCTAAGCGTATCGGTGCTCTCATCTTGATTGGGATTGGCATCTGGGCATTAGCTCAAACGAGACAACAAAAGCCTCAAGAGCATCAGGAACGAGGGGGAGTCGCATCTTTAGATCAAGCATCGATAAGCGGTGTTCTTCCTTCACAAGAGGGTAAGCATCCTGGTTCTGGAGAGATTCTCGCGTTTGATACTTTGCAGCGAACGAAGGAAATACTGAATATCGAGCTGAAACGCTTCGGACTTGTTATTCAAATTTTGCGAACACCATCCATTGCAGACGTTGACAAATCGGGTAATATTTCGGCTTCAGAGGCTACACTGCTTGGTTTGGCGCTATCATTGGATGCGTTCGGTGCAGGCATTGGCGCAGCATTAATCGGTTTCGTTCCACTGTTAACGGCTACCGTCATTTCGATATCAAGTGGTTCATTTATTGCATTAGGTTTGCGGTTTGGTTTACGGTATGCGGAGATGAATTGGATGAAGAAACTATCTGTACTTCCGGGATGTGTACTCATTATTATGGGTCTTTTGAAAATGTTGTAGCACGCAAACGAGGAGAGATTTGCCCATGAATATCGGGTTAACAGGAGGAATCGCTTGCGGCAAAAGCACGGTTAGCGCCATGCTGGTTAGCCGCGGCGCCCTATTAGTAGATGCGGATACCATAGCCCGCGATGTCGTCGAGCCCGGCAGCCCTGTTCTTGAACAGGTTGCTGCACATTTTGGACAAGCCGTTCTTCAGGCTGACGGCTCACTTCATCGCAAGAAGCTTGGCGAGATCATTTTTGGTAATACCGAGGCACGCAAGCAGCTGGAAAGTATTCTGCATCCGCCAATTCGTGCACAAATACGTGAACAGATGGAAGCCTATGAACGGCAATTTCCAGACAAGCTTGTTGTGGTCGACGTCCCGTTATTAATCGAATCTAATTTATCTTTCATGTTTCAAGAAGTTATGGTTGTTTATGTACCACGTCCAGTCCAGTTGGAGCGGCTTATAGAGCGAGATGGACTGGCGGAAAGTGCGGCGAATAATCGCATTGATGCTCAGATGTCCATTGAGGAGAAACGTAAATTCGCGGATGTTGTCATTGACAACAGTGGTACATGGGAAGAAACTAACGCTGAAGTGGAGCGGTTTTGGCTAGAGAAGGGGCTTTCATGACCTTTTTACGTAAAAAAAGAGTTTTTGCCCTGCTTCTTATCTTTTTTGTCTTGGTTCTCTTTATGAATAGTGATTTTATCGGAAGAAAGCTGTACCCGATCTACTTTGAGCAGGAAATTAGGCAGAGCGCGGCGAAACACAATATAGATCCATTTTTAATTGCTGCGATTATTAAGGTTGAGACGAATTACAAATATCATTTGGAGTCAAGAAAAGGCGCATTAGGCCTTATGCAGCTTATGCCAGACACAGCAGAGTGGATTGTAGAATCTACGAATTTAGGGCCTCATGTGCAGGAAGATTTATTAAAAGTGGACGTAAATATTAATCTTGGTTCTTGGTATTTGAGCTGGCTAAAGAAGCATTATAATGGTAATTTAATTTATGCGATTGCGGCTTATAATGCAGGTCAAGGGAATGTGAATAAATGGAAGCAAAATGACATTTGGGATGGTTCAGAAGAGCATATTAATCAAATTCCATTCGGAGAAACACGTCATTATGTACAGCGGGTGCTCTATTATTACGAAAAATACACGAAGCTTTATTCTCAGCAATGGGGTAAATAAGGATTAGGTTGCCTCTTCAAAAACAAAGAAGCATTGGACTAGCTCCTTTTGGGGGCTTAGAGTCCAATACTTCCTGTTTTTGAGCTTCAGTAGCTAGGATTCAAGATTACTTGAATTGACCAGCCAAGGATTGCTCAGCGATTTGTACCAGTCGACGAGTGATGTTACCACCAATAGAACCAGCATCACGAGTAGCCATATTGCCCATATATCCATCTTGAGGGATGGCGATACCTAGCTCTTGAGCTACTTCGTATTTCAACTGATCCAACGCTGCGTTAGCTTGAGGAACGACTAATGTATTGCTGCTGCGGGATTGTCCTGCGCCCATGTCTGTTCACCTCCTTGTCGTTTGGTAATAGTATTGTGTGCATATCTCTCAAGTTCATGACATGTAACATATGGTAATAGATCAAAGAAGAGAAAGGAGAGATAGCGAATGAAGTGTCCGTTCTGTGACTATTCCGGTACGAAAGTTCTTGATTCACGTTCAGCCAATGAAAACAAATCAATTCGTCGTCGTCGTGAATGTGAGAAATGCGCGAGAAGATTCACCACATTTGAGATGGTGGAAGAAACGCCGTTAATCGTGATTAAGAAAGATGGAAGTAGGGAAGAATTTAGTCGAGAGAAAATATTAAGGGGCTTGATTCGAGCTTGTGAGAAGCGCCCGGTATCGATGGAGAGGCTTGAGATGATGGTATCTGAAGTGGAAATGCAGCTTCGCACCACAGCTCATGCTGAAGTGGATAGTTTAAGCATTGGCGAAATCGTCATGGAACAGCTGTACCCCGTCGATGAAGTGGCGTACATTCGCTTTGCCTCCGTATACCGACAGTTTAAGGACATTAATATGTTCCTGAAGGAGTTAACGCAAATATTGGGAAAGCATGACACCGGACTTCTCCGGGATAAATAATAACTAAATATGACAAAAAATAAGAAAAAGACAGCGGGATTCCCGTTGTCTTTTCTCATTTTTTCCCATGATATCAACAATCGTGCGATTAAAATTTATTTGAAAAAAGTAAATCTTTAGACATCAACCGACTGTATTTTTGTATGCTTTCGTGCATAATTCCTTTATTGAGTGCGTTTGTCCAGTTCACTTCTGAGAAAATGAATAAACCGAATAGCTTCATCTTGGGTTAAAACGTTGTTATCAAACTTAAAGGAGAACATGTCCAAAAGATCATTTTCTGGAAGGTGCAAGTTATCAATCAATTGCTGTACATCCAAACTCATTTTACCATCCACCGTAATTTTTCCCATCATTTTTTTTTCCTCCTAGTCTTTCTACATGAATCGGACGGAGGCGGTAGCTGGCTGACATTTTGGACATTCATCGAATGCCATTTTAGTCCCTTTAGCTTTGCGTCGCCACTTTTCAGTGGTTTTGCCTTTATCGACCGATTTATGTTTGTAAGAAAACTATATCATATTTACGGATTGAGTTTCCATTAATTACATTATTCGAAGGATGGTTGAAGCATATGTCCGTCAAGTCCAATCAAATTCCAAGCATTTCTTATGAATTAGATATCGTAAAAGTTGCTAGCTCTCTCGGAATTGATCAAGATCGCTTATTGGCTTATGTGTATGCAAACTCGGATTCGAAGAAACAATATGAGGTAAAGGAAACCTTTCCCGACTATAAGAGTGGTTGATCCTATAAAAAAAGCACTACAACGTAATAGTTGTAGTGCTTTAATCATATTAAACCATGATTTTGCAGATATCGTTCGTGAATTCAACCGGATCTTGAAGAGGCAATCCTTCAATTAAGAGCGCTTGATTGTAGAGCAGGGCCGTATAAAGATTCAGCTTCTCTTTGTCTTTGTCAAAAGCGTCTTTTAAGGAAGCGAATACTTCGTGATTGACGTTGATTTCCAATACCTTCTCAGCCTTCACGTTAGGATTATTCGGCATCGCATTTAAGATTTTTTCCATTTCGATCGTCACATCGCCGTCTGTCGATAAGCACACAGGGTGCTTTTTAAGACGCTTGGATGCTTTTACATTTGTAACCTTGCCTAACAACAAGTCTTTCATATAATCGAAAAGCTCTTTGTTGTCATTTTTTTCAGCATCGGTTTCCGTTTGGTTGTCATCCACTTCAATACCAAGATCGCCGCTTGAAACGGATTTAAATTCTTTTTCTTTGTAGGTCATGATCATTTTAATCGCGAATTCATCGATATCATCAGTGAAATACAAAATTTCATAGCCTTTATCTGTGACGAGCTCTGTTTGTGGAAGCTTATCGATTCTTTCCATCGATTCTCCAGAAGCGTAGTAAATGTACTTCTGATCTTCCGGCATTCTTGCCACGTATTCGTCCAACGTAACCAGCTTTTTCTCCTTGGAGGAGTGGAACATCAATAGATCCTGCAGGACGTCCTTATGGCTTCCGTAATCGCTGTAGACACCGAATTTGAGCTGTCGGCCGAAGGATTTGTAGAATTGCTCATATTTCTCTCTTTCGTCCTTCAGCAGGCTTTGCAGCTGGCCTTTGATCTTGCTTGAAATGTTTTTGGCAATCAGCTTCAATTGACGGTCATGCTGCAGCATTTCTCTGGAAATATTGAGCGATAGGCTTTCTGAATCAACCATACCTTTAACGAAGCTGAAATAGTCAGGAAGCAGGTCCGCACATTTGTTCATGATCAATACGCCATTGGCGTAGAGCTCCAAGCCCTTTTCATACTCTTTGGAATAAAAGTCAAAAGGAATATTTTCAGGGATAAAGAGGATAGCTTGATAGACCACAGCGCCATCTGCGCTAACGTGAATATGTTTGAGCGGCTTGTCGAAGCCGTAATGTTTCTCGTGATAGAACTTCTCGTAATCTTCCGGAGTCAATTCACTTTTGTTTTTTCTCCAGATGGGAACCATGCTGTTGACATGCTGCTCTTCTTGGTAATCCTCGAAGTCGCTTTCGCTGCCTTCTTTCAGCCTTTTTCCGGTAATGTCCATTTTAATAGGGTAACGAATGAAATCGGAGTACTTTTTAATAATCGCTTTTAAACGATACTCGTCTAAAAACTCATCGAAGTTCTCATCTTCCGTATTATCCTTAATTTTCAGGATGATCTCCGTGCCTACTGCGTCTTTCTCCGCCGTTTCGATCGTGTAGCCATCAGCGCCTGTGGACTCCCACTTGTAAGCAACATCGCTGCCTAAAGCTCTGCTAATTACGGTTACGACATCAGCAACCATAAACGCTGAATAGAAGCCAACACCGAACTGGCCGATGATATTGTGACCGTCTTTTGCTTCATTTTCTTTTTTGAAGGCCAAAGATCCGCTCTTCGCAATGATCCCCAGGTTATTCTCCAAATCTTCCTTCGTCATACCAATACCAGTATCACGCAGTGTGAGTGTGCGATTCGTTTTGTCGGCAATGACTTTAATGAAATAACTATCTTTGTCAAAAACCAACGTGTCATCGGTTAAAGCTTTGTAGTAAATTTTGTCGATAGCATCGCTGGCATTGGAGATAAGCTCTCTTAGAAATATCTCTCTTTGCGTATAAATCGAATTGATCATCATTTCCAATAAGCGTTTGGATTCAGCTTGAAACTGTTTCTTTTCCAATGGGAGATCTCCTTTCAAATATGTAGAAATTAGTCAGAGATGATTATTAGCACTCTCAGTCTTCGAGTGCCATCCCTATCTTTATAACATTCCTCTTTTTCAATGTCAATTGGTATGGCAAAGAGGAGCTTTATTTCGTAATAATCCGCATAAGAATATCCACGCTTGGAAACCCATATTCTTCATATTCTTGTTCTTGCATAATCAGACTATTGATGATGTTAAAATACCATGATAACAGTTCCCGGGGATCACCTTCAGAGAATTCTCCAGCTTGCTGCCCTTTGATAAAAATAGGGACTAGCTGATCAATAAGAACTTTCGGGGAATGCTGTTCAAGGGCTTGCTTAACCTCTTCGGGTACATCATCCGTTTTTCGTGCTTGTTGAATAAGCATGAAAGCATGCTTATTGTCTTCATCCAACATTCCTTGAGTCAACGCTTTAATTTGTTCCACGGGAGTGCCAGGTATTTGAGCAATGTAAGCAATTTCCTTGCCTGCTTCTTCCATAAGTTCTTGAACGAGAGAAGTGAATAGCGAGTCCTTGGAGCTATAGTAACGGTAGAAGAGGCCTTGACTGATGCCAGCTTCTGCCGCGATCATGCTCATTTTAGTTCCTGCGATTCCATGGTGGGCAAATACGGTAAGAGCGGCTTTCTTAATTTGTTCTCTGCGATCATCACGAATCTGAGTCAATTGTTGTTCATTTAATGGGGACAATGGTCGTCAATCTCCGATCTGCATAATGTCATTTCATTAAACCTATTATATAGGCTTCTCAAGTTGAAGTGAAACATCATCCTTCTTGCTTGCCGAGTCTATAAGCGGACTAATCCTCCTCCTAAGTTCATCTAGAAATTGCTCTGACCGAGCAAAAGCAGCGAGATGGCCAGCATTATGCATAAGAACCATTTCTTTGTGAGGAGCTCTAATATCATCGAAATAGGCTTGGGCTAGTGCAGTTGGTGTTATGGCGTCAGTATCACCTTGGAAGATGAAGAATGGTATGTCAAATTCCAACCCGAGGTTGCGGACGTCAAAGGCCATGAGTTCATCAAAAAGTAAGTCCAAGGAGAAGTTCATGCCTTTGAAAATATCTATAATATCACGTACGGTGTGGCCCGGCGACGACAGAATAGCAGGCAGCATGATGTCCATAATCATATTAGGAACCGTAGTAATAGATTTAATGATCCACTTGTTCCTTTCATCGAAGTCCTTGCGGCTCCACTTCGAGGAATCGGGACCAATTCTCTCGATCGCCAGCAAGCCCTTAATGTTCCCCGCAGCGCGAAGTCCTTCCAGTGTCATCTGATACGACAGATGATCCGGATCTGGGCCGACGTTCTGATCAGTCCCGACATAGGCATGGAAGAGGTCTGGTCGGCGCTTAACCATCATGACACCTATACAGCTACCTACAGAGCTGCCAACAAGAATAATTTTTTCTTGATTGAGATACTTGCATAGGAATTCGGCAACCTCGAGCCCATCACGTGCGAGGCTGTCAAAAGTAATTTCTCCACTCCCATTCACACCATTCCTGCGGAATGTCTTACCTGCACCGCGCTGGTCCCATTGGACGACGGTAAAGTGCTTCTCCCATGAACGCAGCAATGGAGTGAAGACGGTATAAGTTGATGCGGGACCGCCATGTATGAAGAACAGGACGGGCTTACTGCGATCTTCGCCGCGAATGGTGATCCATTGATCAATGCCGCCAATTTGAACGAATCGTTCCTGGGCGATGCCATTTGGCGCATGGAAGATAAGCCTCTTAGCATTTTTACGCTGATTTGGCTTTCTTAGGAGCAGATCCCAAACTAAATGTTTTTTATTCATTCGTGCACCTCGCTCTTTATTTTTAAATGAACAATTCATTCATCGATAAATCATATGTGTAGCTTAAATCATTTTCAATTCGCAGTCAATAGGCTATTGACTATGCAAACAATAAAAAACGCTTGGGAACCCAAGCGTTAAGCAGCTGTTTATGTAAGTTAATCTTGTTTTAACTCTTGCTCTTTTTCATTAAAAGCTTTAACGACTTTCTTAGGGGCTACAAGGCTCCAAGCCAGCGTAAGCATATTACGACATTCCTCAGGATCGACACGATCCATTCGAATAATCATGAACGCTAAGTTTTGGAAGCTGTCTGGTAACTGATAAACATCAGGATCCATCGCGGTATAAGCCGCTCGATCCTCTTTGGTCGTTTTAATCACGAGTGAGACACCATCAGGTTGGATAACCGCATAAATTTTGCTGCGTATACGAAAGGAAGGTTTTTCCCAATGGTCATGTTCTTCCGTTTCAGGTAAAGACAGCACGTTGCTTCTAATTTCATCAGCGGTAATCATGATCTTCTCCTCTCGTGATCATATTTGAAATTTAACAACGAAAGGGGCTGTCCCGAAAGGATATATATTCACTTAGGGGCACAATTCCAAGGGAAAGTCACCCGGCCGCTAGTTTAGCGGAACGTCGATTCTTTATTTTGGGAAATCTACGCTAGAAATCGAATGAGAGGAACGACAGCTCCACGTTTATGTGATATTCATCTTTGCCAATTTCTCAAATGAGATTGATATCACGGCCCTCAATGATTGATTTTGGATAACCTTGCTTGGCAATTTTGATCATTGCGCGTCCGATCTTTTCTGAAGTCGTAATCGAATTCGGGAACCATTTTTCTAACAAAGGGTAGAGAGGTTTCGATATGGTGTAAATGCTCTGGTACAGTTTAGTCTTGGACTTGACGCCGTGCAATGGAAGAATACCTCCTGGACGGAACATGTAAGCCGCCTTAAAAGGAAGTTTAAGCAAATCATTCTCCGTTTTTCCCTTCACCCGTGCCCACATACTGCGGCCATTTTCCGTACTATCGGTTCCCATTCCTGTTACATAGAAGAACGACATGTTAGGGTTCAATCTTACTAATGTCTCAGCAACATGCATGGTAATATCATAGGTTATTGCCCGATAGCGGTCTTCGCTCATACCCGCGGAAGAGACACCAAGGCAGAAAAAACAAGCATCGAAGCCCGACAGTTTATGCTCAATGTCAGTTAGATCCAGAAGATTAGCTTGTACCTGTTCATGCAATTTGGAATGATTCTGACCGGTGGTGTTTCTACCTACGGCTAGCACGCTATGAACTTGAGGATCGAGAAGGCATTCCCGCAGCACGCTCTGTCCAACCATGCCCGTAGCTCCGAAAAGAAGGACGTTCAATCTATCACACCTTTCACTTCAATTGTATCGAATTTGGGTTAATGTTATTGCTTTCCCATCTCTTGGCCCATTTATCCATTTCTTTGAGAGCAGTCTGAAAATCAATTCCTTTTTCCGTCAATGAATATTCTACCATGATGGGTACAGTAGGAGTTACTTGACGTAGAACAATCCCGTTCTGCTCTAAATGCCGCAGCACATCCGTTAAGGATTGTGTCTTCACGATCACTAAATCTCTATGAAGCTGTTTAAATCGTTTCGTGCCTTTAGATAGCTCCGCGATCACAAGGAACGCCCATTTCGCACCAAGTATGGTCAATACGGAACAGATGTTAGAGAAGTCATGCACTTCTTCTTGTGGAGGTTCCATGTGTCTTCACCTTCTTACTTATAGTTAGTTAGTCAAAATACTTGGATAATGTCCAAATACTTTGCCTTCTTACATTATTTTCGTAACCTTATTATACTTCAATAAAACGATCAAGGAATAGAAGAAAGGAATGAATCGAATGAATCGACTGTCTATCTACATCCTTGCCCTAGGGGTATTTCTAACGGCGACCTCCGAGCTCGTTGTTGCCGGAATCCTTCATGTCATCGCTGAAGATTTAAACATTTCTATCGCTCTTGCGGGGCAGCTAATTACAGCCTATTCTCTAGCGTTTGCGATTGGAACCCCCATTGTGGTGTCACTTACTTCACGGATGGGGCGCAGGAAAGTGCTGCTAGGCTCACTGGCTGTATTTATCTTGGGTTGCCTGGCTTCTTTTGGGAGTTCAGAGATTTCGGTCTTAATGGTTTCTCGTATTATTCTTGGGGTAAGCGCAGGCGTTTATCTTGTCGTAGTGTTTGGAGCGGTCGCCAAATTAGTGCCTGCTGAGAAACTCGGAAGTGCGATCGGCACAATCGTTCTTGGGTTTAGCAGCGCTATGATCTTAGGGGTCCCGATTGGAATTGCCATTACCAACTGGTGGAGTTGGCAAGCCATTTTCATTATTCTAGGCTTATTCAGCCTGGTCATTACATTCGTAATCTTCCGCCTTCTTCCAGAGATCGAGGGGGATGCACCGGTTCCATTCAAGCAACAATTTAAAGTGTTGGGTAGTCTCGTTATCGTCAGCGGTTTGTTCCTCACCTTTTTTAGGGAATCGGGTAATTCGATTTTATTTACGTATCTAACGCCATTTATACAAGACGTTCTACATTTGAAGGCCTCCAATATAAGCATCGTCATGTTTGTATTCGGTATTTTTGGAGCTATCGGTTCTCGTTTAGGCGGTTATGGTGTTGATAGATGGGGAGCGGCTCGCGTCATTACACTGAGTATAATCGTTCATGTAGCAGTTCTAGCCCTACTGCCTCTTTTTGTAAAATCATTAGTTATCAGTTTAATGTTAATCGCCCTTATGGTGTTCTCCATGTTCGTGACCGGTCCAGCTATCCAAACGTATTTTATTCAACAAGCGCCGCTGTCATCCAATCTCGTTCTCAGTTTGAATACATCAATCATTCATTTGGGATTAGCAGTGGGAGCTGGAGCGGGGGGAGTTATGGCGAACGCGACTTCGACTGTCTACTATCATCCATGGATGGCAAGCATCATTGTAGCGCTCGGGTTAGCGGCTGCCTTCATCAGTTTTAGGGTGGGGCAGAAGATTCACAGTTATAGTCCCAATTGATCCGTACCCTCTTGCTCTCCAAACGTGTCTTAACAATTTACGCAATGCTTGTTAAATATCTAACGGGAATCTAATAGTAATTAAACATTTCATCCAGAAGACATTTAACATGTTCCGTATAAGATTGAATTCATGAATCTATTTTAGGCATATGAGGAGAATTCAATTGAAACGAACCGTGAATTCATTCCGAATGTCTTTACAAAGCAAACTGGTTATTTCATTCGCAGCTATTAAGGGGCTGTCCCAAATGGGCTATAAACTTGAGGGGTATCTAGCTTAAGGATGGTTACACGTATCCATAAGGACTTCCGCCAATAGGGGAAGCTCCTTTTTGGTCATCGTTGTTCTTAACGGAACGACAAGCCGCTAAAGTGGCTGAAATGAGCTAAACATTGAACTAGCGGGAAGCCTACCATAGATAGATGGATGCATATATCCATTAAGAAGCTGTCCCTCTAATTTATTTTTCACTCTTGGGACAGCCCCTTGTGTTTTAAACCCGAATAATTCTTTTGGCCGTTGCCTCTTTAAGCCATAACGGGAATTCATTCAAAAGAAGATTATATAGCGTTTCATCGGAAATCGAAGCAATATCTTCAATGTGAATAAAATTAGCGTTATCTACGATTCGTCCTTCCATCGTGTCCAACTGCTTCAGTACATCAAAATCAGAATCGCCAATGCCTACAAATTGCCAAAAAATCGGTTGTACAGCAGATTCGGTGATGACTTTCTTGATGGGTTTTACGACTCCACCGTCATTGATGAATACCATAAATACGGGGATGGAGGAGTCTTCTTCAACCGTATATTTACGAATCACGTCCTGCATGACGGGCGGCTCATTATTTCGGCCAAACTTATGTATCGTCTTGTTATTCATAATTTGCTTCTGCACATAGTGCTCGAAATCATCCTCCGTAGCGGAAGGCAACCTGCTGAATTCATTGTCGTAGATCCAAACGTCTAGCGTCGCATTATCATCAAACTTACAAGCGACAGCCAGTATGCGCTCAACCACTTCCTGAACCGTTCCGTTCTTATACAACGTCTGCATCGATCCTGAGATATCGAGAACTAAGCCTACTATGGCGGTAAAGTTGGTCAACTTCTTCTTTTCCAATGTGATCTGAACGATTTTCTTGCGTAAATCGATAGATGTTAAGATCGTTTTCTCCGCTGTTGCAGCAACTTCTTGTTCGACTTCCTCTGCGATCTCAAGTCCGAAATTCGTGCATAATGCCTCTAATCCTCCATAAAATCCGCTTCCAATTGCGTTGAATTTCCATTCCCCATTGTGCCTATATAACTCGCCGACTACAATTGCTGTCTCCTTGGAAAGATCTGAACCATATTCAAACAGGAATATTTCTTCACCATTATCGGCATTAACGAGTCGTAAATAGGAGTTCGATATATCCTTCATCATATGTCCATGCTTCTCGCCCTCGTGAATCGTTAGGGTAAAAGCCATTTTCGCAACGCTACTCGGGAGCTTGGATAAAGAGATGCTGATTGATTCCTTGTCTATGCCATCTAATTGTTTATGATTCACTGCTCCGCTCTGTGCAGACGAATTACCGTAAAATATAAAATCCTCATCCCGTTCGCATCGGTTATTATCCGATAACATAAAACAGGCAGCGTCAATGTTCATTGCGTCAACTGACGATGACCACCCGAATTGCAGGCTAAGATTAGACAGATTTGTTCCTTTTGTGATATCAATTTTTTGTCCTTTCAACAGTAACATATGTTCATCTCCTCAAATCATGACCTTTAGATAAGCTGTCATTCAAGCATGATATATATTTTCGACAATTTGCTACCGTTTACCTCTTAATATCCTGCGTTAACACAGATTTGACATCAACTACCAGTCGATGCAAGCGTGCTCAGTTCTTTAATTTTTGGACATTTTATTGAAATGCGGTGCTATTTTCGGTTCTGATTCACACCTATAATAATTTGTAGATCGTATTTGTAAGCGCTTCACAACTGAAATAATAATACCGGATCGCACCGGAGAAGGGGGAATTTCATGCAAGCCAGCAAGTTGACCATAACGGGACAAACTGTCGTACCGCCCAAAGATGCAAGGCGCGGTTTTTGGCGGACGATTGCAAAGTATCGCTGGCTTTACATACTTACAGTGCCGGGGCTGCTCTATTATCTGGTGTTTCATTACGCGCCGATGGTCGGCTTAGTTATTGCTTTCAAGGACTACAACCTGATCAAAGGCTTCTGGGGTAGCGACTGGATAGGGCTGGACAATTTTCGTAAAATTTTTAACACGCCTGAATTTCCCCTACTGCTCAAAAACACGGTATTGTTAAGCACTTACCGGATTTTATTCAATATGTTTCCAGACGTTATCCTTGCACTACTACTGAACGAGGTACGGGTCAATTGGTTCAAACGGATCGTCCAGACAATCACATATGGTCCGCACTTCTTGTCGTGGATTATCGTCTACGGCCTTGTGTTCTCGTTCTTTGCGCCAGGATCAGGTTTGGTGACGACACTTTTTCGTGATATGGGCTGGGGCAGTATCGACGTCATGACGAATTCCAATGCGTTCCGGCCGATGCTGTTGATAACGGACATCTGGAAAAACACGGGCTTCGGGGCGATCATTTATTTGGCAGCCTTGTCATCGATCAATCCAGAGCTGTACGAGGCGGCTGTTATGGATGGAGCAGGCAGAGGGCGTCAAATGTGGCATGTTACACTCCCCGGCATCCGTGATGTGTTCATGCTGATGATCATTTTGCGAATCGGACATATTCTGGATGCAGGCTTCGATCAGGTGTACATTTTTCTCAACGCCAGGGTGTACGACGTTGGTGACATTCTTGATACCTGGATATTCCGGCGAGGCATTGAGCAGCTGGATTTCAGCGTCCCAACCGCAATGGGCGTGGGGCAATTGTTCAAGCAAGAAACGGGTGAGCATTTTACCGATTATTTAAACCGGTACCGAATGAAGAAGGCCGAAGAACTACTGACGCAGACAACGATGAAAATATATGAGGTGGCGGAGGCTGTTGGCGTAGACAATTATCGTTATTTTTGCAAGTTGTTCAAAGCTTATACCGGGTTTACGCCGACAGAATATAAAAAAAACCAATAGATAGGAGACCACTTTGACATGATCGCCAGTTACGGCATGATAAACCCGGCTCTGCTGCTGATAGGCAGTGGAACCGGGTTTTATGTTTCATTCCTAAGGTTGAAAAGTTTCTAAGACGTAGGCATTAGGCGCCGGGTCAATGACCAAAATAGCAGGGCTAAGGCGCTTACTGAGGCGCCCAGCAAGCATACGCCGATCCAGCCTACGTATGAAAAAACGACAGTTGAGGAAATTGAACCGACGGCACTGCCGATAGAATAGAAGATCATGTAACCAGCAGTGAGACGGCTGCGCGCCTCTGGACGTACGTTCAAAATCATGCTCTGATTGGTGACGTGAACCGCCTGCACCGCTAGATCCAGTGCGACAACTCCGACGATTAATGCCCACAGTGAGTGTTCGGTAAAGCTTATAGGCAACCATGATCCTAGAAGCAGAACGAGAGCTATACCGGTTGTTCTCTGGCCTAATCCACGATCGGCCAGATGCCCAGCCCGCACTGCTGCTATAGCTCCGGCAACACCTGCTAGGCCGAACGACCCGATTACGGTATGTGAAAGGGAGAGTGGCGGTGCGCTGAGCGGCAGTACGATCGAAGTCCATAATATGCTGAACGCCATAAAGATCAACAAACAGATGACGGCTCGTATGCGCAGTATTGGTTCTTGAATGAACATGGTGAACACGGAGCGCAACAATTGCGGATAGGGTAGAGGAGCTTTTACTTTATCGTGCTGTGGCAGCATACGAAATAAAGCGATAGCCACTAAAAGTGTCATTCCTGCAGAGACATAATAGACGGCACGCCATCCAGCGAGATCTGTCAGTACGCCAGCGATGGTACGCGCCATCAGAATGCCGATCATGACACCGCTTGTCACCAAGCCAACCACACGGCCACGATCAGTCGGCGCAGCTAATGTTGCAGCGAACGCCACAAGCACCTGTACCACTACGGCAAGCAGTCCTACCACAGCCATACCTCCCAAAAGTACAGCGCTTGTGGGTGCTATACTTACCGTGAATAGCGCTAAGACGGAGACTAGCAGCATACTGACAACCAAGCGACGTCGATCAAGTAGATCGCCAAGCGGTACGAGAAATAGAAGTCCCAAAGCATAGCAAATCTGAGTGATTGTAATAATTATGCCTACGAACGAATGACTGATGCCGAACTCCTTAGCTATAATGTCGAGTAACGGTTGTGCGAAATAGATGTTGGCGACAGCCAGCCCACTGGCGATTGCTAACAACAGCGTGACCGAGCGTGAAAGTGATGATTTGAAATCCGATTCGGATACGTCGGACTCGCTTCGTACTGTTTTCACTTCTAGACCGCTTGCATCCCCGATAGTAACTACCATTTTTTCTTCAAGCTTCTCCATTGTTCACTCTCCTTGGTTGAATTTAGTTATTTATATAACATACTGATCAGTACGTTATTATGTTGAAAAATATAAGACAAAGGGCTCTGTTTGTCAATGATTTGACATTTTAATGTTGGGAATTATAAAATAATATCATACTGATCGTTATGGAAAGAGGGGGTTAACATGGCGAGGCTCCGTGAATTTGATGAACAAAAGGCGTTAGACGCAGCTATGCATGTATTTTGGGAAAAAGGATTCGAAGCAACCTCGTTAAGCGATCTGACATCCAAAATGGGTATCCAGCGACCAAGCATTTACTCTGCCTTTGGTGACAAAAAGGAACTATTTGAGGCTGCGCTTCGAAAATATACGCAGTTTCACGCTTCTAATGTTAGAGCTCGACTTCAAAAAAAGTCATCCGTGAAAGAAGCATTTCGTTCTTATTTTGAAAGTATAGTGGCTGAAGAATATGAGGAGGGGCCCAATCGGGGATGTTTTTGCCTGAATACGATGGTGGAACTTGCACCTCACGATGCCAAATTTGAAATACTCACAAGAGAGCATCAGATGTATCTATCCGCTATTTTTCAAGAAACGATTGAGCGAGGCATACGATCAGGTGAGCTTGATAACACTACGAATGCATTAGCCTTAGCCCAGACACTGGTCGTATCGTTAATCGGGCTTACTGTCATGATGAAATCACGTCCTGATCGATCATTTATGAATAATTCTGTAGAATTCATTCTTACATTGCTCAAATAGGACGTAAAAAAACGGGCTTTCGCCCGTTTTAAAATCGTAGTTTTCTTACTCCAGTATTTATTTTTTGGTTACAGACGTGAACCACTCGTTGACTTCTTTCGTTGTCTGATCACCGCCATTAGCTTTCCAACTGGCGACGAATTCGTCAAAAGCATTGACCGGCAATTTGCCATAGATGATTTTGTTGAATGTTTCCATTTCAGACTGACGCAGAAGGTTCCATTTCGAAATCATGGTCGGTGTCGCCGCACCGGTGAAATAGTTTTGCTTGCGAATGTCCATTTGTGACATGACGACTTTCGCAGCATACCAGTTTTCAGGTTTGCGGAAATCCGCGATCTGCTTCTCATAAGGAGTTTCTGGCTTTTTGCCGTCTGCAAGTTTAACCAGCGTCTTCATATACAGGTCCGGAATCCGCGCTGGTCCAGTTATGAATGTGAAGTCATTGCTGAAGTCCTTGATTTTGTCTTTATCACTGGTCGGTTTTCCATCCACGATGTCCCAATCATAGCCTTGGGCAAATCCGTTTTCGAATTTGCTGCCGGTTGGAGGGTTGGCCAAGTTGTCAAGCATGTAGTTGTAATACAGGAAGATTGCTTCTGGGTGCTTAGCATCTTTATTAATCATAAAGCTGCTGTTCACGCCAGAGTTTTGCCATTTCGTGCCTGCCAGTCCATCTGGACCCGCGGGAACCGGATAGGCTTTATATTTTGAATTTTTTACGTTCTTGATTAAATCCGGAGCCGGCCAATCAGGAACCCAGTTTGCTCCAGGCAATACACCTGCATTTCCTTTTGTCCAAATCTCAGCAGATTTACCCTCGTCCCACAAAGCTGCATCAGGATGGATATAGCCTTTGTTCATCCATTCTTGAAGCTTCGCTAGCGCTTTCTTGGCCCCCGGATTGATAGAACCATATTCAAGATTGCCATTCGCATCTTTATTCCATTGCTCCTCAACGGATCCATATGCCCCGAACAGCCAATCAAGTCCGCCCATCCATGTGTTCGTATTGTTTTTCAAGGAAATCGCGAGCGGATAGACGTCCTTAGGAGCAAGCCCGTCCGGGTTCTGATTCTTGAATTTATCCATCACGTTCTCTAAATCTGCGATCGTCTTAGGAGCCGTAAGATTCAGCTTCTCCATCCAATCTTCCCGGAGCCATAACATCGTATCGTCATTGTCGGTATATTCCAGAATTGGCAGGTTGTACTTCTTGCCATTTCGCGTGAAAGGATACCATAGTTCTGGATGTTGAGCGGCATGGTCTTTCCAAGTTTTGTTTGCGTACTTATCAAACAACGTATCAATGGCAACAAACTGGCCGGAATCGATCAATTGGTTGGTTAGTACGGGGTCAGTTGGTACAAATACAAAATCTGGCAGTTTCTCACCGGAAGCAATAGCAAGCTGAAGTTTTTGCTTATATTGATCCCCGCCGGCAGGGTACCAGGTATCTTTGTGCTTAATACCTAGCGTCTCCAGCATCCAACGATCGTGGACATTGTTTTCTTTGGTGTCGCCTTTGACGTACTTCTTTGGCGGGGCAAACATGACGACGGTGCTAATCTCAATTGGCGGATCGTATTTGCCTTTGGTGAATCCAGCATCGGATGCAGCAACGTCTTTCGAACCGGTAGTGTCTGGTTTTCCAGTCTCACCGGTCTTTGAACTACAAGCCGAGACTACGATGAGTGAAGTGGCCACGAGCAGCAGCCATGATTTTTTGAATGTACTCATTTTTGTTTTCCCCCTACGATGTAAGATTACTACATGCTAACTCTACCAACTTATTGGGGAAGGTATCTATAGGATTATTTTAGTTTCCGTAAGACTTTGTTAGGCAATTATACGCCGTCTCTAAATTCTTGCGGCGTTACACCGAACTGACGTTTAAACACTTTGATAAAGTAAGCTGGATCCAAATAGCCGACTTCCATGCTGATTTGATAAACCTTTTTGTCGGTTGTCCTTAGCAAATGACAAGCACGCTCCATTCGGAGAGAGGACATGTAATCGCTTATTCCTTCACCGGTTTCAATCTTATAAATTTTGGATAAATGTGTCGGATGCAAATTAACATGGTCTGCAAGCGCACGCAGCGATACATCCAGATGAAGGTTTTTCTCCGCAAAATCCTGGACTTTCTTCACATACAGAGATCGTATATCTTTGATTTCATTCGATGCATTCTCTTTTAGCTTGCCAAGCACGCCAAGAGACCACTTTCTAAGCTTGCTAATGGAGGAGAAGGCCTCTCCGCTCTGCAAGGGATCAATCTCTGGTCCAATTAAATTGGCCAACGTGTAGCCATTCCGATGCGCTATATGCGTGAAGGAAGAAGCGATTGAAAATCCAGCCTCCATGCAGTGCTCCCAGGATTCGGACCATCTCTCATCAAGTTCCGCGAACACGGTCCCTAGTTTATCCTCCGCCGCATCCCAACGTCCAACCTCGAGCAGGTTAATCAATGTTGGAGGCATATGGATAGCGTCCAAGGTTCCCTTCGAAACGTTTTGCTCGAAGTCACCAACCCGCATGACGAACTCCCGTTCATCTCCTACAATTTGCCGGAAATAGGCCGAAGCCTGCTTATAATAGTCCGATAACTGGTCCGGAAATTGGAACCACTCCGTAATCACGATGGATAGAGATCCTTTCAAGAACTGCTTCACTTTATACTGAAGCTGCATGGCAAGCTTTTCTAAAATAGTTTCTTTCCCAACGTCAGAATGATCTTCCTTGAGCTGAAGCAGAAAGGCAAGATACCCATGCTCCTCCTTAACACCCCAGACCTCGGTAAATTCTCCAATAATCTCTTCAGCCATATTGATGATCGCATATTCCATCAACTGCTGCCCATTGTTTTTATATTGCCCGAATTCTTCCTCCATTCGGACGAGTAGGAGGGCACAGTCACCATAACGGAACGGTAACCCGTAATTCTCCAGCTTCCGACTCCATTCGTCGGCGGACATGCGATGACCCCGGAAGGCGTCAAGAAGCAATTGGCCACGAAGAAGCGGCAAGTTTTCACGAAGGGTGTATTGGGTGCGCTCATAGGAGCTGATGCTTTCCCATTCCGCATTCAATTGATCAATCGCAGCCTTGACTGCGTCAAACAATTCGTTGTCGGTCGGTGGTTTAAGCAGGTAGTCCACTGCCTGGTGCCGGACGGCCTCTTTCGTAAACTCAAAGTCGGAATGACCGGATAAAATAATGCATTTTATTTTTTTATCAAACATACGGATTCGCTCTATCAGCTCTATGCCGGTCATTTCGGGCATGAGAACATCTGATATGACAATATCGATAGGATGCGTCTCGAGAATTTGAAGCGCCTCATGCGCAGAATAAGCTTTATGAACCTGTTCAATGCCGAGTGTATGCCAAGGTTTGTGCATGGATAGGTTGTCTACCCAGTGAGCTTCATCGTCTACTATGATCATTTGCATGTTACATGTCTCCTTGTATGAAGGGATGATGGCGATGTTCTTCTCCAGAGCTTATTTCCCAAATAATCTCTGTTCGAAATCCCCCTAGAAGCGATTTCGTGAAATAGAGATAAGAGTTATCACCAAATTGGTGAATGATCCGCTGGTTGGTATTCCAAAGGCCGCAGCCCATTTTCTCTTGTAAGGGCTCCCGCATTTTATGATTTAAAGCTTTTTGCTGATCCTCCGTCATACCGGGACCATCGTCATCGATATAAATCCTGCAGTAGCCGCCTACAATCTCGCCGCTGATTCGAATTTCACCTGATGAATACGATTTCCCGACCCCATGAATGACTGCATTTTCCACAATCGGCTGCAGCAGCAAGCGCGGAACTTGTTGGTTCATCAGCTCTTCGGGTATATCGATATGATATTCAATTCTGCCGTTACGCAGTTTCTGAATGTCCAGATAGTTGATGATCAGTCGAATTTCTTCGTCGAGACTAGCCGTTTCCCGCTCCATTCGAGTCGTGTAACGGTAGTATGCGCTCAGATTATACGCCATTGAAACGACAGCCTCTTCGTTCTTCATCTGGGCCATGTTAACAATGTAGCCTAGGCAGTTATAAAGAAAATGCGGATTAATTTGTGCCTGCAATTGCTTCAAAGTCGCATCCCTGGCCCGTAGTCTCTCATTGAGCACGTTTTCAATTAAACCTTGAATTTGCTGAGACATATCATTAAATCGATAAAACAGAAAAGAAAACTCATTATGTGCATTGGCGTTGATCCTTACTGAAAAATCCCCACGCTGCACGCTCTGTAATCCGCGAATCAGCTTTCTAATCGGACGTTGAACGTTTCGGTAAAGCAGCACGGAGGAAGAAATACCGACTACAAAAAGCAAGACCATCGATAAATAGAATAGATTGCGGCTGAACGATATCGGACCCAAGATTTGATCCAATGGAACAATGTCAACCAGATGCCAGTCCAATAGGGGAGATTTCACAGCACTAACCAAATAATTTTTATTTTCTAATCTCACGACCTTCTGCATCGTATCTGCCAGAGACTGCCCGTCCAAATAATGGATGAGGTCACTTGATAGCTGCGTGGACGCGCTGCGATTCAGAATAGGAGTCTCTCCCTTGTGGTAAAAGAAAGGATCTCCTTGACCGCCTGCCTTATAAGTGTCCAGCATATTTTGAATATTTTCATGACCAAAGCTGGCTTCAACCACCAAATTACTTCCACTAAGCGTATCCTGTTGGCCGAAAGAATCCGTATAGAACCAATAGAAGGACTTCGGATCACCTTTAGGCACCGTTTCACCATCCCCATAAGTCCATTTTCCGGTCATATTCCTTTTCAAATAATTCTCATCGTACTCGGACGTTCTGATGGCATTAGAAATGGCTTCTTTGTTCTGTTGGGAATATACCGTGTATTTAACCGGCCATATGTTCATAATACCGGACTGCAGCACCATCTTTTCCTGAACCGCATATCTAGTCTGCATGCGATCATAGCGATCTTCCCAGATGTTTAATCCATTGAATTTCTGAACATTCGGATCTTTCGAAAAGGTCATGACAAAGTCCATCATCTGATTGATCCTTGAGTCAATTTGGCTAGATAGAAAAGAGAGCTGTTTAATATTAGAAACCTGCAGCTCTTTGCCTATAACATCGAATGCGATTCTATTGGAATATGTAAATACGATAATGATCGGGATGAACAAAATGATAATAAGACCGTTCATTTTGGCAAACAGACTAAACCTGGTACCGACCCTTCTTTTGACAAACGCAATACCTCTTTGCAGCTCCATAACGATCCCCTCCAGAAGATATCCCTAACAAAACCCTATCCATCCTAACATTGTCATATAGTTTATGGGTAGCATTTGTTGATACTATATATATCAGGGTTTCTCAAAATATACAAATGAGTTTTTATGGAACGGGGTAGAGAGCTATGGACGTAAATACAGTACATCAAGTGACCCACAAGGCCACCGAAGGCGTGAAAAGGAAAAGCAGCTACAAGCAACCATGGATGCTTCATCTCATGGTGCTGCCGGCTGTCATATTGGTTTTCATTTTTTCTTATCTTCCAATGTCAGGGATCGTTATGGCGTTTCAGGATTATAAATCAGGATTGGGAATAACCGGCTCCCCGTGGGTTGGCTTGAAGCATTTTCGTTATATGTTTGAGAATGATTATTTTTTGAAAATTACGTGGAATACGCTGTTCTTTGCTTGTACCAAGATCGTGCTGAACTTAATCATTCCATTTATTTTCGCTTTGTTATTGAATGAGGTAAGAAACATGGGACTCAAAAGGTCCATCCAAACACTTGTCTACTTTCCTCACTTTCTTTCATGGGTCACACTCGCAGGAATTCTGATTGATATGCTCGCCCAGACTGGGCTTGTCAATCAGTTCCTTTCCAGTGTGTTCGGCATTAAGCCAATTTTCTTTCTAGGCGACGGTAGTTGGTTCCGATTTACCATTATTTTCAGTGATGTCTGGAAAGAATTTGGGTTTAATATGATTTTTTTCCTAGCCGCGCTTACTGCCATTAATCCAGCGCTGTACGAAGCAGCAGAAGTTGACGGAGCAAGCCGCTTCAAGCAAGCGATGCATATCACCATACCATCCCTTATACCGATCGCAATCGTAGTTGCAACTTTGGCTCTGGGCAATGTACTGAATGCGAACTTCGACCAAGTGTTTAACCTGTATAGCCCTTTGATCTATCAGCAGGGGGATATTATCGACACGTTTGTGTACCGGGAAGGTCTTCTAAGCGGGCAATTCAGCTTCGCAACGGCAGTTGGTCTATTCAAATCATTGATCAGCTTAATTTTAATCATCATATCCTACCGTCTTGCTTATAGATTCGCTGGGTATCGAATTTTCTAAGCGAATGCTTACGAAAACTAAGTAACGCTTACGAGTCCAGTTTTCTGACGAAAACTAAGTAACGCTTACGAAGCCAGTTTTCTTACGAAAACTCTAAGGAGGACAACATATGTACCACAAAACGTTATCTTATCGCATATTTTCCGTTTTTAACAATGTGCTGTTGATCATAATCTCTATTCTTTGCCTACTGCCGTTGTACCACTTACTGATGGTGTCTTTTAGCTCAAATGCCCCTGCCAACGCCGGGTTGGTTACGTTTTGGCCGATCGGTTTTACACTTGAAGCCTATGAAAAAACGTTTAATAATGACCAGTTTCTTACATCACTTGGGGTATCCATCAAACGGACTATCCTTGGAACAGCGCTTGGGATGTTCATTAACGCAATTGCAGCTTACGCGCTCTCCAAAGATGCTCGCGTCTTTCGCGCTCGCACTGGGTATCTCTGGTATTTAGTCATAACCATGCTGTTCAACGGGGGCCTGATTCCAAACTATATCCTTATCTATAAGCTTGGTTTAATGAATACGATGTGGGCGCTTATCCTGCCAGGTATGGTAACGGTCTATAACCTCATTCTACTTCTTAATTTCTTCCGTAACGTTCCTAAAGATCTTGAGGAAGCTGCCTTTATTGACGGAGCCGGTCATTTCCGAACCTTCTTCATGATTTACTTGCCGATCTCATTACCGGCCATAGCGACAATTGCATTGTTTACGATGGTGGGACATTGGAATGCTTATTTTGACGGCTTAATCTATATGAAAGATGCTGAACATCTCCCGCTTGCAAGTTTCATGCAAACCATCATTGTTCAAGCGGATATGTCGAAGATTGATCTGTCGGCAGTTGCCAATCAATCTCAACGAACGATTCGGGCATCTCAGATATTTATCGGTGCACTGCCAGTATTGATGGTCTACGTTTTCCTACAACGTTTCTTTGTAAAAGGGATCTCCATCGGTGCTGTCAAGGAATGATGGGATGAACCAGACAGGGAAATTGCTCTCTTATTGAAGCTCTATAAAAAGAAGAACACTGTAACCATGATGGCTACAGTGTTCTTCTTTTTTTGCCTTCTTACTCCTTCGGCATCTTACTCATATCTATATACAGCACATTCCACCGATGACCATCCAAATCAATGAAACCGGCTCCGTACATCCAGCCCTGATCATGAGGCTCACCGTAAATAGTGCCGCCAGCCTGTACCGCTTTATTTAACATTTCATCAACTTCTTCTTTGCTCTCGGCATCAATGGAAAGCAATACTTCGGTGCCTTGCTTCGTATCTGAAATATCATTTTTCGTAAAACTTTTGAAAGTGGACTCCGGAAAGAGCATTACGATAACATTGCTATCTCCGATTAGTAAGCCAGCGGCATCCTCACTATTGTGATGTCGCGGATGAAAAGAAAATCCAAGCTTGGTGAAAAACTCTTTTGACTTATGGAGGTCCTTCACCGGCAGATTGAGCCAAAATTCTTTGGTCATTGTCATTTCTCCTATAAATTGATTATTTCTGAACTCTTATCGTTAATAGTAGCATAAAAAATGGAAATCGTGCATCTTCCTTAGTTGGCCGCTTTCGGAACCGCGTACAACAAGTTCTCCCGAGCTGTCGCGTCTTTTTCTTTTAACAATTTTTCGGCAGTAGCCCGGAATTCCGGTTTGCCGTACGCTTTCGTAGCAGTAGCCATTGTGGGGAGTGCCGAAGATAGACTTTCGGCTTTGATTTGTTCAAATTCCCATTCTTTCTGCTTGCTGATGTATGGGTTCAGAAACTCCAAAGCTTTAAGGATACTGCGCCCGTCTTCCGTCTTGTAATTCCACAGATCGACCCCAACTTTACTTCCTAACCGGGCGACAATGGTGATGGCTTCCATATTGTAAGTCGAATAGTGCAATGAACGAGTTCTGGCAATTTCAAGCGGCATGCGTCCGTCAGGCTCGATTTGCGAAGCAATCCGCTTCTTGTTGTCTTCGATTACTTTCTTGGCAATATCGGGATGTCCGCTGAATAAGGCGTAGGCGGCGACTTGTGCGTCATACCAATTGCCATGATTGTTTTTGGCATTCTTTTCATCAATGCCGATCGGACTTTCCATCAACCACTTCATATAATCGCTGATCCATTGCTTAAATTTAACCAAGTCTTGATCGGGCAAATACTTCGTGCCATTTAAGATCGTCGCAGGATCCAGCGTGTTCAAAATATTTAACGTTTCAATAATGCCCGCTGCTCTGCCATCATTAACGCCTGGAACCGCTTGGCCGTAATTTAAGCTTGGATTCATTCTTGTCGCAGGGTCCAGATACCAAACTCTTAGTAATTTGGCCGCATACTCGGCATAAGCCTCGTTCTCGGTATAGAAATAGGCTAACGACAGTGTGCGAATACCCGAGCTTGTCGTACCGAAATTCGTACGGTCGAAGGCGTTTGTATTGACTTCAGGATTTTGCTGACCGTCTTTTTGTATATAGGGTAAACCATTGGGTGTATCGGGATTCGGCCACCAATACACACCGATTGAAATATAATCGTGCTTATCGCCGCTTGGAGCTATTTTGCTCTTGTCCATGACCGAATAGGGACCTTTTAGCATTGCTGCATCTGCATCTTGCTTCAATTGATTGACGCTTTGCGTGATAAGCGGATCTCCTGCCAAATATTTGCTCTTTGCCTCGTTCAAGGTGGCAGCATCTAGAGTAAGCAGCTTAGAAGCATCAAGTGACTCTGTGCTTTTGCAAGCAGCTTTCTTCGCTTCATCGCCCGGTTTACTTCCGATAATGATTGCTCTGCAAGCGGAGTCCCATTCAACGGTCTTACCGAATAGTTCCACGACCATGCGGACGGGAACATAGGTCGTATTCTGATATATCAACGACTCCGGTACCTTGTCACCCTGATTATTGTACGATCCATTTGGAGCGCTTTTATTTACCCCGTCAACGAATAATCTTAACTTTTTCAAGCTAATGTCTGTCGATGTTGAAGCCGCAAAGCCAATCCCCGAGAAGAACAATGATCCGCATAAAAACGATACAGCCACATGCTTGAGCGAATACTTCCTATTCATCCTTTTTTCACTCCCTAAGTTATGAATTCTGAATCGATATGAATACGTTTACAGATTCCATACTATCTTTTGCATAAACAAGCGGCTATGGATTTATTTATGATGCATATGTGGAAATTTATTATAGGAATATCTTTCATTGATATCACAACAAAAATCCGCAACCTTAGAGGTTACGGATTATCTAATTAGTTGTAGGAAGCACGCATCTAGGATCCAATTGAATCGGTGATTAAACCGCTTTCAAATTATTTCGCTTTTAACTATGTAAGGAAGAAGATCACAAGACATATCCGCTTTGAGATCAACGATACATTGCAAAGCTTGCTGCTCATCAATTCCCAGAACACTGGTTAAGTAGAAAAGCATGTGTTCATAGATCGAGCCGAAATTCTTTAGTTCGTTGGGGTTATCGGACAAATATTTTTGATGTTTCTTAACGAAATTCTCGGTGACAGGATTCAAATGGATATACCTCCAACTGGTTATAAAATCAATCTAACACAATTGGTTAGAGGTGAATAGGATTTTTTTTATATCTATGGATGACCATACATTTTCTTTATTTTTTGAAAAACCATAGATAGTAACCGTATGAAATTAATAGAGTGAAGGTTAAGGTAATGAAACTCCAATACCAAGCCCAATTTTTCTTATCATGGAACAATTATGCTCATAGCAGTCCAATGATAAACCACCTAAATGGAAGTAGGACAGAGCCGCACGAGAAATTCGCCCGACTCTGTTACGAATTTATTTCTGAGTTTGTTCTCCTCTGTGCCCGCCTTGCCATCCACCTTGTTGGCCGGTCCACTGTCCACTATGACCTTGACTACCTTGCCAGTGACCACCATACATACCATGATAAGGCATTGGATAGTGGTGTGGATGATGTGGATATGGAACAGGATAAATGATTACTGGATGATGATGCATATAAGGATGATATGGGTGATATGGATGATGTGGATGGTGCGGGTGATGAGGATGATGAGGATGATGAGGATGATGAGGATGATGAGGATTAACATAATGACTTTGGTTGTAACTCATTGTTTAATCTCCTCCAAATTTTTGATACACCAACCTATGTAAAAATACAATAATTGGATGCTTGACTTTGTCGATTTGGGCTTTCTTTTGGCTACTAAGCAGCCTGAGGTTAAGTTCCCTGGATGCAAGACAATTCAAGTATGGAAGGCACTAGATGCATTAATAGGGAGGTGACGCAAAAGGAAGGACCGCGTTTTTACTAGTGTGGAATCAAGAGGGGATGCATGAATCTGGATTTAAATAGGGGAATCTTCGGGGTTCTCTCCCCAATGCTCCAAGAATAAATAAAAGCACATGACATGATGGCCATGTGCTTTATTTTCACTACCACTAAACCCCATTTGATATTACTTTTTTCGGCGCTTTTTCGACTTTATCTTTTGTTGTGGCTTCTTAATGAGAAACCGGATCGTTGAATCGATTAAACGTTCAAAGGGTATCTTTTCTATGATGTGAGGTAAGGCTTGATCTAACGAAATAGGCAACGACGCCTCTTTGGGCGTGGGATCCCGCTCAGCTTTTTCCGGGTTCCGCATGCTCTCGAGTTCTTGCTGGACGAACTGCCTCCACTCCGGGTCAGCTTCCGGAGCTGCCTCCGACATCTCCACCGATTTATTTTCTTCGATAGTAGTATTGTCTTCATTGGAGTTCGGAAGCTCCGAAGAATCTAATTGTCTGTGGTCAGACTCAAGTTTATTTTGACGATGATCCATAGTTACTCCTCCTAGTATAAGTTCAACAACAACGCACCGGTCCTGGACAATCCCACGAGCAGTACGACCTCTCTATCAATGGACTGAAGCGGAATTCATCTGAACAATGTGCGAGTACCCATAAAATATCTATACATATACTGAACTCAAAATGGGGCAAGGACGATGCGCGACCCGATGGAACGGCGAAAGTAGGAGAGGTGCGGACTTAAGCTTCTCCATGAAGCTGCCGCTTCTTCTCCCGAGGATTGTACAATCCACATACTTCGCGACACCATTGCTTACCGATAGCCTGGTCGTTCCACCTAAATGAGTAATGATGTAAGTCAGGAATGGATTTCGTTGAATATATAAAAAAAGCGAAAAAAAAACGTGCCCGAAGAAAAGCTCCTTTCGGAGCGTATTCAACGAAGGGGTATGGTAAATAAGGCTGGCTCTTAGGGACAGCACTTCCCTTGTGAGTCAGTCTTTTCTACTACGCTTCTTCCGGTTTGTTACCCTGTACTTCTATTTTTCCTTTCTGCGCTTTTTTCTCGAGGTGCTTCAGTTCTTTTGCTTTTGCTTTTTCCGCTTTCTTTAATTCCTTTATTGCTTGCTTCTGCTCTTTCGTTTCTTTGTCACTCATGATTCATCCCTCCAATAGATTGGTTCAAACGTTGTCTGATGATATTCGGATTAAAATATTCAAGCATCTGAATTCCCGGTGCAGTTCCGAAATAAATCGAATATTTTTTATAAGGCACTTTATCGCGCAGCTCCGGAAAACGAAGTTGGAGCGGCTTATGGAACAAATCGATCACTTCTTCCTCATTTATCGCCCCGGAGTCAAGCACTTTTCTGAACGTTTGCAAACTCATAGCGCTGATTGATTTTCCAATCCCTTCCTGTCGGTGCGCTATCTTCTCAAACAAAGAATGCGGCACATGCTTCGAGCAAACCAGCGCAAGATTGTGAGATACCAGAAAGCCGCTCTTTTCGCTTATCAAGAGAGATTCTCTGATATAATACGGAGCACCGGAGGACTCGCCAAAAAGATCTGCATGTTCTTCAAGAATTTGCTCTTGGCGAATGACATCAACTAGCATTTTTTCGTTCAGCAGAGTTTCGAGTATATCTGTTGTCCGCCCGTCCGTCACAAGCAAAAATTCAAATATCAACCCATGTAATAAATCAAATGCCCTTCCCGCATCATGCGAATCCATGTCGAAAGAGTTAATATCTGTCATACACTCTCCTCCGTTAGTGAATGTCTACTCGTGCTGCTTCTTAACTTTAGAAAAAGCCGGAATCGCGGAGTCCCTTCCAGAACGTATTAAACTCGTCAATATTGATCTGCTGCTTCGCGTCAGAAAGTGCAGCCTGCGGATTCGGGTGCACCTCGACCATGATCCCGTCGGCACCCGCAGCAAGTGCCGCCTTCGCGCAAGGCAGTAGAATATCCTTTCGGCCGGTGGAATGACTCACATCCACGAACACCGGAAGATGAGTCTCCTGTTTCAATAGAGGAATTGCAGAAATATCGAGCGTGTTTCTCGTCCATTTTTCAAAAGTACGTATTCCACGCTCGATCAACATGACCTGGTTATTCCCGTTATACAGGATATATTCTGCCGCAAGAATGAACTCCTCTAGTGTGGCGGAAAGGCCTCGCTTCAGAAGAACAGGCAGGCCGGATTGGCCGACGGCTTTCAGCAGATCGAAGTTCTGCATGTTGCGGGCGCCGATCTGAAAGATATCGACATAACGGGCTGCCGTATCGATTTGTGAAGGACTCATGATTTCGCTGATGGTCACCATACCCAGTTCATCAGCAACTTCCTTCATGATTTCCCAACCTTCCACACCGAGCCCTTGAAAGTCGTATGGAGAGGTTCTCGGCTTGAACGCACCCCCGCGCAAGACGGTAACACCGGCATTCTTCAACGCGGTCGCAACCGTCAGGAGCTGGTCTCTCGATTCGATTGAGCAGGGACCCGCGATCGTTACGTGCGAGGTGCCTCCAAATTCGGCATGCTTGACCCGAATAATCGTATCCTCGCTCTTGTGGTGGCGGCTCACAAGGAGCTTTCGTTCATTTTTAGTATTTTTGTTCATTTTCGGGTATGAACGGAAAATCTCCGTAAATAAGTACATGACTGTGTCGTTATCGATGGGTCCCAGGTTATGACTAGTAAGCTCATTCACCATTTGCTGGATACCAATCGGATCCTCTTCCGATATCCCTTGTTTTTCCTTTGTCCGGATAATTTCATCGGCCGTACGCGCCTGTTCATTCAGCAGATGAAGCAATTGTCGGTTATTCCCATTCAGTTGAGATTGTAATTGTTGCAATTTTTCACTCATTCGAATACTCCTTTCTTTTCGGTCAATGACGGGAACCTTTTCCTGGCCGGTTTACTCCTATATCCTCTTTTGCGTATCAGCCAATAACTCTCGCGCTCATACATGGTTACTTCAACTGAATTTTTGAATATATACCGGCTTTATCGACGGGACGTTTTTCACAAGCTCGACACGGTCAAGCAACCTGGAGTCCGCGACGATCTCTACGGTGACAGGCACATGCAGCTTCCCGAATAAATGAGAACAGACAGCCTCCTCCGACCACTTCCCGGAATCATGCGAATCAAGAAGAAAGTGCAGCCCGTTCTCTTGCCCAATTGCCTTCCAGGCATCCGGAGCAGGAGACAACGAATATACGGCTTCTTGGAGGTCTACCGCGTCCAGGAGGGTATCACCAAAACGGATTCGATCCTTACTCCTACCGTAATGCACCAGCTTGCCCCCCGTTCGGCCGCAAGCACACAAGGAATGTTCGACAGTGATGATGTCTTCATTAAAGTATCGCAGCAGAGGAGATCCTTGATGGGAAAGCGTTGTAATCGCCGCAAACCCTCTCTCCCCTTGAGAAATGGTGCCTGAACCGTCTTCATGCAGCACTTCTACGATAAAATCCTGTTCCACGATATGCAGCGCGCCGTATTCGCACATCGTAGCGATATTAGCGGTTTCCGTCGAGCCATACATATTAAATACAGGCACGCCCCACAGCTTCTCTATATGCTCCCTGCGCTTGTCGCTCATTAGTTCTCCGGCAACGCAAATGGCCCGTAAAGCCGAAAAATTCTTGCTCGGAGTCAAACCGATTAGACGCGCTGTTTCGGCGAGGAGCTCAAACTCTCGCGGGAGCCCAGCGGCTACGGTGACATTAAGACGCTCCATTAGCTGCAGCACTCTTGGGTATGGCGTAACTGCGGTGCGTCCGCTTGCGGGAACAATCCCAGCTCCTGACTGCCATGCCGCTTGCTGCATTAAGAACGCGGGGAGTGCCATCGCGTACGGAAAGCGGATCAACACTAGATCGTCGGCTGTAAACCGAACCCCGCATTCCTTCAGCTGTCTTCCACCAGTCCCCAAGTCCTCTTGGGTGAACCAGGAGGAGGAAGGCTCTCCGGTTGTGCCGGTTGATTCGTGGTATTGCGCAACCTCTTTCATTTCGACTGCAAGGTGACCGAAAGCGCCAGCTTTCCGGAGATCTTCTTTTGTTGTGAGCGGCAGTGTTTGGATGCGGTCCAATCCAATGCCATTCAGGTTATATTCCGATAATTTTTCCTTGTACAAAGGCGATTTTATAAGATGTGCCAATAAATCCTTGAACTTTCGCTCCCACTCCCGGTCATTGTTAGTCATAACGCAGCACCTCCTCTCCTGTTTCTGAGGTTTTTTCTAATTGAAGATTCGGGTAGCTTTGCCGAAAGTACGAGGGATGTCATGTCTGATTTCGACTTCGCAGTCAATCCCGATCCGGTCAGCCATATGCTTTCGGATTTTCGCCGCCAATAGCTCGTCGCTTAATTTCGTCCGAAACGGCTCGGCTTCGATCTTAAGAACTCCCTGATTTAGCTTGAAGTGATACCACATGCCCACATCAGGAATTTCCATAAGGAAGTGTTCCAGTAAGAACGGAGAATAGTCCTCACCATTCAATCGCAGCATACTCTCCATTCTGCCTCTCAGATGCAAAACGTCCATGTTGATTCCGCAAGTGCATCTGGACTTTTGCAAATAGCCGATATCCCCGGATCGGTAACGCACCATCGGCATTCCTTCGCGCAGCAGCGTCGTCACGATGATCTCTCCGGTTTGACCGTACGGAAGCGGCTTCTCTGAAGCCGGATCAATAATTTCTACCTTCACATGTCCTTCCATCACGTGATACCCTTTGTGTTTACTGCATTCAACACCTACACCCCCGCACTCGGTCGAGCCGTAGAAGAATGACACTTCGCAGCCCCACCATTTCTCCAGCCGTTCGCGGAAGGTAGAGGAGCACCCTTCACCGGTAAGCACAATTTTCTTAAGTCGTATATCTTCACCTATTTTTATACCGAACCGCTCGCTTTCTTCCGCCAAAAGCGCTGCATAGGAAGGAGTGGTAGCGAGAACCGTGGCTTGGTATTCCTTCATCAATTCCAATGACTTATCGACGGGAGCCATATATCCGCCTTTGCCAAGCGACAGCACCGCCGTTCCAAACGCAAACTGGTACAAACGCTGAAAACCAAGACCGGGCAGCGCAAACTCATATGGCAGCGCGATAGCCGAAACATCAACGTCCGACTCCTTGAAAATTTCCAAATATTTGGGCAGCAAATCGTATACATACTGATCAGCTAACGTGTAAGAGGTATAAATCGGCTTCCCCGAAGTTCCGCTTGTAAGGTGAACCTGACCGATTTCTTTCGGATCGACGCACAAGATCTTCTGCTTATCTCCTCGTATAACGTCTTTCTTGAGCAGCGGTACTGAAGCTAATTGCTCCAGGCTTTCGATTTTCGGTTCCGTGAAGCCCGCTTCTTCCAGCTTCGAACGGTAATATTCATTCGTGTTCCAGACATGAGCAAGCGTAGCGTTAATAGCTTTCAACTGATAGTCTTCAATTCTTTGCCGAGGCAGCTTTTCAATGGTTATTCCTTCATCATCCAATTGCTTAAAAAAATCCTTGAATGGTTCCAGATGAGATGAATGCTCATCAATTGAAACCGTCATCTTATGGGATTGCAATTTCATAAAAACCCTCCTTGGCAGCGCTTTTCAATAGTATCCCTCGGCTTTGTAATCGCCCTACCGATTGGAAATCAGCACTGAGTTAATGGCCTGTTCTTTTATGGTAAAGTGTGAACAAACTTACTACAATAACCATGTGCCTAAAACCTGTTTCAGCGAGAAAATCGTTACAGACGACTATGTGTTCGGATGCCACGTTATTTTTCTTTCCGACAAATTTCTGTCCTCCTCCGTAATTACTGTTATGGAATGCACGATGGTAAAGACTTGATTCGGACAAACGTACATTTTCAATAAACTGAGTATTTCATCCAACCGTTGTATGGGGATCACACATATCGTAACAAGTAAAGTGGAAATGCAAGGAGGGGATTTATCTGTGTTGCTTTACGGGTTGGAGAAGGACCAAGATTTCCAATATCTCAATAGACGGCTTCTAAAATGCTGCCTAGACGTCGGAATCCACAATCCCGAACTTAGAATTTCCCGTTTTGTGTCGATTCCAACGCAACAGGTATACCAGATTTTCGACATTCTGCCGGATTTATCATTGGAGGTCGATAGGAATGCCAGATCAAAGCGTCCATATGAAACAATTTGAGGAAGCCAAAACACTCCATAATAAAGGGGTGGACGGAGACAAAAAAGCGGTGATACAAGCAAACGAGATGCTCTTAAAGCTTCGTGAGGCCGAGCCTGATGATGCGCAAATTGAAGCCTATTACGGCAGTACTCTCGTTCTATTAGGCCGGGATGCCGTTAAAATTCTGGAAAGAGCGGATAAGGCGGAAGAGGGATTAGACGCATTGAATCGGGCCGTTTCTTTAGACTCAAACCATAAAGAAATTCGGTTGTTACGTGGGAACATTTGTCTGAGGCTGCCGGAGTCCTTTTTCCATTGCTCGGAAACGGCGATCGAGGACTTCACCTTCCTGCTTGATCGCTATAAAGAGAATTCCAGCTACCTTACTCAAAAGCAAGTACGCGAAGTACTGCGAAACCTAGGTGCAGCCTACCAAAATGCAGGAAAACCTGACAAAGCAGAGGCAGTCTTGCAGCGTCTCGTTCAATTGGAACGGAAGAAAAAATCATAAGAAAAGAAAGGGGGATGACCCTTGACACTCGATGAGAGACTCGACAAGGTTAAATCGCTGTATAAGGAGGGCGCGAAAGGTAATGTAACTGCCGTACAGGAAGCGAATCAGCTGTTAGAACGGCTGCGACTCGATTATCCGGACCACCCTCCAGCGGAAGCTTACCATGGCAGCATCATGCTTTTAATCGCTCGGGATAAAACGAACCCGCTCGAAAGGTTGAAATTGGCGAAAAACGGCTTAAGGCTTCTCGACAAAGCGGTAGCAGCCACTCCACAAGACAGCAGGGTCCGATATCTTCGCGGCAGGTCCGCATACAGGCTGCCAGAGAAGTATTTCCAACGTACGCGGACGGTAATTGAAGATTATTCCTTCTTGATCGATCAGGAGTTACTTCAAGAGGGCCATCTCGGGGCCATGGGCGTTGACTACACGAAACTAACTTACGAGCTTGGTGAGGCGTATCGCAGAATCGGTCGGAACGAGGACGCGGCCAGATGCTGGTCAAAGCTGGAGCAACAAACACAGGATCCGGAATTCAGGCAGCTTCTCAAGCAAAAGCTGCAATCCTTGGAAGGCAAACCTGCGATTGAACTCATCCAAGCCAACGACAGCCTCACATCGATCTTGATAGGAAAAACTGCTCGCGCCACCGGCAATGTACTTCTCAAATTGGCGGAAAATGAGATGAATAAACTAGCTCTCCCTAAGGATCCCAGGAAGGAAAAGGAGATGAAAAAAGAAGCTCGCCGTAAACGTCGCAAGAAGAATAAACGACACTAGAGCAAGGATCATCCCCTTACCCGAGGAAATCGTAGGATCGGAAAGGAGGTGAGGAACATGTCAGATTTAATGAAAGGGATCTTCAGAGGAGTAAGGAAAGAGATTCTATATTTCGCCGAAGTTGCTTTGAAAAGCGGCGCTACCAACGTCGGTAAAGAACTTTCGAATGTGACGCGCGATGTAAATCAACCGTCCGATTTAAATTTAGGAACGATCGCCAATGCCTTGAAGAGCGGTGCTATCGCGGCTGGCCAAGAATTAATGACGACGGGACTGGAGCGCGTGAAGGGAATCGAACCACAGGATCAGAAATCGAAAGTGACCGAGGAATCCACGTGGACACAACTATCTAAGGAAGAGGACTAAAACAGGAGTTCTACAGAGAAAGGCTCTAGCCGTTAATCGGCTTAGGGCCTTTCCCTTTCATCCTCACTCTATTCCCTTCCGTAGAATATATTGATCTTGGATATCGTTCATTCGCGGCAAGAGATTACGAAACTGGAGAGTGGGTAATTTTGGAAAAAGCGTTCGTCAACGGCGTAAACATTTGTTATGAATCGATTGGGGAAGGATTTCCCTTGATCGGGCTCACAGGAAAAGACAGCAACATGGACTGGTGGCACCCGGCAATCAAGGCAGCGTTAAGCGAAAGAAACCGCTTGATCATGCTCGATCATCGAGGTACAGGCCGGAGCGACGCTCCGACGGAAGCGTACGGTATCTCGGATATGGCCAAGGATGTCGTCGGGCTGATGGACGCGCTCGATATCGACAAGGCACATATTTTAGGCCAATCAATGGGTGGAATGATTGCACAGGAGCTTGCAATTGAATTCCCCAGTCGCGTGGCGAAATTAGTCTTATGCTCCACGACCTGCGGGGTCAAACGGGTACCGCCTTCTTTTCGGATGCTAAAATGGCTGATGCGCAAAAACGCTGTTTTTTCCCCGCAAGACACACTAAATATGCTTTACTCCAAAGCCTATATTCAAGAGAATCCGGCCAGGATCGCTTCACTCGTGGAACGGATGCAGATCGCGCCTTCGAATCCTAGAAGTATGGAGATTCATAAACATGCCAGCAAGAGTTTCGATTCGTACCATCGGCTCGGGCAAATTTCGGCACCAACGCTTATTATTCACGGTGAAGATGATTGGGTCTTCAGTCCGAAGCATGCCAAGATTCTGAACCAACGTATTCCGGACTCTAAGCTGATTCTATTTCCCCGTGCGGGCCACGGTATATTTTCACAGGAGCATCACATGGTGTTGGAGGAAATCCATCGTTTCATCGATTGACCGGACAGAACAAAATAAAAAGACGACTCTTATTCATTTTGAATGAGTAGTCGTCTTTTAGTTAGGTGAGTATAGTTCAAGTATACGGTTTCCCGGCCGGCAAAACATAAGATTCAACCCAGCATGGCGGCTTGTCGTTTGTACTGATCCTCCAAAACGAGACATGCCATGGCCTCGACGACCGGCACAATTCTCGGGCAAATGCACGGATCATGCCGGCCTTCTGTTCGAATCTGCTGATCTTCTCCTCTGATGTTGATGGTCTTCTGTGGAACAGAAATGGATGACGTCGGCTTTACGACAACCCGGAATATGATTTCCTGCCCTGTGCTTATCCCACCGATTATCCCTCCCGAATGGTTAGTCAAAAAACCAACGGCGCTCATCTCGTCGTTATGTTCGCTGCCAAGCATAGAGGCGGCGGAGAAACCGGAGCCAAATTCTATACCTTTCACCGCGCCGATGGACAGCATGGCCTTAGCCAGCTCCGCGTCCAATTTATCGAATACCGGCTCCCCAAGACCAGGGATGACACCGCGTATTCGGCATTCAACGATGCCTCCGCAGCTGTCGCCGACCGTCGCTAAATGCTCCACCTTCTTGATCATTTCGGTTGCTGCTGCCGGGTCACAGGCACGGACGGCATTCTGTTCGATGGCTTGCTCTTCAAATGACCGGCAAACAATCCCCCCGATTTCTTTCGTATAAGCCAGCACTTGTACTCCTCTTCTCTCCAGCAGCTTGCGCGCCACCGCGCCTCCGGCCACTCTGCCTGCCGTTTCTCTTCCGGATGCCCGACCGCTCCCCCGATGGTCACGAATCCCGTACTTCTGAAGATAAGTAAAGTCCGCATGTCCTGGCCGAAAAGAGTGCTGGATCTCATTATAAGCCTCCGGTCTCATGTCATGATTATGCAGCATCACAAAGAGCGGTGTGCCGGTTGTCTTCCCCTCAAATACTCCCGATAAAATATGGACAATGTCATATTCCTTGCGCGGAGAAGTCACCGAGGATTGACCGGGCTTTCTCCGATCCATCTGAATCTGAATATACGCTTCGCTTATTTCAACTCCAGGTGTCACTCCATCCACGATGACACCGACAGCAGCTCCATGCGACTCGCCAAAAGTAGTGATTTTGAACATTTCGCCGAATGTGTTCCCCGCCATATTGTAAAGCCTCCTTAACTTTTGTTCCCCTTTAGACATCTCTCTATTTGATCGACTTATCTAAAATAATTATAATTAACATGATGAAATAAGTGAAATCACAATATGGCCACCATCACATAGATGTGTTCTATACCAAATGTTTAACTTGGAATGGTACCGCAATTTTTGCAAACCGCTCGTAACGGAAATTTAACGAAAGCCGCGCAACAACTGCATATTACGCAGCCGTCGGTCAGTTATGCAATAAAGCAGATGGAAGAAGCTTTGGGGCTTCAGCTGTTTCACCGATTATCCAAAGGTGTGGAGCTGACGGAGGAAGGGCGCGCACTGCTTACGTATGTGGAGCATTCGTTTTCACTGCTCGATGCCGCACAGAAGCATTTGCACAACTTTAAGCGACATTAGAAGATTCCTTCGTAGTAGGGGAGACCTATCAATATCTGGCAGATCGTTCGTGACATCATGTTGTCTATAATGATCGCCGTTTCAGCGTACCACTCAGCTCCTTAGTTTACAGCTTTTAAAGCGATATCCAGCACTTCCTCAATTGAGCGGGCGGAGCGGTTCCGTTTGATCAGTGCCACACCGATCTCCAGCGCGATCCGCTGTGCCCGTTCGCGGGCAGCGACATCCTCAATATGCTCGATGTCCGCGACGTGGATAAAACCATGGACGCGGCACACCATTTTCGCCCCGGCAAAGCCGATTGTGTCCTGCAGTAGTCTTGCTACATACAAAGCCTGATATCCTCGGGTTTTCGCCATCCGGTCGGCAGCATGCCCGTTCCAAAGCTCGCGGAACTGAAGCTCGAATTGTGTCCATAAGTCGCGAACGGTATTCAGCAGGTAGCGGCGGTAATCGGTGCGCTCCTGCGCATCCGTGCTCCAGCCCTCTTGGCCTGAATAGTTCAGCAGCAGATTGGCGATAACCGTCCCGATATCAAAGCCCATCGGACCATAAAATGCAAATTCGGGATCAATGACCTTCATCGAATCCAGCTTGATGAAGATATTATCTGTATGCAAATCGCCATGCAGCAGGGCCTGTGCTTTCGTCAGAAATATATCCCGCAGCAGCGCGACCTCGAGATGCAGCTCCGTATCAGCCCAAATGCGCTCAACAGCATCTCGGATATGAGGCTCGAAGATATTCATCCGGGACTTCTTATAAGGAGCGTCAAAGATGAGATCCTCGGTGATATTGCAAAGCTCCGGATTGATGAAAGCTTTCACCCGCTGTTTCTTCTCTTGTAGGTCCATGGCCAGGTCCGAGGTGAAGAACAACGTCCGCGCCAAGAATGATCCGATATGCCCGGTGAACAACGGATAACGGCCCCGCTCCATTAGTCCGCGGCGCATGATGATGTGATCGCTCAAATCCTCCATGACTATCAACGCCATATCCGGCTCGTACGCGTATATCTTTGGCGTCTGATCAGGACAAAGCTCCCCTTGAATGCGCAAAGCTTCACTTTCAATGCGTACTCTGTCCAGCGTCAAGGGAACCGATTCGCCGACCACCTTGACGTAAGGCAACGCCTGCTTCAGAATTAAGCCCTGCCCTGATGCAGGGTCCGATATTTGAAACACAAGGTTAAGATTACCGTCGCCGATCTCCCGTGACTTCAGCTGCGCGCCAGCCGGGAATACTCCCTCGATGCCACGTGCATACTCGACCGCTTCCGCTTGTTTTAAGGTATGATAATTTCCCAATTCCGCATCCCTCCGAATATTGATTCCTATCTAGCCAAGTACATATCGGCGAGCACGGGCTGGAGCTGTTCCGTGACGGCAAGGGCGTATTGACGCACTGCAATGCCGGCGGCTTGGCGACAGCCCGCTAAGAAAAACAGCGTAAACTCGTTAATATATTAATAATATATGCATAGTGATTCTTGATTTCCTAAACACTTGCGTAGAAAACATTGAGGGAATGCTACTTCGTACTTCCCCTCGAACAAGTGGCTGTCGCAAAAGTCATATTCGGAAAATGAAATCCCACTTTATGTATTTCGCAGTCTGTCTGCTACTTCCATTGGATTAATCCAGTGGAAGTAGGGATTTGGCAGCATCGCGTTTTTTCTAGTATGGAGCCTAGGGGGATGTATGAATCTGGATTTAAATGACTGACGAAGAAAACTCGACGCAGACGAGCTTTTCGGTAGATTCAGACGCCGTGCTCCTGCACTTGAAGCTATTTCTTTGAAGTTGATTCATTCGTTCCGTCCGCGCGGGCGAACCTTCTCGGGGTTCTCACCCCTAGCTCCATAAAATAAAGAAGCACCGCAACCTAATGGTGGCAGTGCTTCTTTAGTATGGAGCCTAGGGGGATGTATGAATCTGGATTTAACTGGCTGACGAAGAAAACTCGACGCAGACGAGCTTAGCGGTAGATTCAGACGCCGTGCTCCTGCACTTGAAGCTATTTCTTTGAAGTTGATTCATTCGCTCCGTCCGCGCGGGCGAACCTTCGGGGTTCTCACCCCCGACTCCATACAGAAAAACGCGATCCCGTAGGATCGCGTTTTTTCTAGTATGGAGCCTAGGGGGATCGAACCCCTGACCTCATCGCTGCCAGCGATGCGCTCTCCCAGCTGAGCTAAGGCCCCTCAATGTTGCTCAATTAATGTCGACTTTTCGTATTATACATGAATTATTCAGCTCAAGCAAGCCTTGTATCGGAAAATTTTCATATAGCTTTTCTTCCATGCATAGCCATTTGACGTTTCTGTTGCAAAGAGCGCCAAACGTTGTTTTTAGCAAGTTATTCATGCTACCCTATTAGAATAAACTAGTTGTTCGTGTGGGAGTGACGAAGAGTGTCGAATGCGGTGTTGTATTGGGTTTTCTTAGGTGCAGCTTTTGTAATTCCGTTTGTTATCGGTGTGTGGTTAATGCGGAAAACGAATCGATTGGGATTCTCTTTCTGGATAACGACAGCTTTGAATATTGTTATGACGTTGGCTGCTGCGTTTTGGTGGAAGTCAGTGACGGATGATCCGTTCCGCATGATGTTTGGGATGGCCTTCTATGGGGTATCCGCAGTAAATCTGATGGTTATTGAATTTTTTGCTTTATTCAGCATTCGTAAGAAATTGAATCCTTAAGGGGAATGAGTCACTGATGACGAAATCATATTCATCATTTTATTATTATTTTTTCATGACTGCTGCCGTCCTTTGGATGGCATTTATTTTTTTGAAGTCGGCAGAATCGTATCAGCAGCAAAGCTTGCGGCCGCTGTTGGAATCCAAGCTTGCGGGCGTTCAACTGATGAACATCTTCCCACATTGGGAGTTCTCCTATGACCACCAAAAGATCTCCTGGCAAGATCCTATCGGTGTCATCGAGTTCTTCATAAGAAAAGCAGGGCATGTTAGCGAGTTCGCTATCCTTGCCCTGCTCTGGTCCTTAGCACTGCTGGCGAAGCCTGTAAAAGTGATCATGGCACTGCTCACCTCCTCCATCATTTCGTTAGTTTATGCGGCTTCCGATGAATGGCATCAAACTTTTGTAAAGGGTCGAACGGGGCATGGGATTGATGTTGCGGTCGATGCCCTGGGGATACTTCTAGCAGTTCTCCTCGTCCTAGTGGTTCTTTGGATAAGAACTAGGATTAAACGAAGAAGAATAAGTTAGTTAGAAGCATGTAGACTTTTCTTTTTTTAATCGATTTCCATTTCCAATGCTCGCGGGCTTCGCTTTCCAAATCCTGCTGCTGCCATTGCATCAGCTTCTCGGATACGTATAGATCTGTAGGTTGCATACGGTTCACTTTCCTTTCTTTTCCTGTTAGATCTAGTTTACATCTAGAATAAGGGGAACAAAAAGAGTATAATTCTCTTTAACTATTTCCCCTTTTATGGAAAGGATGTTGAGTATGCAGCTTTTGACCCATTTCTTAGAGCTTCGAGCTAGTTTTGAACATGGGGTAGAACATGAACCACAGCCTATAACGTTAGATGAATTGGCAGATAGATTGTATTGTACAACACGTAATGTAAAGATTTTGCTTAAAAAAATGATGGAGCAAGGCTGGGTATACTGGAAGCCTGGAAGAGGAAGAGGTAATGTCTCCGAGATTACGTTTCTTGTCTCCTCGGAGGATATGATTTCGAAGCAGGCGATGGAGTTGGCGGGCCGAGGCGATTATAAAGGGACAATTGAACTGATACACCAATTGGGTAGAGGAGAGGCGCTGCAGGACTCTTTCATCGATTGGTTGTTCAGTTTTTTTGGTTATCGTGCAGTCGAACTTGAGGAGCGTTATAAGGACACACTACGGTTTCCGGTCTACAAATGGCTGGTGACATTGGATCCGGCGCACTCTTTTTATGCATTCGACTGCCATCTCATTAATCAAATCTTTGACACCCTGATTGTGTACAATCCGCAAACAACGATCTTTGAGCCCCATTTGGCACATTATTGGGAAGTTAGCGAAGATGGCTTACATTACACGTTCTATTTGCGAAAAGGCGTGCTGTTTCATCATGGCAGAGAGATGACGGCGCATGATGTTTTTTACACATTTTCGAGATTGAAGGAGCTTGGCCTTTCGGCGTGTCAAGGTTGGATGACCGAAAGTATTGAGAATATGACGGTACTGAATCGAAGTGCGATTGCTATCGAGTTGATGCAGCCGAATGTGCTCTTTTTGCAGCAGTTATCTCATTCCTCAATGGCTATCCTGCCGGAGGATATTTGTCGGGATAACGAGGGAATCTTCGGACGTATGCCCATTGGGACAGGGCCTTTCAGGCTTGAACGAAATGATGATTATATCTGTAAACTTCGTGCTTTCGATGGTTATTTTGGGGTTAGGCCTCATCTGGATCAAGTGGAAATCTGGCTTTTGCCGCAGGATTTATCTGAGGTTGGCCCTAGTTGGGATATGGTGCAAGTACTTTGCGACCATACGAATTCCCGTAAACCTGTTGGTGCTGTCGGTAAAGATACGGAATGGCATCAGATTGAGCAATCGATTCTCGGCTGCAGCCTGCTTACTTTTAATCGGAATAAAAAAGGGCCTCAGCAGGATACTCGTTTCCGCAAAGCTATTGACCTGATTATCGATCGTGATCGAATGATTGAGGAGCTCGGAGGCTTCAGAGAAGCGCCTGCCAGCAGTTTTTTACCGACGTTGGATCGCAAAGGAGCTGTCTCCAGTTATCGTACTGATTTCGTTGAGGCTAAGCGCCTTCTTGATGAAATGGGGTATAATGGCGAGCCCCTTCACATGTACATTTATAGTAACAACAACGAAGATGCGCTTTGGATCTGTGAGCAGTGTTCCAAAGTTGGAATTAGGATTGAACTGACAACCCGGAGTAAGTCAGATATGATGGGGCTGGACACGATCCAAGAAGCGAATCTCATATTCTATCACATTTGTATGGAAAGCGATTATGACCTTCATATTATTCAGACGCTTAAGCAAAGCAATAGCTACGTCCGCGCCCATTTAAATAGCGAACTAATGGCTTGTGTTGATGCAGAAATCGATCGAATTCTCCAAAATGCAAGTCAAGAAGCGCGCATATGCAAGCTAAACGAGTTAATTGAAGTGCTCCAGGAGGAGAAATCGTTTCTGTTCGTGCTCCATCGTTCTCAGCAAACCACGTATCATGATTCGATCAAGGGAGTGAGCATAAACGATTTGGGTTGGGTCGATTTTCGGAAAATATGGTTCACTCCAAGCGTTTGATAAATCCTATAAAACTGGAAATACTCTTCTTTATGAAAGGTAACATTAGGAGGGTATGACATGAGGAAAATTAAACAGGCGAACATTGTTCGCTTCACAGAACGCAATGATGTTAGGTGCGCCGATGTCGAAGTTAAAGGCGATGGCATAAATGGGATTTTACTAGCTGAATTCACGGCCATGAAAGATAACGACTTTGACTTGAGGCATGTGTATCGCAAGGAAGCATCGAATGAAATCGACTGGTATGATAACAATTTACATGAGGCGTTTAAAGATGTTTCTGAGGAATTGTTCAACAACAAGGGTCTTGATAAAGAGTGGGGCAAGCGCGAGGCATTCATAGAAGAGATCTTGTCGTTTGGTTCGATTCGTAAAGAGCTGGAAGAGCATTTTCAACGTACTCGCACAGCTTCGCTTTTTCATACTGACGATGTGGAAGATCAGACCTTTTTACATTAATAAAAAAATAAACGACCCTTAAGGTCGTCTAGAATAGGGTTCGTAGCGGCTTTCCATGGCGTGCCAACGTGCGTTAGCCACGAAGAAACCAATGAAGACGAAGATGAGTAGACGAATCGGTACCCAGACCCAATTGATCTCTTGAAGCCTAAGAAATTCGATGACACTAAACAATAACGTGAGTCCGATGCCCCAAGGGAGCAGGCCGAACAGAATTAAATACTTGGATCTTCCCAGTTGTTTTCTTTTGTGCCAAATTTCTTTACGTGGATCGCTCATAGATAAACTCCCTTTTTCTTTTCATTATAGCACCGCTTCAAAAAAATCTCGAATGAGTGATCCATCTTTCAAATATATAGTAACTAGTAGAAGCACTTGGCTTAAGTCTGGGTGCTTTTTTCTTTGAATAGAGATGACCAAACAAGGAATATTATGGTAGAATAGGGAAGTTGAAAGGAGGGTTTATCGTGCTTATTAAAATACTTGTATTCGGTTTATTATGGCGCCTTGTTGGCAATCCGTTCCTTGCTCTTCTTATTTTATTAGTTATTCTGTACGTGCTGGACAGAAGATTTGTCGGGTTAACGCCAAACATATTCAAACCATTTCAATTAAGCCGCAGAGCATCTAGATTGCGAAGTGACCTGCACGCTAATCCGCATAATACGTCAGCAAAATTGGAGCTGGCAAGGATTCTAATCGAGCGCAAAAAGTTCAGCGAAGCGCTTCCCTACTTGGAACAAACTCTGCCTATTATGGAAGAATCCGCAGACGTCCACTATGAGATTGGCCTTTGCCACCTTAAGCTTGGGGATCTCATCAAAGGTGAAAGCTATATGCTCAAAGCGGTAGAATTAAATCCACGAGTCAAATTTGGTGAAGCTTATTTACGACTTGGTGAAGCTTTGGCTCCATCATCCCCAAAGAGAGCGGCGCAATTCATCGAGCATTTCCGTGACTTGCATTCTTCGTCGGTTGAAGCTTACTACCGTCTTGGCCAGCTGTACCAGCAGCTCGGCCGCGCGGAGGACGCCAAGCGCGCTTACCGCGAAGCGCTCGACATTCACCGCGGCTTGCCGCGTTACAGCCGCAGACAGCAGCGGCGATGGGCGCTATTAGCCCGCTTTAAATGAAAGAAGGTTCCGCTCAGTTGGCGGAACCTTTTCTTTGTGCGCTCGTATACAGCCGCACGAGCAGCCAAGAGCCAAAGAGTCCGATGAGAATCGACGCGACTGTGTGTAGATCGTACAGCCAGAGCTGCTCCTGAACTGGCGCAATACGATCCCAAAGCGTCAGAAGCGCGGGATGCACGAGGTAGATACCGAAAGAAGCTCCGCCTAAGGCGGATAACGCGGTGCCAAACGGTGAGCCGCTTTCCAACAGCTTACGACCCCATTGGATGCAGCATAGCGGCATCGCCATACAATAAAGGAGAAGTGCTAGTTCGAACCATGAATTCTCGATAGATGCGAGCCCGTATTCATGGAGCAATAGCATCCCCACGAAAGTGACACTTGCTAGAACCATGATGCTCCAAATCCAACTTTTATACCTTATAGACCATGCAACAATCGCCGCATAATGAATCCCCATGAAAGCACCGAAAGCAAATAGGGCAGAATAGCTTAGAAACAGTGAGGCGTATTCTGGAAGAGGATACACCCAATGATGAAAGAAATAAGCAACTGCTTGAATCCCGATACCTGTAGGTATCAGACCTTGACGAAACCGATGAGACCGTCTAGCTGCCGCCATCATCAGGGGGAATAAGAGATAGAACTGAACAATAATGACCATATAATAGAGATGATAGCTGGCATTTCCCGATATAAGCAGTTTGATTAGGTATACGACATCAAAAGCAATGTTGCCATGATAAATGAATTGATTGAATAAGTAATAGAAAAGTGACCAAAGGACATAGGGAATCAGAATTTTTCGCAATCGTTTTGTCCAGAAAACCCGCGACATTCCCGGATCCCAGCGGTCGTAATACGTATAAAATAAGACGACACCACTGATCCATATAAAGAGTGGAACCGTGAATAAACTGGCCTTGTTGAGGATGAAAAATACGGCATGAGAACCTGTTCCTAACGGTAGCTGAGTCGCGCCTGAAGTACCATGAATGACGAGAACTGCGATGATCGCAATAGCGCGCACGATGTCGATTTCGGTAAGCTTGGGCCTTGATAACATGTCTATGACTCTCCTTTTTTCACTTTTTTCACTCTATCATGAAAGAAATGAGAGAACAATACGGTTTCCAAGAGAATCTTGATCGGCTTGACGCTCCCCCGCACCCGCGATAAACTGAGAGTAGAATGAACCAAGTGAGAGTCAAGAGGGTGAATGAACGTGAGTTACGAATACGTCATGCAGGCTGTATTGTTAGTATTTCTGGTTATTATTACTTTTTTTGCAATGATGATTTGGACGAAATGGCGAAAAAGAGGACGGAGATAGCCCCATGTATTTTATTAACCATGAACAGATTAATCAAAGAATTCAGTTTCTAGCCGCTTTAGCTGATGCTAGCAAGCAATTAGAAGAGCAGTGGGCCAAAGGTACCAATGATCTTGTATGGCAGCTTGCGCAGGAACGTGTGCTGCATTTAGCGATCGAAACAGTGACAGATATAGGGAGCTTGCTGATCGATGCTTTTATTCTAAGAGATGCTAGCAGCTATGAAGATATTGTGGAAATTGTACATGGAGAAGGCGCCTATTCAGAAACATTGACAGAGACGCTGCTTCAGCTCGTGAAGCTCAGAAAGCCTCTTGTCCAGGATTATGTTGACTGGAACCGTCAGGAATTAAACCCGTTAATCCCGAAACTTCCAGCTGCTTTTGAAGAATTTGCAGGTAGTGTTCGAGCTTTTATTAAGAGTGAATTGGAATAACATACATAGTTGTTTCTTAATTTACTTATTGTTAACAATGCTGTAAAATGAGACTTAAATGACAGTTCCGAGGTAGGTGAGAGAGTGAATCATGCACTTGAGACATCCACGCGTAAAGTGATTCTTTCTATGCTCAAAACTCAGGGACCGCTAAGTGTCCATGATATTTCCAAACAGCTCGGAATTACGGAAATGGCTGTCAGGCGTCATATCCATTCCTTGGAGAAGGATGATCTGCTCGAAACGAAGCTGGTTAGGCAAGCCATGGGAAGACCGTCTAACGTGTACACGCTAGCTCCGCAAGCAGATGAATTGTTTCCCAAGAAATACATGCAGTTGACGCTCGATTTGCTAGATGAATTATTAGAAGGCGAAGGCCAGGAGAAGATCGAACGTCTTTTTGAAGGCAGGCAAGCTAAGCTTGAATCCCGGTATCAATCGCGTATGAGCGAGAAAAGCTTGGAAGAGCGGGTGGCTGAGTTAGCGCTTATTCAGAACGAGAATGGCTACATGGTGGAGTGGTCACAGCTTGGAGAGGACGCGTATATGTTTAGTGAACATAACTGTCCGATTACGCAGGTGGCGAATACTTTTGCACAAGCTTGTCAGTGTGAGTTAGCCTTGTTTCGGAATTTGCTTGATGCGAACGTGGAGCGAACCGAGTGTTTAGCGAAGGGTGCAAGCAAGTGTGTCTATATCATAAGTCAATACAAATAACCATCAACCTCGTATACGGAGGAAGATGGTTTTTTTGTATGTCCTAACGTGAAGCAGCAAGAAGACTGGCAGCTTTATCTGTAACCCACTCGAAGCGGCCTGCTTCGATTTCTTTGAGATTAATTAAGGAGCCACCGATACCTAATCCGTAACAACCAATGTTTAGGAATTGTTTGATATTCTCCTCAGTAACCCCGCCAACGGCTATCAATGGAATTTGGTCGAGAGGACCCATCAATTCTTTGATATAAGTGAGACCTAAGCTCGCACTCGGAAATACTTTAACAGCCGTAGCGCCAGCTTTCCATGCTTTAACGATTTCGGTTGGTGTCATAGCACCTGGGAAAATCGGAATCCCCTCCGTACTAGCCCAACGGATCACTTCCTCATCCATATTCGGAGTTACCAAGAATGAAGCACCGGCATGGACTGCTTTCTTAGCATCTTCAAGATCTAGTACAGTACCAGCGCCAATAAACATGTGCTGACCCGATTTATCCTGCAGCTCGCTAATCATACGCAGAGCACCTGGTGTATTGAGTGTGACCTCCATTACGGTAATGCCACCTTTAAGAAGTGCATCAGCTAAAGAGAGAATGTGGTTTTCTTGTACACCTCGAACGATAGCAATGATACGGGTGCGTTCGATTTCTATAAGTCCTTGCTCTCTGTTCATCTTAATCCTCCAAGTGTTCTAGTTTGATTTGATTTTATTATGACAGGTCTCAGAAATTTTTCCAGCTTTTTTGTGTCAAAACAAGCTGCTCCTACCTATACTGTAGTAAATCATAGGCATTCGTCTAGAAGCCGTCATCAAACCTCACAGCTGTTAGCTCCCAGGAGGTGCCCGTCATGACATGGATAGAGATAAGTATCGTCAGCTCCGCAGTTGCTTTTATCGTGCTCGTCGGTTTTGCCATTCGCATGTTGATTGCCATTGTGCAGATACTAGGCAAGTTGGGTGATACGGCTGCTCAAGCTAAGAAGAACATAGCTGAGACAGCAGAGCAAGCGGAGCAGTTGATGACGAAGGTAGGGCTGCTCACCGAAGAGGTGCATATGCAGATACTTACATTAGAACCGAGTATCCAATCTGTGGAGAAGGCAGGAGCAGCTATAGGGGATGTCGCTTCTGCACTTCACAAAGCCTCACGTGTGATGAACGAATCGATTCATGGTGCGGAAAAGGTTGTACATACCCACCAGAAGCGAATCCAAGACGCCATGGAGTGGGCAACGACGGGGTTTGAGCTGTGGCAAAGATGGCAAATTCATCGGAATGCCAAATCAGACAATTAAGGAGTGGATTTCTCATGTCCAATGAAAAAAAAGGTAAAGATCTTCTCATCGGTGCGGTTGTTGGTGGCTTGCTTGGAGCAGCAACTGCGCTTCTGTTTGCACCGAAATCCGGCAGGGAATTGAGAAGTGACATTGCGGAGCAAGCCCAAGTAGTTAGCGACAAAACCGTGCAAATCGCAAGCAACGTGAGTCAAAAAACGCAAGAAGTTGCGAAAACCGTGAGCACAACAACAACTGAACTATATGGAAAAGCAAAAGACACAGCCGTAAACGTTGTAGATACCGTTCGTTCCTGGAAAGAGCCCAAAAGTGACGAAGAGCCGGACTCCTCGGTTGAAGAAGTAAGCGAAGCTGCGGAAGATTTGGTCATTCTAGGAAATCGTTAAAACAAAAAAAGCAGGAAGCTCCGAGAATAGAGCTTTCTGCTTTTTCTTTTACCACTTGGAAGGATCAATCTTGCGAATATCTAAACCTTCCCAGACGTTCTTAATGTTCGCCGTTTCTGGATGATCGAAGAGAAGCCAAGCTGTAGGGAGGTAACGTTCCCCGTATTCACTTGATGGCTTGTTGATGATCTCATTCTTATGAACGAGTACCGTTGAGGCACCGCCATCTAAATTCGCAGCCGTTACAGCGCCATGCTCAAGGAAAATCTGCTGCACATCATAAAGCGTCGCTCCTATGCTATGCTTCTGTCTGCCATCGATGATAGCGAATAGAATGGAGCCGTCCTTCGTCTGCGCCATACTGGTCCGCGGAGCAATTCCCCAGCCATCGGCTTGGCTCTTGATCTGCCCGACACCATTCACGATGAAGCGAGGGCTGAACGAAACAGCTTCCTGAACGCCCATTTCCACAAGCTCGGAAACCTTGTATTTGCCTGCAATCATGCGGCCTTCTTTATCGATACCAACGACTTGCACTGTGCCGTTCATGCCTTTGTCATTATAAAAGATTTTGCCTCCGGAGATGACAATTCCTTCAGGCTGGAAGCCATTTCCTTCCCAATTGGGATCGATGAATCCTCCGCCATTAACACCGAGAATAGCTCCGGTTCTTTTGACCATAGAGGAAACCTTCTCCCCTTTACCCGCTTTCTCAGGTACGGCAATTCGAAGCTTTTTCGGATCCGAAATCGTGACGAGCTGACCTTTGAAATTGGTCCCCGAGATCGGTTCAATTGTGACCAAATCTTTCTTGGCGACAACAGGGGTAAGGGTGGAGTTTTGATCAATTTCAACGAATCCTTTATCCTTCTCATCGCCCATTTCGTCGAATTGCTTCCAATAGGCTTCCACGCGCTTCTGTAACTCCGTAGAACCTATCAAATATTTGGCCCATTCCCGGTGCTGCGTAGTAATCAAGGTGTCAGCCATCATTAATCTTACATTCGAACCAGAGGAAGTAAGGAAAAACCAACATAAGGACATTACAGAAAGTAAGGTAAACCCAAGTACCCCATACACGATAAAGCTCATTCCCGCAGATCTTTTGCGTTTAACTCTCGTTAGACTAGAAGACTGCTGGGAGGTGGTTTGTTGTACAGCCATTTATTCTTTACCTATCCTCTCTACCAAAAAATCAATCTAACCATCCATATAAATAAACGAAAAGAAAGGAGAAAAAGTTTCATAAATGACTGAACTTTTCTCCTTTTTTTGTAAGTTGTTCCCTAAATAGGCTGCTTTAAAGACTGGAAAAGTGAATCCGATGCGGAGTTACGGTCGTATTGAAACTCCAATCCCATTCCTGTGTTCCGTGCTACGCTGCGGATGATTAAATCATGGTATTTCTTCTGACGAATCGCTGCGATAACGACAAACTTGCTGACTCCTAGAGGATCGAAATAGAGTTTTCCTTCTTTTTCGATGTATTTCTGTACATGATTTAGGTTGACGAATAAGTCTGTATCCATCTTCTTAAATCCTTGCTCTTCAAGCTTATCTAGAAAATGACTGAAATCCAGTAAGGAATTCACACTTCGGCTAACTTTGCCAATTCGTGTATGGTAAGTAATTTCCTTCGTACTAACTTCGATAAACAGTGTATCCGACATGGGGACTAGCTCCTGCTCATTGATTGCATGGACGTCCTCTTTTTCGAGATACCCGGCTTTCTCCATAAGTTCTGTATATGAATAGTTGTAGGCATCCGACAGCTTTTTCAGCGTGACAGGAGAAGGTTTGATTTTCTCATTGGTCGAACGATTCCGCTCTAGTTCAAGGTCTCTGATGTAGGCATGCGAAAGTCCGCTTTTATGAGCCGCTTCACGCAAAGACATCTTGCCCCGCAAGCTTTCCAAAAATTTACCGAATCCTTCAAATTGTTTCATAATAACATATCCCTCCATATGCTTTAATTGTAAATGAATTCGAATGAAATGAACATCTTTAAGGCGCGAATTGGTGTCAATTACCTCAAAATCCAGCCAAGAACAGCCGCGTGCATATTTAAGCACTCAAATTGGTAAATTAGTAGCAATATCTTGGAAAGAGGCTGATGGAATGGCAAGAGATTTACCCATAGGAAACGGGAATGTACTCATTAATTTCGACGCTGCTTATAATATTCGTGACATGTATTACCCTTTAGTAGGTCAAGAGAATCAATCTAGCGATCATCTTTCACATTTTGGCATTTGGTGTCCGGAAGGATTCTTCTGGATTGACGATCCAGAGGTTTCAAAAAAGCTCAATTATTTGGAAGATTCGCTTGTTACTAATGCTGATTGCGCCCATGAAAGGTTAGGTCTCAGCTTCGTTATTCGTGATGGGGTCGATGTTCAGCAGAATGTTTTTTTACGCAAGGTGAAGGTAGAAAACCGCTTTGATGTGGAAAGAGAAATTAAACTGTATTTTCATTTGGATCTCCAAATCTATGGAAATGGCGTTGGAGATACGATTTATTATGATCCTGAGTTGAATTCACTTTTATTTTATAAGGGTCATCGTTATATGTCACTATCTTGCTTGTCCCCAGACGCTGAGAAAGCAATGCCTAGCGGTTATGCGACGGGACAAAAAGGGATTCACGGTTTGGAAGGAACATGGCGTGATGCTGAGGATGGTCATCTAGGTGGAAATGCCATCGCGCAGGGATCCGTTGACGGTGTGATTGAATTGACGATGAAACTACCGCCAAAAAGCGTGAAAGAAGCTTGGTTCTGGGTCTGTTTTGGGCGTACGAAGCAGGAGGTAGAGCGTTTAGAGCGATTACTTCGCACAGCAACCCCGCAAGCATTATTACAACGTACTCACGATCATTGGGTAAAATGGGTGAATCAGGATGCCCACCAGCTCTCACTGCTGAAGCCTGATTTGGAATCATTTTATAAGCGATGCTTATTAATTACCAGAACAAACGTCGACAATCGTGGGGCTATCATTGCGGCGAATGATTCGGATATTTTGAAATTTGCCAAGGATACTTACTCGTATATGTGGCCGCGCGATGGCGCTTTGGTGTCACATGCGCTAGACCGGGCAGGCTATTATGAATTATCTAGGAAATTTTTTGATTTCTGTATTAAGGTGCTAACTCCTGAAGGCTATCTCATGCATAAATATAACCCTGATAGTTCCGTGGGCTCGAGCTGGCATCCCTGGGTGGATAGTCGGGGGAATAAACAGCTTGCGATTCAAGAGGATGAGACAGCTCTTGTACTGTATACGTTATGGCATCACCATAAGCTGGCTGGAACGATAGAGAGTTCACGTGAGGATTATGAGAAATTTGTGAAGCCCGCAGCGGACTTTCTCGTTCGATACCGGGATGCATCCGGCCTTCCTTTGCCTTCCTATGACCTCTGGGAAGAGCGTTATGGCGTACTTGCTTTCACAGTGGCATCGGTATATGCCGGTCTTATAGCAGCAGCACGTTTTGCCGAATATCATCAGGATAAAGTACGCTCCATTTACTATGCAGATATCGCAGGACAAGTGAAGAAAGCAGCTGAACAGCATCTGTATGCACCCGATCAGAATCGCTTTTTGCGGGCTTTATATTGGAATTATGAACAAAATACGTATGTGCCGGATTACACGCTGGATATGAGTATGTACGCACTATTTGATTTCGGCTTGTTTGAGCTTGAAGATCCGCGGATTGTGGCAACGATGAAGATTCTGAAAGAAAAATTGTGGGTACATACGGATATTGGCGGTATCGCTCGTTATGAGAACGACTATTATCATCAAGTCACTAATGATGTAGCTAAAGTACCGGGCAATCCTTGGTTTATATGTACCCTTTGGTACGCAGAATGGCTGGTGGCGTCTGCCAAAACCGTTCAGGACTTGTTAGAAGCGGAAAAATTGATGCGTTGGGCAATTCTACATGCTGCGCCTTCAGGGGCGATGGCTGAGCAAGTGCATCCTTTCACAGGAGAACCAATGTCCGTTTCACCACTGACATGGTCACATGCTTCCTTTATTAAGGTAACGCAAGAATATTTGTCAAAGTTAAAGCTATTGACCTCGAAGGGAACGAAGCAAGCTGTTGATGCGAGTGAGGATAAAGTTCTGGAGCCGGTCGTTCATTAGTTGGAAGGAGAGGAAGTAATGAAGGCAATTCGCGTCAAGCAACTTCGACAAGGGAACCCTTCTATTCAGCTTGAAGATGTGAAGAACCCCGTGATTTCAGGGCCTCAAGAAGTCATTGTAAAGGTGCTTGCAGTTGGACTGGACGGCACAGACAAGGAAATTCTACAGGAGAAATACGGCGTTCCACCCGAAGGTGAAGATGATTTGACCACGGGACATGAGTCACTAGGGGTTGTGACTGAAGCTGGGGCGGAAAGTGGATTCCAGCTTGGGGATCTCGTAACTGCAATTGTAAGACGGCCTTGCAGAAATCAAAGCTGCGTTAATTGCCGTAATGGTCATTCGGATTTTTGTCAGACCGGTGAGTTTGTAGAACGTGGCATTAAAGGGGCTCACGGCTTCCTCTCCGAGTATTACAAAGAGGAAGGTCGATATTTGGTTCAGGTGCCGAAGGAACTGCTGAAGCATGGGGTACTAGTCGAACCGCAGAGCATCGTTGAGAAAGTTTGGGACCAAGTGCTGCGTGTCCAGCAGCGGTTGATCTGGGAGCCGAGAACTGCGCTCATACTCGGGTCTGGACCGCTTGGTTTGCTCGCTGCAATGACCTGCCGCCTGCTGGGGCTGGAGGCGTATATCTGGTCCAAATCTCCGCAGGACAGTCTACAAGCGCAGCTTGTGGAGGACAGCGGAGGTGTGTTTAAAGAGGCCGGCGCTGATAGCAGCAGCGCGGCGACTATGACGGCTTATGCCGAGGGTCTCGGCAAGCCGATAGATCTGATCCTCGAATGCACGGGCTATAGCCCTCTAGCTTTCGAGGCTATGTCTGTTCTAGCGCCGAACGGTGTATTGGCGCTGCTGGGTGTTACGCCAGCGGACCGTAAGCTGGAGATCTCATCCGACATGCTCAATCAGAGCATGGTGCTCGAGAATAAATGCGTGATCGGCTCGGTTAACGCTTCACGCAAAGATTTCGAGACCGCCATTTACCGCTTACAGCAAATGGAGAAACAGTTTCCAGGCTGGCTCGACCGCTTGGTTACGAATCGGATGACTTTGGAAGACGTGCCAAAGCTAGATTTTAACAACATACCGATCAAAGCCGTTGTGGATATAGTTCCCGTGGAACAATGGGAGGACCTCGTGAAACAAACGAATGAAGTGGTATATAGCTTCTCCGTTTAATGGAAATGGCCAAGCAGGCTAATTGATGCCTGCTTGGCCATTTTTCGTTCTTGTTAGACTTCCTTTCACAATTTTTTTATAATAAGGAGGAAGGGGAGGACGAGCATTGATGTCAAACAAATGGTTGCGAGATAATGGGATGCACCTATCATGGCTTCTTGCATTAATAGCCACATTGGGAAGCCTGTATTTCTCAGAGATTATGAACTTTATTCCTTGTAAATTATGTTGGTATCAACGCATTCTTATGTATCCATTAGTTGTCCTATTAGGGATTGCTGCCGTGCGCAGAGACTACAAATTAACCATCTATGTACTGCCGCTGACCATCTGGGGAGCTTGTATCTCCATCTACCATGTTCTGCTGCAATCGGGTGTATTTCACGAATCAGCAACAGGTTGCGGCCCAATTCCATGTGATGTCGATTACTTGAACTGGCTGGGCTTCATCACGATTCCTATGCTTGCCGGAACAGCCTTTATTCTCATCACGATTCTTCAATTTATGACATATCGAGCTACGAAATAAACACCGTTTTCCTAAAATATGCAGGGAAATTGTCTAGCGCTGTCGAAATGAATACGTGAGTATTCATTCCAAAACGAGGTGCTACGATGACGCAAATTACCAAAAGCGCTGCACTACTGATCGTTCTAAGCGCATCATTGATCGGTTGTGCAGACAAAAGCCTGTTATCCCCAGACTTGAGTCAAGCCCAAAATACTACGCCACAAGCAACAACAAGTGCAGCGGCGACTCCAACTCCTAAATCAACTGTTAAACCCATACCTACACCTCAATCCACACCTGTTCCCAGTGCGAGTACGACACCGAAGCCAACAGCGGCTCCAGAGCCAACCGCAACACCAAAGCCAGCAGTGGTAGGCAACTATTCCAAAACCAAGTCAGTGACAGGTGATCGTGTGCCCTATTCTTGGTATTACATGAAAAAGAAAACGGGGCAAGTTCCTGATTTTCCAAAAGAAACAAAATCCTTCACGGAGGACCAGAAAGCAGTTTGGGTCGGGACCGGCAAAAAGGTTTATTTAACGATCGATGCTGGAGGTCCTTTGATAGAAGTCGATCTCATGCTTAAATCACTGAAAGAAAACGGTGTGAAAGCGAATTTCTTTATTTCGGGCAATAACATTAAGAAAAATCCGGAGTATTTGAAAAAGGTTGTAGCTGATGGTCATTTCGTTGCCAACCATACGATGACACATAACGATTTTAATGAGATGACCGATGATCAGATTCGTAAAGAAATTACGGATTTCGAAGCCTTATATAAAAAACTAACAGGTAAAGAAGTCGAGAAATATTTCCGCTTTCCTTATGGGCATTACAATCTACATAATTTGAACTTAGTATCCAGCATGGGCTATACATCTGTGTTCTGGTCTACAGCTATGCGAGATTGGGAACCGAGAGCCAACGGAGCCGAGGATCCATACAATGACATTATGAATAATTTACATGATGGCAATGTGATTTTGATGCATCAAGGATCTTTAGAAAATATGCAGGCTCTTGCTCGTATTTGCAAAGAGATCAAGAAAAAAGGCTATGAATTCGGAATTGTAAGTGAGCTTCATTCCTAAAAAATAGGTGTCGACCAGAAATCTGATACTTTCACCTAGGTACCTTTCAGCTTGTACGCTCATATCCTATCCATGTGGTTACGTAATTCATTAACCGGCAAAGGAAGCGGATAGGTGTGCAGCAAGCGATAGCCGTACTGGACTCCGGAGTCGGAGGATTAACTGTAGTAAAAGAACTAATGATACAGCTTCCACAGGAAAAAGTGATCTATTTCGGAGATACAGCGCGAAGTCCCTATGGTCCCCGCTCTGCTGGAGAAGTAAGAACCTTCACTCGGCAAATCGTCGAGTACTTAATTCAGTTTAATCCTAAAATGATTGTTATCGCTTGTAATACAGCAACTGCAGTGGCTATAGAAGATATTCGTGAGCGGGTATCTATTCCCGTGATTGGCGTTATTTCGCCTGGGGCAAGAGCCGCGATCAATACGACGCGAAGCGGTGTTATCGGAGTTATCGGTACGGATGGAACGATTCGCAGCAATGCTTATGAATATGCGTTAAGGTTGATTTCCCCGAACATTGAAGTATATAGCGAAGCTTGCCCGCTGTTAGCGCCGTTCGTAGAAAAAGGGCTTTTCGGTGCGGATAGTGCAAACGAGGTTGTCGAGCAATCGCTCAGACAGCTAATCGGCAAGCCGATAGATTGCTTAATCCTAGGCTGCACTCATTACCCCTTCCTAGTGGAGGCCATTTCTCGTGTCATGGGACCGGATGTGACATTGATTTCTTCGGCAGACGAAACGGCAAGAGAGATCAGCACGATCCTTTATCATCGCGACATGCTGGCCTCATCGGGGCAGCTTCCTATCCATCAATTTTTTTGCAGCGGTGAGCCGGAATTATTTAAGCAAATTGCTCAGAATTGGCTGAAAGAGCAAATTTCTATAACGCCTGTCGTTTGGCAGGTGCCTAATATTTTATAAGTCATGAAAATAGATCCTGATGGGGTCTATTTTTATTTTTATAGGAAGCTAAGATGCATAGCGCCCAACAATTTCCAAAGATTATTCTCACCAAGCTAGGGGTGTTGTAGTTTATACAACAATTCACACACCCAAGACTCTTTCGTCCGGCATCGGATAAAGGTATCTCCGCATGAATCCGCATGATTCTAAGCCTGCGGGCATAATCATAGCCATACGAACTAAGTAAATGGGCTGTGAGGTGGTCGTGTGTTAGGATACGGGTATTGGACACTTTGTGAAGAACTGAATCGGCTCTGCAAGATATATCCTTTTCTTCATGTAGAAGAGATAGGCGCAAGTGTGATGGGGAAAAGCATACCAGCTCTGCGAATTGGTCAAGGTACGAAAGAGATTCACTTCAATGCATCGATGCATGCCAATGAATGGATAACGACACCGTTAGTAATGCAATTCGTGGAAGACCTTGCTTGCTCCTACGCAAGAGGGACGGCATGGCACGGCAGCAACATTAGGCGGCTCCTATCGGAGTATTCACTTTGGGTTGTACCGATGGTGAATCCCGATGGCGTAGAACTTGTTCTGTCTGGTGTTAACGAGGAACATCCTCTCCGAGAGCCGCTGTTGAATTGGAATGGAGGATCGCTGGATTTCAGAAATTGGAAAGCCAATATTCGCGGTGTTGATCTCAATGACCAGTTCCCTGCACACTGGGAAGAAGAGGCAATGCGTAGAGAGAAGGCTGAACCTGGTGAGCGCGATTACGGTGGAGAGGCACCGTTAACGGAGCCGGAGGCAGCAGCTTTAGCTCAATTTACAGAAAGACATGACTTTGAGCTTGTCGTGGCGCTGCATACCCAAGGTAGGGAGATTTATTGGAATTATCGCGACTATGAGCCGCCGGAATCGGAGGCATTTGCCGAGCGATTAGCCCTAGCCAGCAGCTATCAGGCCGTTAAACTGACGGACAGTGACGCGGGTTACAAAGATTGGTTCATCCAACAATTTCGTAGACCCGGCTTTACCGTTGAAGTAGGATTTGGGGTAAACCCCCTGCCAGTGGAATCTTTCGCAGCACTCTATGAGGAATTGGTTCCGATCCTATTGACGGCGATGGAATTTTAAAATTTGTCATAGACAAGTATAACGAACTTGAGCATGCTTCCCAAGAACCGTTCCGCCCAGACTTCATATACTGAAGTAAGGAAACAGTTGGGAGGCGTGGATATGGCACCACCTAAAGGGAAGGGCAAGGCATCCAAGAAGAAAACACTTTCATCCAGAGTGCAATACACGATGAGGATAGTGGAATCGTCCACATGCGCAGTTTGTAAGACGCCATGCACAAGAGGACTTCGATATTTGGCCCTAATGTCGGAGCCGGGAGCTGTTGGAAAAGGGGTTCCATGTATTTTGACAAGAAGAAAGATCAACTAATGCAAAAGTCCACGCCCCGTTATCAAAGGCGTGGACTTTCTTCATTGTGGGATATGTTCGCTTGGGATAGAACACTTATTTTCAATAAAACGAATTTGATTCTCAAGTCGATTTCGATGCTCTTCTTGTTCTTTGTCGGAAGAGGCTGTTTGCCCTTGGAATTGTTCAAGCTCTTGTTTTAAACTATGCAGGTCAGAGCCCGCATTCGCACAGTCATAATTGCTTTCTAACTGATCGAGCATATATCGGCCTCCTGATGTGAAATGTCGTTAACTCTGACCTTTCTTATGTTTCTTATTGCTTTTCTGATCCGTTGAACGTGTTGTTGTATTTTTTCTGGATTGTCCTTGCTGCGTATGAGATTCTGACATGGTTGTTCACTCCTTAAAATGTAGGATTTTGGGCGGTGCGTGATTATTATAAGCATTCGGCTGAATTTGATACGATAAAAATGAGAAATCCTCAACCGAGTCCATTGAAGGAAGAGTGATCTAATGAAAAAAGCCCCGCGAGCGATTTGAAATCGTTCGTCAGGGCTATGTGCGGTGAGTGAGTATGGATTAATGGTTCGGTGTCAGCAATTTATCTTCTAAGGATTGTTTAACCTTCTTGATTGCATCTGTCTCTAATTTGTGGTTTTGGTTAAATTTAGTGCCTGTCAATGCAAGCGCTTCCTTAACCGTCATTTCCACACGAATCAATTCTTCACCTTGCGGGATTTGCACGGAATTGTTGCCCATTTGTATCACTCCTATGTCAACTTTTTGAAGTGGAAACCTTGATTTGATGCACTTTCAATATAACACACCATGTTAGGTTAAGCAAGGGACATTAAGACCTATTTTAGAAAAAAGAATGTCGGAAACTCAGGTTATAAATTTGCTTTTTTCGGCAGCAAGGACGGTGTGTTTGAGCAGCATAGCGATGGTCACTGGGCCAATTCCAGCAGGGACAGGGGTAATTGCGCTCGCCTTTTTGTGACAAGCATCGAAATCAACATCGCCAATGTTGCCAGCATTGTATCCAGCATTGTATCCAGCATCTAAAACGACAGCACCTTCCTTAATCCAGGCTCCTTGAATAAATGCAGGTTTACCAACGGCTGCAACGACAATATCAGCTAATCCAATAATTAAGGGGAGATTGTTTGTTTTAGAATGGCAAATGGTGACAGTAGCGTTTCTATTCAGCAGCATAAGCGATACGGGTTTACCTAAAATAGGACTCCGACCAACGATAACCGCGTGCTTGCCTTCAATAGGAATCTGATAATAATCGAGGATAGCTAGAATAGCGGCTGGGGTACAGGATGGAAAGCTGGCCACTCCAAAAGCATTTTGAGCAAAGCCCAGCATGGTAACGCCATCCACATCTTTTTCGATCTGAATGGCCTCAAACGCAGCTCTTTCATCAATATGGTGTGGAACCGGATGCTGCAATAAAATACCATGGATCTGAGGATCCTCGTTTAATTGTTGGATAACGGCAATAAGTTCCTCTGTCGTAGTTGATTTATTTAGGTGGATTCGTCTGGAATCAATGCCTAGCCGCTTGCATGCACTGCTTTTCATACGTACATAGGTTTCGGAAGATGGGTCATCGCCAACAAGTATCGTAGCTAAACATGGCGGGATACCTCTTGCAGACAGTTGTTTGATTCTTTCGACTAATGTCTCTTTAATGCTTTTTGCTACGCGTGTACCATCCAAAATTAATTTTTCTGAATTCATGTTTCCCTCAACCCTTCATTTGTTTGTAAAAACACAAAGAGGTAAGGGGGATAAATCCCCCTTACCTCTGCCCAGGCGTACGGCTGTAACATCAATGTGCTTCCTCATGGGTATCCATGCTTCGCCAGTCACACATCAACTTTTAATTGATCTAATCATAATGGCAGGTTATGGAATATGCAACTCTTAAAAATGATTTATTGGTGCTGTTGATTGCTTTCGATCAACCATAACAACGGATTTCAACAATCTCTGCCCGTTCCGTCCCGTTCGTCGCTTCAACGACCACACGAAGTCGATCAGTCGTTACAACTTCTGGCAAAAGATGAACATGTTTGCGCGTATGATTATCGAGTCCCTCAGCTACTGTGGTCCAATCACCGCCGATGAAGGCCTGAAGTTTATAGTCTTTGACCAGTTCAGGAATGATCTCGAATTCCGTCCGATGATGATGTAAATTAATTAAATCTTCGTTCACGTCATCATTGAAAGTGAGATGTACGCTGCGAATCCGCACAGCCTCCGGCCAACTGGCTTCAAGCCACTCTGGCTGCGAGACCTCAAGGCCAGCCGACGACCAAAGATGAGGGCCTCCGTAAGGACGCTTATATCCATCGGCAGCTTTGTCGACTGCGAATGCAGATGTGGGAGCGAGCAGACGGAAGCAGATTGGCTTCCGAATGAATGCTTTCGCGCTCCAATCAATGACCGGCTGATGATGATGCATATCACCGAAATCTACGGCATCTTTTGATGCAGCATCATGCTTGAAGGAAAGCACACCCGTTTGTGGTCTGGCTGATAGATGGACCGAAAGCGCCGGGTTGCTTCTGAGAATGATAAAAGCATTCTGAGCGGTTTCAGGATGCCATGAAAGGGCAGCCTTTACCCACTGCTGAGAACCCTCGGCTACAGCTACTTGAATGGACGTCACCTGTGTGTGTGGGACGTAGTTCTGCGGCTTCCCAGTGCTCCAGAGCTCTACTGTCAGCTCCGTAGCTTCCGAAGCATCCAGCAGCAGCTCAATGCCGTCAATGAACGGATCTGCCGGCACGAGAAGCGCCACATGCGCGGTCAGCGGCAGCACCGACGCAGATTGCTCGAGCGCAAGTCGCGTCAAGGTGCTGGAGGCTGTCATCTCAGCGCGGAGCACGAGGTCTGCCGCATCCGCGTTCTTCAGACCGAGGACGGCTGCATCCTGTCGAAGCAGCGTCTGTTGAAGCTCGCTCAAGTGGCTGCTGTGCAGCTCGCGAGGGGAGATGCCCTTTGCCGCGCAGAGCGCGGCTCCTGTGCCCGCGGCTTCGCCTATCACGGCACATGTCGCCATGACGCGAGTCGTGCCAAAGGCCACGTGGGACGCGCTGATGTTGCGTCCCGCCATCAGCATATTCGTCACGTTGACGGAGTAGAGGGAACGGAACGGGATATGATAATTGCCGTCCATATGCATATGTTTAGATCCTTTGGCTGTGGCGTACATCCCTTGCGGTGGATGTAAATCAATGGACCAGCCACCGAAAGCAACACGATCTTCAAACAGCTCCTGTGCGATGATATCGTTCTGATTGAGTACGTAGTCCCCAACGAAACGACGATATTCCCTTTTCCCCGGAATGGAGCCGATCCATTCGAGCGTCAGGTTTTCACTCTCGAATTTACCGGAATTTTTGATATAATCCCAAATGCCATAGATGACGGAAGACAGCTCATCACGGATTCGCTCATTTTCATGAACAACATCGTGCTCACCGCCCCATTCAATCCACCAATACGCACAGCCATTATCTCCGCTGCGAATGACGCGCTTCATGGGAATGGAGGTTTGTGTGATGTCTTTCGCGAAGCTTGGTGCGATATATTTGACCGGTCGACCTGCGTCTTTTGTATAGAACAGCAGGGTGCTTCCAAGTGTAATATCGTCCGCGACGAGTGGTGCCCATTCCTCATTAAACTCCTCTTGGGCTTCACGCCCAATGCGATACTTCGCACCTGCGAGGAAACCGACTAACCCGTCGCCTGTACAATCGAGGTAAACACGGCTATTGAAGCGAATACGTCGTTCAGATCCCATCATCCAACCTGTGACAGAACGAATCGTTCGACTTGTCGCGTCACCCTCGGCTTCTACCTCATGGACATCCGTGTTTAAGAACAACGTAATATTCTTCTCTGCTTTGACTTTTTCCAGTACGATCAGGTCCCAGATATAAGGATTTCCGTCGATATTACGGTACTGGTTCTCCACGAATAGTTCACCCATAATGCCGGTTTCTCTGGCATTTCGATGAACACCATGGGAAGTAGCGCCGCATACCCAGACGCGAACTTCACTGCTGGCATTTCCGCCAAGGACAGGACGATTTTGGACGAGAGAGACAGATTGGCCTAACCGAGCTGCAGCGATTGCCGCGCAAACACCTGCTAATCCTCCTCCGACTACGGTTATGTCTGATAAAACAATTTCATGCTTCATAACTTAGCACCTCACTAGTTTGTAGGATATCTTTAATTTCATTGTAAAATATCCTATTTTCATTGAACATGCAGATAGTTACAATAGACATATACTTTATTTCAGTATGGAAGGAGTGATGCAGTGGCTTTTCGTGATGTGACTATTAAGCTCATCTCCCATGTCTATTGGCACCGTAAAGTGGAGTTTATGCTTGAAGAAGATGAGTATCCTTGTTGGACGATATTTGCCGTAGAAGACGGGAGATTCTTCTATCGAGTTGGGGAGCAGAAAGGCGAAGCGGAGTTCGGAGACTTTGTCATCTGTCCACCCCATACCGTGTTTCAGAGGAAAACACTCGAACCCCTGTCTTTTCACTTCCTGCAGTTTGTATGGGTACCTGAACCTAGTTTTGGCGATGAAGCCTTCTGGAAAGGGAAATTGACGATTAACGACACAGATCGTTTATCTTCCAATTATCGTTATTTGAGACAGCTTCCTGGCTGGGATGAAGAGAGCACGCTGCATAAACAGCACATGGTGAACGATTTTTTACGTTTGGTCAAAATGGAGCAAGATCGCAAAGATGACCCTTCCACAGAAGTTGACTTGTTGATGGAGAAAGCCCGGAGGTACATGACGGAACATGCTTATGCAAGCTTATCCTTGTTGGATTTGGCAGTAAGTCTGGGACTCACCCCCGTTCAATTCACCCGCAAGTTTCGCAGGGCGTTCGCACAAACACCTTCTGAGTTTTTGAATGAAATGCGTCTCACAAGAGCGCGGCATTTACTGGAGGGATCAACGCTTACTTTGGATATGATCGCCGCGAAATGCGGATTTGAGAACGGCTTCTATTTGAGCCGTGTTTTTACGCAAAAAATGGGCATGGCTCCATCGATATACCGAAGCAGGCATCGCGTATAAAAAAAGGCCCCAACTTTCCTGAGGAAAAGCTGGAGCCTTTTTTCGTTGATGCGGGACATTAAGGTCCGCTATAAGGTAATTTCCCTTGAACATACTCATCTTCAGGCTTACGAATCCAGCGTTGGAGGTAGCCTTGCGTATACAGAGCTTTGATTAGAATGATCAGCACAGGCGAAAGGATGACTCCTGCAAATCCAAAGAGCGAAAGGGATACAATCATGAAAGCTAAGGTTGTAAAGGCCGATACCCCGAGTGATTCACCAGTAATCTTTGGCTCCATAACTTGTCTGACGAGGATGACGACCAAGAGTAAAGCACTGAGCCAGATCGCTAGGGTCGTTTGCCCAACAATAAACAGGTAGATGATCCATGGAATGAACAAAGTGGATACGCCAAGTAGCGGCAGTACATCGAATATAGCTGACAACAACGAGATGGAGAAAGCATTATTAACGCCGAGCAGGAGCAGTGCGAAAAATACGACAATGAATGTTAAAGAGATTAGTTTGGCTTGCGCTTTTATGTAGGAGACGATACCCTTCACGACATTTTCTTTGAGAAAGAAGAAGACGGATTTGAAGGTTTTTGGTGTTTTTTCACCTGCAAGGCGTTTCCAAGAATCAATTTCAATGCTTAGGAAGTAGGCTAAGATAATCCCGACGATGAAGTTGAACATGAAGGTTGAGAAGGATGTTAGCGAGGCTACCAATCCAGATAAGAAAGCAATGATAAACTTGGAGGCATTACCTGCGAATTGCCCGGCATAATCTTTGGCTTTCACAATAACGTCAGTTGGCAGCGCTTGGAATTGGTTATTCAATTCGCTAATTTTTTGCACAATTTGATCGTTGAAAACCGCTTGATATTCATCCACCTTATCGACAAGACTCATGATCTGGCTGGTGAAAATGACAGCGGCACCGGTCAGTGCGCCAAGGATAATAAGGACGAATACTAAGGTCGAAATCGCCGATGCGATTGACTTACGTATCCCTTTGCGGTTCAAAAACCTAGCAAAAGGCTCGATCATCATGAAAATGATCAGAGCCAGAAAGATAGGCGTAGCGATGCGATACAGGTAACTAAATAACAGCATGAATAAATAGACGGTTAGAACAATGAGAGCAATGTCAAAGGCTGTCCTCCAATATTTCTTGTAAAAAGAAATCATGCATGTTCCTCCGGTATCATTATTGTTCGGTTAAAATAATCGGCCCTTGACTCGTGATCGCAATCGTATGTTCATATTGAGCGGACAAGCTGCCGTCATAAGTCCTTGCTGTCCATCCATCTTGATCTACTTTGGAGTGGTATTTACCTACATTTAGCATCGGTTCAATCGTGAAGACCATGCCTTCTTTAATCCGCGGCCCTTTGCCTGCTGGTCCATAATGAGGCACTTGCGGCTCTTCATGCATTTCGGAACCAATCCCGTGTCCGATAAAATCTCTTACAACGGAAAAACCATGCGATTCAGCATACACTTGGATGGCATGCGACACATCGCCGATACGGTTGCCGGGAACGGCTTGCTCAATTCCTTTGTAAAGAGATTCTTTCGTTACTTGCAGCAATTTCTCGGCAACTGGAGAAATGTTACCAACCGCATAAGACCACGCGGAGTCTGCCAACCAACCATCTATACGTACAACCATGTCGATGGTTACAATATCGCCGTCATTCAGGGGCTCCTTTTTAGGAAAACCGTGACAGATCACGTCGTTGACGGATGCACAAGTGGCATATTGATAACCGTGATACCCTTTTTGCTCAGGAGTGGCCCCGTGCTTAGTCAGAAAGCCCTCTACGAATTGGTCGATTTCCCAGGAGGTTATACCAGGTCGAATCATTTTGGCAATTTCTTTATGGCAATCAGCCAGGATGCGACCCGCTCTGCCCATCTTTTCAATTTGTTCTTTTGATTTGATTGTGATCATCAAGCTCCACTCCTCTGGTGATATTCCCTAATTATTCATTATGTCCACTTTGCTGACCATAACTTCATTTCTTTTATTATTTGATGCAAATCCTGGCCTTTCGGTGTCAAGGTATACTCAACCGTAACAGGAACTGTAGGGTAAGCCATTCGTTCCAAAACCCCATGTTCCTCTAAGTGACGAAGGATATCAGTTAATGATTTAGGGCTGACTCCAGTTATCTGGCGCTGCAGCTCGCCGAAACGTTTCGTTCCACAAAATAATTCGCGAAGCACGAGAAAAGCCCATTTTCCACCAATAACTTCAAGTGTTCTTTCAACGGAGCATTCGATTTCTTTGGGTACTTTAGGAACATAGTTGCTGAGTGGAGCGACTTTTTCATTCTCTAGGGTTGACATAAGACCGCTTCCTTTCAAGTTGAATGTATGGAACTAACTTTTATGTAAGTTAGTTACTTTCGTGTAATTAGTGCTCTTTGTGCTCACTACTATCTATTTTAAAGTTCGTTTAGTGAATTAGCAAGAAGTAAGGGATGACTTGGGACAAAGGTTGATTTCGTGCCTTAGATTCTTTACAATAAGAAATAAAAATTAATGTTTCAGGAGATGTGTACATATGAACGTCAAAATTTCTCGTAATGCTGCTAAAGTACTTCAATTGGAGCTTGATAAAGAAGAAAACAAAGGATTATTGGTTCGCGTACAAGTGACTCATTCGCACGGTGACCATGCTCACTATGGTTTGGGTCTTGACGATAAATCAGAAAATGACGTCCTTGTAAGCACAGATAAAGGTATTGACGTTATTCTAGATAAAAATGAACCTTTGCTGGATGGCATCCGTATTGATTACTTCTACACACCAGAAGAAGGCTTCATGATTACGAACCCAAGCAAGGGGAATCACGGAGATCACTAATGCGCAATGATATTCGCATTTGTGATAAATGCAAACACATGAAAGTGAAGACTGCCCTTTCTAAGATAAGTGTCATTGCACCCGATGCCGAAGTCAAAGTTGCCTGCAAATCATATTGCGGTCCTTGTTCCCGATTTGCATTTATTTTTATTAATGGACGCTATGTGACTGCAGCAACAGAAGACGAAGTGATTGAAAAGGTAAAAAAGTATGTGAAATGAGAAAAAGCATCCGCCCACTTTAGGGTTGGATGCTTTTTTACATTCAAACGAAATTAAGCATGAACAGCTGATTTCTCTAACAGCTTGCGAATTTGGCTGTCTATTTTGCTTGGTGAAGTGGTAGGGGAGAAGCGTTTAATCACATTACCTTGCTGATCAACTAAAAACTTTGTGAAATTCCATTTAATGCTTGAGCCGAGAAGACCAGAAGCCTGCTTTTTCAGGTATTGGTAAAGCGGATGGGCATCTGCGCCGTTAACGTTGATTTTGGAGAACAAATGAAAATTGACGCCGAAATTAATTTGGCAAGCTTGCTCGACTTGAGCATCGTCACCGGGTTCCTGGTCCTTAAATTGATTGCACGGAAATCCTAACACGCTAAATCCTTGTTCCTTATATGTGTCATGGAGCTCTTGAAGTCCTGTGAATTGAGGAGAAAAGCCGCACTTCGTAGCGGTATTCACAATAAGCAGCACTTGACCTTGGTAATCAGCAAGAGACTTTTCTTCACCGCGGATCGTGCGAACTGTAAATTGATGAACATTCAAAAGGATCACCTTCTTTATCATATTTTACACAAATTAATTGTAAACAACTTTAATGAGTTTGAACAGCTATTTTTTAATTTACAATTTTTTCATATCCTTCTGACACTCCACGAATATATAAACATTATGCTTATCACAGTGAAAGTTTATTAGATGATGGAGGGTTCATATGAAAAGATTACTCAGAAGAAAACGACTGCTTATAGTACTTGCGGCCATCTGTGCCGTTTCTACAACAACTGTCGTATCCGCAGGACAAGCTACGTTGGAGGCAATCGCTGTGAAGTTTCAACTGACTTCCGGCGGGAAAACGCTTACGCTTGATAAAGATCCCGTTGTCATTAACGGAAGTACATATGTTCCACTTCGTACCATTGGTGAAGCGCTTGGTAAACAGGTCGAATGGAATGAATGGAATCAATCCATCTCGCTCAAAGATATTCCTAAAGTAACTGGTAAATTTGAGTGGAAAAATGCTCCTGTGCTTGATAAAGGTATTCAAGAAGGCGGGTTCTCAGGTCTTGTTCACTTACCTAAGGATGCTGCAGATACGTTCTATACGATTGCTGACCGCGGACCGAACGGTGAAGTAGGTAAAGACAAGCTTCGCACATTCCCGATCGAGAACTATGTCCCACGTATTTATAAATTCAAAATCACAAACGGAAACATTGAAATCCTCGAAACCATTAAACTCTCACTCCTCGATGGTAAAATCGATAAACTAAGCAATAGTAAATACATAACAGGACTACCGAATTTACTTGGAACTGATGAAGTGCCTTACGATGAGAAAGGTGTAACGAAGCTGGGTTATGATCCCGATGGTCTAGATACGGAAGGCATCGCGTACAGTCCTTCTGATGATACATTCTGGATTTCAGATGAGTATCGCCCATCCATTCTTCAAGTGAAACGTGATGGCACGATACTAGGGCGTTACGTCCCAAAAGGCGCTAAAGACAAGCTCGTTCAAGCCGGTGCTCAAACGCCAATTTTTGATACACTGCCTGAGGTATACAATACGCGTATTTCCAACCGTGGATTCGAAGGTGTGACTATTTCCCCAGACGGCAAATTCTTGTACACGTCCATTCAAAGTCCTATGGCAAATCCGGATAAGAAAACAGGGGAATCTTCCAGAAATCTGCGTATCCTCAAAATGGATCTAGCCACGAAACAAATCGTGGGTGAGTATGTTTATGTGGCTGAGCAAGCTGGCATGTTCGTCAAAGTGAATCAAAAAGATATCGTGATCAGTGATCTCTCCGCACTATCCAGTGATGTGCTGCTCGTTGATGAGCGTGATAAGAATGCTGGTGCTGACGCACAGCTGAAACGAATTTACAAATCGGATTTCTCTAAGGCTACGAATATTTTAGGAAAAGATACAAGCAAAAACCTGGAAAGCCTTTCCGTTCAGCAGCTCAAAGACCAAGGTATTCAACCAGTTAGTAAAGAATTGATTGTGGATATTGCTAAACTAGGATACCCATATGAGAAGATTGAAGGCTTGACGGTTGTTGACAAAAATACAATTGCGATTGTAAACGACAATGACTTCGGCATTAGCTATGATGATAAAGGCGTATTAACACTAACAAGCGCGCCAACTCAATTACAACTTATTCAAGTTTCAGACGACTTATCCACGAAATAAATTAAACGAAAACCCAGCTCATCGAGGCGCACTCGGTGGTCTGGGTTTTATTATTTAAACAATATCAGTGAGGGCTTTGTCTACGAAAGAATACTTAAACGTAAAACCATGCTCTAATAATGCGCGAGGGAGCACCTTCTGACCTTCCAAAAGCAGCGTAGATAACTCACCGAAAACCATTTTTAAAATAAAAGCAGGAAGCGGGAATAGATTAGGTCTTCGCATCGCTTTCGCTAATGCCCGTCCAAACTCCCTATTGGTGACCGGATTTGGAGCTGTCGCATTAACAGGGCCGATAATGGCTTCGTTCTGAATGCAAAAATCAATAAGCCTCACCATATCATCGATGTGAATCCAGGAGAGCCATTGCTTACCGTTGCCTATGGGACCGCCAACACCAAGCTTATAAGGCAATGCCATTTTTGGGAACGCGCCTTCCTTGCCATCTAGAACAAGTCCAACGCGGACTTTTACGATGCGTGTTCCCTGTATCTGATCAGCCGCGCCTTCCCACTGTTCGACTACCTTCGATAAGAAATCGACAGGGCGGTGCGGACTTCTTTCGTCAAAGGTTTCGGTTTCTGAGGTACCGTAAACGGACATTCCTGAAGCATTAACAACGACTTTCGGTTTCACTTCCATGCGTGCTACAAGCTGAGCCACTTGCTCAGCCGCTTTTAGACGAGACCCAACGATTCGTTCTTTGGCTGCAGCTGTCCAACGCTGATTAATCGACTCCCCAGCTAAATTTACTATGGCATCCAGTCCTGCGAAGGCACTCGAATCCGTCTTTAGTTGATCCCAAGTGACGGTGCGTACATGCTCGACAACAGCTCTGGGTGAACGTGAAATATTGATGACTTCATGACCTTGCTGCTGCAAATGAACTATCAATCGTTTGCCAATAAACCCGCTGCCACCGGTTACTGCTATTTTCATCTTTCAGCACCTCCATTCTATTATTATAGAGCCTAAATACAATGTTTTCCAACCGACGTTATTCTTCTCTTTACATTACTGTGTTATATTGGAAATAGGGAGGGATGCCATATGTTCCGTTTTTTATTCCGAAAATCACCCAAACCGTCCAAGAGAAGTCGTGTAGGGATATCCAAACCGGACTTTCGAGCTTCAGAACTACCCCAAGGGCTTGGTTTGCTAGAAGGTGTTCCGTTAGAACGTATCGTTACTAAGCTGAATAGTGCACTTCCACTAGATTATGTAGAAAGACTCCAATATCGCGTAAAAGCTGGGAATCCTTCCATGTCCGATGACGAGTTTGCTTGTAAATGGTTTGAATTAAAACGATTTTTCCTGATGAATCTCATCTTAAAAAGAACTCCGATGTTTAGCAGCGAAATCGATGAAATTTGGCATGAGATGCTGATGTTTACGAGAGAATATCAGCGGTTCGGGGATCAATTCGCTGGTGGTGTTATTCATCATTCACCTGAACGTGAACCGAAGCAAATGCCGGGTGAACGTGCATGGTTCGATTGGGTATATGCGCACTTGTTCGAGTTCGCTCCAACGAGTTCGCGTTGCTGGAACGGATTTTTCCGCAATCCGCTGGATGAGCAGCGAACAGATTTGCTTCGCAAAGCCAATGAAGAAGAAATCGCCGAGCAATGGTTCGATATGGAGCAGGCGAAGCGATATCCAGAAGTTGCAGAGGCGATCCGCATACTAATCACGCAGGCGATTAACGAAGCCAGACATTCAGCGAACAGCCGCAGGTTTGAGGATACAGGCTGGAAGGATTCATTAACAAACCCGAACAACATGGTGTATATGGCAGGAGCTATGATGTTCTTCTCCATTCAGGATAATGATAACTATACAAGCGGGATAGACTCTCAGTGGCCTCTGAATGAACAGAATCCAAAAGATAAGCATAGTAACTGTTCTTCCTCAGGTTGTGGGGGTTCTGGAGGCAGTAGTGATAGTTCTGGAGATCAAGGCGGTGGCGGAAGCAGTTGCAGCTCCGGCTCAGGGTCTTCTTGCTCGTCAGGGTCGAGCTGCGGATCTGGTTGCGGCAGCAGTTAACATAAGCCGTGGAAGCAGCATTCCATTCAGGAATCGCATGACCTCGACTTGGCTTCATGTGGGGAAAGCGACGAATGGACACAATGAACATAATAGACACGCTCTTTTGCACTCTCCGTCGGAGAGTGTTTTTTATTTTGGAGACACATATCGTCATTTTTCGTGTATAATTGGAATTCGGTGTCGATTTCTTGACCTGCGGTAAATTAAACAGCGATAGGAGTCATCTCAAATTGAATCGATTACGTGGTTTTCTAAATTCTTATCATCCCATTGTACATACGTTAATTCTTGGAACCGTTATGGCTAGAGCTGCGTCCTCCATGAGTTTGCCTTTTCTAGCGATTTATTTAGCCAGACATACGTCGATGAGTGCGGTGATGATCGGAATTGTCATTGGAATGGGTTCTTTGGCTGGGACCGTAGGCGGTTTTATAGGGGGCACCTTATCGGACCGATTCGGAAGGCGCATTATTATGCTAGCAGCTCTTTTCGGCTGGGCGTTCGTCTTCTTAGGCTTCGGCATGGTTAAATTACCAATCCTGTTTATGCTGCTCAATATGCTTAACGGCTTGTGCCGATCCTTTTATGAGCCCGTATCGCAGGCGTTGATGGCAGACCTCACAGAACCTGCGAAGCGACTTAAAGTATTTTCGATGCGGTATATGGCTATTAATCTTGGTGTTGCAGTCGGACCACTTTTGGGTGCCTTTTTCGCTACGATGAACGGTGCGCTGCCTTTTCTCATCACAGGAATCATTTATTTTATTTATGCGGTCACCCTTTACACACTGCTCATCGCTTTTGGCATCAAGAAAATAGAGGGTGAGAAGAAATCTTCAGTTACCTTTGGTTCTGCTGTGCGAGTGATTCGCAGTGATATGACTTTTCGCTTGTATATCCTAGGTGGCATTATTGGTGCTATCGGATACTCCCAGGTGATGGTGACACTTTCGCAATATTTGGAGCAGAGTTTTGTCGATGGCGTGAAAATGTTTGCGATCTTGATGAGTGTGAATGCGATTGTGGTCATTGCCATGCAGATTCCACTTACGCGTTTAGCCGAAAAGTACACGCCAGTCGTTGCAATTGTAATTGGCAACCTAATGTTTGCGTTAGGGGATGTCGGCTTTGCATTTTCTCACTCGCTGGTATGGCTAATTATTTCGATGGGTATTTTCACCCTTGGCGAGATTCTCAATTACCCCGCTGCCAATATGTTGATTGACAAATTAGCTCCCGAGCATATGCGTGGCACGTATTTTGGCGCTCAAACATTAACGAACATTGGCCACTTTATTGGACCTTGGGTAGGTGGGTTCTTGCTCGTTTCTTATGGTGGAAATACGTTGTATGTTCTTATGGCTGTTCTTACGATTGCGGGATCCATTTTCTATTGGAAAGGCACAAATCGTCAAATGTTGCTGAAAAATACGTCGAAAAAAGAAATTTTTTGAAAAATAATGCAAAATTAGTTCTTAGGAACTATTCGATTTCAAAACGACTTCCCGTATCCTTGAGAGTGTACATATTTATTACTCTTTGCTCTCCAGATATGTAGCAAGACATCTCGACAAAGGCAAAACTGGCGAAAGCCAGTGACGCAAAGCTAAAGGGGCTTCCTTGTCCTGCAAACCGGACTCGCAGCCAGCCAGCCGCCGAACGATTGGGTATCAACATCAGAACCCCTCCGATCGGTTCACTATGGTGGGGTTTTTCTCTGTCATAACAAATTAATGTGAAAATAAAAGGAGGATCCAGCAGCATGCAATCAGAAGGAATACTACAAGAAGAACAAAAAGTGACTTCGCTATGTGGTAATCATGTTGCCCGTTTGGTGCCTTCCTCGGATGGACCAAAGCTCATGATTAATCGGGAAGTATACGCGTTAAATGAAGCTTGTTGGGATGTTGAAATGTTTCATGGGAGAAACAATAGCATCTTGATTTTCTACTGGAAGGGCGAGGTTAAGCTTTCTGTAAAAATGCCGCCGATGTCGCAAATTGAAGCATTTTTGACAAGACTTTATCAATGTTTATCTTCCAAATTAAGAACGGTACAGCCTATATAGGCGTACCGTTTTTTTTATTTCCAGCTGAAAGGGATTTACAAAGACAAAATGATTGTCACAAATTGACACGAGCTGATATAATGAATGTCGTAGGTTTTAGTAGTGCTTTGGAACTATTATTAGGGGGATACATAGCATGAGATTGATCACACGTTCGGATTTTGATGGCTTAGTATGCGCGATGCTTTTCAAAAAGTTAAACATGGTGGATGAAATGAAATTCGTCCATCCCAAAGATATGCAGGACGGTTTGGTTGAGGTTTCGGAAAACGACATTTTGGCCAATGTCCCTTATGTAGCGGGTTGTGGTTTGTGGTTCGATCATCATTCCAGTGAACTTGAGCGGATGGGCGAAAAGGTTGAATTCAAAGGGGAAACCCTAATCGCGCCAAGTGCGGCACGTGTTGTTTATGATTACTATGGAGGGCGTGAGACCTTCGGCGATATCGATGATATTATGCGTGGGGTGGATAAAGCGGATTCTGCACAGTTCAGCAAAGAAGATATTTTGAATCCAAGCGGATGGGATTTATTATCTTTTATCATGGATGCTCGAACGGGGTTAGGACGTTATCGCGACTATCGGATTAGTAATTATCAATTGATGGAAGATCTTGTGGAGCACTGTGCAACGATGTCCGTTCATGAGATTATGGAATTGCCGGATGTGAAAGAGCGTGTGGCGCGATATTTTGAATTAGATGCTTTATATCGTGATATGCTTCAAACCTATACGCGGACGGAAGGGAATGTTATTATTACCGACCTTCGTGATGTGGAAACCATCTATCCAGGGAACCGTTTCATGGTGTATGCCCTTTATCCGGAGCAAAATATCTCGATTTGGATCGTCGATGGCCGAAATAAACAAAACTGCGTCTTTGCTTGTGGTCACAGTATTGTGAATCGCTCGTCGAAAACGAATATTGGTAACTTGATGCTCCAAAATGGTGGAGGCGGTCATCATGCAGCTGGTACTTGCCAAGTTGAATATGTGCAAGCTGAGGAAGTTTTGAAGAAAATTGTTGAAACGATGAGAACAGACGGATAAAATAAGTGAAACGGACCTCAGGATGGGAGTTCCCGGAATGCGGTTTTTCAATAAATGGGGACAGGGGGGAATGGAGTGGAGTTAGAACAAATTCATCATGTGGCGATCATTAGCTCCAATTATGAGCGATCGAAACACTTCTATGTCGATTTACTTGGATTAACGGTCATACACGAGACGTATCGTGCAGAACGTGACTCCTATAAGTTGGATCTGCGCATCGGGAAGAGCGAGCAGCAGATCGAGTTGTTTTCATTTCCGAACCCTCCGCTGCGAGTTAACCAGCCTGAGGCAAGGGGTCTTAGGCATTTGGCTTTTGTCGTGCCGAATATGGAACAAAGCGTTAAAGAACTTGAGAGCAAGGGGATTGCGGTAGAACCGGTGCGGATTGATCCTATTACTGGTGATCAATATACTTTTTTTGCAGATCCGGATGGGCTGCCCTTGGAGTTGGTGGAACATGCGAAATGATCGCGAAGAAAGGACAGAACAGGAGCCGAAGCTGCGGTTTGCCAAAGGCTGCCTATGGAGCATTCTTGTGTCCATTCCCATATGGGCATTATTGATTTGGTTTTTGTTTATTAAATAAAATCCCTCACTAGCTTGGTCTGACCGCTGCATGCATGCAGTTCGGTCGGATGAGCCATGAGGGATTTTTATTTCACTTGTCCGTTTGTCTGCGCGGGGGCAATGGTCCAAGATACTGGAACAGGTTACACTCGATTCGTCCATTAAATAGTTTGCGCTTCTTATCCGCGCGGCGATTCATATAGTGCTCGAGCTGTGTGCTCGGGCTTAAGATGAACATGCTCCATGAAGGCATGGGAGCTGTGAGTGCACCGAGCTGGCGCAGCGCCACCTCTACATCCTGCGCTTCACCAAGCCGCTCTCCATAGGGTGGGTTGGTGATCAAGCAGCCGTAGTCGCCGCGAGGTCGGGCCTTAGCCACTGGTTCCACGAGCAGCTTGAACTGCTTCGTCAAGCCAGCGGCCTTCGCGGCAGCCTCAGCCACTTCGATGGCAGAGGGATCGATGTCACTGCCGATGATGTTCAGCGGAACATCATCTTTAACCGCGTCGAAGGCCTCGTCGCGAGCCTTGTCCCACAGCTTACGTGGGATATTACCCCACGCCTCGCTAGGGAAGCTACGCCGCAGTCCTGGCGCGATGTTCCATCCGATCATAGCTGCCTCGATCGGGATCGTTCCAGACCCGCAGAACGGGTCGTAGAGCGGTCTGTCGACCTTCCAACGGCTGAGGAGGATCATTGCAGCCGCCATGGTCTCCTTAAGCGGAGCTTCGGTCACGAGCTTACGGTAGCCGCGCTTGTGCAGGCTGGCGCCGGTCGTGTCTATCGTTAGCGTTGCAATATCGTTCAGGAGTGCGACTTCGATCACGTAGCGTGCCCCGTTCTCAGGGAACCACTCTGTTCCGTAGCGAAGCTTCAGCTTCTCCACGACGGCTTTCTTCACGATTCCTTGGCAAGCGGGAACGCTAGATAATTGTGACTTATGGGAACGCCCTTCCACAGGGAATTCGGCATCGTTCGGAATCCAGTCCGGCCAAGCAAGCGCTTTGGTGCCTTCGAAAAGCTCATCGAAAGTCACGGCCTTAAATTGGCCCATGTTTACCAAGATGCGATCGGCGGTTCTGAGCCAAAGGTTGGTGCGGCAGATGGCCAGCTCGTCGCCAAGAAAACGGACACGCCCATTCTCGACAGTCACCTCGTTGTAGCCAAGATCACGGATTTCGCGAGCAACGATGGCCTCAAGTCCCATTGGGCAAGTTGCGATTAATTCAATTTGTTGTGGCATGTTTAAATTCCTTCCATCCGGGTTGTGCATCGCTCATAAAACTCATACAATTAACAAGTATAGGACAAATAGGTTACACTTACAAACGAAACACGCAAAGTAGATGCTTTGATGCTTTTCTAAGGAGGATAAAACATGGAAACCATAACAGCCGAGAGCTATATGGAGGGTTTATACGAAGAAGATACAGTACTAGAGCGAGTTAAGGAAGTCATTCGCACCCATAATATGCCCGAAATATCGATTGCACCTGGATACGGCCGATTGCTTACTATGCTGGTCACGATGATTGGCGCAACGAAGGTATTGGAAATAGGTGCTTTAGGCGGTTATAGCGGGATTTGTTTGGCGAGAGGGTTGAAAGAGGGCGGCAAGCTGATTTCGCTCGAATTAAAACAAGAATTTGCAGATGTAGCCAAGCAAAATCTGACCGAAGCTGGACTTGGTGAGCTCGTTGAGTACCGGATTGGCGAAGCACTCGTTCACCTGAATGATCTTCTTGAGCAGGGAGAGCGATTTGATTTCTTTTTTATCGATGCGGACAAGGTGAATTATCCGAATTATTTGGAGCTTGCAATCAAATTGGCGAATCCAGGCGCCATTATTGCTGGGGACAACACGCTGATGCGAGGAAAAGTCGTTGACGCGAACCAAACCAAAGCATCCGTTCAAGCGATGCGTACTTTCAACCAGCTAATCGCCACTGATCCGCGTTTGGAAAGCACCATCCTGCCCGCTTATGATGGCTTGGCTTTAGCACGAGTGAAGTAACACAGAGACTGTCGATTGATTCATTATGACTCCTCACAACTGGTAGGCATTACTCTAAAATTCGATTTTAGAGTCATTCAGCTTTCGTGAGGGTAGATGGGCTATAGTTTCTACAACTTTGTTTACGTAAAAAACGCTCTAAGCTAGCAATAGCTTAGAGCGTTTTTCATTGACATATAAGAACTTGTGGTTCGGGGTGACTTTAAGATGCTTTTTGATCTGGAATATAGAAGTCAGACTCGCTTAATTTACCAGGAGTAATTGGTTTTATTTGCGTTAACGGAGGCACTGGTTGTGATGTGGTACTCGGGTGAGTGACTTCTTGCTTCTTGAAAGAAATAGCACTGATGCCGTTCCAATAGATAAATAATAACTCTGCACATACGACGATCAAAACAATTTTACGCCAGTTCAGCCTCATGGATGGCATCCTCACTTTCAATGATACGCCTATATTACCATATTGTGGAAGGAATTCCCATGATTATTTCTCACTCTTCATTTATGAACCAAACCTGTAGTAATCTCTAGTTCATATCGTTGACTTTCCGGCATTTGCGCAGCGTAAGCCAAGCGAACAGCATATTCAATATCATAAGGAACACGTACGAATTGAATCGCAAACCCAGCTTGCACATTTCCTTCGGTTTCCCCTTCCAAAACGCAGTAGCAGGCTTGCGGAATGCCGTCATAAGGCGTTCCCACACTACCAACATTGAAGAGCATCAGACCGCTGCTCGTGTGCTTCAAAGGGCGTTTCTCCGATGGGTTTTTGATCGTTATGAGATAGGGAATATGAATGTCTCCGTAACCGACAATATCAGGCTGCTTCCCATTCGTCGACGCACCGGTCATCTCCGTATTTTGAAACATTGCGAGACGTTCTTCCTTGGATGCTTTACGTTTCACTCTATAATAAACACTTTTCGCAGAAGCGTGGAACAGTCGGAACAATTTGCCGCTTACGTTCAAATCAACGGAGAAAGGCAGCTGTTCCAAATAGGCGAGCCTATCCTCACCAAGCTGCTGCTGATGCCACAATCCGGCAGGCTGCTCCTGCGGGAGGGTAATCCCCAAATCCCAGTTTCCTTGAACAACGGATTCACATACCTCCTTGATACGGTCAACGACAGCAGCGGAATCTGGCCCTTTACCTACAAGGTCGCCTAAACATATAATGCGTTTAATTCCTCGGCGTTCAATATCTAAAAGCACAGCTTCCAGTGCGGGTAAATTACCATGAATATCCGATATGATTGCGATTTTCTCCAACGTTTTCGTTCCCTTTCTCCGATAAACTCAAATGAACTTAATTATGCTTCAGTTATACCACAAGGATTATGAATCTGAAAATGAGAGTGTCTTACTATTACCCAACGAGGGTTTCTTCTGCTATAATTTGTAGGGGGAAAGGGGAATGTTTTGATTGGAATCCAGACAAGATCGTCACCGTAAACCGAAAAAAGAACGCTCTACGAACAAGAAGACCCCGCTCAAAGTAATTGGGGGACTCACGCTTGCCGCAGCAGCCTGTTTCGCTATTGGCATAGGCGCTTCCTATTGGACATCGAACAGTAAATCAGCAGAAGAGCAAGATTCAGCATCCACACCAGTGGCTAGTGTTTCGCCTGTTCCAACCAAACCAACGAATACAGCGAGCATAGCTAGTGCGGAGCCAAGCGCAAAGCCTAGCCCAGAGTCTACGGCAAAAGCCGTTATCCCGGCTCCTCCTCCTATCGCATCGAGTGAGCCCACGAGCAGTGGCGGGCAAGTGAAGTTAACTTTTGTGGGTGATGTGTTGATGGCCTCCAAAGTGGAAGATATTTTAAAACAAAAAGGCTATGATTACCCTTATACCAATGTAAAAGACTTTCTGAGCAAGCCCGATTATACGATTGCTAATCTAGAAACACCCATAACGACTAGAGGTACAGTTCAAAATAAGGATTACGTCTATCGTTCTTCACCGATGGCGTTACCTGCCCTGAAAGCTTCTGGAATTGATCTCGTTAATCTAGCGAATAACCATGTGATGGATTATGGGACAGAAGGTTTGCTGGACACGATGGAGGCCCTTGATCAAGAGGGCGTTAAGCGAGTTGGAGCGGGTAAAGATTTGGAAGAAGCTTACCGACCAGTCATCGTGGAAAAAGCGGGTGTGAAGATTGCCTTCTTCGGCTTCAGCCGTGTCGTTCCGGAGGCTTCGTGGAAAGCAGCTCCTGGCCATCCAGGTGTAGCTGAAACGTATAACTACACGCTGCCGGTCGAAGCCATTCAGAAAGCAAAAGAAAGCGCCGATCTTGTTGTTGTCGTTACCCATTGGGGAGTGGAAAGAAGCGATAATCCAGATAAGAATCAGAAAGACCTGGCTCATCGCTACATCGATGCCGGCGCTGATCTTATCGTAGGCGGTCATCCACATGTTTTACAAGGCTTCGAGCAATACAAAGGCAAATGGATTGCTTATAGTTTAGGCAATTTCATTTTCACAACGAATGATACCCCGAAAACTTGGGAGACGGTTATTTTAGAAGCTACGTGCTCTAAGGATAAACAATGCGATATCCACCTTGTGCCTATTTTGACCAAAGCAGCACTGCCGACTCCGATGAGTATGGAAGATGGTGCAAAGCTCTTTCAGCGTTTGAGTAAAATCTCGATAGGCGCTCAAGTGGACGCGCAAGGAAATGTTAGCAAGAAATAAGATGAGGAGCAATCAACATGACAGAAGCTATTCGCAATATTTACTGCGTAGGTCGCAACTACCGGGCACATGCCGCCGAACTGGGGAATGATGTTCCGGATCAACCGATGATTTTTACCAAGCCGACACATGCACTCGCCCCAATAGATGGGGGAGAGTTGACGCTTCCCGGTGATCAAGGTGAGATTCACTATGAAGCCGAGCTTGTCCTACATATCGCTAAGCCTTACACAGAAGGCATCCAAGTGGATGAGATTGTCGACAAATATGCACTTGGCATTGACTTCACGCTTCGGGATGTTCAGAACGTCATTAAGAAGAAGGGTCAGCCATGGCTGCCTGCCAAAGGCTTTCTCAAGTCGGCACCGATCAGTACATTCCGACCATTCCCAGGAGCTTCAAAGCTGACAGAAGCAAATTTCCAGCTTCGCCAGAATGGACAGGTTGTGCAGAACGGCAATATCAGCAATATGATCTTCGATCTACAAACCATTATTGATTACATTGCAAAGCATTATGGTTTAGGTGCTGGTGATATCATCTACACAGGTACTCCTGAAGGAGTAGGTCCTGTGCATCATGGTGATCGCTTGGAACTGTTATGGGGCGAAGAAGTATTCGGAGCTGTTACGATTAACATTTAACAGATCAAAGGGCAGTCTCTTAAGGTCATTTATGACCTGAGAGATCTGCCCTTTATTTTTCCTTGATTAAACTTCTGTTGAATCCTCTAAAGCAGCATCCGAATATTGATCACGAACTCGAAGGATGGCCGACAATTGTTGGAAAAATGTATCAACCACTTTGGGGTCAAAATGCTCGCCCCGTTCTTCTTTAAACAACGTCAAGATCCGATCGAGCTCCCACGCTTTTTTGTAAACACGCTCACTGCCGAGTGCATCGAATACGTCAGCTATCGCTGTAATTCGGCCATAGATGTGAATGTCCTCGCCCTTGATTCCGCGTGGGTATCCGCGCCCGTTCCATTTTTCATGATGCTCATAAGCGACAACAGCAGCCGTCTTCAGAATATGGCGATTAGAGTTCTTGAGCAAGTTATAACCAATACGTGTATGGTTCTGCATCAATTTGAATTCTTCATCGGTTAATTTCCCGGGTTTGTTTAAGACACTATCAGGGATAGCCACCTTACCGATATCATGCATGGGCGAAGCCATTTTCAACAATTCAGCTTCTTCTTTACTCATACCTAATCCTAAGGCTAGGAGATAAGAATATTCTGCTACACGCTTCACATGATTACCTGTCTCCTTGGACCTGCTCTCACCAATTTCCCCCATTCTAAAAATAATTTCTTTCTGCGTTTCCTCGATCTCGTTCGTAAGCAAAGCAGATTCTAATGATTTACCCGCGTAGGAGGAAGCTAACGTTAAATATTCCAAGTCTTTATCTGAAAATTGTTCACTTGCCGTCAGCTTATTAATGGCTTGGTAAGCACCCATAATTTCACCTTGGCTGTTTCGGAACGGAATTACCAAGAGTGCTTTGGTTCGGTAACCCGTTTGTTGATCCGTTCGAAGAGCTCCATTCATGAGATAGGACTTATACTCTTCATTCGAATAAGCGTCATGAATAAATACGGCTTTATCATTGGTTACAGCATAGCCGACAAGACCAGCCGTACTGGGAATGCGAATTTCGTCGAGACCATGAGCTACTTTGGACCATAACTCATTTTTGTTCGTATCAAGCAACCAAACTGTACATCGATCAGAGACAATCATTTCTCGTCCCATATCGGCCATCAGCATAAGTACATTGTCTAGGATTCGTTCGTTCGCAATTTTGGCTGCATAGTCAAAAATGACGCGCAGCATCTCCTGAGGATCCAGGTCTCTTTTTAACTGGGAAGTTATATCGAATTGTTCGTTCTCCATGTCAGCCTCCTAACATTCACCGCACTTAGTTTATCATAAATTTCATAGGAATTGGTTACATCCTGTCGAGTTAACCGAAAATTTAGATGGATTTGTCGATCTCAACAAAAGGAGTGTAAACGTTTGGCCTCGAATACGACTATGATACAATAAGAGAGAGTTTTGAACGGTTTATAAAGGGCATGGAAGAAGAATAGGAGTGCTGCATGTGGAGTGGATTTGGGGTTTAACGGGAAGCTTGATCATCGCAGGTGCGGCCTATTGGAAGGGATCCTTATCCTTATCGGGTTTGGCTGCTGCTGTGCTGCTCGGTACGTCGATGTTTGCACTGGGAAACTTAGCTTGGTTTGGGACACTTATCGCCTTCTTCGTATCTTCTACCTTATTATCTAAACTCAAGCATCAACGTAAATCCGCAGTAGAAAGCGGTTATGCCAAAGGTGGAAGACGCGATGCCGGACAGGTTGCTGCAAATGGCGGTCTTGGTTTATTGCTATGTATAGGGAATGCGGTTTGGCCCGATCCAGCTTGGTGGATTGTATTTGTTGGGGTAATGGCAACGGTCAATGCAGACACTTGGGCTACGGAAATCGGTGGGATGAGTGTATCTACACCGCGTTCAATTATTAACGGCAAGCGTGTTCCGGCTGGCACATCGGGTGGTGTAACAGGATTAGGATTGCTGGCTTCATTGCTGGGAGGAGCATTCATTGGTTTGGTAAGTGGATGGTTCAGTCAGATGATTGAGTTAGAGTATGAGGTAGGGGCATTTGCAGCGTTAATCATACTGGGGGCTGTTTCTGGTCTGATTGGTTCTTTGGCTGATTCTTGGCTCGGGGCAACGTTTCAAGTCATGTATCGGTGTAACGTTTGTGGGAAGACCATCGAGAAACAGTTTCATTGTGGCCAGAAAGCCGCACAGATTCACGGTATGAGATGGATGACAAATGATATGGTCAATGCAGTATCCTCGCTAGTCGGAGGCGTTTTGTGCTTAGCATTAAGTGTTTTGATATTTTAAAATAACTATAAAGCAACCCTACTGCAATCTGTGCAGCAGGGTTGTTTTTGTATGCTTAATGAACCGTTGAACCACTTGGTTCAGATTGGTCTTTATCATGCGCCGGTTGCGGGGGAGCTGGAGGGAATAAGGCATCCTGCAGCTGCTTTTCCAAATGCCGAACTTTACGCTGCAGCTTGTACTGACGTACCATTCCGAAGAGGCCGACAATCAGACCGCCTAACAAGGTGGATGTTAATATGACAAGGATCAAGGGTGTGGATGTCTGAGCAAACATGAAATTTACTTGAACCGGTTCGACGTTAATGACGGCAAAGACAGCCGTTATGAGGGCGAATACTAAAGCAGATATGAGAATCCATTGCATCTTCATCCATCATTCATCCTTTCACCCCAAATAATCGGCTTCGCCGTCCTTCATGGACGGATGCGTTTATCTAGAAATATAGCCGACTTATCATGTGAAACTTATAAATTCTTATATTTTGAGAAAAGGTTGAAGGCGCACGCCCTCAACCTTTATCAGAACAATTACTTCGTTAACTCTTCCATTTGATCAAGTAGGGAGCTGAAGACACTCATCGCTTGCTTGATTGGTTCCGGTGTGGACATGTCTACGCCAGCCTTTTTCAAGATGTTCAGAGAGTAGTCACTGCCGCCGCTTTTTAAGAAGCCTAAGTAACGGTCTACGGCAGGCTGGCCTTCATCCAGAATTTGCTTCGCAAAGCTGGTTGCTGCGGAGAAGCCAGTTGCATATTTGTACACATAGAAGCTGTTGTAGAAGTGAGGAATTCGAGCCCATTCCATCTCGATATCTTGATCCACGACCATGGCATTCCCATGGTACAGCTTATTCAAGCCATAGTAGATTTCGCTGAATTCCTGCGGTGTCAGGGAATCTCCATTTTCTGATTTCTCATGTGTAATCATTTCGAACTCGGCAAACATCGTCTGACGGAATACCGTTGTTCTGAACTGATCTGCGTAGTAAGTAAGCAAGTAAAGCTTTTCTTTCGGATCCGTTACGCGTTTCAATAAATAGTCCATGAGCAGTGCCTCATTAAGCGTAGAAGCGACTTCCGCAAGGAAAATCGTATACTGCGCATAGCGGTACTCTTGGTTCTCATCGGACAAATACGAATGAATAGCGTGACCCATTTCGTGTGTCAATGTGAACATGCTGTTCAAGTTATCCTTATGATTCAGAAGCACGTAAGGATGTGTGCCATAGGCACCCCAGCTATAAGCGCCGTTCCGCTTATTTTTATTCTCATAGACATCGATCCAATGGTTATCGAAGCCGTCTTGAAGAATTTTTAAGTAGTTTTCGCCTAATGGGGCTAAGCTTTTCATAATTTCTTCTTTGGCTTGCTGGTAGGTGATGTCCATCTTGAACTCTTCAACCAGCGGGGCAAAAAGGTCGTACATATGTAATTCATCGACTTTAAGCAACTTCTTGCGGAGTTTCAGATAACGCTGCAGCTGCGGCAAAGAATCGTGAATAGTGGAAATTAAGTTTGTATACACTTCTTTCTTAATATTGTCCCCAAACAGGGTGGATTCAAGAACGGAAGGGTAGTGACGAGCCTTGGCATAGAAAATATTCTTATTAATATTCGCGCTAAGCGTTGCGCCAATTGTATTCTTATTGTTGCGATAAGTTTCGTAGACAGCATGGAAGGCGTTTTTTCGAACTTCGGCGTTGCGGCTCTCTAGGAATTGAATGTAACTTCCATGAGTAAGTTCAACTTCTTCGCCTTTTTCGTTCTTAATTTTTGAGAATTTCAAATCGGCATTGTTCAGCATACCGAAGATGGTGCTTGGCGCTCCGGCCATATTACCCGCTTGGGCAAGTAAAGCTTCCTGTTCCTTGGATAGCGTATGCGGCTTCTGACGAATCATTTCTTCGAGTGTGTCCTTATAGAAAGATAAAGAAGGATCTTCCACCAGCTGCTTAAGCTTTTCATCCGATAAACTGAGAATTTCTGGTGAAACAAAGGAGAGCGCTTCTCCTACTTCGACACTGATTTTTTTTGCTTTATCAGATAAGGCCTGGTAGGTTGGTTCTGCTGTATCTTCATGGTGCTTCATGTTGGCATAAACATACAGTCTTTCTGTTTTCACAGAGACTTCATCTTCCAACTGGAAACACTGCTTTACCGTTGCGGGATCGCTTAGTTTTCCTTGGAAGGCGCTGATTTTGCCAAGCGAGTTTTTCACATTCTGAAATTCCTGTTCCCAAGCCTTCTGATTGGGAAATAAATCCTCTAGATTCCATCGGTGCTCGGCCGGTACTTGCTTGCGATCCAATATTTGAGTCATCGGAGCCCTCCTGTCCTTGTTTTGAGATTGGGGTAATCGGTTGTCTTTGGCATGTAATTCGGCAGCTGGGATCGAGCTTAGAAGAAGTCCCATTGCCGCTGTCACATAGATCCAGCGCATTACGGTCACGCTCCCGGCGTATGCCCACATGGGATGTGCTTGATAAAATCCCATAACATGGTTTTCACCTAGTATGACCGTTAACCCATTCATTTATGATTATATGAAAAAGCTGGAAGGAAGTAAATTTACTTTCCGGCTCCAAAGAAGCTAATTAAGATTAGTACAAACGATATCGAGACCATTACAATCGCCAGCAAGGCTAGGTACCGTTTCATTTGTGCCGGTAGGCTGTCTTTTTTCATAATCAAAATGATGGCTAGGCAGAAGGATACGAGTACAAATGTGATGATAGATCCGGAATCGGTCATTGTTGAATCATCCTTATCCCTATAGAGTATGACACTAGCTAACTAACGCATGATACTAACTTTCGCTGTGCAAATGAAAATTCCTTTTTCAGCCGGCATGCGGCATCGTTTCATCCGGGTTTTCATCATCCTCCGCTTTGACCAGTATGAACTTGCCGCGAGAATCCATTTTGACGGTAAAACGATCTTCAGCAGCAATCTGTGCTTCATCGCTTAATTCCTTAGGAAGTGTAAGCTGACCGCTATCCCCAACTTCGACCTGGTAGCCAATCATTTTCGACCATTTGCCTGCTGCAAGCACAACTACGATGAGTAAACCAATGAATAACCATTTGCCAAGCGGATTTGAGTTGAAATAAGGGGCAAGGAACTTCTCGCCGGTAATCATTTTACCAGCTGTTAATACGAGAACACCTGCACCGATATATAGGATCGACGGATACTTCTCAATCCATTTGATGAACAACGTACTGCCCCAAACAACGATAGGTACACTAACCAGAAGGCCGATAATGACAAGTAGGAAATTACCATGAGCAGCACCGGCTACAGCGATGACATTATCGAGACCCATCACGGCATCAGCAATAATAATCGTTCGAATGGCTGCCCAGATGCCATCTTTGGCCTTAATGTGATCGTGATTTTTCTTTTCACTAAGCAGTTTATACGAAATCCAAAGGAGTAGAATACCGCCGATCAGTAGAAGACCAGGGATTTTCAGAAGAGTAACGACGACCATTGTTGCCAGAGCACGAATGATGATTGCGCCAATCGTACCTAGAAGGATGACTTTCTTTTGAGTTTCTTTTTTCAAATTTCGTGCAGCCATACCGATAACGATCGCGTTATCCCCCGCAAGTACCAAATCAATGAGAATAATGCTGAGTAGTGAGACGAAGAAACCTGATGATAACCAATCCATGAGCGAACACTCCCTTAAGCGTATTTTTGAAAAAAATAGAGCCTAGCACCGGTGTCCGGTGAAGGCTCTATTTCATCAAAAAAGACCTTCACCAATAAACATGGCAAAGGTCTTGCTAACAACGATAGTCGTTGCCAATAAAGCCGGGACCTGATGAGGATCCGAATTGACGACTTTACTGTATCAGCTACTCCCCTTTGGAGTAAAACGTATGAACTTGTAACTTAATTATAAGAAGGGTGGATGTGAAAGTCAAGGCATTTGGACCAAAGAATTAAACTTCTTTGAAAGCATCCATGATGGCTTGCCATTCTTCATCCGTACCTTGGAACTTGTCTTTAGCAAACCGCTCGTTAGCCCAGTGCAGCATAGCTGGTCGTCCGATGAAGGTGTGGCACTCTTCGCCCCATTGATCGGTTATTTCCGTTAGTACGATTTTACTGCCTTGTACCTCGACATTCAGCATGTTCCATTTATCTTTTTTGTAAATAACGTGTTTCTTAAAAGGTTGATTTGACACTTGTTTTCCTCGTTTCTGCATTGAGCTCAAAGATATATGCAATCGTACCACAAAAAGTGGTGATTTCCAAACAAGCAGCTGTCATTTTGTTGTTGCCTCCAATCATGGTCCCATGATAAAATCCTCCTAATCCTTTCCATAGGGAATGGGTTATGAGGCAGTTAGGCAAGGCTAAGAGTTGAGCAGAGGAGAGATGAGCATGGAACAAAAGCGTGTTTATGAGCAGGTTGGGGTTGCGATGACCTCAAGATCATATGCAGAATATGAGAAAATGTTTATTTTGCAGACAGAAGATTTAATTGGTAAGCGAGTCTTAGATGTTGCAGGCGGTGCATCTTCCTTTACGGCAGAAGCGCGGCAGCTAGGTATCTTCTCAGAAGCGGTTGATCCTTTGTATGAGAAATCTGCTAAGGCAATCGCGGAGCATGGTCTGCAAGAGATCGAGCTTGTTGCAGCTAAAATGGAAAAGTTAGTAGATGTGTATGATTGGACGTATTATGGTTCTGTTGACAAACACAAAGCCGGACGCGTCAAAGGCCTTAAGCAGTTTGTAAATGATTTTTCGAGTAAAGATGCAGCTTCCAGGTATCATGCTGCTTGTCTTCCTTCACTTCCATTTGCAGAAGAGAGCTTTGACCTTGTTTTATGCAGCCATTTTCTCTTTCTATATGAAGAACAATTCGACTACGCTTTTCATCAGGCAGCCGTTAAGGAACTGCTTCGTGTCTGTAAGCCTCGTGGCGAAGTGCGTATTTATCCGTTATTGAATTTTCGGCAATCCGAATATAGCAAGCTATCGGAATTAATAAATGAGCTCACAAATGAAGGATATTTGGTCCAAAAAAGGGAAGCGGGCCTGCCTTTTTTGCCGAATTCTCATCAATATTTATGCATAATTAAACACCCCTCTGCATAGTGGAAAACGTTGGTACATCAACAAATATTAGCTTATCCACACCGTTTTTTTCGTTGATTTATCACCTTGCTAATGGTATAATTTCCTTATTCGTCATAGATGGCGATATTTTTAGGAGGTTGTTCATTTGAAGGGTACAGTTAAATGGTTTAACGCAGAAAAAGGCTACGGTTTCATTTCTGTTGATGGAGGCGACGATGTATTCGTTCACTTCTCCGCAATTCAGGGCGAAGGATTCAAAACATTAGAAGAAGGCCAATCCGTTGAGTTTGATATTACTCAAGGCAACCGTGGTCCTCAAGCAGCTAACGTCACCAAATTATAAGAAACTGGGACTTCCCACTTATAAATAGAGTGTCATAGCACAAACAACAAAAGACAGTGCCCGTATCCACTCGGGGCTGTCTTTTTTGCGATTCTTCTTTGACCGCTTGCTATTGAAAATAGCCTGTACACTTCCCTGGAGGAGATGTACAGGCTTATTTATTTTTGAAGAGAAGCCAAATGTTATACGAACATATCGACGATGAGCACGGTTCCAAAGGCAATAAACGAGAGCAGTGTTTCGAGTACCGTCCACGTTTTAAACGTTTCTTTGACCGTTAACCCGAGATATTCTTTGACCATCCAGAAACCGGCGTCATTGACGTGGGAGAGCATGAGCGACCCTGCGCCTGTAGCGATAACGAGCAGCTCCAAATTCACGCCTGACATATGCTCAACAATTGGCGAAACAATACCAGCCGCTGTCGTTAATGCGACTGTTGCCGAACCAGTCGCGACTCGGATTAATCCAGCAACCATGAAAGCTAGAACAATAGGAGAAAGGGAGATATTCTCCGCCATTTGAGCAATGGATGTACCGACGCCACTGGCGATAAGGATCTGTTTAAACCCTCCGCCAGCACCGATAATCAAAATAATCGAACCTACAGGTAACAGACATTCATGGGATAGCTTGCTGATATAATTTTTATTCATTCCTTGGCGGATGCCTAAGAAGTAGAAGGCCGCAAAACATGAGATTAGAAGCGCAATCACCGAATTCCCAATAAAGACTAGGAATTTCATAAATCCAATAGGAAGTGACAAATAAGGTGCAACAACCGACAAGACCATCAATAATACAGGCAATAAGATTATAAAAAACGAAATGCCGGCTCCTGGCAGTTTTTCAGGCTCTGTGCTTGCACTGAGCAGTTCGGGCTCATTCTCGGGAACCACACGTTTATGCACCCATTTAGCAAACAAAGGACCTGCAATGATCGCCGCTGGGATCGCAATGATGAGAGAGTAGATAAGAACTTTTCCGATATCAGCTTTGTAGATACCGATGGCTGTCATAGCCCCAGGATGCGGTGGCACAAGACCATGAACAATGGATAATCCGGCGATGACAGGCAGGCCTATTAATAAAATATTTTGTTTTGTTGATTTATGAATGGAGATGACCAAAGGCAGCAGCATAACAATCCCTACGTCAAAAAATACAGGGATCCCTATAATAAAACCGGAGAGCAGCATGGCCCAAGGCAATCTTTTTTCACCAAAAACCCGTATGAAGAAATTGGCCACTTGTGTGCCAGCGCCTGAATCTGACATCATTTTTCCTAAAATCGTACCTAACGCTAATATGCCAACTAAATGGCCTAAAACGTTTCCAACTCCGGTTTCATAGGCACCAACAATTTTATCCATGGATAGACCAGCCATAATCGCTAAGAACAAACTGGCAACGGTTAAGCTAATAAACGCATGCCATTTCCACCAGGCTACGCCTAAAATGACAATCACAATCGCTAACAATGTAACCATTAATAGATACATATTCATCTATAATCCCTCTTCTCCATGGTGTAGTAAGCGTTATCAATCTGTAGACGAGAAAAGGAATTGCGTTTTCTCCGTGTTTCTTAACTGTCGTAATTGACTACATAGTTGTGCATTACTGTGCTGTAATAACCTTTACTGAATTCGATCAGATCGCCACGTTCATCATACGAATAACGTAATCTCTTCAATAGAGGGGTTCCTTCTTTTACATGCAAGATTTCTTCCACATAAGAGGGAGCAGTGGCAGCAGCAAACTCATCTCGATACTTTTCTAAGGCAATTCCGTGCTCCTCAAGCAATTCATACAAGGATTGATCATTCAAGTCCGAGAGTTCGATATTTGACATTTGCATGGATAGATAGTGGGAGTAGTGGATATAGGGTGTGTCATTCAAGTGATAAAGACGCTCAATGAACAAGCAGCGCTCCCCAAATAATTGATAAGGTTCTGTGCCTACCTCATTCGTTACAACTTCGGCTCGCAATAATTGCTTGTGAATTTGATGGCCTTCTTCAACTAGAACTTCTGTGAAACGCTTCCATTTGGAAAGCTTGGACGTTGAAGCATTTCGTATAACCTTGGTCCCTTTGCCGCTGCTCTTTTCCAAATATCCTTCTTGCGCAAGTTCTTTGATGGCATTGCGAATGGTGATCTTACTGACATCGAATTCCTGCTCTAATTGTGGCTCTGACGGTATATTCGTTCCTAAGGGATACACACCGTGTAAGATGCGATCCTTCAGGATATTCATGATTTGTAAATATAAAGGTCTTTTATTGCGGGATAAATTCACCAATCCAATCACTACCTTTCTACATCGCCTACTGCTTCCGTCATCGCACGAAGAATATCGCTTTCTGATGACATCGGAGTATCGCCTACAATGGTATGTGCAAGCATGCCAGCAGCCGCTGCAAATCCGACTGTTTTCTCCGGTGAAAACCCCTGAATTTCTCCGTGTACGATACCGCTCGTGTAGGCATCTCCTGCACCAATTCTATCATAGATAGAAAACGTGAGCAGTTTAGAAAAGGTGAAGCTTTGGTTCTTATAGATAAATCCGCGCAAGGAATGCGTGTTGTCACCATTAATGTTTCGGTGTGTACCTGCAATAACAGAGATCTGAAATTGTCGTGCGACGGCTGGAATCAGATCTATCAATTGTTCTTGGCTTTCTATCTGATCGGTATGCATGCCGAGAGTAAACATTGCGTCTTTTTCGTTCATCATGACAATGTCAGCCAGCTCTAGCATTTCCTCATAGTGCGGTTTAGCCTTTGCATAACCGCCTTCGCCCCAATGGGCGAGACGATAGTTACAATCGAATACAACGGTGCCGCCTTGCGCTTTGACCGCTCTAGCCAAGGCTTTCATTTGCTTACGTACCCCATCATTCATAGCCAGTGTAATACCGCAGAAATGGATGATATCAATATTTTTGGCGATTTCAGTAATTGGATAAGTATGTTCAGGGGCTGTGTTGAAGCTGCTTTCCTGGCGATTAGAATACGTCACGCGGCTGGGCCGCGCACCGAATCCATTTTCTAAAAAATACATGCCCAAGTAGCTGCCGCCCCGAACAATGAACGATTGTGTGATACCTAATTTTCGCAAATACGATTCCGCAGCATCACCCACGGCGTTAGCCGGCAATCTGGATATCAGGTACCCGGTATGCCCTAAACGCGCAAGCGCTGAGCTCACGTTCACGCCTGTACCGGAGAAAGAATAATTCAAACTGCTAGCTTGGGATAAGAGTTCATACCCCGGCACCTGCAAGCGCATCATGACTTCCCCAAAAGCAGCAATTCGTTTAGCCATGATGATCAACCAGTTTCTTCATGATCCCCAGTAATTCACGGACATCTTGGGCTCTCGTCTTTCCAGTATCTTTGTCAATGATCGATGAGTACACGTGTGGGATGACTTGTGGAACCTTAGCTTCCAGGGCGATACGTAGAATGGTTTCGAAATTATCCATGTCGATGCCGCCAGTTGGTTCTAATGCAAAACCTTCTTCTCCGCACGCTTGCGCGACAGCGCGCAATTCATCTTCACAGCTTAAGCCATTCATCGGGAAATATTTCAAGGCATTGCCGCCCATATCGCGGACAAGCGCGATGGCCGATTTCACAGGTACAATTGCGAGCTCGGATTGCGCAGCGCTCACTGGACCTGTTGAGATATTAACATATCCAACGCGTCCAGTAGGGGACACCAAACTGTTAATCCAGCTATCTTGGTCGCCAAGATTGGCGCGCGTTGCACCTACGGCAGGGAATACTTGGTTAATGTGGCTGCCCGGATAGTGCTTCGCAATGGCTGCGACAACCGCAGCTTGACGATTATCGCCAGCTCCAAGTCCGATCGATACGGCTTCGTCAATGGCTTTTCCGTATTCTTTCATCGCTTCTACAGCTAATTCAACCGTTGGGTAGTCTTTGGATAGAACGCCTACAAGTACGTAACCTTCCGCTGCTTCGAATATCTCTTTAGCATTTTCAACACTATTAGCCAATACATTCAATGCCGCGCGGCCTTTATAGAAACGTTTTGCAATGTTGGACATGTTATTTGCCTCCTACTAATTTACGTATTTGAGCAGCGATTACCTCAATATCATCGCCTTGAAGCGGACGTGGATCGATATCGAAATAGCCCTGTCTCACGCCATAATCGCGTGTGTAGATAGCAATCTCACCACTCTGCAGCCCTGTTACAACTTCCTTGGCCGTAGTGCCTGCTTGCTCAGGATCAATTTGAACGCGTGCGCGGAAAATTGCACGACCAGCTTCATCCTGTACAATGGTTACTTTTACACCTTTCAATTCGCTGAGAGGTATTAACACTTGTAAAGTGGCTTTTTCTTGTTCGCTTTTATCCTCTTTGACGCCATATTCATCAAGCGCTTGAAGTAAGCCGAAAGTGGTTTCTTTGCCAACCTTCATACTTCGCCCAATACCGTGTAGTTGAACTTTTACCCACTCGATATAGCTTCGCTTCCCGCCAATAATCCCTGAAGTAGGACCTTCAATGGCTTTAGAGCCACTATAGATGGCAAGATCTGAGTATTTTACATACTTTTGAACATCTTCTTCTGCAGCTGCATCAACGATAAGTGGAACACCATTACGCTGTGCAATCTCCCAGGCTTCTTCAACAGAAATCATATTTTTTTGGACGGCATGATGGGATTTCACGTAAAGAATAGCAGCTGTATGTTCAGTAATCGCATCTTCGATATGTTCAGCTTTACCCTCATTGGCGTAGCCAACTTCAACGAGCTTACCGCCTCCCAAGTAGATCATTGTTTCAACGGGGGCTCCGTACTGGACATTATGACCTTTGAGCATGATGATTTCACTTTTAGCAATAAGCTCTTGATGCAGACGTTCACTCTTGCGGCGATTGCCTTCAGTTACAATAGCTGCAACAGAGAGTGCGATGCCGCTTGATGCCGAATTGACGACAACCGCAGCTTCGGAACCTAGGATATTAGCGATATAGTCGCCTGCTTTATCAACGAGATCTGCAATCTCAACGTAATTTTGCCCGCCATGCTTCATGGCTTCCATGACCGTATCTGTCGGAGCAGATACACCTAGAATGCTCATTCGTCCACTTGCATTGATTACACGCTTTAAACCATATTTAGCATTTAATGAGAGAACCATTCACAACCACTCCTTTGGCTTGTATGATTTGATCTGCTAGACGCTTGTCACCTTCAGAATCGACAAGTGTAGTCGGTTCATTTTGAACCGTAAACAGGGTTAGATTGGCAACGTCACCAATTTGAATTCGACCAAGCTCTGGCTTATCAAGCCAGTGTGCTGCATGTGTGGTGACCGCTGAAATGACCTCTTCAAGGGAGTAGCCTAAGTAAAGAAATTTAGAGAGTACATGAGACATACTATATACTGGGCCGTTCAATCGGTTCCCGCGGTAGATGTCAGTACTAATGGTATCTAAACCGATATGATGTTGTTTTGCTGCCTCCGCAACCTTAAAGGAAAAGCTTGCAGTGCCATGACCAACATCCAGATGTACGCCTCTTTCAATAGCTTTTGTAAACGCCTGTAACGGTTTTTCATCCTCATCAAAAAGATTATTAGCTTTCCCGTTCAGATAATGAGTAATGATATCTTTTTTCTCTAAAAGTGAGAGGATGTCTTCGATACTTGGTGGTCCAGAACCGATGTGAACCATCAAGGGGAGAGAGGTTTCATGAGAAAGGGCACGAGCAGCGAGCAAAGGTTCAATGCCGCAGTCACGAACAACACTTTTGCTTATTCTTGCCTTTAATCCAACAATGATATCTTTATATTGATTTACGGCCTGTACAGCCTCTTCATGATCTATCCATGCCATGTTGGATAATTCATCGACTCTTTTTAAACCAATGCGCGAAATGTTTAAAAAAGCGAACAAGTTCGTTAGAGCTCGTTCCTTACTTGCAACTAAGTCAGCAATTCGGTCAGCTCCGCAACTTCCAGCGTCTACAATGGTGGTTACACCTTGCTTGATTCCGATCTCATCGATTTCATCGCCGTAGGGATCAAAATTAGGAAAGGCATGGGTGTGTAGATCAATCCAGCCACTCGAGACATAAACACCCGAATAATCAAAAATATGCTGCCCATGTCCACTCCCAGCTCTGGTCAAATCAGCGATCTTCCCATCTTCAATTACAATATCGAGACATTCTCCATTAACGTAATTTACGTTGTGCAATACGAATCTCTCTTGCATGCTTGTCACCTTTTTCTGAAAATCAATTTATTAACGCTTACATTTAAGATTGCCTAGATAGCTCCTCACATACATAGGAGTGAATTGTGTTAATAATGTAAAGAATATAACGTTATAATGTTACAATAGCATAGAAAATTAGCTAAGTAAATATAACGTTATAATGTTTAAAGAGATTAAATTTTGCCATGAAATAAGCAATGGAATTAAATTATGAAAACATATAAGTAAATAAAGGGGCTGTCCCAAAGTGATAACTAAATTAGAGGGACAGTTTTTTCATGGATGGAGATCTACGAGCCGAAGCTCGTTGACAGAGTCTGAAAAGCCGGAAATCAACTTTTCGGTAGACTGTCTTGCGCGTTCGTTCTGAATAAGCGCGGAAAACACGCTTATTCAGAAGCGCACGAACCAATACGCGCGAAAACCGTGCTTTCAGAGAGTCCTCGCCGAGCTGACAGAGTCTGAGAAGCTGTTAATCGACTTCTCAGCAGACCATCCCGCGCGTCTGTTCAGAATAAGAGCGGATAACGCGCTTATTCTGGAGCGAACGAACCAATAAGCGCGAAAACCTCGCTTTCAGAGAGTCCTCGCTGAGCTGACAGAGTCTGAGAAGCTGATAATCGACTTCTCAGCAGACCATCCCGCGCGTCTGTTCAGAATAAGAGCGGATAACGCGCTTATTCTGGAGCGAACGAACCAATAAGCGCGAAAACCGCGCTTTCAGAGAGTCCTCGCTGAGCTGACAGAGTCTGAGAAGCTGATAATCGACTTCTCAGCAGACCATCCTACGCGTCTGCTCAGAATAAGCGCGGAAAACACGCTTATTCTGGAGCGAACGAACCAATAAGCGCGAAAACCGCGCTTCAGAGAGTCCTCGCTGAGCTGACAGAGTCTGAGAAGCTGATAATCGACTTCTCAGCAGACCATCCCGCGCGTCTGTTCAGAATAAGCGCGGATAATGCGCTTATTCTGGAGCGCACGAATAAAAAGGAGTATGCATTGCTTACCCTAAACTCTAAACATATAAATTCTGATATGACTTAAATGGACCTCCAACTATTGGCGGAAGTCCTTATGAATACGTTCTTTATAACCTATTTGGGACAGCCCCTTTATTTATCAACGGTCAAAGCGCCTAAGCAAAAGGAGCTGTCCGCGAATGCGACAGCTCCAATCATTCAATCATATTAGTCGATGATTTGAAGAATATCATCGACTTCTTTGCGTGCCAGTTTGCCTGGACGATCCTTCGGATAACCGAGGGAGATGACCATATTAATCTGACATTCTTCTGGAATGTCCAGATAAGCTCGAATCTGATCTTGGGCCAGAAGCACAGGGCCCGTCATGGGGCATGTTGCCAAGCCTCTGGCATGCGCGGCGAGCATCAGGTTCTGAGAGGCTAAGCAGGAACTCTTGATGCCTTCTTCGGCCCATACAGTGTCTTCGACAAGCTGAATCGGATCGAAAATACGATCACGGAACTTCGATTCGTAAGGCGTTGCTAAGCAAATGATAAGAACAGGAGCATCGGAGAATGCTGTAGCATAGGGACCGAATGACTTCACCAACAAGCGGGCTTCTCTAGAAAGTCCCTTTTCCTCGGCAGCCGCCGCACGGAGATGGAGTTGGTCCCAGGTCAATTGTTCGATATGTTTGATTTTCTCTCTATTTCTTATCGCAATAAACTTCCATGTCTGGGAATTCGTATCGCTTGGTGCATATCTGGCGCAGTCAATAATTTCACGAATATCTTCCGTGGCAACTTCTTGCTCTGTAAAATTTCGAACACTGCGGCGCTCTAGTACAATCGTCTTAAAATCTTCATAATTCATAAAAAACAACTACCTGCCTTTGCTGCTTGAATTGTGCATATTTTGTTACTTGGTACTAAGACTTTATGCTTATTATAAAGCAGTTGTTATTGCAGCACAACCGTATCGCCTTCATTCAGACCTTTTAGTACTTCGGTTTTCTCAGGGGTTTCCATCCCAATCTCGATATCACGACGTTCTACGCCTTGAGCAGTCTGCAGCATCACGTAGTAGACTTCTTTCTCATGCAGCACGGCTAAAGTGGGTACCACTAAGGTTTGAGGCTTTTTATCTGTTTCTATCGTTCCTGAGAGGCTGAGACCGGCTATTAGCTGCTCATTTGGTTCTAAAGAAATGGTAACCTCGAATTGAGCTGAACTTGTGCCTTGATCCGTGCCAGTCTTGGCAAACTTGGAAACCTTTTCAACCTTACCTTGAAGCTTTTTCTGTTTCAGTGCATCTACTTTTACTTGTACGAGCATGTCTGGCTTAATGCGAAATACATCAAATTCGCCAACCGTGCAAACCAACTGCAATTTCGTTAAATCTACGATTTTACCAATACGCACGCTTTCCTCGACAGACTTAGGAATTTTGGAGGAGTCTTCGAATAAGAAGATGCCATTCTCAGGCGCAACGAAGGAAGCTAGCTCCACTTTCTCTTGTTTCTTAGCCAATTGCAATTGAATGGATTGATCATTGACCGCATTCAACTGCTCTTGAATTTTACGTCCTTCTGACGCGGCAAAGCGCTGGCGGGCATCATCTTCACTAACAGCACCTGCAGCTACATTGCCACTATCCCCCCCTGGTCCAGCAGCTTTGAAATTGGCTAGATCGGCTTCCAGCTTTTGTTTCTTCAAGCTAGTTTGCAGGGCAGCAATTTCACTTCTTAGTGGTGTAGCATCAAGTTCAAATAACTGCTGTCCCTTTGTTACTTGAGCCCCGTCTTTTATGTGCCAAGTTTTTATTTCGCCACTAAAGGGTGCGTAGACGCGCGTCTCTTTCTCATAAGAAGACTTCCCTTTGACTTCAATGCTGTTAATCAGATCTTCTTTTGTAACTTTGAATTGTAGGGCATTGAATGCAGCACCTGCGTCGGCATTTTTTGTTTTCATTTGATTAGGATGGCTTGATATGTATAGAAAGCTGCTAATGCCGCAGATAATGACTGCGGTTAGAATTAGCATCCATGTTTTCTTTTTCCTCATGCTAAACAATCTCCTATTCTCGTTTAATTGCTGTTAGTGCATCAGTTCGAGAAGCTTTAACTGCGGGGTATAAACCCGAAAGAACGCCTGTCATAATCGCAAAAAACATACCGACAGGAAGAATCCATAAGCTTATTAATAAGATTTCCACGGGATCCCCTCGATTGGAACCAAATCGGATAATGATCAAATTAATTCCCCAAATGACCCAATAAGAGAGCAAAATACCTACAAAGCCACCTAGCATGCCTAGAAGTGAAGATTCCACGATAAACATATTGCGGATTTGTTTCAAATTCGCGCCAAGTACTTTCATGATTCCGATCTGCCGCCGGCGTTGATGAGTGGACATTGTCATCGCGACCACGATGGAAATGGAAGCTACGAAAAGAACAAATAGGCCAACACCGGTGAGCAGCAATCTAACAATGGCAAACTCGCCTTTCATGCGATCTTCTTGATATAGATTAGTCTGCGTTGTGAGTTGAAGTTTTTTGATCATTTCATCTACTTGTTTCACATTCATACTACTATCAACTTTGACTCTAACTTCTGAATATTGAACGTGTCTATTTGTTGAGGACTTATTTTGGGCTTGTAGAATTTTGAGACCTGTTTCAGGGGATACATAGGCAACTTTGTTCCCTTGCAACATGGAGTCTGGCAATCCATCGGGTTTCTTAAGTACTCCAATGACGCGAACTGTCACCTCGCTAGGTTGGATGGTGTTAGTCTCTGATTGGTTACCTGGTTGTTCTTGATTATTATTCGATTTCAGGGAGATTTTCTTCTGATATAGGGGGTAAGGAATAGCACCCATTTGACGGTAGGTTTCGGATTGTTCCTTGCTAGGATTTTGCTGCATAAGTTTATTACGTACTTCCTGCGTCTTTGCATCTAAGACACCAAGCGTAGCCCCATAGTTGAGAACGATATTATTGTCCTGATCACTCGCCCCACCTTGTTGGAACTTGGAGTCGAAGTCCTCTAAAGTACTCAATTCTGTTGCTTTGAGGTTCAGGTAGCTTTCTTTACCGTCATCGACAGTGAATCTGAATTGTCCTAAGTCTTGAAAACTAGCAACCGATTTAACATGCGGAAAAGTACGAATGAGATCGAGCTTACTTGACGTAACTTTAGAAGGACTGTTAGGATCGCTGTTTTGGTCAACGATGGTGATTTCGTCTGTTTTGAGATAGAAGCTCATTTGTTTCTGACTGTAGTGTTGAATTGATTCGCCAAAGCCAAGAGCAACCATAATGGAAGCCGAGCCAATGGCAATTCCTACGGTACAAAGTGCTGTCACAACCTTGCGTCGCTGCAGTTGGTCCCAGCCCAGACGAAGGTAATCCTTAAGTTTCATCCGGCTTCACCTTCCTGATCGTTTCCTTCCAGTAAATAACCATCGCGAAGCTGCAAAATGCGCTGCGTTCGGCGTGCAACTTCATGTTCATGGGTAACAATAACGAACGTAATGCCATTCTGGTTCAAGTCAATGAGCAGATCAATGATCTCTTTCTCCGTCTTCGTATCCAGATTGCCCGTTGGTTCATCAGCAAAGACGATAGCTGGCTTCGTAATCAAGGAGCGGGCAATACTTACACGTTGTTGTTGTCCTCCAGATAACTGTGACGGAAACATATCTGACTTATCCCCGATACCGACTTGCTGTAAGAGAGCCATCGCTCGTTGTTTACGTTCTTGACTTGCGACACTTTGGAATACAAGTGGCAATTCTACATTCTCGCGAACGGTTAAATGTGGTATTAATTCATAAGATTGGAAGATAAATCCGATATGAGTCCGCCGAAATTCCGCCAAGCGGTTTTCGCTCATTTTCTCAATGGCCTGTCCAGCGATTAAAATACTACCTCTGGTAGGCTTCATTAGGCCTGCCATTAAATTTAGCAGTGTTGATTTCCCAGAGCCTGAGCTGCCGAGCAGAGCAACCATTTCTCCTTGCTCTACCCGGAAATTTAGCTCATGAAGAACGGGAGTTTCTTCTTGGCCTGTGCGGAAACTGTGAGATAACCGTTCAATGGCTAACACGTGAACAACCCCTTCATTTTAAAACTCATCGACCACTGGGCATGCTTTCACTTCCATCGTTTTGAAATATATGCGTGCCTAGGAACCCAATGGCCGCGACGATCGATAAGCAAGCTGCAATGACATAGACTGTGCTTCCACCAGCTAAATCAAAAATCCAACCGCCCAACGTGCCGCTAATTAATCCCGCAATACTAGACCATGCAACAGCGAAGATAGCTTGCCCAGAGGAGCGATACTCATCAGGTACGATTTGGCTAATATAACGATTAGCCGTGAATAAGAAGATACCGAATGTTAAACTATGTAACAATTGAACGCCAATGACCCAAGTAGGATCTTGAATAGAGCCCATAATGAAGAATCGTACGGCATATACGATTCCGGCAAAGGCGAGCAGGGGTAATTCTTTGAACCTATGTCCATGCTTGCTCAGAAAGAAAAACACCGGTATTTCACTAAGCGCTGAGGTCATCCAAGCATAGCCAATCAGCGAATCAGATGCCCCAAGCTGGCGCATGTACAAGGCTAGGAATCCATCGTTGAAACGATGTGAAACGGACATAATAATAATTAACACTAAGAACCAGATGAACTTCTTGGAACGAATGATATCGAGCATGCCCCCGAAGGCCATCTTCTTGCCACCTTGACGCGCATCTTTTAGCAAAAAAACGATGACTAATGTGCAGCTAATAGTAAGTAGGCATAGTATTGGCGTGAGCCCTGTACCGAAGTGTCTAAGAAGTAACCCAAAACCTCCGGCAGATACAGCGAAACCGATGGAACCCCAGACGCGGAAGGAGGCGTAGCTCTTACCGCTATCTCGAATACTTAGCATTAGCTGGCTGTCATTCAATGAATTTACGGGCTGTTGGAAGAAGAAAAACATCGCTAAGCATATGTACAGCAGGGAGAACCAACCCGCGGTAAATACCAAGATGGCAGTGACCAGCTGCCCAATAATCAGAATGATCATGATTTTCTTAACGGTTTGGAAGCGATCACTAAGGAATCCCCACAGCAAGTTGGTCGCTATCCCAATCAGTGGTCCAATGGCGTACAACAAACCGATTTGAAGCTTGGAATATCCTTTGTAATCAAAGTAAAGCGGGAAAAAAGTAACGACAATACCCATCGTCATAAAAAAGGAAAACGTGAACAATTTGAGTAGATGGTCTTGTGGCTTTGTAGGAATAGACGTTTTCATCAGTGGTTATCACTCGATTTCTTTACAAATTTTCTGTAGAAAAATATGTTTGCCCGTTTTCAGACGTTCGTTTGAGTATAAAGAACACGACTAGAAGCTCGGCCAGCATACCAACAGATTGCGCGAGAGCACCGATCAAGCCATTCCAACCGGGTGCATTAGAAATGGTGATGAATAAGGTTAACACGGTAACTATAGCATTCGCAGTTTGAGATAAAACCATAATTTTCGTTTGGCCTCTCAGCATAATAATACCGTTCATGTAATCAAGCCACGGGAATACAATCGTCATGATCATAAATATACGCATGGCAAGTAAGCTTGCATGCATCAGTTCGGAATTAACACCCATGACATGTGTCATAAACCAAGGTCCGAGAGCTGTATAGGCAAGAATAGCGATGAGTGCGCCTGGAATAAAGCTAAGAAGGATGACGAAACGGACGACAGTTCTAGCATCTTTGCGATAGAAATTCAAAACAATTTGATGAATGTAAGAAAAGAAACTCAAAACCAATTGAGTCAATGAACCGGCAATCGCATAAGAGGAGATCGCTAAATGAATATGCGTTGTTTTACCTAGTATGGCATTGATGGCGGGTCCAATGACGACGGCAATGATCGAAGAATACAGAAGGGGCTTATAGAAACTGAAAATTTGTTGTTTGGTTTCAATCTGATGATCAGGTGCTTTCTCTGGAATGACGGTTCGAAGTAAGTTTGTTCCTTCCCAGACAGCAACCATAGCTTCAATAATCATTCCCACTAAGAAAATAATGGCGCCAACACGGCCACTCGAAACATTATCTGTAGTAATAAAATATAACGATAACAAATACATAACGATAATTCGCACGCACATACCAATGGTCAACCATTTGGTCCGCATATTAAAAATAATTATACCGTGAAATAAACACCGTAGTCCTGAGAAAATGCTAACGTACATCAAGATGCGATAAACACTAAGTGTAGTGTCTAATAATTCACGTTCTACTCCAAAAAAATAAAGAAATACCCATTCTCCAACAGGCGTATAACATAAAATAAGGCCAATTAGAATGATGCACGCAAATACATAAGAACTAACCGCTGCCATGGCTCGAAATGAGATGCGGTCTCTTACAAGAGCTGAGCAAGCTTGTCGCAGCAAAACAACGGGTCTTTCGGTTAGGCCAAGTAAGCTTAAAGGCAGCGCATAGCTGGCAATGACCACTTCCGGATTATCAGCCCTGGCCAAGGTGCTATTGATAATAACATGCGAGAGGGTTACTAGTGTTGCTGAAAGGCCGAGGGGGAGGAAAAAGGAGATGAGCTGTTTCCAAGTGATGTTTTCTTTTATTGTCTTAGCGGTCATCTAAATTGCACTCCTTAGAGTTTTGCTTTAGCAAAACTAGCTTTGTAAGCATAACTCTTACTAAAAATTCCCTTTTAAAAATGTTATTTAAGTATACCAGAAAATGAAATCAGGTTGACATACAATTTTAACTGGAAACCCAAGGTTTGAAGTGATACATTTAAAGGTAGAATGTTTCTTGAACAAGTCGCAGCCAGTTTTTACTGCAAGGAGGTTTAACAGAAGAATGAGCTGCTATTTCAAGTATGATGCTAGACTCGGAATTGAGATTCCCGTGTTAGAAGTGGAGTGGGAGTGTTATCCGCCCAGTGTGCGTGTTGATATTTTATTACATTGGGAACAAATACGCGGTGCAATACCGGACCGCATTATGAAGCTAGAGGCGACGATTATTTACAAACAGAATCAGCTGGATAAGGAAGACGATTTTCCCACATCATGCCGTTTGAATTCCGAAATTGCTGACTTAGCTTCTATCATAAATGATCTTCATCTTTGGTTCCGGGCGAATCAGGAATTGGAATCGAAAACCCACCAATAATGGTTGTCAATGAAGGGAGAATGACTGCATGCATAGCAATAAGGATGGGGATAACTGGCTGGAAGCTATTGCAAAGCCGCTCTTGGAGCATCTACCTGCTTTATATCCGATTGAAGAATGGGATGGAAGTATGGATGCACGCATTGAAGCACTTGTCCCAGCAATGATGACTCAAGGCAGTCCTGAGCAAGAGTCTTATGGATTGGCGATTAAAGCGGGTCTTTTTTTACTGAATGAGAGTTTAGATAAATCCCATGATATTGCCCAGGAAATCACGAATGCAACAGGCAGCTACTGGCATGCTCTGATGCATCGGATGGAGGGGGATTACAGCAATGCGAAGTATTGGTTCAACGATGTCGGTCATCATCCTATTTTCTCTAACTTACTACAATGTGTGAGCGATTATTTGACTGTAAAAGACTTGGCTGATTTGGACAATGAAGCCCTTCGTCAGAAGCTTGAAGTGCTTATTACTTCTCCGGAATGGATCCCTTGTGTATTCATAGATATTGTAGAGTTACAAGTATCCCTGGTTCAAAATCCTATTGTTGATCAATGGTTGCGGCATATTCAACGATATGAAATGCAGTTATTGTTGCAATATTGCTATGAACAAAGTTGTGGAGGAAGTCTGCTTGAAGCAATTGGACAGAAGTAGCATAAAGGTTCCACAAGGCCCAATAAGATTAATGGTTAGGGTGTACCGTTATATTTTACCCGACGTAAGCGATCAGCTTTCCATGTGGAAAGCGAAGGCGGAAAATATCCCCGATGTCGAGCTGCGTACTCAAGCACTAGCCAGCATCGCAACGAAACAATTTCATTGTCAAGGTGGCGCTGTTTATGCGGCTGCTAATTTGTCGATGCGTCATGTACTCATCCCGCTCATTGTTGCGTTTCAAACGATTAGCGATTATTTAGATAATCTATGTGATCGCAGTACATCCTTGGATCCCCAGGATTTCCGTCAATTGCACCAATCGATGTTGGATGCTGTTGATCCTTCTAAGCCTTTGAACGATTACTATGCATTCAGACAAGAGAAAGAGGATGGAAACTATTTAACAGATCTAGTCCAAAAGTGTCAGTTTTGTATTAGTCTGCTTCCGTCATATACACAAGTAGCCGATCAGGTGCGAGATTTCGTAGCCTTATACTGCGACTTACAAGTGTACAAGCATATTCGCAAGGATATGCGGGAGCCTGAGCTTCATCAGTGGTGGGATCAACATCATCATAGGTATAGCCAAATTTCTTGGAACGAATTTGCAGCAGCCACAGGTTCAACGTTAGGCATGTTTATGCTTTTCCTTGCAGCTTGTGATCCTCATTTGAGTGAAAAGCAGGTCGATTCGATACGGGAGGCTTATTTCCCCTATGTGTGCGGGCTGCATATTTTACTTGATTATTTAATCGACCAGGAAGAAGATATCTTGGGTGGAGACCTGAACTTTTGCAGTTATTATGAATCGATGGAAGCAACCGTTGAGAGAATTGCCTTTATCGTGCAAGAGGCTCGTAGCAAAATTTTGTACTTGGAACATCCGCGATTTCATCGTATGATAATCGAAGGTTTGCTTGCGCTATATTTGTCGGATCCAAAGGTCAACGGCCAACAACAAGTGAAAAAAATATCGAAGCGTCTTATGAAAAATAGTCCATTAACCCGGTTATTTTTCTGGCTAAATAGCATGTACATCCGTACGTCATCATGAATGACATTCAGAAGAATTTGAAGGAGGAAAAATGAAATGTCAGCAGTAAAATCAATTGCCGTTCTAACAAGCGGCGGAGACTCTCAGGGAATGAATGCGGCCGTCCGTGCGGTTGTAAGAAGCGCATTATTCCATGGTCTCGAGGTCTATGCCGTACAACGTGGATACCATGGTTTAATTAACGATGATATTCGCCAAATGGATTTGCGCAGCGTTGGAGATATCATTCAACGTGGTGGGACTATTCTACAAACGGCTCGTTGTAAAGAGTTCTTAACGCCGGAAGGTCAACAAATTGGAGCAGCAAACTTGCGTAAACGCGGTATCGATGGATTGGTCGTTATTGGTGGAGATGGATCTTATCAAGGTGCCAATAAACTAAGCAAGTTGGGCATCAAAACGATGGGTCTGCCTGGTACAATCGACAATGACATCCCATTCACTGACTTTACGATCGGTTTTGATACAGCAGTAAGCATTGTTGTGGATGCGATCAACAAGCTTCGTGATACGATGACGTCGCATGAACGTTCATCCGTAGTAGAAGTCATGGGACGTCATTGCGGTGAGATCGCACTCTACGCTGGACTAGCTAGTGGTGCGGAAACGATTATCGTTCCTGAGGTTGAGGTCGACATTAACGAAGTAGCTAACCGTATGAAGGATAACTTCTCCCATGGCAAACGTCATAGTATCATTCTCGTTGCTGAAGGAGCGGGAACTGGTGATGGGATTGCTAAACAGATTACAGAATATGTGGGTATTGAACCTCGTGTAACTGTTCTTGGCCATATTCAACGCGGCGGAGCTCCTACGCATAATGACCGAATCTTGGCAAGCCGTCTCGGTGATTTCGCTGTACGTAGGCTCATCGAAGGCGATTCTTCCAAAGCTTGCGGTGTTATCAAAGGGGAATTAGTAGCGACCGATATTGATTTAGTTGTCAATACAAAGCGTCCTTTTAATACAGAACTTTATGAATTGGCAAGTCGTTTATCCCAGTAGTTCTACATTGGAACAAACGCTATTGACCTGTCTCATATCTTCGTTTATAATATCGAACAAATACAAAGCGACATTAGGTCTGTGAAGAGCATCCAACTCGGAGACGTTCATGATCGGTAAGGCGCAGGATACATCGCCTTTCTCTAAATAAACCGGCACCGCCCGTTATCGCGGAACCAAGCGGATGATGACATGTTGATGTTATCATCAAGTTGGGTGGCACCGCGAGCAGAACGCTCCTCGTCCCAATCGGACAGGGGCGTTCTTTGTCTTTTTCCCATAATAGAAAAGGAAGCGGTGAGTGGTATGTTGGATATCAAATGGATTCGTATGCATCAGGATCAAGTGAAAGAAGCGGCTCTAAATAAAGGGGTTGAATGTCCCCTTGAGGAACTGCTTGAGGTAGATGAAAAGAAAAGACTGCTGCATCATCAAGTAGATCAGCTGCGTACAGAACGCAATCGTGCATCTGCTCAGATCGCACAGTGTATGGCTGAGCAGAAAATGGGAGAAGCGGAGGCTTTGAAAGATCAGGTTCGCGGTTGGAACCGAACATTAACGGAGTATGAAGAGGGGCTTGCGATACTGGAGGAGCGGTTCAAGGAGCTGATGCTTACTGTACCGAATCTGGTTTCACCTGAAACTCCACTTGGGGCTAACGATCAAGATAATGTTGTACAGAAAGTAGTGGGTCAACCTACCTCGTTTGAATTTGTGCCTCGTGATCATATGCAAATCGGTGAGGAATTGGATATATTCGATTTCCCCCGCGGAGTTAAGGTAGCTGGAAGCAGGAATTACTACCTCAAAGGGATGGGGCTATACCTACACAGAGCTGTTCAACAGCTTGCTCTCGATCTGCTATCAGACCGAGGGTTCACGGTGATGGATGTCCCTCTGATGGTGCGGGAAGAGACGCTGCAGAATGCGGCTTTTTTCCCCGCTGGGAAGGATCAGACCTATGAATTGCAGGATGAAAATAAATGGTTAGTTGGCACATCGGAAGGTCCGTTGGTTTCGTATTATGCGGGTGAGATTATAGATTTATCAAAGGGGCCGATACAACTGGCAGCCGTATCGAATTGTTTCCGCAAAGAAGCTGGTTCGGCAGGTAGAGATGTACGAGGATTATATCGTGTTCATCAATTTGCCAAAGTCGAACAGGTGATTCTTTGTGAGAATGATCCCGCCATTGCTGATCAAATGTTAGATCAAATCACACGGAATGCAGAAGATATTCTAGATTTACTTGAGCTCCCTTATCGTGTCGTTGCCGTATGTACAGGAGATATGGGCGCCAAAAACTACAAACAGTATGACATTGAGACATGGATGCCAAGCCGCAATGCTTATGGCGAAACGCACTCGTCGTCAAGCCTTCTTGACTTTCAAGCTCGCCGCAGCGGATTACGCTATAGAGATAAGAGCGGTGAGCTGCGTTATTGCTATACCCTTAACAATACGGCTGTGGCCACACCAAGAATTCTAATTCCTTTACTAGAGAATCATCAGCAAGCAGATGGCTCGATCTATCTACCAGCCGCTTTGAGACCTTATATGAGAGGGCTCACTGTCATACCGAACAAATAAAATAACGTACCACATCCCTAGGTGTTCTATTTTGGGGATGTGGTACGTTATCGTATGTTAATAACCTTCTGTTAAATCAACGACATTCATCATCTCGGTGCCATCTAAAAAAGCTCTAACATTATGATAGAAAATGGCGGAAACTCGCTCTGCATAGAGAGCGGAAGATCCAGCGATATGCGGAGTAAGGATAACATTATCCATGCTCCATAGGGGAGAAGTTGAAGGTAATGGCTCCTGCTCAAAAACATCGAGTGCAGCGCCTGCCAGCTTGCCTTCTTGCAGCGCAAGTATCAAATCCTCTTCTTCAATGACATCTCCGCGAGCTAGATTGATTAAGAAAGCACTTGGTTTCATTAAGCGCAGGTGCTCTTTGGTCAGGAAACCTCGCGTTTTAGCTGTACTAGGAAGTAGAAGAACGACGAAATCACTTTGTGAAAGCAAAGATGTTAAACCTTCTTCTCCGCAGACCGTTGAGTCGAAGGCAGGTTGAGATGAACCGGAACGATTCAACCCAATGACAGTCATATCAAAGGCCTTTGCTTTACGAGCAACAGCTTCGCCGATTGCACCTGCACCAATAATGCCAATCGTTTTACCATAAAGCTCACCAAAAGTAACTTGATTGTCCCATACTTTACTTTGCTGACGCTCATGGAGAAGATTCGCTTTACGAACCCATTGCAGCATGAGGCTTAGCGTAAATTCACTCATCTGGATTGTATGTACCCCACGGGCATTGGTCAGTATGACATTACGCTCGGCAAAATCTTGGAGAGGTAGCTTATCCACGCCGGCAGATATGGTTTGCATCCATTTTAGCTTGGTCGCCTGCTTGAGGGTGTCCGGATTCATGCGGCCAGCCGTGATAATTACATCTGCATCTGCAATGTGTTCCCCGGCCTCACTTGAAGATTTGAACCAATGGAATTGGCAGCGGTCCTTCAAGTCTTGCGGCATCTGCATTTGCATGGAAGTCAAATCCATTCCAGTAATGGCGACAATATTCATTGCATTTCAACTCCTTAAATGTCTGTCAAAGACTTTCCTGATTACATGATAAATCAAACCGAAAACGAAAGTAAACACCCCGAGAGCGCTTAGTGCCCTCAGGGTGTCTCCATGTTAGTATTTCACATTAGGTGTGTAGTTGTTATTGGCGTTCCATAAGAGGAACTCTTCAACGCCGTTTTCTTTCAACGCACGTATTTGCTCTTCCACTTCATGTTTACCATACTTGATATAACCAGGTACCCATGAAGCGGTGAAATCTTGAATCCAAGGTCGAACGATCGGCTTCCACCCTTTCTTATCAATGGCTTCCAGCTTCTTGGTTGTATCCTTGGATGCTCCATCGATCGTGACAAAAGGTGCTGCATCCGGCACTTTGGAGCCAAACCAGCCAGTGCTGTAATGACTTGGATAAATCATGGGAGCGATGACATCAACATTTTGAGAGATTTTCTCGAAATCTTGACCAATGCCTTCGGCTGCTGGAACAGAGGCCGCATATCCAAATATATCGACAGATACACGAACACCAAGTGGCTGCAATTGTTCTTTGGCATATTTGACGAAGGAAGCGACAGCATCAATACGTGAACGTTCATCCTTTGTATATTTAAGAATGTCAGCTCTTTTCTCAAAACCTTCCGGGAATCGGACGTAATCGAATTGAATTTCTTTAAATCCAGCTTTAACGGCTTCTTTCGCTACTGCGATATTGTAATCCCATACTTCTTTGTTATATGGATTTACGAAGCTGTCCGGTGGGTTTTTACCGTTACCCCACAGAGTTCCATCTGGATTGACGAAAGACCATTCAGGTTTCTTTTTGGCAAGAATCGTGTCTTTGAATACAACGATACGACCAATTGGATAAATGTTATGTTCGTTCAAGGTGGTCATTAAACCTGGCATATTGCCAATAATTTTCTGAGTTGTTCCCATTGCATCAAGCTCGGCGTTCCCTGTTTCCCATGTGATGTAGCCCCAGTCATCTTTGACATCAATGACCAGTGAGTTCAGTTCCGTGTCGTCGAGCAGCTTCACAAGTGTATTGAGCCGAGATCCACCCGCACTATGAGCCGTGGCGTAAACACCTTTAATTACCGGTGCGTCCTTCTGCGGATCCAATTTGTTTACAGGTGCTAACGGATCTGTTTCTTGGGATGGTGTAGGTTGAACAATCGCCACTGCGTTCTTCGCATTCAAAGAAGCTTGCACGAGCTGTTCAAAGCTGGCATCCGGGTTAGCGGCCGTTACATTACCCCAGATTAGGGCAAGTGAAGCAAGTAATATTTCCATGATGTATAAGTCCTCTCCAATCTTTGTTTCTAGCTTTTATTATAATGCAAGCACGAAACTACGGACAGAGGAAATTTGTATAGATTTGTAGAAAGAAGGTAGCCGTTGTTGAAACTTGATAAACAAATTATTTCGTTATCTGGCGTTAATTTTTTTTACTATGCATCTAGTGCCATTTTATTGCCCTATTTACCTTTATATTTGCAAAGTAAGGGCTATTCAGCTAGCGAAATTGGACTCCTAATGATGATTGGCCCGTTCATATCCATATTCGCACAGCCATTCTGGGGATATGTCAGCGATCGATTCAACTCAGTGAGGAATATCGTATTTTTACTTTGGAGCCTTTCCTTACTGGGAAGCTTTGGTTTGTTTTTAACAAAAGGTTTCGGGCTTACACTTGGATTTATTTTAATGCTTTATTTCTTCTTGCTGCCATCCATTCCACTCATCGACAATTTGGTTGTCAAATCAACGGCGCAGCGTGGAATGTCATATGGATCCGTCCGATTATGGGGTTCTATCGGATTCTCGGGTGTTGCTCTAATTTCAGGTCTTTTACTCGAAGAATTAGGTGGAGTAGCCAACATACCTTATTTTTATTGGGCGTTATGGATCTTCCCATTTCTACTGCTTGCTTTTATCAAAGACGAGAAGGGCAGCGGACAGCGAATAACTTTAAGTGCGATCGGTACTATTTTCAAAAATAAAAACTTTCTATGGTTTATGGTCATGATTCTGATGATATCAATTCCTCATCGAATGAACGATGCACTATTGGGCTTATATCTGAATAAATTAGGGGCTACGGACTCTATGGTCAGCTGGGCTTGGGCCATTGCGGCATGCACCGAAATTCCGGTATTTGCCTATATCAATCGGTACATTCATCGCTATCACGAACTTACCATCTTAGGTCTTGTTTCGGTCTTATATATGATACGTTGGTTGCTCTACACGTTATTCAGCGATCCTTGGGTACTAATTGGTTTGCAGACGACACATATGCTCACCTTTGCTGTTCTTTGGATCGTTGCGGTACAGTATGTTGTGCGTCTGCTTCCCGAGCAATTTGGCTCAACGGGTCAATCCATTCTTGCGATGGTTTTCATGGGGCTTGCCGGTATTATCGGTGGTTCGGTGGGCGGATGGTTGAGTGAGCAGTGGGGAGGCGCGAGCATGTATGTGTTTGCGTCAGTCATTTCGGCAATAGCCGCAGTTATGTTTTTCGGTACACAAGCCGTAATGCGTAGAAGAAGCTAATGATAAATAAAAACACCCGGTAGCAAAATTAGCCGGGTGTTTGGACTTATTTCTGAACTTGTCCTGATTCGGTATTCGTGACCTCTGCAGGATTAATCTCTTTACGGACCGGTACAGGCTGATCATCAGTAGCTGTATTACCGCCATTTCCATTCGTTGCATCTTTAAATTCACGAAACATTTTGCCAAAACCTCTACCAAGTTCAGGCAGTTTATTAGGCCCAAACAAAAGAAGGGCGACAATTGCAATTAAGATGATGTGCCAAGGAGATAATGCTCCCATTCCAGACACCTCCATTAGTTTATCTTAGTACTATTATATCATGTTCTTATCATAACCTATATACCCTAATTATTACAAACTCAATAATATTGTATGAATAAAGCGATAGCTGAGCAGAAAAAGACGCCCCTTAATGATAAAGGGCGTCTTTATGATGTTCCGAAATGCTGAACTGAATAATTTCCATGACATCTTCTGCTTCGAGCGCCTCAATGCCAAACCGGAGGACGATCTCGGAGTCCAGCTCATAGCTGGTTAAGAAGGGGTACAACTCGGGTGTTAATTTCATTACAATCCTGGATAATTTGACTGTCTCCACAAGCATCACCCTTCCAATCAAAAGATTAGAATAAGAACTACGCCTGAACCACTCACGATGAAACCAGAACTATATGAAATTATTATCATTATAACACAATTCAACTTGGAATAAAGAGGCGGATTGCACGATTAATTACTTAAGCTTGCGGAATTCGCCAACGACACCAACGGTTTCAACGATATTCACGAATGCTTTCGGGTCTATCTTCTTAATAATTCGCTTTAATTCTGCGAGTTCATAGCGCGTGGTGACGGTCATTAACATATCATGCTGCTGTTTCGTATAAGCGCCTTCCGTCTTAACTAAAGTTACGCCTCTAGGGAGTAGAAGCAGCTCGTTAAGCAACTCTTCCTTTTGTTTGGTTACAATGAACGCTGTCACTTTGACATGGCGAATATGTATAGAATCTACAACTTTGCCACTAATATAGATGGCAAGCATCGAGCAAAGAGCAAGATCCCAATTTTGCTTGAAATAGCCTAGTGCAACAATGACCAGACCGTTCATGGATGAAAGAAGGGTTCCGAGAGGGAAATCAAATTTTCGAGTCAAAATCAAGCCGACGATATCAAAGCCTCCACTTGAGCCACCTATTCTTAAGGTGATACCGCTTCCTATTCCAATGAGTACTCCCCCAAAAACTGCACCAAGAATGGGTTCCTGCGCAACATAGCTTGTTGGTATAATTTGCATCAACCATGCCGTTAATATGACCGACGCTACACTGATCATAATAAATCTACGTCCAATTGAAACCAATCCCCAAATCATTAATGGCAGGTTAAACAATAAATACAAGAAACCAATGTTAAAATTCGTGAAATAACCAATAATCATGGCAAATCCAGAAACCCCGCCGCTAAGCAGTTGGTGAGGAATGAGGAACATGTTGAAGCCGACCGCGACAAGCAGTGCGCCAACTAGAATAATGAAAGCGTCTAGCGCCTTTTTCAAAACAAATCACCTCTAAAATAGTATGCAGCATAAAGCAAGTATAATTCATTCTTCTAAAACTTCAATCATAATTTACCTTCGGTCAATTAAATGGACTTTAATGGAAAATAAGGTAAACCTTTAATGATGAAAAAAAGCTGTGTCCAATTCATGGACAACAGCTTTTATAGAAGTAGTGATTAACGTCTCTTGAAGGAGCCTGTTTTCTTAGATGTACTTGGCTTACTAGTGGATGGCTTAGTTACCTTATTGGGTGTTGAACCGTCGTTTCTACGTGTTGTGGAGCCGCTTCCTGAGCTTGGGGTGCCTGTACCGCCTTTGAAGGTGCCCGTTCGATCAGAAGTTGTTGGTTTCTTATCCTTTGATACATCCGTAGTTGGAGTAGTGGCCTTACCGCCACCTGTGTTATAAGTTGGTGTCCGGGTATAGCCTTTATAGTCGTAAGGCCGTTTACTGTTGAACCATCCCCCACCGAATAAGGACTGAAGCAGGGTGGCAGTCAAATAACCTTGCAAGAACGAGGAGTCGTAATGTGATTTGGCATATTCAATACTATCGATCTGAACAAGGGTGTTTTTACTATCGCTAGGATCCTTTTGGACGTTAATGACCTTATCATTATAAACAAGGAACATTTGATCGTCAGATTCCTTGCTCTTTTCTTTCGGTGACTCTTTTGCTGCTAGTTCAGCTGCTACGGCAGGGACATTTTTGTTTTCAACTAAATAAACCTTGGAGAGATTGCTTCCTTTGCCGTCAACACTAACTAACGGATATTGATCTTTGATATAACGTCCGGCATCAGCGCCACACGCGGTAAGAAGGGCGATGATCAATAAGAAAGAAACCCATGAAGTCCATCTTTTCACTTTTCAGTAGTCCCTCCTTTCCAAACATTTCTAATGATAACATAGGTTGTCTAGGGCGTCGATTTCAAAAATTTAATCTGATTGCCCGGTGTGCGCTCTCCTTCAAGAGCAATAAATTTGCCATCCTGCCATTGGAGGAAGAAGAATCTACGGTCCGGTCCAAAATATCTCCAAAAGATGATATCATCTCCACTGCGGAAGTCGGTGTTTCCTTCAGTCCGAGTGACATCATTGCGATGAAACTCCAATTCGAAGGTAACATCTTCGTCAAGCTCCAAACGAGTAGGGACATCATTCGGGTCATCTAATGCGCCTTCAACAAAGCTGCAAAGGAAACAGTCATAGGTTCGCCCTTTTTCCACAATCAAACACTGAATATTTTTGCCGCTTTGTAAATAATAAGCGTAGCGATGTGGAGCAAACCCGCGGTCAAAATAAATGACCTTTCCGGAAACAACGTACTCCTCTAAGTCTACATTAACAATATCCCCGACTCGGGCATCTTCAAGTGGATTACCTATAGGTGTTGTTGTTGGTTCTTGTTTTTGACTACGCAGGATGCTGCTGACTCGTTTAAATATGGACATTGAAAACTCTCCTCTATTCCGTTTATTGTTCTACCTTGTAATACGTTTAGCTTATGCGTTAGGTTTCGTTCTCATTATGTAAGACGCTACTGGAAATGTGTGTATGACTTGTGCTATAATATTTTAGATGTTCTTAAGGGCGGCCAGTTGGATCATGGAAGATGTTAAATCGAAAGTGTATTCCACCAATAAAACTATAGACACGGATAGGAAGTCGTACTTAAGGGTAAAAAAGATACAAGGCATTAGCCTGCCCTGTACAAAAGGAGATTGAATATATTTGAAAACATTTCAAGAGTTTGGTTTAGAGCCAACGATTTTACGCGCGATTACGGAGATGGGCTTTGAAGAGTCCACACCGATCCAAGAAAAAACGATTCCTTTGGCTATGGAAGGCCGGGATTTAATCGGGCAAGCGCAAACAGGAACAGGTAAAACAGCTGCTTTCGGTATTCCGCTTATTCACAAAATCAATATGAAAGAAGAGCGCATTTCTGCTCTTATCATGTGTCCTACACGGGAACTTGCCATCCAGGTTGCGGAAGAGATTGAGAAACTCGGTCGTTTCAAAGGCATTCGTTCCTTGCCCATCTATGGTGGACAGGATATCGTTAAACAAATTCGTGCATTGAAGAAAAAACCGCAAATCATTATCGGTACACCGGGACGTCTACTTGACCATATTAACCGTAAAACAATCAAATTAGACGATGTGCAAACAGTGGTTTTGGATGAAGCGGATGAAATGCTCGACATGGGCTTCATGGATGATATCCAGTCCATTTTGAAATTGGTTCCAGAAGAGCGTCACACGATGTTGTTCTCTGCAACAATGCCAACCAATATTCAAAAATTGGCACAACAGTTTCTTCGTAACCCTGAGCACGTATCGGTTATCCCGAAACAAGTTAGTGCTCCATTGATTGACCAAGCTTATATCGAATTGCATGAAAAACAAAAATTCGAAGCGCTTAGCCGTTTGATCGACATGGAAGCTCCTGATCTTGCAATCATCTTCGGTCGTACAAAACGTCGGGTTGATGAATTGGCAGAAGCTCTTCAAAAAAGAGGCTATGCAGCTGAAGGTCTTCATGGTGACTTGTCCCAAAATCAACGTGATAATGTTATGAGAAAATTCCGTGACGGCAGCATTGATGTCCTTGTAGCAACAGACGTTGCTGCGCGTGGTCTAGATGTATCCGGCGTTACTCATGTAATTAACTTTGACCTTCCGCAAGATCCAGAAAGCTATGTTCACCGTATCGGTCGTACAGGCCGCGCTGGTAAAGAAGGTACAGCTTGGACTTTCGTAACACCTAGAGAGATCGATCACCTGCACTTTATCGAGAAAGTTACACGCCACAAAATTAACAAAAAACCTTTACCTAGCTTGGCTGAAGCCATTGAAGGTAAACAAAAAATGACAGCTGAGCGTATTCTTGATGTGCTTCAAAATGATACACAAGCAGAATTCAAAGGCCTAGCTATTCAAATGTTAGAGCAATATGATTCCGTTAATCTCCTTGCTGCAGCTATGAAGCTTCTGACAGGCGACAAAAAGGAAACGAATATTGAGTTAACACCAGAAGATCCGATTCGTGCAAGAAAGAAAAAATTCGATGTACGCAGCTCAGGTAGACGAGTTGGCGGTGGCTACGGCTCAAGTTCAGGATCAGGAGATCGTCGTCAAGGTGGCGGATACAGCTCTGGTGCTGGTTCCAGCAGCAGCTCGAACTCCCGTTACCCGCGTAAAGATAGCAGAGATTATGGTTCAAACAGAGAAGGTGGAAGCAGTTCATCTTCCAGAAACCGTGAGTACGGAAGCAACAACTCCGGGAACCGCGATCGTTCAAGAGCTCCTCGTAAGAGCGAAGATACATTAGTGAATAAATAAGGGGAATAACCCCAAAAAAAGAAAGGCGGAGATCCAGAAGGATCTTCGCCTTTTTACCATGGGTATATGGTTTAAATTACGAAAGAACTAGTTATTATTACGAGCAAGATGAAGAGAACCAAAATGGCACCTGCGGATGTTCCAACTGGATGAGACATAGTATCAACCTCCTGAAAAATATTTGGGGGTAGTTCTTATTGACAATACTATACTATGTAAAAGCACCTAGAACGACTAGACATCTACCTATATGTTGAAAAATAGGCTATAATTAAACCAATGTAAAAGTAAGACAACTTAAGATGTATGCGTTTTAACAATCAACGTAGAAAGTTTCCGTAAGGAAACGCTAAGGAGGAAGCTGTTTTGGAGTTTAGAGGAGTTATGGGAGGACTGTACAGAATATCGGAGTGGATTATGCGTTTGTCGGTCATTAATCTGCTTTGGATGCTATGTTCGATTCCGGTTTTCTTTTTTGCTTTTATGGGCTTGGTGAGTCCATCCGTTGATGCATTGAAGGCATCACTGCCCATTATCGCCATTTTGGCACCGTTTACTTTATTTCCTGCAACTTCCGCGATGTTTGCTGTGGCTCGGAAATGGGTAACAGGAGAAGAAGATGTACCACTTTTGAAAACATATTTCCGTGGATATAAAGAAAACTACCTGCAGAGCATGGTAGGTGGTATTTTCTTCGTAATCATTTTCGTTATCATTGCGGTGAACTACTTCTTTTATTTGAAGCAGGGGAGTTCGCTGAAACTATTGGCCGTATTGTTTATCGCTTTCACGGTCATTATTATCATTTCTATGTTCAATTTCTTCTCGATTATGGTTCATTTGCATATGAAGGTTTTACAAATTTTGAAGAATGCTGTATTGATTACCATAGGTAATCCAATCAATTCGATTGTTCTGCTGCTTTGCAACGGAGCCATCCTTTACATTTGTTTGACCAAATTTAATTTCTTCCTGGTCGTTTTCTTTATGGGAAGTATTATGGCGACCTTCTCGTTCTGGCAGTTTAACCGCAGCTTCACCAAACTCCAAACGAAGCAGCAAGAACTAGAAGAGAAGGAGCAACAAAGGTTGGCTGAAGCGCAAGAAGAGGAAGCACAAAGTGACGCTGAAGCTGTAACTGAAGGTGAAGAAGAAAGTAAGAAAGAAGTTAGCTTGCATAAAAAAGATGAGAATGAAAAGACTAGAGACTAAACCTACCAGTTGATAATCAACCGGTACGGCACTATAATAAGAACTACAAAAGAATCCTGCGATGTTCGTAACGGTTTTAAGTTGTTTTAAACCAATGACTGTTTCTAGGGAGACCTACATTGAAGTGTGGCTGACATGCCCTCGAAAGGGGACCTCAAATACACCTCTGCGGACACCCACCTGCGAGAGCGGGTTTGAAGCACCAAAACCGGACGGCATAGGCGGGTTTTTTTGTATTAAAAAGAGGTTGATCAGGTAGATTCCTGATTCAACCTCTTTTTAATTATTTTCAATGACCAGCCAAATCACTTAGTTGATGGAATGTATTCTGAAGAGTTCCATAAAGACCGCGATATATTTGATAGTAGGCTTCATACTGTTTCTGATTATCAACATTTGGTTCTACGCGATCGGTAATATGAATCCATTTCTCACAGAGTGTAGTAATATCCTCTTGCAGTACGCCGGAAGCAGCCATAATTGCAGCGCCATACGCAGGGCCGTCTGTGGAATTAACAGTAACCACAGGGATACCGAAGATGTCAGCAATCATTTGACGCCAGAACGGACTTCTGGCACCGCCGCCATTCACGCGAAGTTCGGTGACTTCAATGCCAGACTCTCGGATTAGTTGCAGTGAGTCGCGAAGCCCGAAGGTAATGCCTTCGAGAACAGCACGAGTGAGATGTGCTTTCTGATGCCGTAGGTTTAGACCGATGAAGGCGCCTCGAGCCTTCGGATCAGGGTGCGGTGTCCGCTCTCCGGATAAGTAAGGCAGGAATAGCAAGCCTTCGCTCCCGATGGGAGCTGTGGCCGCTGCAGACGTCAGGATCTCGTAGACGTCTTTGCCTTCCTGCTGCGCACGCTCAAGCTCCTCGTGCGCGAAGTGGTTGCGCCACCACTGGAACGAGCCGCCAGCGGCCAGCATGACCCCCATGCGGTGCCACTTGCCAGGCACACCATGACAGAAGGAATGAAGCCGATAAGCTTCATCTACTTGGTAGGTGTCGTCGTGAACGAAGACGACACCGGACGTGCCGAGCGCCACAGAGGCGATGCCTTGGCGTACGACGCCAACACCTACGGCGCCGCATGCTTGGTCGCCGCCACCAGCGACGACCTTGGTGCCTGCGGCTAGGCCGGTTAGACTGGCCGCTTCAGGCAGCAGGTGTCCGGCCACGTCGCCGGACTCATAGAGCGGCGGCAGCCATTCCATAGGAATGTCCAGCCGCTCAGTGACGGTCTGTGACCAGCTGCGGTGGGCGACGTCCAGCAGCAGGGTGCCGCTTGCGTCGGCCATGTCCATGCCGAACGCTCCCGTCAGGCGCAGCCTGACGTAGTCCTTCGGCAGCAGCAGATGCCGAACGCGCGCGTAGTGCTCCGGCTCATGCTGCCGGAGCCAAATGACCTTGGGCGCGGTGAAGCCGGTTAGCGCCCGGTTGCCCGTTAGTCGTCCAAGTTCGGCTTCGCCGACGGTCGACTCAATGTAAGCGCACTGCTCCGCGGTGCGCTGGTCACACCAAAGCAGCGCAGGCCGGATGACCTGCTGCGCCTCGTCCAGGAATACCGACCCGTGCATCTGGCCGGAGAAGCCAATACCAGCGACGGCTTCGCCAGCGACGCTTGTTTTCTCCAAAAGAGCGCGGATACCCTGGACTGTGGCGTTCCACCAATCCTCTGGATGCTGCTCTGCCCATCCCGGATGGGGCTGCTGAAGCGGATATTCAACGCTATGGCTGCCAATCACCTGGCCAGAGTCATCCACAAGAATGCATTTAACTGCAGAAGTTCCTAAATCTAAGCCCATGAAATACGACACGAAGATTCACCCTTTGTTGGTTAAGTTGTTGTTAAATAATTAGTTTCCTCTATATTCTTTGTTTGTTTAATAAATATACAAAGATTATTAGTTAATATATTCGCACGATATAACGGAAATCCTGCTTACGGCGATATTTATTTCCAGATTAAATTCATTTCATGCCACTGGATGCCAGCATGCTGAGAAGTGGAGGGAGCTACATAAAGAAATCCATTTTTTTCGTAGAATGAAATTAAATGCTCTTCACACATTAAAACAATACCCTTCAAATCATCTTTTCTGGCTATTTCGATGATACGTTTCAGAAGTTCAGTGGCAACCCCGCGCCGTTGGTAGGACGGGTGAACGGCTATAGTCAACACACAGAGATATTGTCCTTCCTCAGCGTGCTGTGTCTCTTGCTTGATGCTATCATCAGCTAATTCGTTATTATGTATCTTTACGCTATTGGTTACGCCGATAATTTGATGGTCTAGCTCATTTTCTGCCACAAGAAAATAGGCTCCAAATACATGCTTTCTCATCTGAAAAGCTTCTAATGAGGCAGCCGCCTCCTTTGAGAAAACAGTAGTCTCGATCTCATAAGCCTTCCTAATATCTGTATCGCTTTCAACTGGACGAATCAGCATGATCGTTGAATACCTCCTTGTTAAAACTTTCCTAAGGGAAAATGTTTTTTATATGCACATGATAGTTTACCTATAGCATAAGATAGGGGCATATAGTATAATCGTGAATAAAGTTTCCTTTGAACAACATTATTGGTCTTACGAAAGAAGAGGTAATCAGATGGGTATAGCATATAAAAAACCAGAGAAAGAGTCCACTGGATGGAAAGGCAACTCATCAATGCCTAGTCTGCCTGAAGTCCATCATAGTATGCGCGTTCCAAAGAAAGCGGGTTTTTTCCGTAAACTGCTCGCTTTTGTAGGTCCGGGCTATCTCGTAGCCGTAGGGTATATGGATCCGGGAAATTGGGCGACTGATTTAGCAGGTGGTTCTCAATTCGGATATACATTGCTTTCTGTTATTTTAATATCAAATTTAATGGCGATTCTGCTGCAAGCTTTGTCTGGCCGCCTAGGAATTGTTACAGGTCGAGACTTAGCGCAAGCTTGTCGTGATCATTATAGTAAGCCTGTTTCATTCGGGCTATGGTTTTTATGTGAACTAGCTATTGCGGCATGTGACCTGGCAGAAGTTATTGGTGCAGCGATTGCCTTACAGTTATTGTTCGGTCTACCGCTTATTTATGGAGTCATTCTTACTTCGTTAGATGTTCTTTTGGTCCTTATGCTGCAAAAAAAAGGATTTCGATACATCGAAGCCATGGTTATTAGTCTAATCGCTCTTATTACGGTTTGCTTCGTGATGGAACTTATTTTCTCAAGACCTGATTTTGCTGCTGTTGCCGTTGGTTTTATTCCTAGAACGGAAATTGTAACGAACCCAGCTATGTTATATATCGCCCTTGGTATTCTGGGAGCAACTGTCATGCCTCATAATTTATATTTGCATTCCTCTATCGTACAAACACGCAAAATCGAGCCAACGGTAGAAGGTAAACGTGAAGCGATTAAATTCGCCACAATCGATTCGACTGTAGCTTTAATGCTGGCTTTGTTCGTCAATGCCGCGATACTCATTCTTTCTGCAGCAGCCTTTCATTCGGCAGGTAAAGAAGTAGCGGAAATACAAGATGCTTATCACCTTTTGGGGCCAATGCTGGGCACAGGTGCCGCGAGTATTCTATTTGCAGTTGCGCTGCTAGCTTCAGGACAAAATTCTACACTTACAGGTACATTGGCCGGTCAGATTGTGATGGAGGGCTTCCTTAACATTCGACTCACTCCTTGGTTGCGACGATTAATTACGCGATTAATCGCGATCGTGCCCGCGGTCATTGTCATTGGTATTTATGGAGAGAGCGGCGCGACAGATTTACTCGTTCTCAGTCAGGTAATATTATCCTTGCAGCTTTCCTTTGCAGTTATTCCGCTTGTTACATTTACTTCGGACCGAAAGAAGATGGGGGAGCTTGTAACGCCAAAGTGGATGATTGTCCTAAGTTGGTTTGTGGCTATTTTGATTGCCGGCTTGAATGCTTACTTACTTTACACCACATTTTTTGGCTAATAAAATATGGAATAGAAATGGAAAATCGGGGGAGCAATCCTCCGATTTATATTTCCCCTCTTTTTCTTAAGCCTAAACAATGGTAAGATAGAGAGCAGTGTAGAAATGGCAAGTGGTCTATATGTACTTCATTGAAGGGGGAAAAGGCTTTTGCTTAAGAGAACTTTAATCGGATTACTTCGCAGTCATGAAACGACCGGAGATAAAGCCAAAGATCCTTTGCTTAAAACAAGATATTACAAGCTTCCTAAAGAACAAGTATGGGAAGAAGTCACTGCCGTTCTGAAAAAAACGCCGGGCTATAAACTTCTCCACGAAGTTCAAAATGTAGGTGAGATTCTCGCGGAACGTAAAACAGTGACTGGACGAACACAGGATGTAACGTTAACGCTATTTGGGATTAATCCCGTGAAAACCGCGGTAGACATTTATTCAGCATCCCGAGGCTCAATGGGGGATTTAGGTTCCAATTACCGTACTATTATAGATATTTATAAACAATTAGACAGAAAACTTGCTTCATATAAGATTGAAGGATGAGAAAACTCTTATCGCGGCTATTCAAAGATGAGAGACCGCGGTTAGATGAAAGTTTTATCGCTAATAAGAAACAAAAACAGCAGGGAAGCTAGGCCTCCTTGCTGTTTTATTTTGTGCGTATTAAACTAATTTTTTGACAGCTTCTACGGCTGTTTCATAATTAGGGTGAGCCGTCATTTCGCCAAGGTACTCAACGTATTGAACGGTATCATTCGCATCGATAACGAAAATGGAACGCATATCAAGTTGAAGCTCTTTGATCAATACGCCATAAGCTTCGCCGAAGGATTTTGTTTTGTAATCGGACAAAGTGATCACTTTGTCAATACCTGCCGCACCACACCAGCGGGATTGTGCAAAAGGAAGATCAACACTGATTGTAAGAACAGCAACATTGTCGCCTAGACCTGCTGCTTCTTCATTGAAGCGGCGAGTTTGTGCGTCACAAACGCCTGTATCCAAAGATGGAACAACGCTGATCAGCTTTACTTTACCAGCATAATCTGCGAGGGAAACTTGAGTCATCAAATCTTTGTTAACTGTGAAGTTAGGTGCTTTGTCACCCACTTTAATTTCAGGTCCTACCAAAGTAATCGGATTGCCTTTAATGGTAGCAACACCAGTACGTTCTTGTGCCATATGAACTGTTTCCTCCTTTAATTTCCATGCTAAATAACAACTTATTTATTATAAGCTTTTTGAACTTAGGTTGTCCAATCGTTACTGTAAGGCTATAATTTAAAATGTTTAAAGATTTTGTAAGCTCGTAATCACGTAAGAAAAGTCGGGGGATTTATCCAAGTGGAATTAAGACAATTGCAGTACTTTGTAAAAGTAGCAAGAAAGCAGCATGTGACCCAAGCAGCAGAAGAAATGCATGTTGCACAGTCGGCTGTTAGCCGGCAGATTCATCTTTTGGAGGAAGAACTGGGCATTAATTTGTTTGTGCAAAAAGGTCGTAATCTTCATCTCACCTCTGTAGGTCATTTATTCTTAAGCCGAGTCGAGGGGATATTGACAGACTTGGAACGCGCTGTTGGCGAAATACATGAATTTCTTGACCCGGAAGCCGGGGAAATTCGCATTGGGTTTCCACATAGCCTAGTCATCAATTTGCTCCCTGCTGTCGTTGCAGCTTTTAAAAAAGATCACCCTAACGTTAAATTCAGGCTCCGTCAAGGGACTTATACGTCCTTAATCCGAGATGTCTCTAAGGGAGAGATAGATCTGGCTTTCATTTCGCCATTTCCAGAATCTCATGAACATGTTTCGGGTGAAATTTTGTTAACCGAAGAGCTGTATGCGATAATTCCCTCCAACCATATCCTTGCGGATTACACATCCTTACGACTGGAGCAGTTAAAGAATGAGCCATTCGTTATGTTTAGTGAAGAATATACGCTGCGTACGATTGTGATGGAGGCTTGCTTGAAAGCGGGCTTCGTTCCGAAGATTGAGTTCGAAGGTGAAGAAACAGATACCATTCGGGGGTTAGTAGCCGCGGGTATGGGGGTGAGCTTACTTCCTTCCATGGCTTTAATGGAAAGTGGTCAAATGCAGCCAGTCAAAATTCGTGTGACTGATCCTGTAGTCACTAGAACTGTCGGTTTAATTTGCCGAAAAGGTGAAAAGCTACCCTTGGTGGCTGAAGTGTTCAGACGGTTTCTATGTGATTATTTTCAATGAAAAAAAGCTCATCTTGTGTGTGTGATTGACACCCACAAGATGAGCTTTTATGTTTAATCGTCACTATTACGGCCATTAAAGATCATGATATATTTCAGAAGTTCAAGAACGGAGATTAATGCGGCTGCAACGTAAGTAAGAGCGGCTGCATTCAATACCTTGGCTACCCCGCGTTCTTCTTCATTAGAAATGAAGCCCTCGGCGATCATTAAATCTCTGGCTCTTGAGCTAGCGTTAAACTCTACTGGCAGTGTAACTAATTGAAAAGCAACGGCTGCTGCGAAAAAGATAATACCAAGACCGAGTAGCCATGGGATCTGTTGGAAGAAGAAGCCGGCTAGTATGAGCAAAGGAGCTACACCAGAAGCGAAATTAACAACTGGGAACATGCGGTGCCTTGCGACAAGCATTGGATAGTGAACTTGGTGTTGAATGGCATGGCCTACCTCGTGACAGGCAACAGCGACAGCAGATATGGAGCTTTGGTAGTAGACTGGTTCAGATAAACGTACTACTCTGGCTATCGGATCATAGTGATCTGACAGGGTTCCGGGTACTGCTTCAACAGGGACATCATACAGTCCGTTGGCATCAAGCATGCGTCTTGCCGCCTGAGCTCCCGTCATTCCTGAGTAAATCGGAACTTTGGACCATTTGTTAAATGTTCCCCGAACTCGAAACGAGGCCCACAACGAAAGTCCGAATGCAATAATAATGAGAAAATCCATGGGATGAAAAAAGAACATTTGACATTCCTCCGTATTTCGTTATGAGAACGGATTTTTACCTAGAAGAACGATTAGCGCTTCAATACAGGCCGCGGTTGGCTGCGTAAGTATGCGGGAAAGCTTCTTCATTTGATTTGGTTTCAACTGTTGGATGATAGGTCCCAGCTCTTTAGCTTCTTTCATTAACTGCTCTAGATGAATCTGGATAGATGTCAGCTTATCTCTCACTGTATCATCTGGCGACACTTTACTCCATTGTTGTAAATTCGCTTTGATTTCCTCTAAGGTATATTTCTCGTTCTTCATAGATTCAATACGTTTAAGTCGAGTCAAAGTTTCATCACTATAAAGGCGGTAATTCGTATCTGATCTCGTCTCGGGTTCAATCAAGTTTAACTTGGTGTAGTAATCAATGGTTCGAGAACTGACATCGGCAAGTTTGGCTAGTTCCCCGATTTTATAAAGCTTCTCTTTTCCCATAATAAGTTCACCTCTACTCCAATGTTATGTAGGAATTCTTCTATATAGTAATGATACCTGATTACAAACCGTACAGTCAAACGTAATACTTTTCAAACCTGACATTGATTTTAGGAGAGGAATTGTAACATTTTGCTCGATCTATGAATGAAAACACGAATTATGCCTGTTCTATGTGAGGTTATTTTTCGCTTTTTTCAATTTTTTAAAGAAAATCCTATTGTCAAACCCATTTAACCTGTATATAATGACATTAAGAGTTTCATTACATGTTACTTAATATAACATTAAAAAGGAAGTGGTCGTATGGTTAAGAAGTTGTTGTTAGCTTTCGGCGTTATGGCATTATTGTTCCCTACTCTCGCTTTTGCTGCAGATGAAGCGACAGTACCCCAACTTCAAAGTGCAATCGATGCCGTTTGGGTTATGTTAGCAGCTATTCTGGTCATCTTCATGCAAGCTGGTTTTGCTTTATTAGAAGCGGGGTCTACTAGAATGAAAAATGCCGGTCACGTAGCCGGTAAAACAATTTTAACTTTTGGCTTATGCGCCATCGCTTTCTGGGCTGTAGGTTTCGGTTTCGCCTTCGGTGACGGAAATGCTTTCTTCGGAACGACAGGGTTCTTCGTTACAGGTTTAGAAGATCAAGCGGCAGCGGCATTTGGATCCCTTTCTTTCTCGGATGTACCTATTGGGATTAAATTCTTGTTTCAATTAGCTTTCGCAGGTGTATCTTTAGCAATTGCATGGGGGGGATTTGCTGAAAGAGCGAAACTTCCAGTTTACTTCATCTTCGGAATTTTGTTTACAGTCGTGATTTATCCAATTGTTGCTCACTGGGTATGGGGCGGCGGCTGGTTGAGCAAACTTGGTATGCAAGATTTCGCGGGTTCCACGGTTGTTCACTTACAAGGTGCAACTGCAGCGCTTGTAGCTACCATCTTGTTAAAACCTCGTATTGGTAAATATAATAAAGATAAAACGCCAAACTTGATTCCTGGTCACAACCAAGTACTGTCTGTCCTCGGTGTTATCATTCTTTGGATTGGTTGGTTCGGTTTCAACCCAGGTAGTACACTAAGTGCAATGGGTGATGGGTTCTTTGGTTATATTGCTCTGACAACGAACATGGCTGCTGCGGCAGGTGGAGTTGCGGCTCTTATCATTTCTTGGATGTACTTCGGTAAAGCAGATATTCCTAGTATGTTAAACGGTGTTCTTGCAGCGCTTGTTGCGATTACAGCAGCTTGTGCATTCGTAGATACTTGGGCTGCCATCGTCATTGGTGCGGTAGCTGGTATTGTTACATTCTTCACAGCACAATGGTTTGAAAGAGCTGGCATCGACGATCCGATCTATGCTTTCTCCGTTCATGGTATCGCAGGTATTTGGGGTACTCTTTCCACTGGTTTGTTCGCAACACCTGAGCTTTCAGCGAAGGTTGGTGTTGGTGGTGCAGGATTGTTCTACGGCGGTGGTTTACACCAATTGGGCATTCAAGCACTAGGTTTAGCTGGAGCATTTGTATTCGTACTTGTTCTTTCCTTCATTATCTTAGGTATACTGAAAGCTACAATTGGTCTTCGTGTTACAGAAGAAGAAGAAATTATCGGTCTGGATTTGTCTGAACACGGTTCTTATGGATATCCAGAACAAATGAAAAAAGCAGCTCAAAACGGCGTGTCCGTTTAATACCACATACACTTTCTACTAGAGCAAAGGGGATGCAACATGAATCATCTCTCAATGGAACAGATCCTGGAACGCATTTATCAATCGGAACAGTTCGATGAGATGCGAATAACCAGAGATCAGGTGCATGAGATGATTCGGGAGCATCTCCTTTTCTCTCATTCACCTGAAATTGGGCGAAAAGTGAATCAAATACACGATGCCTTCATTCACAGAACGATAGAACTGGCTGAACATATGTTGGAGGATGAAGGGTTCGGGAAACCGCCTGTTCCTTATGCATTTATATTGTTTGGCAGTGGAGGGAGACGTGAACAAACACTTTGGAGTGATCAAGATAACGGACTTATTTATGAAGAAAGTGAAGATCATACAGAGGAAGAATTAGATATCTATTTTATTAAACTTGTACAGTGTATCCTTCGCGGGTTGGATATTTTAGGCTATCCGCCTTGTGAAGGCAATGTGATTTCAAGTAACAAGCAATGGCGAAAGCCGTTGTCCATGTATATCGAGATGATGACAGCATGGTTTATGGAGCCGGATTGGGAGAATGTTCGTTATTTACTCATCCTTGCTGACATGCGCTGTATCTTCGGTTCTAAAGCTATGGTAGATCGGCTCAAAGGCGAGTTTCTTGCTTATGTTCAGGAACATCCGAGTATCTTGAAGTATTTGTTATCTAATACTCTCCATCACAGAATAACATTGGGCGTATTCGGACATCTGATTAGAGAGAGGTATGGAGAAGATGCAGGTGGGTTTGACATTAAATATGGCGCCTATATTCCTATTGTAAATGGGATTCGACTTCTTGCTATCCAAGCAGGGATTATGCACTCATCTACGTTGGAGAGAATTAGATTGCTGCAGGAAACTTCCTTCATCCCTAAGCAATTAGCAGTGGAATGGCAGGCTGCTTTTGGAGTTGCGCTTAAGCTTAGAGATTTGACACCTTATCAGCTTGATGGTGAGATGTACGCGACAAGAGGCAAGCTAAACGCTGAACAGTTGACCAAAGAGATAAAGCAAGAATTAAAACAATGCCTGCGTACTGGGATGGAGTTACAAAAGTATGTTAGAAAATCAATCGAGTCACACATAGAGACAGAAAAAGGTTAGAAATAATGGAAGCTAAGTTTCATTTTTCATTGGATAGAGGAGAGGTGATTCGAGATGAAAGATATGCGTCCGGCTGGGCGAATGTGGCATTTGTACAAAATGGGTGGTCTTACACCAGCGCTTACGTCCATGTTTGATGTGCAAAGTGCTCAACAGATGGCTTTTATTCGTTCCATGTTGAAGGAGCAAAGGAAAGATTCCCTCTTTGAAATACCGCTTCACTCAATGGAAATCGTTGTTTTTGATTTGGAAACGACGGGCTTCTCTCCTTATAACGGTGATGAAATTATTTCATTCGGAGGCGTCTCTGTCATTGGCGGTGAAGTGCAAAGTAATCATACGTTCTACAGCATGGTAAATCCAAAACGTAAGATTCCGGAAGAGATTGTGGACCTAACGGGTATTACGAACGAAATGGCCGCTGACGCGCCTGAATTAATAGGAGTGTTAAGTGACTTCTTGGAGTATGTTGGGCAAAGAATACTGGTTGCTCATGCAACCGGGCATGATAAAAACTTCTTGAATTCGGCCCTATGGCGCACGTCTAAAGTGAGCTTATCACATCGTGTTCTCGATACTATGATGATTGCCAAATGGCTAATGCCGAAGAGGAAAAATTTGAGCTTGGACTCTCTGCTTCATGCCTATGATATTCCGGTAACGAATCGTCACCATGCACTTGAGGATTCCCTTATGACTGCGCAGCTGTGGTCTAGATTCATGGAGGAAATAAAATCAAGAAATGTAGATACCTTAGGTGATTTGTACGCCTTATTAAGCCATCACTGACCGATGACAAACGCAAGTTTGTGATATGAGGTCTGGGGGGCTTTTTTTATTTGGTAAAGCTGTAGTTCGGGGTGTTGCAATTGCTGAAAGGATAAGATCCAATAGGTAGGAATCGAATGCCAGAGTGTTTGTAGATCCTGCTCTGAAGGAACAGGAGGAGCCGTTGGGTGCGAATGGAAAAGACCGATCACGGGGTTATTGCTGTTCATAATATAAGGGAGCATCTCTACGGGACTTATTTCAAACCGATTTCGTGGGTTACTTGCGATATTACGTAAAGGAATGAAGGTATTCGCTTGCAGTTCTTGTTTCTTTCCATGGGCTTGTCCACCGAGAATGAAGCCGCATGCTTCTTCAGGAAGTCGTTGTAAGCTGTGGGAGATTAGGCCTTTGTAGAGCTCTTCAGTTATACATACATTCACCATCTATCCCCCTCCTAATCAATGCGCATGTTAGAATGAGGTTAGTATATCATGCTTTTTTATTCATTTCCCCTTTAGGTTTAATAAAGAAGAACACGAGTGCAAGCATAAGAAGTGCTAAGGAAGATACGGTGATGAATATGGCTTTGTCCGAAATGTTCATGAGCCATCCGAAAAGTGGTGGACCGCACGCTACACCAATGAAACGGAGACTATTGTACAACGAGGTTATCATTCCACGCTGTTCACGTTCTACAGAACCGGTAATCAGTGTATTTAAGCAAGGAAGCAGCAGACCAGTGCCTATACCACTTAGTGTAAGTAAACCAATAAATATGTAGAGATTGGTATTTAGGAAGATGGCTAATGCTAGCGAAACGGTCATCATGATGAGTCCAATGTTCATTAACCAGCGCATCAATATGACGTTCTCTTTGATTTTAGCACCGGTAGTATAGGAGGTAATGACCATACCAAGCAAAGGGATGGCGAGAATAAGTCCCTTGCGAACACCTTCGATCCTATAAGGCTCTTCCTCCAATATTTGGGATAAATAAAAGAGAACGCCGAACAGAATAAATAACGAAATGGAGCCAGCGAAAAACGCAGGGATGAGCCAGCGACCTTTTTCTCGAAAAATGCTTCGAATTTGCTTCAAGTAATCCTTAAGAGGTTCCGCTTCCTTTTCTTTAGGCGGTTCCTTAATCATAAAGATAACTGCGAGCAGTGCTAACACACAGAATATTGGGAATGCAAAAAATGGCGCAAACCAAACGATTAAAGCTAATAAAGATCCTAATATCGGACTTACGACTTTACCAGCTCCATTAGAAGCCTCTATGAGCCCAAGCGCTTTACTCGCGGTCCCGCCCTTATATAAATCTCCTACAAGCGCCATCGCGATAGGGGCTGTCCCTGCTGCTCCTAAGCCTTGTATAGCTCGTGCTGTTATCAGGATAGGATAGGAATTCCAAACGGCTGCAAAGCCTGCTAGAACGCCTGCAGAACCGTAAATGATTAAGGAAGGGATGATGACGGCTTTACGTGTGAAACGGTCTGATAAATAACCAGATACAGGGATGATGAGTCCGGCTGTGATGGAAAATAGAGTGATGACGAGTGAACTCTGGAAACGGGATATGCCCATTTTTTCCTGCATATCAGGCAAGATAGGGACTAGCATGGAATTACCTAGAACGAGAACTAAAGGGATCGTTGCAATGGCGACGTATTCCCAGATATGACCTTTTTTGTTTTTGGACTTTTCGGATTTGTTTTCAGATTTATCTTTAAATATATTTTCAGAAATTTTTTTGCCCTCGGCTGCTTTTGTAGTCATTATAATGAGAGTCCTTTCAGAACATGATGTATGTTTACTTTTCCCAAATAAGTTGAAAGCATACTTTGGATTTTCATTGTTGAAAAGAATAGTATAGTCTTATACTTTTGCTTCGCGTCAACCTTGACAAACCAGCTCGTCCCTGTGGGACGACGGAGTTGTTTGTCCATGGATGTTGGAATTTACGAGGAATTGGAGATAATATAGACAGAGTGGAGGTGGATATGCTTTTGAAAAAAAATGTGTTTGTGATAGCCCTGGTGGTTATCTTAGCTGGTTTTGCGATTTATCAAAACGCCCAGCGTCAGAATAAAGAGACGCTTATGCCTACTGAGCAAGCGCCAAAAGTGAATTTCTTGGCCCCCTCGTTTACGTTAAAAGGGCTTGATGGGAAAGACTACACGATTGGTGGACCTCGTGAGAAGCCTTTGTTCGTTAATTTCTGGGCTTCATGGTGTGGTCCATGTGAGGAAGAGGCGCCAGATTTGGTGAATGTGTACAACAAATATCAAGGACAGTTTGATCTCTATGCAGTCAATGTGACACCTGGTGATAAAATGGAGAACATTACGAAGTTTGTGGAAACCTACAAATACCCATTCCCGGTGTTATTAGATAAGCAAGGAACGAATGCGGATACCTATCGAGTGGTTGCAATTCCAACCAGTTTTTTAATCGATAAAAATGGGGTCATTCGCGAGGTCGTTCATGTACTCTCACCTAGAGATTTGGATAAGAAAATTGCGGGTCTCATTAAAGAATAAAAAAAGCTGCAAGAGAGCGCCAATGGTTGGCGTACTCTTTGCAGCTTTTCTTGAATGTCTTCTTATAAAACCTCTAAATGCGGTCGCTCTACACTGAGTGAGCTCGATAGAGGTTTATTCCTTAATGGTTTACTAAGCCTAAGCGCTCTTGTTGATCTTTGTTCGCAGGCTCTACACGTTTTCTTCCGATTAGTGCATACCGCAAACTATCTACGAGTGCATACCAGCTAGCTTCAATGATGTTACTGGACACACCAAGTGTATTCCATGTTGTCTTGAAGTCAGTTGATTCCATAAGAACGCGAACCTTACCGGCAGTAGCACCTTTGATATCAAGGACACGTACCTTATAGTCGGAGAGATGGACGTTCTTAATATCAGGGTAATATTGGATCAGCGCTTTACGTAAGGCATTGTCAAGAGCATTTACAGGACCGTTGCCTTCAGCCGCGGTATAGATCGTTTCCCCATGAACCTTCACTTTGACGATGGCTTCGGAAACGACCGATTGATTAGCGGATTTCTCAACAAGCATTTTGAACGATTCTAATGTGAAAATCTCTTCTAGGCCTTCGAATGCTTCGCGCAGCAAAAGCTCAAGTGTGGCATCGGCTCCTTCGAATTGGTAGCCTTGATGTTCGAGATCTTTAATTTTCTCAATGACTTCTTTGGTTTTCTGATGTTCTTTATTGAAGTCTAGATTCAGTTCTTGAGCTTTCACAAGCACATTGCTTTGCCCTGCAAGCTCTGAAACAAGTACACGTTGTTTATTGCCGACGAGTTCAGGCTTCGTATGCTCATACGTGCTAGCATCCTTGAGAATGGCTGAAACGTGAATACCGCCTTTGTGCGCAAATGCCGCATTCCCGACATAAGGCTGATTAACAGGCATATGCATGTTGGCGATTTCGCTAATGTATCTCGAAACAGGCGTTAATGATTGCAGTTGCTCCTCTGAAATAACCGAATAGCCAAGCTTCAACTGAAGGTTAGGGATAATGGAGCTAAGATTAGCATTACCGCAGCGTTCTCCATAACCATTGATGGTTCCTTGAACTTGTCCTGCTCCTGCTTGTACAGCAGCAAGGCTGTTTGCCACACCTAATTCGCAATCATTATGAGCATGAATGCCAACGGGGGTAGTGACATTTTGTTTAACGGTAGTGACAATAGATGTTACTTCTCCAGGTAATGAGCCGCCGTTGGTGTCACAAAGCACTATCCAATCAGCTCCAGCGTCCTGTGCTTTTTTGATTGTTTGCAAGGCGTACTCGGGATTATTCTTGTAACCGTCGAAGAAATGCTCGGCATCATAGATGACTTCAAGACCGCAACTTTTTAAATAAAGAACGGAATCATAGATCATGGCAAGATTTTCTTCAAGTGTGGTTTGAATGGCTGTTGTGACATGGAAGTCCCATGATTTACCGAAGATGGTTGCTACCTGAGCGCCTGACTCTACGAGTCTGTTCAGATTAATATCATCCGCAGCTATGGAATCCTTACGCCGTGTGCTTCCGAATGCAGTAATCTTCGCATTTGTGAACTTCATGTCACGAGCGCGTTCAAAGAATTCAATATCTTTGCTGTTGCTGCCCGGCCATCCGCCTTCAATATAATGAACCCCAAGCTCATCGAGCTTGCGGGCAATTTTAATTTTGTCCTCGACGGATAAGCTGATGCCTTCTCCTTGCGTACCGTCTCGTAAAGTTGTGTCGAAGATTTTGACTGATGTTGGCATGGGTTCCTCCTTCAAAAGCTAGCAAAGTGACTTCGGTGCTTGATGTGTAGGTGCTTGTGCTTGCTTTAAAGCGCTAATGTATAATTTAGGATTATACCATAATAGTATGGGTAAAGACATCATAACGCAAAAATACGTTTGCTTGAAAGAATAATTTTTTGTATGCTGAAAATGGCTCTAATAGTTGGTCGTTTATCAATGGGAGGGAATTTAAATGGTGACAACTCAGCATCATTATCCCAAGCAAGGTAGAGTCATTTTGCATATAGACATGAATGCATTCTATTGCTCTGTTCATGAGGCTGTTGAGCCTGATTTATATAAAGGGAAGCCTCTTGCTGTTGCCGGTAGTGTTGAGCTTCGAAAAGGGATTATTGTTACTTCATCTTATGCTGCGCGCGCTGTAGGGATCAAGACAGGCATGCAGGTTAGGCAGGCGTTGAAGTTATGTCCGGATTTGATCCTGATAAGACCTGATTTCGAGCTGTATCGCAGCTTCTCAAGACGGTTTATGCAGATTGCTTATAGCTATTCACCTATGGTGGAATCCATGTCAATTGATGAGTGTTTCGTCGATATTACAGGGTCCAAGCAATTTGGAACCCCACTTGAGATTGCGAATAACATCCAGCAAAAGATCATGAAGGAACTGAAGCTGCCCTGTTCGATCGGCGTTGCCCCCAATAAGCTGCTTGCCAAGATGGGCTCTGATATGAAGAAGCCGAACGGGATATCTGTCCTGCGTCTACGAGATGTTCCCACAGTATTGTGGGATAAACCGTGTAATTATTTATATGGAATTGGTAAAAAGACGGCGGATAAGCTGACTAGACTTGGCATTCATACGTTAGGTCAGCTAGCAGTAGGTGACGAGTTGCTGCTTAGTAAACACTTTGGCATCTTAGGTTCACATCTGAAGCGTTCGGCTAATGGGATTGACCCAACACTTGTAAACCCCGAACAAGAACAAAGCAAGTCAATTGGACATACTACGACGCTGCCGCAGGATTTTACCGATACCAAAGAAATTCACCGAGTATTTTTAAATTTGGCGGATCAAGTTGCAAGAAGACTTCGCAAGCAGGAGCTAATGGCATCCACGATCCAAATTACGATTCGTGATCCGGAGATGAGGACGATTACACGATCTGTCACCCTGCCTACGCCAACCGAGCATATGGACGATATTTATCGAACCTCGTGCCAGTTATATGATCATCAATGGGAGGAAGGCAACCCTGTTCGGCTGCTTGGGATTACGCTGCAAAATCTAACGATGAAGGAAGAAACGTTCGTTCAGTTGGATCTATTCGATTATGAAAAGCAGCCTAAACGGGAGAATTTAAACCGCATTATGGACGGACTGCGTGATAAATTCGGGGAAAATGCGATTCTAACCGCGGGGATGATGGGCGACAATCCTGCAACGTTGATTAGAAATCATAAAGCGAGAGGGACATCCCTGCAAATGGACCATTTGAGGAACAATCCCCTTCACAAAGAAGAGGAGAAGTGAAGAGATATGGCACATTGTATTGGCTTTGCCGGCTATTCGGACAGTGGGAAAACAACGTTAGTGGCCAAGCTAATCGTAGAAATGAAGCAGCGCGGCTATCGGATAGCTGTAATGAAACATGATGCGCATGGACATTATAAAGAAGCAGCAGGGACGGACTCAACGACTTTTGTAGAATCCGGTGCAGAAGCGGTTGTAACCCTATCTCCAGATGGGGTTCATGTGTTCGAAAAGAAGCGAAATCCAAGTCTAGAAGAACAGTTAAGAGCTTATGCACATCTAGACTATGTTTTTATCGAAGGCTTCAAGAAGGAAAAGCATCCAAAGATTGCAGTTTTTCGTACAATAGAGCAAAATGAAATTATTCAAGTTCTTGAGCCTGAGCCCATTGCTATTGCAACAGATATAGGCGATTTCAACTTTCATTTAGCAGCTTTTCCTTCCTTCGATTTGAACAATATCCCTGGAATAGCTGACTTTATTGAACAATATTTTGAGAGTTATTAATTTTAAGGTTTGAACTTTGTCCGTATTTATATTATATTTTACATTGAGGATAATTTGAGGAGGAGTTAGAAATCATGGCAAAGTATACATTTGTTGATAAAGATACTTGCATCGCTTGTGGCGCTTGCGGAGCTACAGCTCCAGACATCTATGATTACGATGATGAAGGTTTGGCTGAAGTGATTTTTGATGGAGACGGCAACAAAGGGGTAACTGAAATCCCAGAAGATCTTTTTGATGATCTACAGGATGCACAAGATGGCTGCCCAACGGATTCCATTAAAGTTGCGGATACACCTTTTAGCTAATCAGTATAAAACATAATTTTGTGAAGTGATTCGCAAAATGTCGAAAGAGCTCAGTTCCTGCAAAGGAATTGAGCTCTTTTTTTGATACAAATTATATATACATGTAACTATTTATTGCCATTTTCTACTTGCCATCTTACAATGAAACTAGTAAACATTGGGAGGATCTTATGGGTAAGAAGAAATGGATTCAAACTTTAGCGGTAGGACTTTTGTTGATGTTATTTTCGACATATTTCTACACGGTTAACTCTAGTGGCTTGTTTTATTTTGTTGAGGGTCCCCTCCAAGATGTTTTGCGGAAAGCTAAATCTGTGGATGAACGTCAACCAGAGGATCGCATCAAAATTGTTAAGATTGATGAGAAATCACTTAAAGCAATCGGGAAATTTCCGTGGGATCGAACTACCTATGCGCAATTGATAGAGAAGCTAGAGCAGTCAGGCGCAGCAGCAATTGGTATAGACGTGGTTTTAGCTGAACCTTCGAAAAACCCCGCTGACGATAAAGCATTGGCTGATGTTTTGGCAAAGTATCAAAATGTCATCATGCCCGTCCAAATTAACTATCCCTCCAAGCAAGAACAAGCAGGCGACCTTGTGCCTGAGAAAATCGACTACCCCACTCCAACACTAACAACCAGTAGGCAGCAAATGGCACATATTAATGTGTTTGTAGATAAGGATGGTAAGGCTCGGAAGCTGCCAGTTGGGCTGCCGGATGAGAATGGAGCATACATACCTGCGTTCAGCGTTGCGCTTGCCAATCTAGTTCTGGATGATAAGGACAAAGTGAAGCGAGATGAAGCAACTGGACAATGGAAGCGCGGCAATAAAGTAATGCCAACGAACGAAAGAAATCAAGTTACGACAGAATTCTTCACACTGCCGAGGCAGAAAGTGGATGCAACAACAGGCTATGAATCACTCTCTTTCATTGATGTTATTAATAGTAAAAATTCCTTACCTTTGCAAGGTAGCATTGTTCTGGTAGGACCGTTCGTAACGGCCATGCAGGATGAATATCCAACACCGATCAGCTCTGTTAAGATGTTTGGGATCGAAATACATGCGAATATGATTCAAACTTTATTAGAAAGCAAGTTTTATCAAGATACAAGTAAGCCTTTTGGCGTAGGTATTATCTTACTTATTTCTTTGCTAGCTATTTACTTATTTCATAGATTTAAAGGCAAAACAGCCCTATTTATTTTTCTAGGAATGTTCGTGATTTATGGTGGCGTATGGTTAACCTTTTACATTGCTGGATCAACCTTCGCCCCTCTTGTATACCCGCAATTTGCTCTGGTTACGATCTATATTTGGTCGTTGGTGAGTCATTACCTGGAAGAGCGGAAGGAACGCAACCGCGTAACCGGTATCTTCGGAAGGTTCGTTTCCAAAACGGTTGTAGACGAGCTACTCCAGTCGGGTGAAGATGTTAAGCTTGGCGGCAGTCGTAAAGATATCTCACTTATTTTCGTAGATATTCGCGGGTTTACCCCCATGTCGGAACGACTAGAGCCAGAGCAAGTTATTCAAGTATTGAATGAGTATTTGGATGTATGTACAAAAGCTATTTTCAAATTTAATGGGACGCTTGATAAATTTATTGGTGATGGCGTCATGGCGATGTTCGGTGCTCCAATTGAATATGACAATCACCCGGAGATGGCTGTGCGAGCGGCTATTGAGATGAAGTCGCAGGCTAGTGTTCTTGAGCAGAGACTGATTGAAAAGTATGGCATCGGAGTGAAGTTCGGTCTGGGTATTAACAGCGGACCTGCGGTTGTTGGAAACATTGGTTCAGAAGATCTAAGGCTCGATTATACGGCTATCGGAGATACGGTTAACTTGTCAGCTAGATTAGAAGCGAACGCGAAACCAGGTCAAATTCTAATCAGTGAACAGACCTATGCGAGGGTCAAAGACCTTTTTGAGATAGAATCCATCGGTGAAATTAAGGTAAAAGGAAAAGAAAAGCCCGTGGCGGTATATGAAGTTATCGGGAATCTTTAATAAATGAATGCTGGGGAGGAATTCGGTGTGGGAATAACTAAGAAATCATTTACGTCATTATTCTTAAGTTTTTGTTTAGCGTTTAGTTTGGTCTCAGCGCTGCTTGTAAAACCTGTGGAAGCAAAAACCGTTCGAGTAGCAGTCATTGCGGCATTATCCGGTGATGTAACAATCAAGAAAGGCGGAGGCTCCAAATCGTACGATGCCTATGAAAGTATGAGTTTAAATCAAGGCGACACGGTTTACACAGGGGCTAGCTCATCCGTCACGCTTAATTTGAGTAATGGGGATGCGGACGTAACCTTAGGCGAAAATGCTGAGATTAACGTGTCAGACCTAAATACCTCAGATGGAAATAAGAAATCCAAGCTTAAAGTGTGGGCCGGTTCCATGTGGGTCAAGGTGAAATCATTAGCTGGATCAAATGATGAATTTGAAATTGAGACGCCAACAGCCGTTATGGGTGTTCGTGGAACGCAGTTCTTTGTTACCGTTGATCCGAAAACAGGCGCAATTAAGATGGCGGTTGGAGCAGGGAAAGTCTCCGCATCGACTGTAATAAATGGAGCTGACTCCACTCAAAAGTCTTCAATTACATACTTATATCCGACGCAACAAATTTCTTTGGATTCAAGGGATGAGACGGATGATTTGTCTCTGAAAGTAGATTTCCTTGATTTAGATGATTTTATAAAGGATGCATCGCCGGAAATCATCAAAGAGATTATCCTGAACAAAGCCGAAATGGATAAAGAGAATGAAGAGTTTATTGCTAAGAAAAAGAAAGAAATCGAAGATGGCAAACTCGTGGATGATAAGACTTCATTATCTGTGAAGGACCAGGCTGAATTAGATAAAGTGAAACAAAACTTAGATAATTTAATTGGTAATATTGCCAAGAAGGCTCTCGCGGAAAATAAGGTTGATAAAGAGTCTTTGAATAAACTCATTGAACAAGCAAATGCAAAAATCGATAAACAAGAAAAAAAATTAGATTTAAACAATGTAAAAGAATTAGATAAAACTGCAGGTGTCGACGCAGAAAAAGAAAAAATAAAGAAAGAGATGCTTCAAAAGCTTGAAGCAGAGAAGCTCAAAAAGCAACTGGAAGAAGCGAAGAAGCAAGAAGAGCTCAAAAATAAGCTGGCTGCTGCGCTTAAAGCTTTGGAAGACCAAAAGAAAAAGATATTCGAAGAGAAGAAAGTAGCGGAGGAGAAGGCTAAAGCCGAAGCTGAAGCGAAATTGAAAGAAAGCTATACAGATAAAGAGAAGAAGGATTTTGATGATAAGAAGAATGGGACGAATACTTCAGCACCGGGAGGGAATCCGGGGAGTCCAGGGGATTCGGATTCAGGGGCACCAGTAATAACACCGAGTATAAGCCTTGCGCCTGGCTCTGTTAGCAATTTTGGTAAATTCAATTTAAATGTAAATCTGAGTGACTTTATCGGCAACAACACAATCTATGGTGTAGAAGTGCATTTATCTTATGGTTCCAATATTTCTCTTGATGTTAATGAAGGGCACCCTTGGGTAAGTAATTCGGATATTTTTAGCCAAACCAATAGTGCGGATCATATTAAAGAATATTCTAACGGTTTACAGAAAGAGCTTGTGTATGCAGTGACGAATTTTGGCGCAAATTCAAATAATATTGAAGCGATAAATGGAACTAAAAGGTTAGTTACAATTCCGTTTTATGGTCATTCATTGGAGACAACTGCAGGACCATATACTATTAAAGTCGAAAAAATCGTCATTGTTCATAAGAATGGTTTAGAAGTTCAAGAAATAGAAATTCCTGTGAAACCTGAGACAACAAATAGTGAACCTATCAATTTATAAATAGTATAAGGAGAAACCAATGAAACCCTTAAAACATATATTCGTTTCATCCCTAGTGGCCGCAACCTTTTTGGGAGGTTCATCCGCATGGGCGGCAGGATTGTCTGCGGATGCGCTTTTATCCAGCAACGGGCAAATTCTTTCAGACGTGTCGACCTTCGCGGGGATCGGCGATTTTGAAGATAAGAACGGGGATGCGCTAAGTGCGGCATTCCGTGCTCCTGGCAGTGTTGTTCAACTATCAGATGGCAGTATTCTTGTAGCTGATACAAGGAATCATCTCATTCGTAAAATTTCAGGTGGGAAAGTAACAACTTTCGCTGGTCCTGAGTTTGTCGTTACTAAGAACAACCAAGGCTTTCCAACAGGAGGTCTTGTTGATGGGAAATCGTCAGAAGCCTTTTTCAATGAGCCTACAGGGTTAGCTGTGGATGCCAAAGGGAATGTGTATGTAGCTGATTCAGCAAATAACGCAATTCGGAAAGTGGATACGAATGGTCAAGTTTCCACGTTGGCAGGAAATGGGGTTCCTGGCAGTAAGGATGGAAAAGGTGCTGAGGCAAAATTTAATCACCCAAGTGATGTTGCGGTAGCTGCAGATGGAACCGTGTATGTCGCGGATTCACTCAATCATGTTATCCGTAAAATAGCAGTTGACGGCAGTGTTTCTACTTTGAATGCGGCTGCGACTCGAGCTATTCAAATCCGTCCAGGGGAAGCTTCTTTTGCTGGTGAATTTCAAGATGGCAGCTTAGCCACAGCGAAGTTCAATGAACCTGCTGGATTGGTTTTAGATAGCAAAGGCAACTTGTTTGTAAGTGATACAGGCAACCAACGTATACGTTATATCGACCTCCAAGCAGGGACTGTGACTACGGTGGCTGGATCGACACCCGTTTTAAGCAATCAAACAATCTATGATAAAAATGAGTTATATGCAGGTGGAGACTTTGCAGATGGAGATGCGCTTAAAGCGAAGTTTGACTGCCCTAAAGGGCTTGCAGTAACTTCCGAAGGCGGAGTTTTAATCTCAGATAGTCTAAATCATGTGGTTCGTTATTTGCTGAATGGAAAGGTTTCAACGATTGCTGGGACGGTCCAAACTGGTGAAGCGGACGGCGTGGAACAAGCAGCTGAGTTTTACAATCCGAGCGACGTTCTAGTAACCGCTCAAGGTAATATTGTGGTAGCAGATTCCTCTAATAACAAAATTCGTAGAATAGCTCCTTATCAATTGCCGGGAAATCTAGCAAACAATAACGAAGTAAAAGTGGTAAATGGTGATAAAGTGATTTCATTCGATGCAGAGCCTGAGATTCAGGGTGGACGTACTATGGTTCCAGTTCGTGCTATAAGTGAAACATTTGGCTATGAAGTCAAATATGTTGAGCAAGCTGGGAAATCAGTCGTTCAGCTTATCAAAGGTGATGTTACGGTTGAGCTAACGATTGGTGAAACAGGTGTTGTACGTAAACAAGTAGGTCAAACAGACATCAAACAAGTGACGGATGTTTCTCCTTATGTGAAGCAAGACCGTACGTATGTGCCTGTGCGTTTCTTCGCTGAGCAAATTGGCTTGGATGTCCAGTGGGATGCCGCTCACCAAACAGCCATTTTACGCACGAAATCATATGTGAAATAAGTAATCCGCAAGACGAGTTTGGCAGGGGGGAACCCTTGTCCAGGCTCTTTTTTTTCATGACTTCATCTCTAGGTAATTTTTGCCGATAAATGATAGAGAGTTACAAAGTAGTCGATAGGAGGTTTTCTAGATTGAAGGACAAGAATCGAATTGATCAGTTGGAACGATTTTTCCAACATAATCCGATCGAAGATCCTCTTTATCTCAAAAAATATGTCAAAGAACATCCTGATCATAAAATGGCTTGGTACTTATTAGGCAGAGAATACGCAGCACAAGGAAAGGAAGGCAAGGCGGCGTATTGTTTCGCGCAGTCTGGGGAGATCTATGAGGCTTTCGAACGTCAGAAAATAACGATAGAAGGTCCTTTACCTACTTCACCTTCTTCAGCCTTACATAAAGGCACTACCGTGACATCTGTTAAAAGTAAGTCCAGTGGTAAAGGGAAATGGATGCCGTTAATGGTCATTCTACTCCTGCTAGCTGTTCCCGCTGCAATGGATTTAGCGAAGAATGATATGGGGGACATCCCGAATGAGACTGTTGCTGCAGCTCAAGCGGCAGTGATTGCGCCGACACCTCCTAAACAGGAGGGGCCCTCTGGATTAAAGCTCTATTTCTCTAACGGGGATTGGGGTAAGAAGCTGCAGCAAGTACTGAAATCTTCGGGATCAGAAGCTGGGGAATCTGTCATCATGGAAGCTCCCCGAAGTGCAGATGGTAAATGGAACGAGTGGAACAGGTCGGTGAAGCCTTTGATCAGCGTTGAGAGTAAAGGGGGAGGCGGGGGTTCAGCAGCATTAAAGTATTACCAGTCTCAGACTTGTTCCTGTGAGGTCGCAGATAGCTCCGCGCTTGTTCCCGTCATAGCCAATTGGATGCATGAGCGTGAGCAAGCAATTGTCTTACAAAGCGCAATCCAGGCCTACCAAAAAAAGACGGGAACGCTGCCAGAAAAACCTGAACAGCTTACGAAACCTTACCCCAATAATCTCTTACCAGGACTCTCTCCTGAGATGCAGGAGGCGTTCCCTCAAGTTGTAAGTAAGGTTAACGAAAGCGGAAAAACGGGGAAAGCGCAGAATCCGATACAAACGGCGGATAAAACCGAGCAGCCGAAACAAGAGCTCAAAGAACAGGCCGCGACATCTAGTTTGCAACCGAAAGCTTCCGCAGACCCACTGTTGGAACCGCTTAGGATTGTGATTGATACCGATACACATCGTTTGGCTCTCGTTAGTGGTGATTTCATCATCCGAAGCTATCCAGTTGGCTTAGGAGGCGAGAAAACGCCGCAAGGTGAGTTCTTCATTAGTGAAAAGGTGCGCAATCCGAATGGCAAATCGAATGGAGAGTTTGGCAGTCGAGGAATGACTTTATCGGATACACTTTATGCGATTCATGGTACGAATAAGCCTTCCAGCATCGGGAAAGATGAGTCACATGGCTGCGTTCGCATGCAGCAAGCGGACGTTGAAGAGCTCTATAACATGGTGACTCATGAAACGAAGGTGACGATTGGTAAAGGGGTATTACCACCTTCTTCAAATTCGGATGGTAATGGCGGCGGAAGCCCGGGACTCGGAGCTGGGGGAGGGAAGCCAGATCAATCCTTTGGTCTTCCATTGCAGACCAATGACAATAATCCTAATAAGAAATATAAATGGCTTGATTAACTCAGTGGAAACATAACAAAACCGTCTGAATATACTTCGGACGGTTTTGTTATGTTGTATTATGCATTCCAAAGTTTTACTCTTGACAACGATGGGGAAAGCGATTACAATTCAAAATGTGATGATTTCAATCACTTCTTTCCTAATCATTTGTCCAAAATGATCAATAACGTCATTGTAATGATGACAACAAGCAAAATGGATCCTGTCCAAATGATCGCTTTCTTATTAACTTCTTCTTTGGCTCTACGAGTGGACATGATCGGTTTACGTTTGGACATAGGAATCACCTTTTCCTTAGGGATTAAAGAATATGGTTCTATCATAGCATAAGTAGGGTCGATCATAGAATATGAATGTAAAAATGATTTTAAAATCAAGTATTGACGACCATGTCATTTTATTGTAAGATTTAGTCACACGAAACATTAAAATTAATTAAATATGTCAGTTTTAATAACATGTTACCGTAAGGGCATTAGTTATTGAAGAATGTAAGTCTTCTTCTATAACTATGCCCTTTTTATTTTTGCCAAAAATGATGAATCCTGAAGGGGGTTGGTAGCGCAAACTACAAGGAAAGTTAAATTTAGGACTACGCTACTTCATAAATAACCATCAGACTTATTAAAAAAGGGAGAAGATGAACACATGAATATGAAAAAATGGTCAACAATGGGCTTGGCTGCATCCATGGTACTTGTAGCAGCAGGCTGTGGTAAATCTACACCAGTTGAAACAACGAAACCAGCTGCATCGGCAGCGCCGACTACAGCTGCTTCAGCGGCTCCAACCGCTGCTGGTCCCAAAAAATTAACCGGTGATTTTGAAATTCAGTACTTTGTTGGCGGTTATGGCGACAAATGGTGGAAAAAAGTTATTGCTGAATTCCAAGCAGCAAACCCTGATTTGAAAATTAAAGAAAGTGCGGGACCAAAAATCAACGAACAAATGAAACCCCGTTGGATCGCTGGTACCCCACCTGATTTCGTATATATCGACGGACCTGAATTGTTCGATCGCCAAATGGTTACAGACGGACAGCTTGAAGATTTGACTGAGTGGATCAAAGATGCTAAAAACGTTGACGGTGATAAAATCATTGATTTGCTTGCTCAAAAACCACAAGAGTTTGATGGCAAAATCTACAACGTTCCTTTCGTAATGAGCTCATGGGGTATTTTCTACGATAAAGCCCTGTTCAAAGATAAAGGTTGGGCAGAGCCAAAAGATTTCGAAGAATTCTTAGCGGTAAGTGAGAAAATTAAAGGTGCTGGAATTAATCCTTTCATCCACACGGGTAAATATCCATACTACATCAACGGTGGCGTTTTGCTTCCAGCTATCGTATCTGCTAATAATAATGACTACAAATTGCTGCAAGACATGTCTACTAATAATCTAGAAGCTTGGAAAAACCCAGCTATCATTAAAGGTCTGAATAAAATCGTTCAGCTTCGTGACAAAGGTTACATCGACAAAGCTTCCGTACAAATCAACCACACGGATTCCCAATCCTTGTTCCTGCAGCACAAAGATGCTTTTATCCCGAACGGTCTATGGCTGCCAAACGAAATGGCCAAAGACGTTCCAGCATCTTTTGATTTCGGATTCATTCCTTCCATCACACAAGATAAAGGTGGAAAAGTTGTAGCAAATACATCCACTTCTACTTTTGCAATCGCGAAAAAAGCGAAAAACAAAGATGCAGCAAAAGCGTTTATGCAATTTGTATTCTCTAAAACACAAGCTTCCCAGTGGGCTGAGTTGAGCGGTGCTCCTTCTAACGTAAAAGGTGACATCTCATCATCCAAAGCACCTAACTTTGTTAAAGATGCGGCGAAATTCTTGTCATCTCCTGAAACAGTTGTTGTGCCAACAGTCTCCTTCGCGGCTGATGTTGACAAAGCGATGCAAGATGCAACAGTGGCATTGACGATTGGTACAATTACTCCTGAAGAGTGGGTAAAACGTGTATCTGATGTCGTAGCGAAACAAAAGAAATAGGAACTGAATGAAGCAGTGCGGAGAACTAGGAAGGCATTAGCCTTAGGAGTTCTCCGCCATTTTAATGATAGGACGGTGAGGATAGAATGAAGACCAACTCGAAAATGCGGAAACGGAATTTGTTCATCGCTTCATTCATCATTCCGACTTTTCTTTTCTTCTGTGTGTTTACGATCTACCCTGTTATACAGGCTTTGCAGAAGTCATTCTATGATTGGTCAGGAATGTCTGAGAATAGCACGTTTATTGGTTTTGATAATTTCGTCGAATTATTTAAGGATCCAATTGTACTTAGAGCCATCGGGAATGATTATTTTTTAGTTGTAGGTAAAGTCATTGGCATTATGATTCTGGCGACGTTCTTCGCTGTTGCATTAACTCGTTTCAAGCTGAGAGGCTCAGGCTTCTTCCGCGCCATATTTTTTATCCCGAATGTGATCTCCGTTGTTGTTATTGGTGTGCTCTGGAACTTCATCTACAATCCGCAAATTGGATTCCTGAATGCGTTCTTATCACTATTCACAGGAAATAAAGTTGATATTACTTGGTTAGGATTTCCACAGCATACGATCTGGATGCTATTACCCCCAACGATTTGGGCTGGTATCGGCTTCTATATGATCTTGATGATTGCTGCAATCGTGAATATTCCTGCTTCCTACTATGAAGCAGCTAATATAGACGGAGCGGGTCAATGGTCGCAATTCCGCAACATTACCATGCCGCTCATCTGGGAGCAAATTAAGGTTTCCATTGTTAATATTGTCATTACAACACTCAATGGATCATTCGTAATTGTTCAATTAATGACAAACGGCGGACAGCCTGATAATACGACCCAAGTTATGGGATCTTATCTGTATCGGATGGCTTTTCAACAATATCATTTCGGTTATGGAGCAGCCATCGGTGTCATGATCCTAATCGTTTCACTGATTACTACCCTTGTTCTGCAGCGTATTATGCGCCAAGAAACAATCGAAATGCATTAAGTTAATCCAAGAAAAGGATACTGAAGGAGGGGAACCATCGTATGATCATCAAAAACCCGTTAGCCAAAATGTTTGTCTGGATCATTCTTCTTATTTGGAGCGTCGCCGTCCTGTATCCATTGATTTGGACACTGCTCGATGCGCTCAAAAATAATGAGCAATTTTTCTTAAATGCCCCATGGGCATTGCCTAAATTCCCGCTGCTTTGGTCAAATTTCTCCTATGTTTGGAGCAAATATAATTTTAGCACCTATTTCATGAACTCCATTGTTGTGACGGTTGGAAGTACCCTTCTGGGCATGATTCTTGCTGCAATGACAGCCTATATCCTAGCTAGGTATGATTTTAAAGGGAACAAAATCCTCCTTACGATCTACATCTCGTCCATGATGATACCGTTCGCGCTTGCATTGATTCCATTGTTCTTCTTATTGAATGATTTGCACTTAATCAATACGTGGTTAGGATTAATTCTGGTCTATGCGGCACTCAATCTTCCTTTTGGAATTTTCTTGCTTGTAGGTTTCTACAAATCCCTACCAAAAGAAATTGAAGAAGCGGCGATTATTGACGGGACCTCCCATTACGGTACGTTCTTCCGTGTTATGCTGCCTTTGTCTCAACCGGGTTTAATCACGGTGATGATTACAAACATGCTGAATAACTGGAACGAGTACTTCCTAGGGGTTGTCTTGACCAATGAACCAACCAAGTACACGCTTCCAATCGGTCTTGCTGTTATGCAGGCAGAGATGCAGTATCGAGTTGAGTGGGGACCGTTATTCGCAGGCCTGCTAATAACGACACTTCCAACGTTGATTGTGTATATGATCTTTCAACGTCAAATTGCAAGTGGAATTACTGCAGGTGCTGTGAAATAACTGTATACTCGGTTGCATAGAAAAAACACCTTATCCTAGAGGATTTTATCCTTTCGGGAGGGTGTTCTTTCTACTATAATTGGGATAGGCAAGAGCAAACAAGAAACGGCCAAACTTGTAGGCTTTTATAGGGGAACATGACATGAGAGCAATGTATATATTGCAGAAAATAGGACGTTCATTGATGATTCCGATTGCGGTGCTGCCGGCGGCATCCATTCTTTTACGTATTGGAAAAATGACGTTTAGTGATCCATTTCTTATGCAGGTAGCTCAGATTTTTGAGCTAGGTGGAAGTGCGATTTTTGATAATTTACCATTCATATTTGCAATTGGTATAGCCATTGGACTAACGTCCGGAGACGGGATAGCGGCACTTGCTGCTGCGGTTGGCTATCTAGTGTTCGACAATGTCTTAAAGCATTTTCAAGTGGGGACTGACTCTGCGGAACGGCTGGATATGGGTGTTCTAGGCGGTATGCTCGTTGGCATGCTATCTGCCACGTTCTTTAACAGGTTCCAACATACCCGGCTGCCCAAGGCGCTCGGATTTTTCGGTGGCAAACGATTCGTTCCGTTAATTACATCTTTGGTCATGGTTTTTCTAGGGGTGTTGATGGGTTTCATATGGCCTCCAATTCAAAGGGGTATAAGTGTTATCGGGTTATGGATCGTTGATAATGGGAACATTGGCGTATTCATCTACGGAATGATGAACCGGCTTCTGATCCCAACGGGTTTGCATCATATTATTAATAATATAGCTTGGTTTCAAATCGGAGATTATATCACGCCAACGGGTAAAATGCTGCATGGCGATATCTCACGATTTTTTGCTGGAGATCCAGAAGCGGGACTATTCATGACAGGTTATTATCCCGTGATTATGTTTGGGCTTCCTGCTGCAGCCTTAGCTTTAATTAAAAGCTCATCTTCTAACCGTCAGTTTGTTGTTCCTGTGATGCTTAGTGCAGCATTAACCAGCTTCCTAACAGGCATAACAGAGCCAATTGAGTTTGCTTTTATGTTCTTAGCACCAGGCTTATATCTGATACATGCCGTCTTAACTGGCTTTTCCATGGTGATAATGAATATGCTTCAGGTGAAAATGGGATTCGGTTTCTCAGCCGGATTTATTGATTTCGTTCTTAGCTGGCATCAATCTACGAATCCATATTGGATTATCCTTGTTGGGATAGGGTACTTCTTCCTTTATTATGTTGTATTTCGGACCTATCTTCATTTCTTCCCATTCAAAGTGGCCGGTCAGGACGAAGCTGTTCAGCTTGAAACAGAAGATCCCACGGAGGTCATCGAAACGAAAGAAGACCGTCCAACCAGCATTCTAAGGCATATTGGCGGACCTTCTAACATTATCTCGATCGATGCTTGCATTACACGACTACGCCTCTTGGTGAGTGAAGAAAATTTAGTTATGGACAGCGAGCTTAAAGACCTTGGTGCTATAGGGGTTATCAGACTTGGTAAAGGAAACGTACACGTTGTTTTTGGTACGGAATCGGAACAAATTAGAGAAAGTATTAAACCCTTGCTTCACCAGCAAAAAGACAAATCAGGACAAGCCTAAGAACGCGGAGGTGTCTTATGATTGAACGGACGATCATTCATGTACTGTCCCATAATGTGGTGATGGCACATTTGACATCAGGGAAAAATTCAATTGCTTTCGGTAAAGGAATTGGATTCAAAAAAACGCCAGGAATGCTCATTAGCGAAGGAGAAATCACACAAGAATTTCTCCTGCATACATCCGAAGTTCTTAAAAACTACGAACAAATTCTGAATGCGGTTGATTTGAAAATTATCGGGATTACGGAGGAAGTCATCGCTTATGCGCAAAGCATGCTCGAGGGCGACTTCTCCGAAACGATTCACGCCTCGCTGGTCGATCATATTAACTTTGCTGTCGAACGACAAAAACGAGGCATTTTCATCACGAATCCATTCGCTTATGAAATTGGGTATATGTATCCTGAGGAATACAAAGTAGCCAAGAAATCCGTAGATTTTCTCAATGATCATTTGGATGTGAAATTGCCGGAAGATGAGGTTGCCTTCTTGGCCATGCATTTCAATGGCGCACGTAAAAAAGAGCAAGCTTCTGATTCCTTAGCGGTAGTTAGAGTCGTATCGCAAACGATCGAGTCTGCCAAAGAATTGGGCTTTAATTTCGATGATTCATTCTCAACGCTGCGGTTTATTAGTCATTTAAAAGGTGTCATTGAACGGGTCAAACAAAAAAAGACACTCCAGAACTCGCTGCTTGAAAAGATTAAAGAGGAGTATGGAGACACCTATGTGAAGGCGAAGGTGTTATCTCTCATGCTGAGTGATTCTCTTCAATTAGAAGTGCCTGATGATGAAACGGGTTACTTGACGATGCATCTGGAACGACTGCTACAACGTACCGAAGCATAGGTTGTTAAATAGCTAATCTGGATTCCCTTGCAACCTTCATGGAGCAGGGATTTTTTGTTTGAAATAGAGGCGAAATGCCTTTCAGTGGATTGCATATTTGTACGTTGTCAGCTAAACTGACTGTTAGAGTCATTAGAGAACGGAGTGCATAGGACATGCTGTATAAGAAGTTAGGAAAACCAATCTTGTTCCGAATGGATCCGGAGAAGGCGCATCATCTTACGATTGACGGGCTAAGTGCTTTAGGGAGCTTACCAGGTGGGAAGCAATTACTTAAATCCATGTATGGAGTGCCCTCTTCACCCCTCTTGGCCCAACAATTATGGGGACTACAATTCGCAAATCCAATAGGTCTGGCAGCTGGTTTAGATAAAAATGCCAAGGCTGTTAAGGGATTCTCACAACTAGGCTTTGGTTTCATGGAAGTAGGCACAATTACACCAAAGCCACAACCGGGCAATGAGCTGCCGCGGCTATTTCGTCTTCCGGAAGACAAGGCGCTTATCAACCGAATGGGCTTTAATAATGTAGGTACAGACGAGATGGCAAAAAACCTGATGAAGACAGGTAAACGTGACATCCCCGTAGCTATTAACATAGGTAAAAATAAGACGACACCGAATGAACAGGCCGAAGAGGATTATCGAGCTTGCATTCGGGAGTTATATACATATGGTGATTTCTTTGTTGTGAATATTAGCTCACCAAATACACCGGATTTGCGTAATTTACAGCATGGGAACGATTTGAAGCGATTGCTTGATGCAGTTACAACGGAAATGCAGCTTCAAGAGAAGAAGAATGGTCATTCGGGTAAACCTGTTTTGGTTAAAATTGCGCCAGATCTCACGGATGAAGAGCTTGAATTAACTGTGCATACGATTAAAGATAGCGGTATTTCTGGGATAATCGCCACGAACACAACGCTCAGCAGACAAGGGCTAGTACACCCAAATCGCGAGCAAGCAGGTGGACTTAGCGGAAAGCCTCTTACACAGCGAACAACGGAAGTCATTAGACGTGTCTATCAACTGACGGAAGGTAAACTGCCGATCATTGGTTCCGGAGGGATATTTACAGCGCAAGATGCCTATGACAAAATACGGGCAGGAGCAAGTTTAGTTGAAGTGTATACGGGCTTTATTTATGAAGGACCCGGGATGCTTACAAGCTTGAATAAAGGTCTTCAAGATTTGCTGAGGAGAGACGGGTATACCCATATTTCCCAGGCAATCGGCGCAGATCAGCACTGACTTCATTCAGAATGGAGGATAAAAGGATGGATGGACGAGATTGGAAGAAATTTCTCCTGCCTTATGAACAAGCGGTGGAGGAGCTAAAAGTAAAATTCAAGACACTGCGTGGCGAACTCAAGAGCAGAGAAGAGTATGCACCTATTGAATTCGTAACGGGACGTGTCAAAAAGATATCAAGTGTACTGGAGAAAGCGAAACGTTTGAGTGTCCCGATGGATCAATTAGAGTCCGGTATCGAGGATATCGCGGGGATTCGGATTATGTGTCAGTTTGTAGAAGACATTGATCGTTTGGCCGAGCTGATTCGCAGCAGACAGGATATGAATGTAGTCTACGAAAAAGATTATATTGCCAATAAGAAACCGAGTGGCTATCGCAGCTTTCATATTATTATTGAATATCCCGTTCAAACCGCTTTGGGTATGAAACGAATATTAGCTGAGGTGCAAATTCGGACGCTCGCTATGAATTTCTGGGCGACGATCGAGCATTCTTTGAATTATAAATATAAAGAACAATTGCCATCTGAGGTTAGAGCACGCCTTAGTAAAGCAGCCGAGGCTGCTTATCTGTTGGATCAGGAAATGTCCAGCATTCGTGGTGAGATTGTTGCGTCTCAGAAGATGTTTGAGGATAACTCGAATTTGGTAAATATCGTACTCAATAACATTCAGGAGCTTTATTTCTATCATAGAGTTCGGGAAGCCGCTCAATTTCAGCTGAGATTTAACGAGATATGGGAGACGGAAGAAGGTTTGAGTGATCTGTCGTCCGATATTGAGGCTGCAATCGCCAGAGCTAAAAAAGGAGACAATAACTGATCTATGAGTACCTATGATCGTTTATATGTGGCTTACTTATACTATTTCAATGATCAGAGAGACTATTTCGAATGTCATGAAGTGATGGAGGAGCTTTGGCTGGAGGAAGGCCGAAGCCCCTTATACCAAGGTCTACTGCAAGTTGCAGTGGGCCTTTATCATCATGCGAATGGAAACGTAAGCGGTTCCATCAAACTCTTTAGCGCAGGACTGGATAAGCTAGCGCCATACCCTGCACATACGCTCGGCATTGATTTGGAAAAATTGATCCGAGACAGTGGGACGTATTTAACTAAGCTGCAGCAAATCGAGAATGAGCCGTTTACCCCCTATGATTTGGACATTCACATCCTAGATGATGAGCTGGTTGAACTTCTTGCGAAATTGAAGCTGAACCCCCCTGGGCATGAAGAGGAGGAAGGCCATGATTGAGGTTCGTCAGCTGAGTAAATATTATCAAGTACATGAGCGTGAGCCTGGATTCATGGCATCTTTGAAAAGCTTGTTTCACCGCAAGTTCCGCACAGTTAAAGCTGTGGACGATGTTTCCTTTTCCATACCTGAAGGTGAAATTGTGGCTTTTCTTGGTCCGAATGGGGCTGGTAAGACGACTACAATGAAAGTATTAACTGGACTGCTGCATCCTTCAGGTGGTGAAGTGAATGTGGGCGGTTTTGTTCCTTTTCAACAAAAAAAAGAGTTTAAGAAACAAATTTCACTAGTCATGGGACAGAAAAGTCAGCTTATCTGGGACATACCCGCAGCGGAAACGTTTCTCGTTAATAAAGTCATCTATGAGATACCTGATCGGGAATATGAAGAAACCTTAGGAGACTTGGTGCAGCTGCTCCAGTTGGAAGAAGTTATCCGCAAACCGGTTAGACAGCTTTCGCTGGGGGAGAGGATGAAGTGTGAGCTGGCAGCGGCGCTGCTTCATCGCCCGCGTATTGTATTTCTAGATGAGCCGACGATTGGCCTCGATGTGAATATGCAGGAAGTGATGCGCCGATTCATTCAGGATTACAGCCGTAAATATAAGGCGACCATTTTACTGACAAGTCATTATATGGCGGATGTTACGGCGTTATGTGAGCGAGTGCTGGTAATTGGAAAAGGTCGACTCCTATACGATGGTGCTATTTCGCAACTGGTTGACAAGTATGCGCCTAATAAGCGTATTCGTCTTCAATTGGCTGAGCGAGTAAAGGAATCAGAGCTAATCGATGTAACCCAAGGGTTAGGGACGTTATTTCATTATGCGTTTCCAAATGTGGAAATAGACGTACCGAGAGAGCAAGTTTCTGAGCTTTCAGCCCGATTATTAACCCATTTGACGGTATTGGATTTGACCATTGAAGATCCTTCCATGGAATCGGTGATCGCACAAGCCTTTGAAGCGGGGACCGAAGGGGGAAGTTAAGGATCATGAAGGCGTTAGCTTTATTTTGGCAAAAATATCGCATGCTGATTCGAGTTGAATGGGCTGTTATGTTTGCCTATCGGAGTGAATCGCTTATTTGGATGATAGGAGCATTCATTCAACCTCTGGTCAGTATGGCTGTTTGGCTCTCGATAAGTGATAACAATTCCATTGGTGGCTATACAGCTCATGATTATATGGTGTATTTCTTGGGAGTACTGATTGTAGATCGATTAACGAGTTCATGGGATGTGTGGGAGCTGGATGCCAGCATTCAGGACGGGTCGCTCTCAACTAAGATCGTACGCCCCTTCCATCCGGTTCACTGGAGTATCTCTCAAAACCTCGTGTATAAGCTGTTTTTTGCTGTTTTGCTAATACCCGCATGGGCGATAGCTGCTGCATTTGTCCCTATGCTCAGGTTGACTATTTCCTTGGAAATAATTGTACTCTCTTTCTTCGCTATCGTACTTTCCTCAGCAATCCGCTTTCTAATCGGTTTCGAGTTTGGTCTGATGGCTTTTTGGACGAATAGGGCGACTGCGATTTATAGTTTATATGAGGGTGTTCATTTGTTTCTTGCTGGACGATTAGCTCCACTGAGTATGTTTCCTTCTTGGGTTGAAAAAATGGCAGCATGGCTTCCTTTCTATGGAACTGTTGGGTTTCCAGTTGAGCTGCTAACAGGCAAGCTTGAGCTTGGCTCATCATCGATCATTCAGAACTTTGCGATACAGCTTACTTGGTTAATTATCCTTCTTGTAACGTTTCGGTTGATGTGGAGACAAGGCATGAAGAAGTACGGCGCTGTGGGCGGATGAGGAAGGGCGGTGCGACAGTGATCAAGTACATACGACTATTTAGAGAGTTTATGAGGGCATGTTTAGTCGAAGAGTTCGAGTATAGAGCTAATTTTGCCGCTAATCTCCTATCCACGGTATTTTGGCTCTTCATGGCGATCTTGACAGTTCAATTATACTTTTATCGAACACAGGAGATTGGCGGTTGGGGTTTCTATGAGGTGTTGGTGCTTCTAGGTATTTTCAATGCTGTACATGGATTTATTGAGTTTATCCTTCAGCCGAATATGTCTCGTCTCGTCAGTCATATCCGTAAAGGGACTTTGGATTTCATCCTGACGAAGCCAGTTGACAGCCAATTTTACATTAGTTTTAGACATCTAGTTTTCTGGCGATTAGCCGATATTATTCTTGGCTTTGGCTTAACGGCTTACGCACTCTGGGAGCTGAACGCTGTTCCTAGTGTTGTGGAGCTTATTCGCTTTGTCATTGTTTTCCTTGCATCGTTGGTTGTGGTCTATTCGTTTTGGATGGGCATGATGATGTTCTCTTTCTGGGCTGTTAAAGTAGATAACTTGTCCTATTTATTTAGTTCATTTTTTGAAACGGCACGGTTTCCAGTTTCGGTCTATAAAGGATTATTACGATTCACATTAACCTATATATTTCCGATTGCTTTCATAACGACATTCCCAGCTTCAGCGCTCATTGGTCGAATCAGTGGATGGGAAGTCGTTTGGAGTGTTGGGATTGCGATGGTTTGTTTCGGATTGACGAGGGCTTTATGGAAGATCGCTTTACGCCATTATACCAGTGCGAGTAGTTGAGTTTTTGAGGCGATATTAGAGAAAGGACTTCCCACCTTGAGGTGTAAGAAGTCCTTTTTTGCTTGGAGTGAGTTACCCGGGCTTTCATACATAAATTTACGGGAAGTGGGAAAACTTTTCCATAAGACATAGTTATTCCTATGAATTTGGTGGTGGCGAGCTCATGAAATCTTGGACGAAAACGCTACATCAACTATTTAACAGAAAGAAAAGCACTCTCCCCCTTTCACAGGAGCGGGAGCCAAAGTTGGAACAGGCCATTTTGCCGCAAAGCCTCTATATTGATATTAGACTGAACATCGCTCAGATCAAAACGATTTTTGGACATAGCTCTGATATAGTAACTGGGGAGTTATGCCTGGATGCCGAAAATACCAATAAGATTGGCTATGTATACTTAGATCAATTGGTTAATAAATCATTTTTTCAAGAAGTGACGAATGCTCTACTTACAGGTTCAGCCCAGCTCATCGAAGCCATAAATACCGGTTTCTATGATTCACCAGATTTGATTAGGAACAGCATTCATGCCTGTGGGGAAGTCAAAACGATCGAAGATTTTCAAGTATTGTGCCAGAATATGTTATCTGGTGAGACGGTTATTCTAATCGATGGCTATGCACTTGCACTTTCTGTGAATACAGCTGGCGGAGATATGCGTTCTGTGGAAGAGCCTTCAACGCAATCCGTAGTAAGAGGTCCTCGTGATGGATTCACGGAATCGATCGGCACGAATATATCCCTCATTCGCAAACGAATTAAGAGTCCCAATTTATGGTTAGAAACCATGGTGATTGGCAGAGTCACTCAAACCACAGTGTCCATTATGTACATAAATGGAATCGTAAACGACAAAATTGTCGAAGAGATACGTAGCAGACTTACACGGATTGATATAGATGGGATCCTGGAAAGCGGCAATATCGAGGAACTTATACAGGATGAAACCTTCACGCCATTTCCAACACTGTACAATACAGAACGCCCCGATGTAATCGCGTCAGGATTGCTTGAGGGTCGCGTGGCCATCCTGGTAGATGGAACCCCCTTCGTGCTTGAGGCACCAGCACTGTTCATCCAGTTTTTCCAATCCGCTGAAGATTATTACCAACGGTCTGAATTTGCCACACTTATCCGCATATTGCGATATATATGCTTCTTTATCTCTTTGATGGCTCCTTCGTTCTATATCGCCATTACAACATTTCATCAAGAGCTATTGCCCAGCTCACTCCTGTTCAACTTAGCCGCGCAGCGAGAAGGCATACCATTTCCGGCTTTTGTTGAGGCACTTCTTATGGAAGTTACCTTTGAAATCTTGCGCGAAGCTGGTGTCCGTCTCCCCAAAACAGTAGGCCAAGCTGTATCTATCGTAGGTGCCTTGGTTATTGGGCAGGGTGCTGTGGATGCTGGGCTAGTCTCACCGGCAATGGTAATTGTTGTTGCCATTACGGCTATTTCCAACTTTGTAATCCCGGCTTTTAGCATGGGCATTCCAATCCGCATCATTCGGTTTATTCTGATGATTTTTGCCGCAACGTTTGGTTTATTCGGGATCACCGTTGGCTTAATCGCGATGGTCCAACATTTATGCAGCTTGCGCTCATTTGGGGTGCCGTATATGGCTCCTATGGCGCCTTTTGTCCTTGATGACCAGAAAGATACCATTCTTAGACTCCCTCAATGGGGACTATTTTCTAGACCACGTTTCATCAGTCAAAAAAATAACATTCGGGAAAATAATCCCCCAACAACGAAACCAACACAGAAGTAAAAGGGAGGAGGGCTCTGCCTGATGAATAGATTAGGTCGTATTCTTTGTACACTTATCTTACTTGGCGTCGTGCTCTCCGGATGTTGGGATCGACATGAATTAAATGATCTGGCCATCACGGTTGGTGTAGGAATAGATAAAAGTGGGAAAGATTATCTAGTTACAGCACAAATTGTGAATCCGAGCGAAGTCGCAGCTAAAAAAGGGAGTGGCTATAGTACTTCAATTACAACCTTTTCAGCGACGGGTGTTTCAACACTAGAAGCAGCAAGAAAGTTGACGACATTGATACCCCGGAAAATATTCGGTTCTCATTTACGTATTCTCGTGATTGGTGAAGAGCTTGCACGTGAAGGTGTTTCCAAGGTTTTGGATGGCCTCGCTAGAGACCATGAAATCCGATCTGATTTCTATATTATTGTTGCTAGAGACACGACGGCTGCCAGTGTTCTTCAAATTTTGACCCCAATAGAAAGAATTCCAGCTAATAAAATGTTTAAGACATTAGAGTCGTCTGAAAAAGCGTGGGCACCAACCGTTAGCGTTGAACTGGATAGGTTTATATCCAGCCTTGCTGAACCTACAAGAAATCCGGTACTGACTGGAATTCGGATTCAAGGAGAAGTGCAGAAAGGAAAGTCGAAAACTAATTTATCAAAAACGACGCCTACCTCTTATTTGGAGTATTCAGGAATTGCTCTATTTAAGAAGGATAAGCTGGTCGACTGGCTAAACGAAGAAGAAAGTAAAGGATTTAATTACATCATGGGAAACGTAAAAAGTACAATGGGGCATCTCACCTGTCCCCAAGGTGAAACATTATCGATTGAAATCATCCGAACAAATACAAAAGTTAAAGGTCATGTTGTAAACGGCAAGCCTGAAATTAACATACGCTTATTCATGGAGGAAAATATAAGTGAAGTTCATTGCCAGATCGATTTGTTGGATCCTAACTCCATCCATGAATTAGAAGAAATCACCGAAACAAAGCTAAAACAGACTATGACTTCTGCAATTAAAAAAGCTAAACAGAACAAAGCTGATATTTTCGGCTTTGGGGATGCCATAGAAGATGCCTCTCCTAAGACCTGGTTGAAAGTAAAATCGGATTGGGAGGACGAATTCTCCAAGTTAAAAGTAAATATCGACACCGATGTTCACATTCGTGGTTTGGGAACAACGAATAATTCGATCATCGAGCGGTCAGGGGAGGAATAGTTCGAGTGTTGATGATTCTCTTGAACATGATCATTGCTTCCATCATCGCTCTAATTGAAGCACCTGCTCTAATACGTAAAAAGCTAGTCTTAGAAAGCTGGATTTTCTTTTCTCTCCTGTTTGCAGGAACCATTCTCAGTATCCTGTTAAGTCTTAGAGTTAAACTTCCTAACCCACTTGACCTGATTACCTACTTCTATAAACCTGTCAGCGAATTTGTTTTTGGTATCCTAAAGTAGAGGTGTATCCAATGATCGAGAAAGGTAAAATTGGCGTCCATCAATTTACCATACTTACCATCCTGTTTACAGTTGGCAGCTCCATTCTCATAGCTCCCTCGGGACTTGCTTATGAGGCTAAGCAGGATGCATGGATTGCCGCAGTTCTGGGTCTACTTGTCGGTTTATTGCTAGTTATCTTGTATCAAGCACTTGGAAAACGCTTCCCCCAACAAACATTGGTTGCTTATAGCGAGGAACTCCTGGGGAAGTGGTTGGGAAAAGCGGTGTCCTTACTTTACTTTTGCTTTTTTTTCATTCTTGCGGCACTCGTTCTTCGCAATCTTGGGGATTTTATCTCAACACAGGTATTGGTGGATACGCCACTGCAATTCACTCATATCTTCTTCTTAGGCGTCATCATTCTTGGTATTCGAAATGGGCTTGAGACATTCACTCGGACTTCGGAAATTTTCCTGCCATGGGTATTAATTTTTTACTTCCTTATGTGCATTCTTCTACCCTCCGAAATGCAAGTGGACTATTTGAAGCCCGTTCTCGGCTACGGAATGAAACCTATCGTACGTGCAGCGGTTCCACTTATTGGAACTCCTTATATGGAACTGGTTCTCTTCTTAATGATTATTCCTATCGTAAATCAAACGAAAAAACTGGGGAAGGCATTCCTTGTTGGGGTTTCCATTGGTGGAGTTATGTTAATTCTTATATCGCTCTTATCCATTCTCGTATTAGGAGATGATTTGACAGCCGTTCAAATGTATCCGAGCTATAGTCTAGCCAAAAAAATTAGTATTGGTTCCATCCTTGAACGTCTAGAGGTGTTCATGGCAGGAATCTGGTTTATTACCATCTACTTTAAGCTTTCGTTATGCTTCTATGCAGCTACGATGACTTTTGGTGAAGTATTTAATCTTAAGGATGTTCGGCAGCTTTATCTACCTTTGGGCATGATATTAGTCGTTCTTTCGGTCATTGCTTACCCTAACGCGGCTTATTTCATTGAATTTGCGTCTAAAATATGGGTCTTCTATTCAGGGACATTTGGGTTTGTCATCCCTCTGTTATTACTCGTTTTGGCTATTTTTCGAAAAACACGAAAACGTTAGGTGAATAGAAAAAGCAGCGGAATCTCCGCTGCTTTTTATCGTAGGATTAACCTTTATACTTTTGGAAAAAGGCTTTGAAAGTTTCAGGAGTGTTGCCCGCGGTTGAGCCTGCTTCAGGAACACCGCCAACAATGCGCTCGACTTCTACACCATTTTTGTAGTAGACGAGTGTAGGTGTGGATTCGATTTTATATTTCTGCCAGCCATCCTTGAATTCCTCCAAGTTGAACTGTTTAACATCAATACCTAGCTCTTTTTGTATCGGAACAAGAACTGGGGTCGTTACTTTACAATGTGGACAGGTCGAAGCGTAATAATATTGGAAAAATGTTTCTTTGTTCTTCAGTCTTTGATCCAAATCCTTCGGTAGAATGAGATTCTGGTAGTTCGGATCCGTTAATTGTTTCACTGTTTCCGGATTTAATTTGGATGCGGCAACGCCATATGGATTGCCTGCATTAGCTTTGTCTGAAGATTTGGTAGACTGCTGATTAACGAAATATAAGCCTCCAAATAAAACAAGAACAATGCCTAGATAAATAAGCAGCTTCTTCAATGTATGCACCTCTTTATAATGTTTACTTTCTACTATCTTCTATAAAAAGTATAGCATATCCTGTCGGTATTTTGAAAATAATTGGCTGTTTGGTGACAAGTTAGATATAATACCGATATTAAAAGATGAAAGAGAAGATGTCCGGATGACGAAGCAGCTGCCTGCCCTTTTTAGAAAAAAGATGATTGATTTATTGGGTGAAAATGAATTTGAGCAATTTCTGGAATCGTATGACCAACCGAGAACGTTTGGATTAAGGGTGAACACGGTAAAGGTGGAAAAGGCGGAATTTCTGGCGAAAAGTCCATTTGCGCTGAGTACAGTCCCTTGGGCTTCTGAGGGATTTTATTATGAAGAAGGTGAGCGTCCGGGGAAGCATCCATATTATCATGCTGGGCTTTACTATATTCAAGAGCCAAGCGCAATGGCGCCTGTTGAATTGCTGCAAGTACGCCCAGGGGAGCGTGTACTCGATTTATGTGCTGCACCTGGCGGGAAATCAACGCAAATAGCCGCTAAGCTTCAAGGCGAAGGGGTTCTTGTTGTTAATGACATTCATTCAGATCGTGTGAAGGCACTAGTGAAAAACCTTGAGCTTTTGGGTGTTAGAAACGCTATCGTTTTGAATGAAAAGCCGGAGCGGATGTTAAAGGTCTTCCATGGTTATTTTGATAAAATATTAATAGATGCGCCTTGTTCGGGTGAAGGGATGTTCCGCAAAGAAGAAGAGATGATGCAGCAGTGGGAGCGTCATTCTGTTCAGGAATTTGCTAGCATGCAGAGAGAGCTGCTGGGTCAGGCTGCCCAAATGCTTGCGCCCGGTGGAATGATTGTATATTCGACCTGCACGTTTTCTCCGGAGGAGAATGAAGCGCAGATCGCAGAGTTTTTGGACAAGCATTCGGCGTTTGATGTGGTTCCGGTAGAGGGTTTTGGTGCTGGAAGGCCAGATTGGCTGCGGGCGCCTTGGTGTGAGGAGGAGTTTTCTGACCGCGCTCGGGAGGCTGTAGCTGGGACTGCTCGGCTTTGGCCGCATCGTTTGCGGGGCGAGGGGCACTTTGTTGCTGTGTTGCGGCGGGATTCGGATGTGGAAGCCGTCGTAGAATCTTTTGAATCCGACGTTGTGTCGGCAAAGGGGAAGCGCAGCGGCCGTGAGGCGCTGCGGAAGGGGCGCGCGGAGACGTCGACTCGCGCGGCTGTGAGCTTGGAGCCGCTGGAGGCGTTCTCGAGCGAGCTGCTGCGCAGCGAGCCCTTCGCCGCCGAGCGGCTCGTGTGTTACGGCGAGCACGCGTATGCGTCGCCGGCAGGTTTGCCCGAGCTGCACGGACTGAAAGTCGTGCGGCCGGGCTGGTACATCGGCTCGCTGCACCGCGGCCGATTCGAACCGTCCCATGCGCTAGCCATGGGACTGCGCATGCGCGAAGCCAAGCGAGCGCTGAGCTTGACTTCGAGCGACGAGCGAGCCCTTCGATACTTGAAGGGCGAGACGCTCGAAGTCGCGGAGAGCGAGATCATCCGCGACCTGGAAGTGACCAAGGCAGCCAAAGGCTACTGCCTGGTCTGCATTGAAGACCATCCCGTCGGTTGGGGCAAATGGCACGACGGGATGCTGAAGAACGAATACCCGCCCGGCTGGAGGTGGACCTAATCGGTCATGAAACAAACACAAAGGCTCGATAAAATACTCGCCCATGTGGGCATCGGCACACGCTCTGAACTCAAACGCCTCGCCAAAGAAGGCGCGATTTACGTCAACGGTATGAAAGTCAAAGACAGCGGTATGCAGGTGAACCCCGATACCGATATCATCACTGTAAACGGCGAATCGGTGTTGTACCGTGAATTCGTTTACCTCATGATGAATAAACCGCAGGGGGTCGTCTCTGCCACAGAAGACAATCGCGACCGCACGGTTGTGGATCTTTTGGATAAGGCATATGCGCCATTCGAGGTTTTCCCTGTTGGACGCCTGGACAAGGATACAGAAGGCTTCCTTTTGCTAACGAACGATGGGAAATTGGCCCATAATCTTCTTTCTCCACGTAAACATGTACCCAAAACCTACTTCGCGAAAGTGGAGTGGGAGGTAAACGAATCAGACCGCGAAGCATTCTCCCAAGGGGTTACATTGGACGATGGCTATGAAACGCTTCCGGGTATTTTGAGAATTTTGAAGACCGGTAAAGAGACTGAAGATGAGCCCTCAGAAATCGAGCTAACGATCATGGAGGGCAAATTCCATCAAGTGAAACGGATGTTTCAAGCCGTAGGCAAAAAAGTCGTATACTTGAAACGAATTTCGATGGGGCCACTTGCGTTAGATCCAAGTTTAGAATTGGGTCAAGTGAGAGAGTTGAGTAAAGATGAACTTCTTGCTTTGCAGAATGCCACATAAAGTTGATAACGAATAGCACGCACAGTCCCGGATTGTACGAAAGGGTTGTGCGTGTTTTATTTTGAATCTTGCTAACGCCCTTCCCATTTCTTTAAGATGGATGCAATAATCTCCTTTTTGGTCTCCTCAGCAAGTCCGTTCCTTAGTTCTGTGATGAATTCAATAAAGAGCAACGACAAAAGCTCATTCAGGTCCATATCCAATGGAATCTCGTACTTACAATCCCAATCATCGAAAAATACGGCTATTCGGTTGACTTCTCTTGGATGGATGTCTATGTTAAGGGTCAAATAATCTCTTGCACCGGTCATACTAGACACGTTAGACAAACTCCATTGAAACTTCGCAACTCTATTTATATCTCGCAGATTGTTACTTAGAACGCGAGTATTCGTACTTAAAAAATGACTGTAGGTTTCTCTCAAGTCCAACAAGTAATCGTACAAATCTTTATCTTGGCGTACGTGATCAAGAAAATTATCAAATAATAGTTTTACGAGGAACGTTATGTTCATACCAGTCAGTTCTTCATTTGTTGTGTATTGGATATCTTCAATAAAAACTTCTGCCCGATTAAAAAAATCGCGAGGTGCACGGACTTTAACGGTTGTATAAATATCGGGCGATTCCCTATTAAAAAAACTTGTCCATGATTTTAAAGTTAGCATACAAGCGGTCCTCCTTTTCTTCTCTATTACTACTTATTCTAAATCTAGCACACATATGACAAGAGCCTGTGATCTGCCGTTTCAAATAAGAAACAGGCAGGCTCACAGGCCCTATATAATTGGAATTACAAATTGCTTTGAAAACCTGATCTACTCAACGTACTATACCGAATACCTGAGTTCAACGTGGAAATAAACATCATATTGTTGCATATCAAAAGGTCCGTCACGGACGCTTGTATATTCATAGAGCGAAGAATGATGCGCCCCTGTAAATCAGATATTTTATAAATACCTGTGTTCGCGCACGCGTAGACATCTCCGTTATTGGGTACCAAGCGATAGATGAACATGCCTTCAAACCGTATTTGTTGAAAACCGCCATTTTTATTCCCAAGTACCAGACCGCCATCGGTTGTTGTTCCCAGAACCATCTGGTTGTATACCGCCAAGCTCTTAATCGGCTGATCCATGGGGACACTCCACCATTCGCTCATAAACACATCATAGTAGGCGATGCCTTCTTCGTAGCCAAGAAAAAGAAAATGCGGTGTGACCATTAGATCGAATGCTTTCTTCCCAGGGTAAGCGAACGGCAGCCAATTCCCATTACTTCCTCACATCAATCCATTACCCGCTAATACTAACTGATCTCCCCAACTTAGTATGCGATAGCAGGGGGCGCGTAATGACGTTGCTTGCCAAACATCATCATCCAATCGATACAGCCCACGGTTTGTAGACGCGAATAATTGTGCATCTACCCAATCAAGTCGATTGATCTGAATTTCTTCAGGGAAACCTTGCGAAACGCGTTCCCACGAGCGAAGGGCGGAGAATTGATACACGCCTGAATTGAGTGTACCGGCAAATAATATCCCATCATCCGAAGTCGCTAACGTTGAAAAGCCGAGCGGAAGCATATCATAGGTTGAGTGCCATAACTGATTTGAATCCATGAAGCTCCTCCTACTTGTTACATGATAATTCGTCCAGTATTGGATGTGGTGGCGCAGCACGACCAAGTGCGGCTTTCCGTATAAACCTCTTTCACAAGTCGAAGATAATCTATCGATTTGCTCAGATCGCAGTCCAGTGTAGATATGCGTTGTCGTTCGCCACTCATCAACTGAAATATATTCAGATGTTCTGGAAGCTGACCGAACGCCTCATAGCAGAATACGACTGTCATATGGATGAATAGTTCCATCTCCGCTTGACTCGGATTTATCTTATTTCTAACAGCATAAGGGGGCGTTTCGAACTACCGGTGTCAGATAGGAAACCATACAGATGAGCGGTCACAATGTGTTTGACATCTCCATAAAACTCTGACGAACCGAACTTATGTACTTTATTGGTCCATCGTCGATCAAACCATTCCGTCAGCGTTCGCTGAGTTCTGGATTTAGGATGCAGGGAATACCACTCGTTAATAGCGTGATAGGCCGCATATTGGGTTAATTGTTTCCAATCCGAGTCTGGGGGAGATGTGCGGCTATGTTCGGAAAAGTAAGCACGTATCCAACTCTCGAGTTGGTAATCGGCAAGTAGCGGCGGTAATGCAAACTTATACTCATTGTGTATGTTCATTGTAAATTTACATACGATGGACTATACGCCCAACGATTGCAAGAACTGTTTGCCGAATTGTCGGCATAGTGCTTTGTCATCCTTTGAAGGAGACAGTTCAATCTTTAATCCTTCCAGAGTTACTTCCGCTCCAAGTTCCTTCAGCTTCGTCACTAATGTATCAACAGCAGCCCCATATTCGGAATAGGAAGAATCACATGATCCGAACACTGCCGCCTTTTTCCCATCTAACTGAATGTCATCCATCTCATCGTAAAAGTCCAGGAAGTCGTCTGCTAAATCTCCGTCTCCCCATGTGTAACTGCCAAGTATGATCCCGTCATAGTGGGTAATCTCCTCAGCATTCGTATCGATAACGTTCTTCACAACAGGCTCAATGCCAGCCTCTTTCAATCCTTCTGCAATCGCATCAGCCATCTCTTCCGTATTACCCGTCATGCTTGCAAACACTATAATGATTCTACTCATCCTAATTCCCCCTAATGGTTATGATTTCATATTCTGGCTTACGAAGTTCGTCGGTTTGTAAATCAAATAATGTCGATAGTTCTTGTAAATTCATGGATTTCGTATTCTCTTGAGAATATGTCCACTCTTGATCTCGGTGACTTTCACTTTTTTTAACCATTTCAAACAAAAGTCCCACTTTCTCACTCACTCCAATCTGAATAAAATTATATTGATAATGATTTTCATTTTCATTTACTATTTCAAATGATAACTATTCTCAATTGTGATGTCAATGCTTTTGCAACAATTATCAAAAAAACTTTAAGTTCAAGGAGGGGATAACGAGGCGGAAAAGTAACAATCTTAAAATTAGAGATTTACAAAACTACTAGTTTATGGTATTTTCAAACAAGAAGAATATGGAATGTGTGCGGAAGAACCGCCCATGTGTCGCTGTGTGCTAGGCGATTGCTGGGCGGTTTTTTTATGTAATGAGTGACCAATAGAAAGAGGGGATTATTAATATGAGAAAAAGGTTGTTTTCAATTATTTTATGTACGGTACTATGCGCAGCATCCATTGGGTATGATGCGATTAACTCCTCAGCACAAAGTCCAATCAAGTTCATGGACACATCTCAGCATTGGGCAGAACTGTCCATTCAAACAGCCGTTGAAAAGAAATACGTGGATGGTTATGACGATGGAAGCTTTAAGCCAGATTTACCAATTAGCCGTGCAGAGTTTATCAAAATGTTATCTTCCGCAGCAGGTGAAAAAGTAGAAAAGGTTGAGGGAAATGATTGGTACGTGCCTTATGTTAACAGGCTGAAGGAGTTAAGTGTTATTCCAGTGGAATTTCCGGAAAGATATAATGAGCCACTTCAACGCTTTGAAATGGCTATGTTAAGTTCTCGGAGTGTGGATAAAGCTCTGAAGGGGTCAATGCTTGATTCTGTTAAATTAGGGTTGATTCATGGTGTTAGTACGACTGATTTAGCGCCTTATGGTACTAGTACTCGGGCACAGGCAATTTCGATTATTGAGCGTATCTTGTCGGCTAAGAAGGGTGAGAAATTACCGGTAGATAAGTATGCTGCAAGTGCTGCTGAGATTGCTGCGACAGGAAGTAATGTAGGTACAATGCTGGGTTTAAAACCGAAGGAAGTAGGCACTACCTGGACTTACGCCGATGGTGTTACCGTAAAGTTGAACAAACTTATCATAGCGGATCCTGCTGATCCAGATGATCCGTTTATGAAGCTTATCGATATGCGCACTTGGGGAAAGTCGACGGTCAAAAGAGACAATAAGGTCATCTTGGCAAACTTTACTGTAGTTGCAACCGAGGCTGGAATCGGGGCACCTGATATTCTTCCAGTGCAAGTCTTGACACAACTAGACACTTCAGACTTCTTGCTCCTTTCTGAACAAGAATTAACTGGGTGGATGAAGTTCGACAAGGCACAAACTCATGAAGGTTATGTAGCTTACGCATTACCTAATAAGATTGCTAATGATATTATAGTTTTTGATATTTTAGGGAAAGAAACTATATTAGCAGGTAAATAGGGGGTAAGCACTTGCGTGAATTTATACATCGAGTAATGCTGTTCTTGCTTTTACTGGAGCTTTTATTGCCATTTTTTAATCCAGATGGAGCATCTGCTGCATCTTCAATAAAGTTATACTATAATTTCGAGCAAGGTTCTTACACAACGTCACCTGTTGCATCACAGTATTCATCATCTCAAACTAAAACATTTACCAAGGATATTAGCTCTCTAGTTGGCGGTACAATAACTGGAGTTACTTTGAGTAATCATGGGGGCTCTGGTGGTACTGCATCATTCACAGATACCTCAGTGACTATAACAAGTTTGAGCGGGGGCAACACAACAGTATACGGTAAATCGGTTACTAAACCAATGCATCAAATTTACAGACAACCAGTTGGTAAAATATGGGAGCACAAAGGAAGCAAAACTGTTCCTGTTGAATTTGATGGAGCTAGTGGTAACCCATCGCCTTACCCTGGAAAGATACCATTGTATGGTAGATTAAGGTATTTAACAACTTCTTTCAATTATAGTGATGTTAACTCCTATGGACCAGATTTGAGATACTCCTATGACTCTCCCTTGTACTATAAGGATGGGCAAACAGCAATTAATGGTCACGTTGCCAGTGGGGACCTAGAAAAAGATTATCCAAAGGAAGGCGCAGCGGTAACAACAGCATATGAGGTTGAACGTGCACAAAAATGGTTTTTAGTTGAAGCCTCTGCAAATTTATCAGGTACAGGTGCAGACATTACTGATCCAGACAAGTTAGAACAAGGCTCCATAGAAATTTATGGTGCTGAGAAACCCAATGATGATTACGAAGCAGTCCCCCTTTCTGTTGGTAAGGGGACTAATGCTGGTCAAGGTATGATCAGGACCATGATGATGCTTGATGGTGATGTTCCTTCAGATCAGATACGAGAGCGATTGGATTCTGATGGATCAGGTGGATTATCTCGTGATTACGCAATGTTTGCAATCGGAGTTTGGAAAGGCACCACATATAAATATCAAATGTCAATTGAAGTAACTTACACCGCGCCTGTAAAAGCAGATCTAGCCTTTGTATCACTTGATGCCGGAGCCTGTGTGCCACAAAACGTAAGCGTAAATATTACAATTAAATTCAAAAATATTGGCGTTGCAATTCCAAGTGGTGATTCCTTCAGTGTGACTCTAGCTGCGGATGACACGGTGTTCAAGACATTCACTTATTCCTCAGGATTAGGTGCAGGTCAGACGATAACCGAATCAGTGCCGTATACATTCAGTAGCGTGAAGAGCATCACCATAAATCTAGATTCCAACGATGATATCCCCGAAGCAAGTGCCAGCAATAATGTGCTAAGTCAATTCATTACACCGGTTCCCAGCTGTACACCAAGCGGTGGAAACTTTAGCGGAACTACCTCAGCAGATAAGCCCTCAATTCCTTGGAAAGATTCCAACCTTATTAAAGCAGACTGGACGATTCCTTCTGGCTGTACGCCTGTTCGAGGAAGGTTCATTTTATCCCAAACTACGGGTTCATATATTCAATACGGTTGGAGTTCGCTGAGTAGTACTTCTGTGAGTGATATGTCCATTTTTGCTTATGGGATGATGGGTTTTACGGGTTATCCTGGCAATATTACAAGCGGCGAAGTCGTAATTGAATACAAGCTTGAGGATAGTTGTGGAGGCACTTCATATTTCTATGAAGGCAAGTTTACAGTTGGTCCAAAACCTCCTAATAGACCTCCTCAGTTCGAAATCGGGTGGTTTCCCGACAATGATTACTACAGCCGCATACCAATTTCAGAGGTTATTGTCGGTGATAAATTAAACGTTAGGTTGTTGCCCGAAATTGCACCTAACCACTACGATCCTGACGATGATATCGTAACTTTCGAGTGGTTGTTCCCAAGCAGCTCAAGTACTTGGATCAAGAGCTTTCCTTCTATGGGTTATCTAAAGGGTGAGGATAAGCTTACATGGTTGACGGCATCGACAGCCGGTGACCATACGATAACAGCGAAAATGTGTGATGATAAGGGAGCTTGTACGCAAAAGGATGCAACAATAACTATCATGCGTCCTGAGCCTTTACCCTGTATTAACGTACCAAACCGTGTCGTACAAAACCGCCCTCTTGCAGCTAATGCGATTAATGGAGCTTGCAGCAAACCAGCTAAAAACAGAACGATAACGGAGTATTTCTGGACGAATAATCTCCCCGTTTATCCCAATGTTGGTATAGAGACTGTAACCTTAGAAGTAAAGGACAATTACGGAGTACGCAGCTTACCAGAAAACATAGCAATTAAAAACATGAACGTTGTAGAGGATAAACCTCCAGTAGCTGTCATCAACTTACCTATCTTTGCCGTAAGAGGAAATGTTCAGTTCAGGGATTTATCTTACAGTCCCGATGGAGATGTAATCGTAGAAACGTCAATTACATATGTGTACGATAGCAATGACGATGGCATTTTCAACGATCATATGCCTTTAAATATACCGATATCTGTTGGTGGGCCGGCTATTCTTTCAGCTCCTAAGGTAGGTAAGTATAAATTAACGGTAAAAACAAAGGAGGATTGGGGTTTAACGAATACCAGAAGCTATGTGGTTGATATCAAAAATGATTCTCCCGAAGTTTCATTCACTGTTACAAGTGCGAATCCAGAACCTCCTTTGTTTCATACAACATTGGAAAATGAAATGCTAATGGCCTATGGGGATCGATGGCAAGGTTCATCTTTAACTAATCCTAGTTTGAATAAAGTGAGGGATATTGGATTAACTTACAACACTGCTACCAATGGTTTAACATCTCATTATGGTAAACAGCCTTTCAATGGCCCAGGCACTGGATTAACGATTACTCCTGAACAGTACCAAAAAACAACCTATAACGCTTGGCATACTTTCCCTGTTCCTCAGTTATTTAATACACAATTTTTGGGTAACAGATATGGAGTTGGTTCTATTGGTTCCATTCCATTTTTTGACGGGACTAATACTAGGATAGATGGAGGGTTGGGAAATACATACGATTATGTTCAACAAAAGTATATCCCTAATAAGCCTACACCCGATAACCCAGGAAAGTTCCTTGCTTATGATGCTAAAGGTGGAGCTTATTCAGTAGACTATAATGCCTACAATTATAATGATAATGATTATATTGAGACATGGGCTATCTATCGTAAAACTGCTGATGGTACAGTATCTTGGAAACGTTCTGGTCAATACAACTATGATGGCTGTTCTGGTGACTGTTCTTCTAGTGAAAGTGGAGTAAGATCACCTCATGCTAACTTGAAACTAAACAATGATGGAACTAAGGTGTCACTTGGAGGTACCTACTCCTACGGATGTTGGTGTGTAGTGACTACTTGGCTTGATGTAGAGACTGGTTTAGAAGTACCTGCGAATACAGTAATACCTGCACCTATTCTAACGGGCATTTATGAGGACTCAGAAGTAAATCTATATCGAGAACAACCAATGAATTTAACTACGGATACATATAGTTCTGGGAGTTGGGGTTCTAGTAGTAACCGAGCAGGAACGATTAGTGAATACTTTGTTTCTTATAATAAACAAACAGGTGTTACTAAAAAATTAGAAATATACAAAGATATCTACTTTAATAATCGTTCTAGGTATGAGGATGGCAGCGTAATACGAGGTGACGGTTCAGATAGCGATAGTTCAACCTTAGTCGATGTGAATTATTCTGTGTCGGCTGATGGATATGTTTATATCGTTGATGGTATGAACAAAATCGTAGTTGCCGATAAGTATGCAAACCAACTCGCTTCATATACGACTAAAGGAACTAGACCAACTAATACCTTCTCTCACGAACAAACGCTTCAAGAGAGGTTTAGATATACAGTATCCTCGGCAGGATTAAGTGCAGATGGAGAGTTTCAAGTCGTTCTTCAAGAAGAGCATTATAAATTGAGAAGATGGAACTTCCAATGGACATCTTGTGGTTCTTGTAGTGTAGGCAGCTATGTTTCTCACTATGATGAAGATGATAGTCAATCTGAACGTAAATTCTACTACTATAAGATAAATGGTGGAACGACTATTCCTTCAAGCTACGCTTTAGCGGAAATTGGTCAAACCATGAAGAAGGATACGAGTGTTGCAGACGCAGATTACGTGTTCGATTTCTTACAATCAAGTGTGAATACGAATGTGAATGCTCCTTCGGGTTTAATCTTCAGGGCAACTAGTAACAATACGATGTATCGATTAGAGTTTACAACAAACAAAATAAGCTTATCGAAGCTCGTTGGTGGTGTGCGTACCGAGTTACAGTCAACGCCAGTCTGGTTGTCTACGACATCTTTTAACAACATGAAGGTTAGTGTTAGAGGTGGAAAAATAAAGGTACGGATGGGTACAGTTCCTATTATGGAAGTAACCGATCTTGCATTAACAGAAGGTACTTATGGATTTTTCATAGGCGGATATGGTTCTCATTTCCGTAATTTCTATGTCAAAGTGCCGATTGTAGATAACAACAAAATTAGCGATACCGGCATTGCGGGGGAAGAACTGACGTACTCTACGGAGTTTGTGGATCCTGAAAGTGATGATCATTTGATTAGCAAGGATAAATGGAAGTACGAGCATACGAACTCTACGAAATTTTTAGATTCAGGGGATGGTAGAAGTGGACTTTCTGCTTACAATAATCAAACATTTAACGGAGATCCAATAAAAACACTAGATAAGGTAGGGGTTTATAAATTAACCTTTATTGGTGCAGATGACCCTACGCCTGTTGGCTTTAAATATCCGAATTCTGCCTTTGCAGAGTACCTATCTGAATCTGACCCGTATTCTAGAAATGTATTGATCCATCGTAGACCTATAGGGGTCTTGAATGTAAATCAAGATATTTATTATAACGTAACTTATGATGATCAGAGCTATGACCCTGATCGTTGGTTAAACAACTGGACTTATTCTACGGAACCAACTGGCATTGATTATTCGGCTTCTCGAGGAATTATTGAGCGAAGATACGAGTACATTGAGCCAGATGGTACAACTGTAAATGGAAAATTAACTAGAGTTAAAGAAATGGGGGCTTATACGTTTAGGGTAGCTGTTAAAGATGAATACGGTGCGTGGTCTGATTGGGCAGAAGCTATATTGTGGCTAGACGCACCACCTGCGAATCATGCGCCTTTCGTTGATATCACGAGCCATACGAGTACGGATATGAATAATCCGTCTGGAGCAGCAGGGAGTAATCCTTTATTTACTTGGAATGCGGTAGATTACGATGCTGATAGCCGAATTGTACGCTCGGAAATAGATGTACAACAATACTACTATAATTATTATAATAATCCGCAATGGCAATGGTTTAGTATGAATAACCCTAATATTGCAAAAGTCTCTAATGTACTCAGTGATGGTCATACAGTTTCATTAAGCTATAACTATCCAATGACTGTGTACTCCAATCAAACATACAGGGTTAGAATTAGGGTACAGGATGAACAAGGAGAATGGTCTGGATGGTCGGAAAGATATTTTGCATTAGGATTCCCTCCTACGGCTACCTTGACTTTCCCTAACGGAACCCAAGCCAATCCTACACCTATTTCTGAAGGAGTTTTGAAACCTTCTTGGAATCAGAGTGATCCAGATGTTCCTACGGAATACCGTACATTTCAATACCGTATTTTAGACGCTAATGGTGTTCAAGTTCAGTACAGTCAATATGGGAATGTGTACGATGCTCAAAGATACGGTAACTATGCACGCTTCTGTAGTTATGATAGCGAAAATAACTCTTGGAACGACTGTGATTACTATACAATCGCTACTACTTGGAATACTCATGCTACAGAGTGGTTTTATCTTCCGTATATCCAAGATCAAAATGGCCCTTTCCAAGTTCAGGTAAGAGTTCACGATGAGAGATATTGGTCAGAATGGTCAAACTCTGGTTGGTTCACAACGAATAGACCTCCAGTAGCCAGCATGACGATTCCAAATGGGACGCAAGCTGCGCCTACCATTTTCTCCGAGCTTCGGCCTACCTTTGAGTGGAGCCAAACCGATCCAGATCCGGGTACAACCTTTACTTATTTCCAAATGCAAATTACCAATGAGGCTAACGATGTACTGTTGCTGGACTCTGGGCAGTTCTACCAGGGGACGGTTTCTAATGTGGGGAGTTGGATGGTCAACCAGGAACTTACAGCTGGTCAAAAACTCCGCGTCAGAGTTAGAGTATTTGATGGGGTTACCTGGTCAGATTATTCAGCGCAGACATGGTTTTATATCAATCGAGCGCCTGTAGCCGAATTTGACTGGACTCCAAAGCCGGTTTGGGAGGGGGATATAGTGACAAGCGTGAATAACTCTTTCGACCCAGACGGTGATGTTCTAACCTATGCGTGGAAATTAGAGCAACCTGACGGGGTTACTACCACTTTTTCCAACAGGGATATTTCTCATCGCTTCCTAAAGCCTGGTATGTATAAGGTGTCATTAACCGTATCAGACGGACGTCTTTCAAATACCGTAGTCAAAATGATTGCTGCGATGCCATTGACGATACATTCGGATGTAACTTATACAGACAACTGGCTGATTTTGCATGAAAAGAGTGGTCACCAAACAGTTTCGGCACCTAAGGATTTCTACTCTGGGGAAATTTTCATAGTTTCTAGCAAGAGTTCACCTGCGCCTGTGGACGAAGTGACAGCTTGGATCGATACGACAGGGCTAGATGGGCATGCGCTTTATGTGACTGAGCATTTAATTGCAGCGGGAGGGGATGCGACCTTTTTTAGCGGAGAACTATTTGATGCAAAATTCCAGTCATTCACGGAGGGCTTGCCTCAAGGACTGCAAACCATTCATTTTCAAATTCGTTACCACAACGGTGTTGTGAAAAAGGAGGACATTCCTGTCCAAATCATTGGCAATGTCAATAAATCAGTGGGAGTTCATAGGGTTCAATAATTGGAGGCAGCTATCTTCGGATAGCTTGCTTTTTTTATGTAAATCGATGAATACACAATGTTCCTATGGTACAATAAATCGATAAAAAGGCGAAGTACAAGGGAGAGAGAAAACCTTGAAATATCGATTAATAGCACTGGATGTAGACGGAACTCTTTTAAATGATGAGCATGAATTAACAGAACGCACGATTGAAACGATTCAAGAGGTACATGATCAAGGGTGTCACATTGTGTTATGTACCGGGAGAGCTCCAGCTAGCACGCTGCCAATTCTTCAACAGCTTGGGCTTGAGGGAACGATGATTACGCATAATGGCGCGGCGACAGTTCACGCGGATGAACGGGGTCAGACGTTGGTCAATGAGTTTGCTTTTACACTTCCTGAAATTGAGCCTATGTTAGATTATGTGCGGAGAGAAGGCATTCATTTCGATGTATGTACCTCTTTTAACATGTATATTGAACGCGTCGGTGAATATGAAAAACAGATGTACCAAAAGTTTCTGATCAACCCCAAACTCGTGACGGATGTATCAGAGCTTGGGCTGCCAATAGTGAAATTTACACTTTTTAGCCAGCAAGAGTTGGATCGCGTTCAAAAGGAATGGGAAGAACAGAAGCTATACGGTCATTTACGGATGATTCGTAGTGGCGACCTCTTTATTGATGTGATGAGTGCAAAAGCCAATAAGGGCAACGCTTTGAAAGCTTTGGCTGCTACATTAGAGATTGATCCTAGTGAGATCATGGCTATCGGGAATTATTACAATGACCTGGAAATGATGGCATTCGCCGGGCTCGGCATCGCTGTGGAGAACTCGCCAGAAGGTGTGAAAGAAGCAGCGGATGCGGTGACTTCATCTAATAATGACGAGGGTGTCCGTGAGGCTATTTTGAAATACTGTTTATAATATAAAATTTCGATAAAATCCTCGATTTTTGAGGATTTTTGTCGTTTTAGGGGGTTCTTCCATATTATGACGTATGGTAGAATGAGAGAAAGAAAATTGATTACGGTGGTGTAAAGGAATGACGGAAAAGAAACGATTTACAAAGAAAGAAAAGGTAATTGCAATGGTAGTGTCGACAGCCATAGCGGCTGTTCCATTTTTTGGGATGCCGGCTTATGAAGGGGTTGCTGCTGCTGCTGAGTCGGGATCTCCTAGTCCAATACCGACTATAGTAGACCTTGTACATGATTTAGTGATACCGCAAAATGGAAGTTCCAGTGTTATTAATCTAAGACAACTTTATGACTTATCTTGGAATTCTACTTTTTCAGTAATAAATGGTACAACTCCTTTTGCTTCAATTGATTCTAATTTTTTAGAATTAGGCTTATTGAAAGTGAATGGAGGAGTGACTGGGAAGGCTAGCTTCACGGTTACCATCGAAAATGATGGAGTCATATCCGAAGAATCCTTTAACGTAATCGTTGTCCCTGCGGATTCTATGGAAAAAATTAATATTGGCGATTTAGTATCTTATATGACTGGTCATTCAGAGGATTTCACAACAGCAACTCAAGTAAAACAATTGTTAACTGGTATTTCCCCGAGTTTAGTTGATGAAAACACCGAAGAAGGCACGACGAATCTTTTAATAAAGCGATTTCCAGACGTTACGCTGAATAAAAATTCAGATTTTTCTTTTAATAGCGTTATTGATTTGTATGATTATTTTAAACAGCGTAATGTAGAGGATGGATTGACTTTTTATATATTCTCTTCGAATCCGAATATTGTTGATATAAATAATGATGGGTATTGGTATGTGAGTACATCTGATCTAACAGGTGGCGTAGACATAACGGTAGTGGCAGTTAACCATTCAGGGGATATGGGCTATGGTACGTTTCATGCAACTGTTTTAGATGATAACAAAGCACCAGAAATTGGTGATAGGTTACATAAAAGTTATCATATTTCTCCTGGCTCGAGTATTGAGCTTGATTTGAATCAATATTTTTCTGATTATTTTGGTGATTTAACTTTTAGCAAAATTTTGACTTCAGGATCAAACGGGTCATCTGAAATTTATGCTTCAAAGCTGTATTTACATCCTAATATGGAGAATATCACAGAAATACGTGGTGTAAAGGCAACTGATAAGGCGGGACTTGAGGTTTCACAACCATTCACTGTAACTAGTTCAACCTATAATCCATTTGAATCTCAAACTATCTTTGTTGGCAGCACCTTAGATATTAATCTAACAGATGCTTTTGGAACAACTGCTCCTTTAAATTACACTTTTGATTATAATGATGAATATGATGATGACTCGGTAACGGTATCAAGTGTAGTTTATAATTCTCAGAACTATCTAAGGCTTTCAGGATTAGGGGAATACTACTATCCATACTCATCTAAGCTTAAAGTTAACGCAGTTAATTCAGCTACGGATGAAGCTTACGTTGACACTCTGGGTTTGAACCACTCAGTATTCTATGGTTTTCTTGATATCAGTTCATTATTCCCAATAGAGATTGAGTCCGGCAAAGTTATCCAAGTATCTTCCAGTAATTCAGATATGCCGATGATACCAAGCGGATTTAACTACTTTGTTACCGGTTCAGGAACTACAACGATAACTGTTGATGTTGATCATGGCAAGAAAATTTTAACAATTCCTTATACCAAACCTATAATACCTTAATAAGCAGGTGACCTATGCAATCGACCTACGCGCCAATCATCGAACATTTACAGCAGCAAAGATACAAGGAAGCGGAGGTTGTGGCGAAGGATCTAATCCGGAGTAATCCATTAGAAGGTCAGGCTTGGGTTTTCTTGGGAGAAGCCCTGATGCACCAAGGCTATGGTCTAACGGCCAAGCGTGTATTCAATCGTGCATGGCTCCTCGATCCAGAGGCTGCTTGGGTAAATTCAGTTTATGAGGCTTTAGATCAAACACCTGAAGGTGTAGAACGGGTTGATATCGAAGGGCTTCTTCATGTTCCAAGGGTTACAGTAGCCGCAGCAATTTTGGCTCGAAACGAAGAGCAACGAATTGAAAAGTGCATAACTGCGCTTTATGAAGCTGTGGATGAAATTATTCTAGTCGATTCATCGACTGACCGTACCCGAGAGATTGCGTCCAAATTCAGTAAAGTGAAGGTAGTACCCATTGAGTGGAAGGACCATTTTGCAGCTGCACGCAATGAGGGTTTGAAACATATTCAAAGCGATTGGGTGCTTTGGGTGGATACAGACGAGCTTTTACTCGAAGAGGATGTTTGTGGTGTTCGAGAAATAGCGGGTATTTTTCATCACCATCCGATTCCGCCAGTTCTTCATATTTGGCATCTCAATCAGATTCGTGGTGAGGTGCATCATGACTTCTCACAGACACGGATGTTTCCAACGAAGAGAGGGCTTCAGTTCTGGGGAAGAATCCATGAACAGATAAGCGGCTCCCTTGGTATCTATCAGGAGGAAACTTATCGTCGTGCTGTTCGCATTCGCTTTCTTCATGATGGGTACGATCCATCTGTGATTATGAAAAAAAATAAAATAGAACGCAATCTACGCTTGCTAAAGATGATGCTTGAAGAAGAGTCGAACGATCCTGGCAACTGGCTTTATTATGGACGGGAATCATTGCTGGCAGGGCAGGAAGAGCAAGCGTTTGAAGCGTTACTTGAAGCAGAGCGGATTGGGTTGCAAACTCCGCGTTTTGGTAGAATGCTGGATGTTTATAAGCTTCTGACGCATTACTATATGAGCCGTAAGGATTGGAAACAGGCAGAAACAACTTGTCTAAAAGCATTAGAGCATAACAACCAATTTCCTGATGCACATTTCCTACTCGCCCAAATACGAATGAAGCAAGCAGATGCGCTATATCTGGAAGCGGATTTTCATCTCAAAAAAGCGAAGACGTCCATCAAGGAGTACAGAGGATCTGTCTCAGCTGATTATCAGATAGGTCAATGGAAAGCAGATTTGGCAGTAGCTGATCTAGCTTTAAGAGCAGGCAAATTGGCAGAAGCTCGCCATATCTATCAAGTTCATGCAAAGCGCTACCCGAACATCGAAAGTTTGTCCCAACGAATTGATATGATTGAAAAACAGAAAAACCTACTGAATAGACCCATTTAACGGAGGCATACTTAAGCCTTCGTTTTTTTTCATTTATCCTAAATACTCATATTTTGGACGATGTTGGGACAATCTACAGAAGAATCATAAGATCTGTAGAGGAGGCGAGGAAAGTCGTGGCCGATATTATGCTTAGACCCGACCTGAAAACGGCAGGCGGAGAAGTCTGCGATATTGTGTACAATGGGGAGTTTGTCGGTACGTTAACGCTAGTCTACAGGGAATCGGATCGACTTAAAGGCTCGATTCATCTGGAGCAGCAGTCCATTACGATCGTGGACAAACAGAAGGTGTATGATTTCGTTCAGTCCTACATTCAGAGTGTCATTGATGCACTGGCTATTGAGGAGTGCGAGGTTTTAGTTAGTTACAGTGATTATGATTTCGTTATCGCGACAGACCATGCTTTACAACCTAGTATGATCGAAGGGGAATCGCATTTATACCCCCGTCACGAACATGATGATGAGGTTGATTATGAATGGGTGAGGGACGAAACTCGATTCGATGACATCGACTCAGAGAATGCTCCAGATAAAATGGAGATGATCCAGGAACGCAAGAATCAACAGGGCTATGAGCTTGTAATTGTAGGTGAAAGTAGAAACCGTGTGGATTATCATGTTTATGATAAAGAATCGGAGCTCATTGCTGAAATTACACTTCATATGTATGGTACTGATGTGATTGGCGATATAACATGGAGATTCGATCCTTTTGATGAGGAAATGGACAGAGTGTCAGAGCTAATTGTCGAAGATTTCAATGAGGATGAAACGGACACGTTTATTTTTAACATGATTTATAATGGGGAAACCGTAGATACCGTGGAATTAACGCACATTGATTTATTAGATTTGGTTGATGACATAGAAGAAGATACGATGCCTCTTTCTCCGGAGGATTACACGATTAATTTGGCCAGAGATGATGGCGATACGCTCACGTATGAAATTTATCAGCAATCCTATGGTGGCTTGCCTATTGGTACTGCAACGGTGGATATTAGTTCTCGCCAGCTAACAGGATTCATTGATTTCCGCGAGCCAGGGGATTCGGATGATCGAGAGCTCATTGCGACATTATTGCTTGAAGAGTTGGATAAAGAAAAAGAGTATGAAACGTTTAATGTATCCATGCTGTATAGAAATAAGCTAATTGATGAAATTTGGTTCGAAACGGATCAGTATCATTGAGCTAGCACCAAGAGCTAATACGAAATAAAAAAGGCATGAACTTCCTTAGATGGAAGTCATGCCTTTCAGTTTAATTAAAAAGTGTTGGAAACGATGATTTGATCCAAAGGAAGGCGACCTGCGGATCTAGCAGGGGAAGCAGCCAAACCTACGCTAATCAGCATAACAGGTACATAGCGTGCTGGAACGTTGAAAGCATCAACGAATTTAGCAGCATCATAACCACCCATAGGGCATGTGTCATAGCCAAGTGCTTTAGCAGCAATCATAAGCTGCATAGCTGCTAAGGAAGCGTTACGAATAGCTTCGTCACGAGCAACTTGTGGGTATTGATATGCGCCTTCGATTTGAGCGGCAAGAGTGTCATACAATTCTTTTGGCATGTGGCCAGCTTCAACTGCTGGACCAAAAACGCGTTCTGTGTTTTTGTTAGCTTCGAGATCGCCTAGAATAGCGATAACAACGGAGCTTTCTACGATTTGCTTTTGTCCATATGCGATAGGAAGCAATTTCTCTTTTTGAGCTTGATCTTCAATAACTAGAAGCTTCCAGTGTTGAAGGTTCCATGAAGATGGTGCTTGTGACGTGGACGTCAAAAGCTGTTCAAAATCAGCTTTTGGCATTTTGTGACCAACTTGATATTGCTTTACGGAATGACGGTCTTCTAAAACTTTCAAAACTTCGGATTTAACTTCTGTGTTCATTAGGTTTCCCTCCGGATATAAATTCTTTTTAGTGTGTGTCCATTGTTTAAAAGCATTCAGTTTTATCATTTAAAAAAATTTCAACAATTACTGTAATCATAAATGTTATAGTTTAAGTTGTCAAGAGAGTCTTTCGCGATGTCGGAAAATGTTGGATAATGGAAGCAAGAAAGGGGATGTTCCTCTTGAAAATGACGCAAAAAGAGCTGAGTCACCTTGTTTTTCTCTCAGAAGTTGTCTTAACCGGCAAGAAGAAGAGCCTTATGGATGAGACGCTGCAATGTTTGCTCTATATTGTAAAATCACTTGAAGAGGTTGAACTTCCCGATACCGTAGTCGATCAAATTGAAAGTCTTACAGCTCTAATTGAATCAGATTTACGTAATGAGAATGAACGGATTCAGGAGATTCGTGGTCATTTGGACTGGTCTCAAAAGGGAAGACGAAAACAGCAAGATTGATTGTGAAAAACGGTCTCTTCGTGATAGAATGTAGAGTACTGTTTTTTTCATAATTATGAGGTGATAGATATGAGCTATGATATCCCCAGAGATGTGCAAATGTTGGGGCGTGACATCCAAGAGAACCAATTAAAATATCATCACAAATCCGTTTTGATTTCCAAAGAATTTACGTTTGACAGTGCGCATCATTTGCATTGTTATGAAGGAAAATGTAAAAATCTGCACGGACATACCTATAAGCTGCAAGTTATTATGCGCGGAAAAGTGGATAGCCGGGGGATCGCTATAGATTTTGGTGATATTAAACGTATTGCAAAAGAACGTGTCGTTGACCGATTGGACCATAAATATTTGAATGATGTGCTGCCTTCTATGAATACAACCGCTGAAAATATGGTCGTCTGGATGTATGAGGAAATTCATCAAGCTTTGCTTGAGGAACAACTTTACCCAGCGATCATGCTGGAAGAAATCCGGCTGTGGGAAACGCCGACTAGTTATGCGGCCATCACACGCTCGATGATGGAGGAGGATGTGTAATGCGAGATATCCGCATTCCGATGGTCGAGATCTTCGAGACGGTTGAAGGCGAAGGGACCCGTGCCGGGTTCCCGACGGTCTTCGTCCGTCTTTTTGGTTGCAACCTGCGCTGTACCTGGTGTGACACCAAGTACAGCTACCCGCCCGCGGAAGCGGAGAACGTCATGACCATTGCTGAAATTATCAGCAAGGTCCAGACGTACCGCTCCCGGCATATTTGCCTTACCGGCGGCGAGCCGCTCCTGTACGGCGAGAAGTCGCTCGCGTTAATCGACGCGCTCGCAGAGCTGGAGCAGGTCGATGACCTGCATATCGAGACGAACGGCGCGATCGATCTCGCACTGTTCGTAGAGCGTGTCACATCGCCGAAGGTGCGATACATCATGGACTTTAAGCTGCCCGACTCTGGCGAGATGGAGCAGATGGTCATGAGCAATTTCGCCCTGCTGCGCGAGCAGGACGAGTTGAAGTTCGTCATCGGCAGCGAGCACGACTTCCGCACCGCGGTGGAAGTGCTTGAGCAGCATCCAACGAAGGCGCTGCCGATGTTCAGCCCGGTGTGGGAGACCATGCCGCCGCGCAAGCTCGTCGAGCATATGCTTGACGCAGGGTTGTCCAAGGTGAAGCTGAACATGCAGCTGCATAAGATCATTTGGGATCCAGCGATGCGCGGCGTTTAAAGCGCGTATCACTTATTTATCTATTTTTCACAAGAAGAAAAAGAGGTGTCTATTATGAGCGCGAGCAATGAAAATAAGAAAAGAGCCGTCATCATTCTAAGTGGCGGATTAGATAGTACTACGTGCATGGGACTTGCCAAAGAAGCGGGATACGAGTTATTTCCGATTTCTTTTGACTATGGTCAGCGTCACAAGATCGAAATCGAGAATGCCAAGCAAGTCGCTGAGCATTATGGTGTCAGTGGTCGTCATAAGATCATCAAGTTAGATTTCTTTCGTGATTTCGGCGGCAGCGCATTAACGGATGATAACATTGATGTTCCGAATGTAGTGGATGGATTGACGGAAGGTTCAGAGGAATCTGAAATCCCAGTTACGTATGTGCCTGGACGCAATCTGCTATTCCTTTCCATTGCTACTTCTTATGCAGAAGTAACGGGATCAGAAGCCATATATATCGGAGTGAATGCCCTCGATTACAGCGGATATCCGGATTGTCGTCCGGAATTTATTCATAAAGTGGAAGAAGTGATTGCCCTTGCGACCAAGGTCGGTGTTGAAGGGAAAGGGATCACGATTGAAACCCCACTCATTGACTGGACTAAGGCACGAATTGTGCAAGAAGGATTGAAGATCGGCGTTCCTTACGAGCTAACTACGTCTTGTTACAATGGGAAAGCGGAAGCTTGCGGCGTTTGTGACAGCTGCCGTCTACGGTTAAAAGGCTTTGAAGAAGCGGGTTCAAAAGATCCAATTCCGTATTTATCATAAGTTTCCCGCAAGAAAGGCGGAGCGTTTCGTGACCAGGATCATGGTGGTGGATGATGACGCAGATATCAGAGAGCTGATTCGCGTTTATTTGGCTGGTGAAGGCTTAACAGTCATGCAGGCAAGCAATGGACAAGAAGCGCTCAGCATGCTTGAAACTACACCGGCGGATTTAGTCGTATTGGATGTCATGATGCCTTTGATGGACGGTTGGGAACTTTGTCGCGAATTAAGGGCGCAATATGCAGATTTGCCCCTTCTTATGGTGACAGCCAAAAGCGAGTCTGTCCACAAGGTGAAAGGTTTTCAGCTTGGCACGGATGACTATCTGGTGAAGCCTTTTGACCCCGTGGAGTTGGTGATGCGTGTAAAAGCTTTGCTTAAACGGTATCGGATCAACGCTTCTCAAACGATCACTCTCGGTAATGTGATTATCGATCGTACAGCATTTGAAGTACGTTTACAGGATCAACGATTGGCGCTTCCTTTAAAAGAATTCGAGCTTCTCTATAAGCTTGCCAGTTATCCGGCACAAATCTTCACCCGTACGCAGCTTATTGAACAGATCTGGGGTATGGATTATGAAGGTGATGACCGAACTGTTGATGTGCATATTAAACGTTTGCGAGAGCGGTTCGAACCACTGACGGAGGAATTTCGTATTACGACCATTCGTGGACTTGGGTACAGGCTCGAGGTGAATGCATGATTAAGATAAAGTCGCTATATCTGCGTGTTGTGCTGACATTTCTGGCCATTGTTGTGGTTAGTGTGTCCGTCGCCTTTCCGCTGGCAACGGTCTTTTTCAGAAATTTGATTACCACAGAATTTCAAGCAGATATGCTCGCGATAGGCCGGCAGCTAGTCACGTTGAGTGAAGACATACAGCCGAAGAATCTTGATTCTTTTGTGGCAGGAAGCAACCGCTTAAATGATAACTACGTCTTGACTTTATTTTACGAAAACGGAGAGCCGGCGACGGCGATCACTTTAGACAAAAAAGGGAATCCTCTTATTGAAGCATCGGAAGTGTCCTATGTTCTAAGTGGCAGCATTTATAAAAGCCTAGACAATGGAATGCCCAAAGATCCATTCAATCGGATTAAGGTTGGACTGCCTCTCCAAGTTGATGGTAAAACTTTTGCCCTTTTCATTCATCCAAACTTTTCCGAGGTAGCTCGTCGTCAAGTGCAGACAGCTGTCATTACTGTACTTCTCATCGTACTTATTGTCGGTAGTTTACTCATTCTCATCGCATCTCGCTATCTGGTAAATCCATTAAAGAAGCTGACGCTGGCTACGGAACGGTTAGCTCGAGGCAATTTCAATGTGCATGTTTCCGTGAAACAAAAGGATGAACTAGGCCAGCTAGCTCAAAGCTTTAATCATATGGCTGGTGAGCTGAAGCAGCTGGAACAAATGCGGCAAGACTTTGTTTCGAACGTTTCCCATGAAATACAGTCCCCTCTAACGTCGATCCGGGGCTTTTCCAAGGCGCTAAGGGGTTCGGAAATTGACGAGGCAGAGCGTGGACGTTACTTGGAAATCATTGAACGTGAGAGTGAGCGATTATCTCGCCTCAGTGATAATTTATTGAAGCTGGCCTCTCTGGAATCGGAGCATCATCCTTTTCACCCAACCACATACGATTTGGATGAACAGCTGCGTAGAATTGTTGTTTTTTATGAACCCCAGTGGTCAGAGAAACAGCTTGATATGGATTTGTCTTTACCAAGAGTGAAAATATCGGCGGATGCGGATCAATTAAGTCAGGTTTGGATGAATTTAATTGGAAACGCAGTCAAATTTACGCCTCCTAATGGACACATTTACGTGAAACTTGTTCCGCTAAGAGATCGTGTACAGGTATGGATCCAAGATAATGGGATTGGGATTCCAGAGGAAGATCAAGGACGAATATTTGATCGATTCTACAAAGTAGATCAGTCAAGGCAGCGTGATGGTGGAAGCGGGCTCGGGCTTGCTATTGCCAGGAAAATTATCGATGTGCACGAAGGTTCAGTTGAGGTTCAAAGCGAACAAGGTAAAGGAACTTTATTCTTGGTCACTCTACCGATATTGACTTATTTACCCAAAAAAATATAAAAATTAATGAAAAGCTTGGATGCCTCATGCCAAGTTTTTTTGTTTGTTCATATTGGGTTCATATTCAGAATGTATCTTAAACGTAATCAGTTAATGAGGGGAGTACAGGAATGAATCGATTAACACAGTTTTCCATGAAGAATGTCTCGGCATTATTCATTATCATGATCATGCTTTTTGTAGGCGGATTTTATTCATCCACGCAGCTTAAAGTAGAGAACATGCCAAACGTTTCTTTTCCAGTAGTTGCTGTAACAACTACGTACACAGGAGCGCCTAAGGATGTCATGGATGAGATTACGGCTCCGATTGAAGAAAAGCTAGCGAATATTGAAGACTTAGATTCCATGTCTTCAACTTCGAGTGATAATTTCTCCATGATTATCATTATGTTTAAGCAAAATGTAGATATTGATAAGAAAAAGCAGGCCGTTCAAGACATGCTGGCTGAAGTTTCCCTTCCAGCAACAGCAGGTGCGCCGAAAGCCTCCACTTTTGGTGCGGCATCATTCCCTTCGAATTACTTAGTCGCTTATGCGAAGGACGGGGTAAGCCAAACAGAGCTCGACAAGTCTTTTAAAGATAAAATCAAGCCAGGTCTTGAAGGAATTAAAGGGATCGACCATATGGACGTTATTGGTGCCAGAAGCACATCGCTCGATATTGAGCTAGATGCTGCTGCGCTTGATGTATATGGATTGTCACCGGCTCTAGTGAGCAATGCGATTAATTCCGCCGCGACGAAGAGTCCGATTGGTAGTGTAGAAATTAGCGGCAACAATAAGATGACTCGTGTCACTGGCAATTTATCAAGCTTATACGAATTGGAAAAGGTCGAAATCACCACACCTAAAGGAGATATCGTAACACTAGATCAAGTTTCCAAGGTAAAGGCGATAACGGAATCTGATTTCAATGGTAGACTGGATGGCAAGCCAGCTATTGGTATGATTTTGTACAAAGCAGGCAGTGCAAATGCGGTTGATTTCTCAGGATCCATCGAGAAGCTTATTCATGAATGGGAAACAACACTGCCCAACATTACGTTCAAAAATACTTATGATAGTGCAGATCAAATTAAAGAGTCCATTACAGGACTTGTACGTGAAGGAGTTGTAGGGGCGATTTTGGCTTCCTTAATGATTCTCATTTTCTTGAGGAACATTCGGATGACACTCATTGTTCTCGTCTCGATTCCACTTTCCATTTTGATCACATTGTTATTGATGTCGACATTAGACTTAACGCTTAATACGATGACACTCGGCGGTATTTTTATCGCAGTAGGTCGTGTAGTCGATGATTCGATTGTTGTTATTGAAAATATATATGCCTCATTGGAAAAAGCGCAAGAACGTAAAGAATCCGTCATCGCCTTGGCAACAAAGCAGGTTTCGATGGCTATTACGTCCTCAACTTTGGCAACCGTAGGGGTCTTTGCTCCACTTGCTCTGGTAACGGGTGTTGTGGGAGGGTTCTTTAGACCTTTTGCCTTAACGATTGCTTGTGCACTTTTATCTTCCTTAATTGTAGCTTTAACGGTTATTCCAATGCTCGCTAAATTGCTCGTTCTTCGCAGTAAGCCGGGTAAAGGGCATCATGATGAATCAAAGCCAACTAAACTAACAACATTTTACGAAAAAGCATTGACGTGGAGTTTGAAAAATCGGATTAAAACATTGTTAATTTCAGGACTTATGCTTGTAGTCACAATTGCGGCAACGGTACCTTTCCTATCGGTTTCGTTCTTGCCAAGCTCGAAGCCTGCGAAAACAATGTATTTTCAGATAAAGATGCCGTATGCAACATCTTTTGAAGCAACAGATGCGAAAACGAAAGAGATTGAAACCGTCTTGCTAGATACGAAAGATTCTAATGGCGAGCCCGTTTTCAAATTCGTTGAAGCATTAGTCGGTTATGCAGGCAAAGATGACGAACGGACGCCTTATGCTTCACAGATTTTTGTCCAAGTGAATGATAAAGTAGATCCGAATCAAGTAAAAGATGAAATGAAAGCTTATATACTCTCTGAGCTGCCAAGCGGATCTGAAGTACAGCCTAAAGCCATGGAAGGGGATTTCGGTGTTTCATCCACTGATTTTGCCTATACCTTGCAAGGTGAGGATCAGCTTCAATTAGAGAAAGCAGCCGGTTTGGTTAAAGAGAAGCTAAATACATTCACTGAGCTTAGTGAAATTGGAGATAACCTGAGTGATGCCAAAACAGAAATAGAAATTGCTGTAGATCAGAAAAAAGCGAGAGCATACGGATTAAGCTCATCGACCGTTCGTGATACCGCACGTGCGTGGATTCAAAAGCAAAATCTAGGAGACATGAAATTCGATAATATCGTTTATACAACAACGGTATCGTTAGACAAATCAGACAAAGATACTCTTGAAAAATTAGGAAATATTCCATTAACCGGAGCGAATGGTTCAAGGGTCTTATTGAAGGAAGTAGCTAAGGTCAGTGAAACAAAAGGCGCTGCATCACTTGCACGTGAGGAACAGCAGCAGCTTGTGAAAGTAACAGCAAAAATCAATTCTGCAGATAAGACAGGTGTGAGCGCCAAGCTTAGCGCGGCTTTGAAAGATATTCAGTTGCCTGAAGGCGTGACACCAAAAATAAGTGGTGTTTCGGATGATGTGAATGAAAGCTTCATGCAGTTGTTCATCGCGATGGCTGCCGCCATATTCGTGGTTTACTTGATTATGGTTTTGGCCTTTGGAAACGCAAGTGCGCCATTCGCCATCTTGTTCTCTCTACCGCTGGCTGTTATTGGGGGCCTTCTCGGACTTGTCATAGCAAGAGAGCCGTTAACCGTAACCTCTATGATTGGTTTCCTCATGCTTATTGGGATCGTAGTGACGAACGCGATTGTTCTAATTGATCGTGCACAACAACTGCGTGAAGAAGGATACACGGTACGTCATGCTCTAATTGAAGCGGGGAAAGTAAGACTACGTCCCATTATTATGACTGCTGGAGCTACAATTATGGCATTGGTACCTCTTGCGCTCGGTATTTCTGGAGAAGGCGGATTAATCGGTAAAGGACTGGGTGTAGTTGTTATCGGTGGTTTGATTACGTCTACGCTATTGACACTAGTTGTCGTACCGATTGTGTACGAATTGATTGAAAGTATAAAGAACCGTATAGGTCGGATGTTCAATCGTAAGAATGTAAACGAAAAAACGATGTTAGAGGTATAAGGAGGCACATAGATGATTAACGATAGTTCGCGGAAACGTAAATTCAAATCCCGTTCGATGGGGGTGATCGTGTTATTGACCGCAGCGGCGGTCATGGCGTCAGCATGTTCCGCCCCAGGCGCAAAAGGGGCAGCAACGGTACAGTTAGCACCAAAGGCAATTAAAACGGATGTCATAAAGAAGCAGAAAATTAGCAATCCCATCGAACAAGTTGCTGATGTAGCGGCAGGAACGACGCTTGATGTTGTATCGAAAGCCAACGGTGAAGTAACGGAAGTATTGAAAAAACGTGGAGAGTATGTTGAGAAGGGTGATGTCCTCTTCGTTATTGATAATAAAGATGCCTTATCTGCCAAAAGGAAAAGTGAGCTTTCTGTAAGAAGTGCCCAAGAATCCTTGCAGCAAGCAAAGGATAGTAAAGTTAATAACCGCAAAGACTTGGCGGACAATGTAACTAGATCGCAAACGGCACTCAAGAATGCTGAGCAAGAATATAACAAAGTTCGTAATGAATATGACGCAGGCATTGCGGTTCAGCATCAGGTGGATCAATCCAAACAAGCACTGGATAGCGCTCAGATGAATCTAGATGCTGCACAGAGCAAGCTTTCTGCTTTTGATAATTCCGATTCGATTTCGGCTATTCAAACGCAGGCAGAGTCCGCAAGTCTAAGTTTAGAAGATGCGACTCGTTCTTTAGAGAACTATCAAGTTAAGGCACCTGGAAACGGCATTCTTACCGATTTCAACGTAGTGGTAGGACAAACGGTAGCTGCAGCAGCAGGGAAAGTTGGGCAAGTCCAACAAATTGATCCGATCAAAATCAAAACCGAGCTTACGGAGACGAATTTCCTACTTATTAAAGGAAAGCAAGAACTTATTTACTATAATCCGGATTCGCCTGATAAAAAAGGAACAGCTAAAATTAGCTACTTGGCACCTATTATGAGTGCTGCGACAAAAACGTATACGTTAGAACTGGAAGTTCCAAATAGCGATCATCTGCTGCAGCCTGGGAATCGATTCATGGTACAGCTTACGACTGAAACGGAAGAACAAGTAATTGCTATTCCTACACTAAGCATCATTCGTGAAGAGTCTGATACCATTGTCTTTGTTCAGCAAGGTGACCAATATCAGAAACGGAAAGTGAAATTAGGACGAATTAACGGGGAGTATCAAGAAGTAATTGAAGGCGTGAAAGACGGCGAGAAATTGGTTACTTCCGGACAGAACACGCTGAAAGACGGACAAAAAGTAGACAGTGCTAGCGCTGGGCCGCAACCGACAACAACACCAGCAGCCAAATAGACATCAGTGAAATTTCACAATAAGGAGAGTACTTACATGAAAAACAAACCATGGAAATCTAGTCTGACAGCCATCATGCTAGGAGCAATGATCGTACAAGGAGGCACGGCCGTATGGGCGGCCGACTCAACGACACCTGTAGTCTCTGCACCTACTGTCAATTACGGATTGACACCTGATATACGTGCCGCGATTAAAAGTGCAGCCGTGACGCCAACCGCGACAGGTTCACAACTTGCGGTTACTGTTCGCTTATATAACGGAGGCGCCGTACAGAACAGAGTTCCCGAACACGAGCTTCGTGTTCAAACCGCTAGTGGTGTTTCGTATACATTGAAACCAAGTGCTAGCAATAAAGAAGCCTTGCAGCCCAAAGAAATCGGCGAGCTTGTATACATGACTTCTGTAGATAGCAAGGAAATTGGTCAAATTGAGCAGTTATCTTTCGTCAATGTGGATATCTATTCTTATCCCAAGGTGGAAACTACACTACTAGCTATGCCTACTAAATCCGTGTGGTATGGCGGTACGGGAAATACGGCTTTGCAGAGCCTCGAAAACTTAGCATGGGGTCAAGCATTCACCATACCTGGGGTTAATTCAGGACTGACGTATTCACCAGTTGAAGTTTCTATGCAAAATACGGCATCAGGCCGCGTGGCTGTTGTGACGGTATTGGCTAGTAATCCTGGAGCGGGGCGAGAAACAGTGCCAGCTTTCCGAATGGACGCACAGTCCGAGCAGAAGAGCTATGAGGGCAAACTTTCCGAAGCAGATCCGGTGACCTTGGAGGCAGGCGAAAAGAAATACATTCATTTTGCGATTCCAGTGGAAAATGGTGTGACGTTGTCCAACCTTCTCGTTCTATCGACGGATTCATTTTTACCCAAAGGTGGAGGTCAAGCCACAACGCTAGCAACAGGTAAACTAGCTATCGCATGGCCGAAAGAGCAAGGGAATTCTACTGCAGCGCCTTACACAATTGGTCAGCCGATCACATTTGATGCTTTGACCAAAGTTGTTGATAAGTCAACAGAAGTGTCGCTTATGGAGCTTCATCTTCATGAGAATCCAGGTGAAGGCTACCAAACTGCGGTAGCTAAGTTCAAATTAACGAATACGAGTACGACGCCTACAGCTACTCCTGCTTTCCTATCGGAATTGGTCAATGCACAGGGTGTAACTTATCAAGGTTCCCGTCAAACGAATGTAACGACGATGCTAAATCCTGGATTAAGCTACGTAGTAAGCTACTCCTACATTGTGCCGCAAACCGAAGAGAGCACCAGCTTCTCGTTAAAGCTGCTTGATTCAGTGGCTGCCGCACCTTTTACAACTACGATTGCCGCTCTGCAAACGGATGTACAGAAGGAAGAAGCGGATTCTACCATTTCCTTATATCCATTTGATCTGACATTCAATGATGTAACAGTGAGTACACAGACGACTGCTCAATTGACGTATACGTATAAGTTCCGACTTGATCTGGACATTAAACAGAAAGAAAATGTCGTGGTTGACAACAACTTCTCGAAATTGAAATTTGAAATTGTTGATAACGCCGGACGTGTTGTCGGTTCTAAGGACGCTTCCTTCACAGGTGTAAATAAATTAATCAGTGGGAAACAATTGCTGGATGCCACGAACATAACAACAGATCAATTCAGCTATCCTTTCACTGTGAATGTTTATGAAACAATCGAAACGCAGAATGGAACGGCTAAACGCTTATTGAAAGTAATCAAATAGAAGCAGCCAGTTGAATAAGAAAATAAGCACCCAGTAGGGTGCTTATTTTCTGTTCAACACTACAGTCGAGCTTTAACGGACTTTGCATAGTCAGAAGGCGGCATGCCAACGGTTTTCTTAAAATCTCTTGAAAAATAGTGAATGCTGGCGTACCCCAACATGGCTGCAATCTCTGTAAAATTATAACGGCCATCTCTAATATAAGTTTTGGCTTGTTCGATTTTGAGGGACTTGAAGGCTTCCAAGACGCCGGTCTGCATCTGGGATTGGAAAAGCTCTTTTAATCGACTTTTGCCCAAGTGAAACATTTGACATAAATGGTCTTGCGTGAAGGATTGAGAGAGATTGGCTTTCAAATATTCCATGATTTGCTGAACGATTCGTTGTTCGGCTTTTTCTTTTTGAAGGGATGATTGCTTGTATTTCATAGAATCTGGAGTGGAGGCTTGTTCTTGATTCCGAATGAGTGTGATTAACAAAACCGCTAAATAGGATTTGATCATTTGTTCGCTGGCAAAAGGCGCATTTGGGTTTCTCTCCAAGTGATGAACAGTTGGTTTGTCAAAAGGGGGCAGGAACGCCTGAAACCCTTCTTGGATAATGAGGGATAGGATATTTCTTTCCCGGTCTCCTAAAGCCAGAATCTTTTTCTCGAAAATAGTCATGGCAGGAGACGTGCATTCGAAGCTTATGACAATAAGGTTTGGCGGTGTATGCTCGTGCTTAACGCTAACCGTATGGAATTCCTCTGGTTTATGAAAGATCATATTTCCTTGATGAAGGGTATGAATGTGATCATCGGCTCGAATCTCAACTTCCCCTTTGTCCACGTAAAGAATTTCCCAGAAGTCATGCTGTTCTCCGTCAAATACAAATCCCTTTGCATACTCGAAGTAATGAAAGGAAAAGAGGGTTTGAATGGTAAGTGATTCCTGTAGTTGTATACTTGGGAAATCCATGCTGCTCGTCCTCTCTCAGGGTGGTTCTTGTTCCAAACTCATTTTTAATCTCATTTTACCATATCCGTTTTTGCAAAAGTGCAAATAAATCGGCTTTTTGGATAAATCTTATCTAGCGTGGCTCTTTTATAATAAAGGGAAGAGACGGAGGAGATAACAATGAAAAAAGGGATTAATATTTGGTCATTTCCAGGCTCCATGAAGGTAGAGCAATGTATCACAGTAGCGAAGGATGCTGGATTCGACGGTATCGAACTGGCGTTGAACGAGACTGGCCAATTAAGTTTGGAAAGCAATGAAAGCGAAATCAAACAATACAAGCAGTTTGCAGATGACAAGGGCATTGCGCTATCGAGCCTTGCTAGTGGTTTATATTGGGGTCATTCGTTAACAAGCGGACAAGCACAAACGCGTCAAAAGGCGAAGGATATCGTTAAGAAACAGTTGGAGAGCGCTGCTATTCTTGGCGTAGATACAATTCTGGTTGTACCAGGTGCTGTTGGTGTTGATTTCATTCCGGATTCTGAAGTGGTTCCATATGATCAAGCATATGACTACGCTTTGGAAGCTATAAGTGAGCTTTCTAAATTAGCTGAATCCTTGAAAGTTTCCATCGGTATAGAAAATGTATGGAACAAGTTTCTACTTTCGCCGCTTGAAATGAGGGATTTTATCGATAAAGTTAATTCCCCTTATGTAGGTTCTTACTTTGACGTAGGAAATGTCCTGTACAGCGGTTATCCGGAGCATTGGATTTCCATTTTAAATAATCGTATCAAAAAAGTGCATTTCAAAGATTACCGCCGCGCCGCAGGAGGCTTGCATGGTTTTGTTGATCTTCTAGCCGGTGATGTTAATTATCCAGAAGTTATGAAAGCCCTTCAAACGATCGGGTATGACGATTATGTGATTGCCGAAATGATTCCGGGTTACACGTATCATGGCGAACAGATTATTTATAATACATCGGGTGCAATGGACGCCATCTTAGGGAGGAAGTAAACAACATGCTAAGAATCGGATTAATTGGATTAGGCTTTATGGGTAGGACTCATCTGGAAAATTACGTTCGCCTAGAGTCAGAAGGAGTTCCCATTCAAGTTGTGGCTTTGTGCGATATTGACAATGAGAAGCTCGAAGGTCGCGCGGCTGCAGGCAACATCGATACGGGTTCATCTGGCATAGACTTCGGTCGCTACAATAAATATACAAGTGTGACCGAAATGCTTGAGAAGGAACAGTTAGATTACGTGGATATTGCACTGCCTACTTTTCGACACAGAGACATAGCGGTTCAATGTTTGAATCATGGTCTTCATGTTTTGTGTGAAAAACCGATGGCGCTGAATGCTGCGGAGTGTAAAGATATGATTCAGGCAGCCGAAGCGAATGGAAAGCAGCTGATGATAGGTCAATGCTTGAGATTCTGGCCGGCCTATGTATACCTGAAGCAGGTGGTTGAAGAGAAAACGTTTGGTCAGGCACTAGGTGGCTATTTCTACCGCGGGGGAGCAACTCCAACTTGGGGACCATGGCTTACACAGAAGGAGAAAAGCGGCGGAGCCTTGCTAGATATGCATGTTCATGACATTGATATGATTCATTGGTTGTTCGGTAAGCCTGAATCCGTATCGTGTTTGGCACGAAATGTTGTTCCGGGCAGCGGATATGATGTGGTTTCTGCCAACTATCTGTATGACGATGGCAAAGTCATCAATGCTCAAGCAGATTGGACTCTTGAAGGTGATTATGGCTTCGATATGCAGTTCCGGGTTAATTTTGAAAAAGGTAATGTCGTTTTCAAAGGTGATTCCTTACAAGTAAATGTGAATGAAGGAAAAGGCTTCAGTCCTGAACTTTCCGCGGAAATGGGCTATTATAACGAACTTAAATATTTTATTGAAACATTACTTTCAGGTGAAAGTGTTTCCATTGCGACTCCCTCCAGTACGATGGGCAGCATTGAAATTGCTGTGGCTGAAATCGAATCTGCGGACAACCGTGGTGCATGGGTTAAGGTGAAATAGCTTGGTATTTATGAAAAACCTTGGAAATCATTATGATTTCCAAGGTTTTTTTGTAACTTATTATTTGCCTGGATGTTTATTTGCATCATCAATGCCATTATTGCTACTATTATTGTTTTTGTTGTCTTCACTTGCTTTTTGACCTTTTTGTTGATTGGATTGATTTTTTTGTTTGTTCGACATTAGCCCACATCCTTAGATATATTTCAAACCTTCATTATTGTGAGCAGTCTAAGGCTTATTATTCACGTTTAGTTCAACTTAAGGTCTCACGTGACAATGTTTTATTAAATGGATATTAATATCATTTGACTGCAATCGCTTACGTATCCTACACTAATAGCATTTGAACGGAGAAAGTGCAGGGATTGAAAAACATGGAGTCAACAGCATCTTGGAAAAAGCTTGGTTTATTCGCGGTCACATGGCCGATATTCGTTGATTCTGTTCTGCGGATGATGCTGGGAACGGCAGATGTGTTTATGCTCAGTCGTATTTCGGATCAAGTGACCGGAGCGGTCGGCTTGGCAAACGAAATCATTGTTTTCTGTATACTGATGTTTGGCTTCGTAGGGCTTGGAACGAGTGTAGCAGTCGCACAAAATCTTGGTGCCGGTAGGGCGAAAGAAGCCAGCCGCATTTCAGCTCTCGCGATTACGATAAATTTGATCTTTGGAATTTTGATTAGCATTTTATTGGTTGTCTTTGGTGAATCGCTGATGCGGCTAATGAATTTGGCTCCGGAGCAGATTGAGATCGCAAAAAGGTATTTAAACATCATTGGCGCTTTTATTTGGATTGAGGCGTTGTCCTACGCGATCTCATCTGTGCTTCGTTCCAATGGTCAAACGAGAGACGTCATGTTTGTTACGTTGGGAGTGAACCTGATCCATGTAGCCGGTAACAGCCTTCTTATCTTTGGTAACCTTGGTTTTCCCGAGTGGGGAGTTACTGGAGCCGCGGTATCCACTGTCGTAAGTCGTCTTATTGGGCTTATCGTTCTGATTGTTATCTTATATCGGCGTATTCCCGTACCGATTCGTCTCAAACACTATGTCACATTCGATAGTCGTATTGTGAAGCAAATCATGAGCATTGGCATACCAGCAGCCGGCGAGCATCTATCCTGGCAATCTCAGCATATGATGATCGTCAGTTTTATTAATATTATTGGCCAATCGGCTTTGAGCACTCATGTATACATGATGAATATAACCAACTATTTCATGGCGTTAGCTATGGCAATAGGCATGGGGACAGAAATCATTGTTGGTCATATGGTAGGTGCTGGAGCATTCAAGGCGGCCTATCATAAGTTAATTCGAAGCTTAAAGATTAGCTTTCTTGTGACCTTTGTAGTTGTGGGAATTGCTTCTATTTTCCGCAAAGATTTGATAGGGCTATTCACCGACAATCCAGAAATTATTGCGATGGGTTCTAGTATATTAATACTCTCCGTTATCTTAGAGCCTGGTCGGACATTCAATCTAGTTGTCATTAACTCTCTTCGTGCTGCAGGAGATGCGAGATTTCCCGTGTTCATGGGGATTCTGTCCATGTGGGGGGTCGCGGTTCCGCTAGCCTATTGGCTCGGTATTGTGATGAAAATGGGCTTGCTTGGGGTGTGGGTCGCTTTTGCCGTGGATGAATGGCTGAGAGGTCTATTCATGTATCTACGATGGAAGAGCCGTGTATGGCAAACTAAAGCGCTCGTGAAGCCAGCTGTTGGAACAGTCGCCAAGTAGAATGCGAAAAGAATGGAAAGAAGCACAGGCCCCTTGAGGGTTCTGTGCTTCTTTCGTTGTAGTGACATGCAAGGTCGCTGCTGGTGACTGGTGCAATACTAGTATATTCAGTTTCTTGTAAAAGAACTGGATATTTATCGGAGGTAATAGAATTAGTGCTAGTGTCCCGATCAATAGAATTACTTCTTTAAACCTGTGTAGATCTGGATGGCATCTCTCAGAAACTCAGCCGTACCGGGCTGTTTTTCATCATAGTAAGCCTTAAACCGTTCGTCATCCACATACATTTGGGCTAGGCCAGCATGCGCCTCTTTACTATACTCGTTCCAGTAATAACTTAACCACATCTTATGCAAATCCGCGGCTGCTTGAGCCAGATCGCTGGCAGGGTCCCCATTTTTGAAAGCTTCCGCCAATGTAGCTAGTACTTCATTCTCCAATCGCGTTACCTCGTCCTGCTGTTCTTGTGTCATGTTTTTGATTTTTTGGTTGGACTTATCAACGGTTTCATCGCCATACTTCTCGCGAATTTCTTTCCCGTATTTTTCCTCGTTATCATCGATCATCTTCTGCTTGAAGCCTTCAAATTTCTCTTTATCGGTCATGGTTATTCTCCCTTCGGTCAAGGCAATCGTTTTTTCTACATTTGAAATTAGTAAATCTAATTGTTTTCTTTTGTCTAGGAGCTGTTCATGGTGTTCTTTCAGGGCATTGGCTCCGTTGAAGGAAGGGGCGGTGACAATTTCTTTAATACTGTCCAGACTGACTCCTAGTTCTCTGTAGAACAGTATTTGTTGTAATCTATCCACTTCCGCTTGACCATAGATTCGGTATCCTGACGAATTGATTCTTGCCGGCTTAAGAAGTTCAATCTCATCATAATATCGAAGCGTTCTGGTACTGACCCCAGCCAATTTCCCCAGATGCTGCACGGTGTATTCCATCTGTTCACCTCCTGACAACATAACTGTACTGCTTTACGTAGCGTGAATGTCAAATGCTTTTTTGAAATTTAATTCTGCAGGTAATACAAGTCTTTTTCTAGGAATAGGATGATACAAGCCTTGAAGCATGTATATACAAACCAAGGAATGGGTGAGGAAAGTGTATACGATTCTTAGTTTTTTTCTCTTGGGATTATCGTTGTCAGCACCTATTGGTCCCATAAATGCAGCAATGCTCGACAAAGGGATTAAGCAAGGCTTTCTTCATGCTTGGGTAGTAGGTATTGGAGCGATGATTGCTGATGCTCTGTTAATGATACTCATTTATTACGGACTTGTTCATTTTCTGACAACACCCTTTATGAAAACGTTCCTATGGTTATTTGGTTGTTTTATTTTGCTCTACTCGGGTATCGAAAGTTTGATTGATGCGGGGAAAATAAAGGGAGAAGGTTATAGAAACCAAGCTCCGCTTTCGAACTCGTTTTTCTATGGTTTTCTTATGGCTATAACTAGTCCCTTGTCCATTCTCTTTTGGCTTGGTATCTATGGGTCGGTTTTAGCTGAAACAATTGCTGATTTCGATAGAAACCACGTATTATTGTATACGGGGGTTATGTTCACTGGTATTTGTATGTGGGATGTTTTTATGGCGTCGTTAGCTAGTACGTTTCGAAGATTTCTCACGACTCGCGCTCTCTCGTTCATATCCATCGCATCAGGATTATCCCTGATTGGCTTTGGATTACATTTTGGGATAAAAGCCTTCCATGCCCTATTTGGATAACGCTAGGTCGCTCCTTCACGATTATCATATTTGGGATTTGGCAGTTCTTTCGCCTTGTAAGATGTAGCTTGGGCGTTCTTTTTCCATTTGAAACTCATGCCCAATGTAACCAAGCCTATAATCACGACAAATAGGAGGCTTATCCAGAATCCTTGTCGGCTTGTTTCATGAAAGACTGTACCTGTGATAGCGGTAAGGATTAGAGCCATGCCCAGATATCGTTTGATCTTTCCCCATGCGGATAGTTGTAATAAACGGCCTGATGATAGTAGGATGAAGAGCCAGTTCAAGAGCAGCATAATCCCTGCGGCTGTTGTTACATACTCATAGAATTCCTCAGGCAACAAGAGTGCCATCAGCACCGCTACAGTTATACCTCCAGTCGTAAAACCGATGGCGAATAAAGGTATTTGTCTTTTCCCTGTTGTTTTTTTTGCAAAAATAGAGGGGGCATCGTGATCTTGGGCTAACGTGATAAGGATAGTTGTCACCGCAAATAAAGAAGCAACCATCGTAGAAAATCCAGCAATAATGAGGATAGCGTTAAACGCATGAGGGACAAAAGGCAGATTATAACTTCCCAAAGCAACCTGAAACGGGCTTTCCTTCCCTTGTAAGGCATTCAAGGGGATCAAGGTTAATACAAGAATAAGAGATGCGACATAGATCGTCGTTAAAAGTAGGATCATGATGTTCCCTGCTTTAGGTGCCTCTTTGGGCCGCTTCAATCGTGTAGCCATTAAGCCCATAATTTCAATACCGCCAAAGGCGTAAAAAGCATAAATAAAAGAGGACCAAGAGCCCATTAACCCAGCTGGCAAAAAGGTTTCTTTAGTCGTTGGAAATCTAAGTTGATAAGCTCCCCCCGTGATAAATCCTAAGACTGCGGCGCCTGCAATAACGAGAAATATAACGATAGCGGAAACTTTGATAATGGCAAAAATATGCTCTGTGCGCTCGAATACTTTAGTCCCGAGCAAGATAACACCCAATCCAATGAAGGCGTAAACTGTTGCAAAAATCCACATGGGTATCGCTGGAAACCAGAATCGTGTAAAGAGAGACAAAGCTGTTAATTGACTCCCCATAATTAAAAGTTCTGAGCTCCAATAAACCCATCCGCTGCTGAAGCCTGCCCAGCGTCCAAATGCTTTTTTGGCATATGCCCTAAAAGATCCTTGCTGTGGATCCGCTCCCGTCATTCGGGCCAAAACATCAAAAACAATATAAGTGCCCAAGGCTGCGAGAATGAACATGAAGATGACGGATCCACCGCCCATTTTGATACCAATCCCAGAGCCTAAGAAGTAACCAGTACCAATCGTGCAAGCAACTCCAAGCAAGGACAGCTGCCACCATTTCATAGTTCCGGACTTATCACTCTTTGCTTTTGTGGACATATAGCCTCCTAATGCCGTTCGTCTAGAAATAACAGCTGTTAGTATAGCTTGTCCATTGGTAAAATATACTTAGAGATTAACCCATCTGAGCTAATAGAGTGCCGTTTCTTAGTATGACTTCATACGAGTGGAGTCTAGCACTTGGAACATTATGGCAACGACCAGTATGTACTTCAAACGTCCATCCATGCAGTGGACACACGAGCTCTCCATCTTCAATGTCCACGGTGTAACCGGCATGAGGGCAAACACTAGACAGTAGGGTATAAATACCTTCCATCTCCGTAAGGAAGTACAGGTTATCCTCTACTTGAACCTCTGCCGGAAATGATGTGAATTGATCCTTTGTTCCGATAATGATTTCTTTCATCGTTATTCTCCTATTCAACCAGGTTAGTTTGATTATAAGCCACGGCTGTTGTTTCACCAAGTGAAAAAATGACAATGGAGGATCATACAAATGAGCAAGAATAACCTATTATTAGAAGCGTTTAATAAAGCTATTTATCCAGTAGGTAGCCATAGTAAAAGAAACATTCAGGTTTTGAAAGAGGTATTGAATGATAGTGATGGGAATCTGGACAGTGATGTTTATGGTTCAGGTAAACTTATCGAAAATTTTCAAGAAGAAATGGCTACTTTCTTGGGTAAAGAAACAGCCGTATTTTTCCCTAGTGGGACCATGGCACAACAAATTGCCTTAAGAATCTGGTGTGACAGGAAAGGTATTAAGAAAGTGGCTTATCATCCGCTGAGTCACTTGGAAATACATGAAGAAGATGGCTTAAAAGAATTGCATCATATTGAAACTATTTTGCTTGGGGATAAGGACAGATTGATCCGACTGGAAGATGTTCTTCATATGAAGGACGATATAGCTTGCCTATTGATAGAATTACCTCAACGTGAAATTGGCGGACAGTTGCCGGACTACGAGGAGCTTGTTGCCATTTGTACCTATTGTCGTGAAAAAGGGATTAAACTGCATCTTGACGGAGCTAGATTGTACGAGATCCTACCTTACTATCAAAGAACAGCAGCAGAAATTTGTGAGCTTTTTGATAGTGTATATATTTCTTTTTACAAAGGGATTGGGGGGATCGCAGGAGCCATACTTGCAGGTAATGAAGCTTTTACAAAAGAGTCTAAAGTATGGAAAAGACGATACGGAGGCGATTTAATTAGCCTTTATCCATATATCCTCAGTGCCAGCTATTATTTCAAACAGAGATTGCCTAAAATGAATCAATATTATGAAGAAGCCAAAGTGCTTGCTGAATACTATAATCAATGCCATGGCGTTGTAACAAAACCATTAGAACCTATGACTAACATGTTTCATGTGCATGTTGATCTGCCGAAAGAGAAGCTTGAACCTATATTAGTAGCCTTGTATGAGGAGACGGGTATAGGCTTAACCCACTATGTAAGAGAGAGCAGCGAGACAACTTGTTGTTATGAAGTAAATATCGGTGATCGCTTTGCGAATATACCCAAAGATGAGCTTACGAAAGCATTTCAGTGGCTGGATGTGAAAATGAGAGCTGTTTAGATCGGATACGAAAGTGCCACACTGGTGTTATGGGGTGGTTAGAAATGCTCTTTGAGCCAATAAAACCAATGATTGTCAGTATAGGTAAAGAAGCTTTTGATGACGAGAATTTTATATTTGAACCCAAATGGGACGGATGGCGAATCCTCATACATAAGCAGGGGAATCGCATTGAAGCTTTTACACGTAACGGAGTGCTAATTTCCAGTAAATTTCCGGAATTAAAGGAAGCAGCATCGGCAATCAAGGTTGATACGGCGATTTTTGACTGTGAGGGAATTGTTTTACGTGGTGGCAGACCGGTATTTGATGATTTTTCTTATCGTGGCCGGTTGAGTAATTCTGCAAGGATTAATCGCGCTGTAAACACACATCCCGTAACGTTTGTTGTATTTGATGTCCTTTACACAGATAGAGATCATTTGGCTGAATCGTTGACGCAGAGAAAACAGCGGCTTGGCGACATCGTCGATTCTACATCCGTTATCATGCCTACCATGTTCGTAGTAGGACAAGGTAAGGCGCTATTTGAGTTAATGAAAGAACGGAATATGGAAGGCATTGTAGCGAAGCGGAAGGATTCCAAATATCAACTGGATACCAAGAGTGACGATTGGCTGAAAATGAAATATTTTAAATCGATTGACGTTGTTATTTTGGGGTACCGAACGAATCCGTTTGGCCTTGTAATCGGCTTGAATTTCAGAACGGTGAAAAATAAGCCTGTTGGTGTGGTTGAGTTTGGTTTTCTGCAAGAGGATAAGCAAATGTTTTTGGTGATAGCTAAGCAATTGAACACGTTCATGGAAGACAAAACGCAGTGGATCGAACCACGCTTGTGCTGCCGGATAGAATATTTGGAGCGAACCGACACGCATCAATTAAGGACTACGGTGTTTCGTGGTTTTTTGCCGGATAAGAAGCCTGAGGAATGTAAATGGGAATCTTAAAGAAGCAAGTGGTAAATAAAGTATGCTAAAATAGGCTCAGGCCCAACCAAGAACACTTAATTGAAATCAGCTAATTACAAAGGAGCGATTTTATGAACATTATTTTTCATGGACAAAGCTGTGTTGAGATTCGATTAAAGGAGCATACGCTCATTATTGATCCCTTCTTGAACCATAACCCTCTAGCCATTACGAAGCCGGATGATATTAAGGCTGATTACATACTCGTCACACATGGACATGCTGATCATTTAGGTGATTCACTAGAAATTGCAAAGCGCAACGAAGCCACTATTATTGCACCCAATGATTTAGGGAGGTACTTGTCTTTCCAAGGGGCAAAAACCCACGGAATGGGGATCGGCGGAGAATATCAGTTTCCTTTTGGTAAAGTGAAAATGACAATGGCACTGCACGATTCTTCCTATAACCCTCCTGGAACCAAAGAAAATATTTATACAGGGATGGCTAGTGGTTTCCTTATTACAGCAGAAGGGAAAACGATATACCATGCAGGGGACACAGGCCTTTTTGGAGATATGCAATTGCTAGGCAAATTAAATGAGATTGATCTTGCCTTCCTTCCAATTGGTGACAACTATACCATGGGCCCCCGCGACGCTGTTATCGCTGCACAATTTTTACAAGCAAAAATGGTCGTTCCGATGCACTACAATACATTTCCGCTCATTAAGCAGGATCCAAGTGCTTTTGTTGATAGTCTGGCTTCTGAGGGAATTAAAGGTGTTGTCATGGAACCTGGTCAAAGTCTAACATTCTAAATTAAACCTAAAGGAGGCTTTTTCAACCATGATGTTTGAACACCTGGTTTCGTTCAAATTTAAAGAGCATTTAGATCCACAGAAGGAAAAGGAATTACTTGAAACCTTATTGTCATTAAAAAATAAGGTCCCTGGGATCGTCGATTTAACGGCCGGCGTAAATGTGACAGAAGAAACAGATAATGTGCAAGGATACACGTTAGGGCTTCGTGTGACTTTTCAAGATCAAGAATCTTTACAGCAATACGGACCCCATCCTGCGCACCAGCAATTCGTGAAATCATTAGAGGGAATTATAGAGAATGTCATAGTGATTGACTACCCAATCATGAAATGAGTGGTAAACAGGGGGAAAACCGAGTGAAATTAGCCTTTATATCGGATATACATGGGAATTCAATCGCTCTCGAAGCTGTCTTGGAAGATATAGCAAAGAAAGAGATAGACCGTATTTATGTACTTGGCGATCTTTGCTACCGTGGACCGGATCCCAAACGATCTCTTGCATTGGTCCGATCTTTAAACACTCAGGTCATTAAGGGAAACGCAGATGAATGGGTTGTGCGCGGTGTAAATCAAGGAGAAGTCCCGGAACAGGTCATTGAAATGATGAAGATGGAACGGGAGTGGACGGTTGCGCAATTGGACAAGCAGGATATCGAATACTTGGCGAGTCTGCCGACTGAAATGAAGCTTGATATTGAAGATATCTGTATTCATGCGTTCCATGCGACGCCAGATAGCTTGTTCGAAATTGTTCTTCCAGGTGCTGACGATGAGCTGCTAAAGTCGAAGTTAATGTCCGCATCGGATGCGGATATCTTCATTTATGCTCATATCCACAGGCCATTTATCCGTTATATGGATGGCAAAATACTGTTGAATATTGGAAGCGTAGGTCTGCCTTTTGACGGTATGCCTAAAGCAGCCTATGCCGTTGTAGAAATTGAAAATGGACAAATCCGAACCTCGATTGAACGTGTTCCGTATCGGATTGATGACGTAGTCAAGCAATATGAAGAAGTTCAGTACCCGAACGCAGAAATGATGACAAGAATTGTTCGAAACGGTCTTGTGAAATAAGATTGAATCATTGACCGTCGGATGTATTCGTTTGACGGTCTTTCCAAAATAAGACAGTCAGCATACGCTCGACCCATTCCTTATCTTCAGACGTAAGTACAAAACCATCAAACATAAGCTCATTCTCACGGAGAAAACGTCGCAAATTAACGGGATTACTTTGATATTGCTGTTCAGACGGAGAGGACTCCAGATATCCAGCGATATCCATCAGTTCGGAATAGGAAGTGTTAAGCCCTTCAGACAGCTTCATTAATACTTCCGGTGAAGGTATGCCGCGATTCCCGTTCTCTAGTTGGGAAATATAAGCTGCTGAGACTCCTGAACGGTCGGCAAGCTCGCGGATGGTGAAGCCTTTTAATTTGCGCATATCTTTTAATTTATCGTAGAAATACATAGACTCTCACTCACCCTCACTAACAAAAGTAAACATTAGTAAACGATATAATAGTAGCAGTTTACTAATGTAATTACAATTGGAGCAATGGATAAAATTGATCCACATTTGGTTACTTATGTAAACAAAATTGGTTGCATAAGTAAAATTCCAATGGTATAATGTTTGTGAGGGGAACAAAATGAGAACGGGGGTCTATGGCAGAATGAATATCAAGATCTTGGCGAAGACCGATGTTTTTATTAAAGCGAGAGTCATTAAAGGTTACTCCCAGAGAGAGTTGGCGAAGCACTCGGGTTTAAGTCATGCTTATATCAGTCTGCTTGAACGATCAATTAAATCAGTGGGCCCATCCACAGCTAAGAAATTGAGTGATTTGCTAGATAAGGATTTGGAAGAATTGTTTCTAATTGAGATGTAGTGTAGTTTAAATGAAATGGTAATGAAGAAAAATAAATGTAAACTAAGACCCGCAGCAGGTTGCTGTGGGTCCTCTTTTTTTAGGATTGTTTCCGATCTAAGCAGTTTACGACGGCAACATCACAACAGGCATGGGGCTAAAGGACGTGATGATTCTCGTTACGCTCTCCAACAGGTATTATGACGTTTTCTATCAACTTAGGAACGTAAAAACTAAAGGTGAATACAGGTACATGAAGAAGGGGGGACATTACTTGCACTGGCAAAGGAGTACCCCTTCTCTATACCAAAGGCAATACTTTCCATAGAGACTGGTAATGCACGTTTAGTACCCCTTACATCAGATGCCAGTAAATTAATTGGGAGACGAGGGCCATCCGAACAACAACTCACTGCTTATCTGGCTCAACGGGGCTGGAGGCATAAGGAAACACTTGGCGACCATATCATCTACGAAAAGGACAATGTTACTTTAAACGTCTATTCTCGTTTCCGAAGAGGTTACTGGTGGTACATTCTTGACAAAGCCCCATAAGCTGAAAGGAATGCTAATCGAATAGTAACCCCGCTCAAAGAACTGTTAATCAAGCTCAGGCGGCAGTCGTACTGAATCGAATGCTTAATTAGATCAATAATTATACTTGTTGTCGATACATCATATAGTAGGGAGGAGGGAGTGGTTAGCATGAATTTTGGAACTTTCATCCAAGCGGTACGCATTCGAGAATGTGGCGGGAACGAAAGCGCAGGGTGCCCCGATTGTTCTTAATCTCTTCCAGATCGGCTTCCTCTAACGGGTACCGCCGGAATATCTTTCGTATGCAGCTTTATAGACGGACAAGTATTGGTCTAAGCCCATTTTTTGTACATTCGCCACATACTTGTCCCAGTCGTCGAAGGATGCTGTGCCGTTGATAAGGTTAGCCTCGGTCTCGGTGATGAACTTGTGAATGTCGGCACCCTTGGAGCTCATAAATGCCGTTTCCGATTCCGTATAGTTAAAGCTGTACCACATCTCTTTAATGAGGTTCTTGGACGCTTTCTTACCCGCATCGACGGATTCCGGCAGGCTTTCAGAGCCTTTGAAATATTTCTCCTGTACATATCCCGGATAACTGCCTCCAGGCCATGTTGTGAATTTGGCTACCGCCTGATCTAGGGTTAGTCCGTTTGGATTATTTTTCACTTCGTCTGTAAACTCCAGCTTACCGTCTGGCTTTTGCGTATAAGTGACATCCTTTTGTCCCATAAAGTAGAAGGTAGCCCCTTCATCTCCATAGAAATAATCCATCCAGCGGAGTGTAGCTTCCGGATTTTTGTTTTTATCCGTAATGACGAAGGCCCCTGGCCATGCGATAGGATTTTTCACAGATACAAATAACTGATCCCCGTGAGGACCTTTAAGCGCACCAAGTCCTACATAGCCCTTCTGGTTCATGACCGCTTGGGGATGAGGGACGAATGCCGCTCCCAGCAGACCTTTCTCGCCTTTGGCATAAAGCGCCGTATCCTTCAACGTGAAGATCTCTTTATCAATTAGTCCCTCTGAATATAACTTGTTCATATACTGCAGCACTTCTTTATACTTTGGATCGGTCCGGTAGAACCTCAGATTGTTGGAAGACGGATCCATGTCCACGTACTGATGGGCGACGGCTCCCCTGTTACCGAATCCCCAGCCACCGCCGATATAGCGTTGTATCGTTCCAATGCCGGACATACCACTTAACGGGACCTCGTCCTTCTGACCGTTGCCGTTCATGTCCGAATCTTTTACAGCCTTCAAATAATTGTAAAATTCCTCTGTGGTTTCAGGTTCTTTCATATTAAGCTTATCCAGCCAGTTCTTGTTGATCCATAGCGGCGTGCCGATCAGCATAGGCAAATATTCGGGACTATATATGGAAGGAAGGGAGTAGATGCCGCCGTCCGGCATCGTCAAACCCTTTTTTAGATCAGGATACTTGTCCAAAAGCTTCTTAAAGTTAGGGGCATTCTTCTCGATCAGATCATTCAGCTTAAGGAAGACGCCTTGGCTGCCGTACTTCATCAGGTCCGCGACAGGTACCCTTGCTGAATAGAAGGCATCGGGATAATCTCCGCTTGCCAGCGCCAGATTTCGTTTCTCTGTAAGACTTTCAAAAGGAACCAGTTGGAACTCTGCGTCAATGTTGGACATCTTGGCATACTCTTTCCAAACTGTCGTATCCTCAAATTTGTTGCCGTTTTGCGGTGATTTGCCCGTAAACAATTTGAGCTTAAGCTTCTCATTCACAATAGGAAAACCGGTGGCATTAAGATTCTGCGATGCTTTTTCATCCGATTTGGTGGTATTTCCTTTATCCTCCACACCTCCGCAGCCGCTCATTAATCCAAGAGTAAGTAAGGCGGACATTGCTAAGGCTGTCGTTTTGGTTGTTTTCATAATAAATTTACCTCCGTTATAATTTTATCCTTTGAGGGCGCCGACCATCACGCCTTTGTTAAAATATTTTTGCAGGAACGGATATAAAATGAGAATGGGCAGATTCGCTACAATTACAATAGCATACTTGATGGATTCCACGTCGAGCACGGAACTGGACAGAGACCCTTCAGATACGTCAACCATATCCTTGGTTTCCCCCTGTACGAGAATCTCTCGTAAAATGAGCTGCAGCGGGTACTTATCCCGATCCGACAAATAGATCAGCGCATTGAAGTAAGCATTCCAGTGCCCCACACTATAAAAGAGTACCATAACGGCCAAGATGGGCGCCGAAAGGGGAAGCACAACTCTCCATAAAATTCTTAGATTCGAGCAGCCGTCGATGGCAGCAGCCTCCTGCAGCTCAAAGGGCAGCCCGCTTTGAAAAAAAGTTCGCATCAGCATAATGTTCCATACAGAAACTGCGCCTGGAAGAACCATGACCCAGTAGGTATTCAACAATCCGAGCTGTTTGATTAACAGATAGGTCGGGATCAGTCCGCCGCTGAAGAACATTGTAAACACCATGAAGCCCGAGATCCAATGTCTGCCCAAGAAATTCCGCCGTGACAGAGGAAAAGCAGCTGCTACAGTAAGCGCAACATTGATGGCCGTTCCGCTCACCGTATACAGAATCGTATTGCCGTAACCCTGCATGATCTCCTTATTCTGAAACAGCTTCTCATAGCCCCTCCAGGATAGTTCCTTCGGCCAAAGCCAGACGTCTCCGTTCAGTACCAGCTGTGGGTTGCTGAAGGAGGCAATCAGCACAAAATACAAAGGGTACAGCACCATCAACATTATAATGATTAAAAGGCTATATACCAAAATGATAAAAATTCGGTCCATCAAGCTTTGTTTCATCGATTGTCTCCCTTACCATAGGCTGGTCTCGCTTACTTTGCGGGCGATGGCGTTAACCACAACTAGCATCACAAAATTTATCAACGAGTTAAACAGGCCGACTGCCGCAGAGAAACCATATTCCGCTCCGAGAATCCCGCTCCGGTATACATGCGTGGAAATCACGTCGGAAGCCTGCATATTCAGCGAGTTTTGCAGCAAATAAATTTTTTCGAATCCGATGCCGAGCACCGTACCCATATTCAGGATGAGTAAAATAATGATGGTGGGCCTCAGCCCCGGCAAATTAATGTGCCAAATACGCCGAAGTCTGCTGGCACCGTCCATTTGAGCGGACTCGTGCAGATGGGGATCGATGCCGGCCAAGGCAGCGAGATATATGATGGAATTCCAGCCCATTTGCTGCCATACGCCGGAAGTAACGTACATGCTTTTGAACCAACCCGGATTAGTCAAAAAGGCAATCGGTTTAAAGCCCATCCAAACAAGAACATGATTGACGAGACCGTTTTCCTGCGAAAGGAAGATCATCATTAATCCAACTACGATTACGGTAGAGAGAAAATGAGGGGCATACAGGATGGTTTGAATCCATTTCTGGAATTTTTTCCGCCCGATCTCATTTACCATCAGCGCCAATAATATAGGTACAGGGAATCCTGCGGCTATCTGATAAACCCCGATGGACAAGGTATTGGTAAGAATTCTCCAAAAATAGAAGCTTTCAAAAAAGCGCGTGAAATGATCGAAGCCGATCCACGGGCTCCCCCAAATTCCTTTGGTCACGAAAAACTGTTTGAAAGCAATCTGTAATCCGTACATGGGCACATATTCAAATAGGATGAAGAAGACAATCACCGGAAAGATTAGCACATATAAATCCCAGTTCCGCTTAATTCCCTTCCAGCGATTTCTCCAATACTGTCCGCTAAGCTTTTTTTCCGGATACGTCTTGCCGCCCGGTACTATTTGCTCCAAGAAGTTACACCTCCTTTCTTCGTTTTCAAGGTTGATCATAGTTGGTGGCCGGTAGAAAAGAAATTGACTCTTTTTTAGACAATAGACAGGTTCTTTGATTTCCGCAGTGGGAGAAATGGGCTAAGTCCTTATGGTACATGGTTATGATGAGGTTTTACCGGAGGATGATAAGGTTTTGTAAATGTGTTGATTGTTGCTTTTATGACCTGCTAGCATGAGTATAAGAGATTTAGAGGATAGGGAGGGGCATCATGGAACTCTTGAATCAGAAGAGCAAATCATTTCTTGTCCGAATATTTATCAGCTTTTTGACCATCATTATGCTGTTATCCGTCTTTAATTTTGTACTATTTTCTTTTTTTCAACAGAATATCAAGCAGGAGATCATTCGTTCCAATGAGCGTATGCTGAGTCAGGCTGCGGAGCATTACAACACTCATTTTAACCGTCTGAGAACCGTACTGTTCCAGATGTATCACGACAATACGATTACCAAATTTAACGGGCAGTTGATTTCGGGCGAATACGGAAACGCCAATTATTTTCTTGTAGTCGATATGGTGCGAAGGCTGAGGGAAACTGCCAATAATCCGTTATTCTACTTAGATAATCTTATGGTGCTGTACCGCTCGAATCTGTTTATGGCGGACAAGGAAGGCAGCAGCACGGAAGTCGCCCTGGATTCCCTAACGAACTTTCATCCGCCATACGACCTGTCTTATTGGGAGAAGGAATTTGAGAGTCCAAGGAACTATTACATACATCCAGCGCAGGATTACCCACTCGATCACTTTAGTAAGGAGAACAAAACTTACATTCCATTCTCCTTTAAGCTGCCCAATGCTAATTACGAATTAATCGCTATGCTGGACGCAGACAAGCTGAACCAGACACTGCTCGGCGATGTACCGTTTATCATTCAAACCGAGGAGGGAGAGAATGTCTATCGTTCAAATTCCTCTGCATCCATAGAAGAAATTCCCGTCTTCGCTGCAGGTGAATCGTACAAACTATTCCAAAACCAATATTTCTTTATCCATGAGGATTCGGAAAATCACCTTCGTTACGTGACAGCTGTACCTTATGCTAACATCGCAGCACAAATCTCAAAGCTTAGGGTCACTCAGATCGTCGTTTTGTTTACTTCCATAGCAATCGCTCTGGGCATGTCTTACTGGTTCAGCCGTCGACTTCAGTCACCGGTGAAACGTATTATCGCCTCCCTGCAGCATCCGGAAGGACAACATCTGCGGATGGAATCCGCCATTCATGAGTTTGAAACGATCAGCAAGCACATTGATAAGCTGTCGGAAGAACGGACAAGGATTCATGACGAGCTGAAGAGTAGTAACTCGCTGCTGACCAATTATGGTTATATCGCTAAGCTTAAATCGCTTCATGTAGGTATCTCGGAGTGGCGCGAATTTGCCCAGGCGGAGGGCCCCTTCTCTCTGATTCTGTATCAGCTGAATGCAAGAAGTATGGAAAGGCTAAGCGAGGATATCAAACGTTATATCGGGGAATACATTGAAATCGTACTCTCCGAGTATGAGCTGAATGCCTATACGTTCCAAATCGAGAACGATCAGATCATCTCCGTCGTTTTCCGGCAGGATAAAACGGACCGGATGACGGAAGCACTTCAGCAGGTTAAGGAAACACTGGATAAAGACCGTCAAACCTGTCTGATTATGATGGCAGTCAGCTCTGTTTTCGAACAGAGCGCCGAGCTGAACACGGCCTATGAGCAGGTGTCGGGAATGCTTAAGCAGGCCCGTCCGCTGGAAGAAACACAAATTATCGTCAAGCAGGAGCCAACTGCATTCTTATATGTTTTTACCACGGAACAGGAGCAGGAATTGTACGCTCATCTTCAAGCCGGCAATGAAAAATTGTGCCTCCATGCCGTACATCGTATGCTTGAAGCGATGGAGCGAAGCCAGGCGACATTGGCTCAGTTTCGTCAATTCAGTGAGGCATTGGCTTCCCGTATCGTGAAAACATTGGAGCAGAATGAAGCGGATAACGCAGTAAGAAACCAGGCCGTAAGACTGCGTAACGAATTGGATATCAGTTTTACCTTGACGGAGTTTAAGCAAATCTTTGACACGCTTGTTCCTATATTTGCAGATTGGGTGCGCGTGAAGAAGGCGGAGAAAGATGAAGTGATCGAATTTGTGATGAAAACCATGGAGACACAATATTCGGATGACATTTCACTAGATCTGATCGCGGAGAAACTGGACATGTCCAGTGCTTACTTGTCTGTATACATAAAAGAGAAGACGGGGGCGAATTTCAGCGAACATATGAATCGGATGCGGATTCAGAAGGCAAAGGAGTTGCTTGTCGGCTCCAGTCTCAGCATTCAGAACATCGGGGAACAAATCGGCTACCGCAACGGCACCTCGTTCATAAGGATGTTCAAGAAAATAACCGGAGAAACGCCAGGAGAGTTCCGGCGCTGCCAGACGGTTTAAATTTGGTAGATGAATGTTTCCGATATCTAAGCAGTTTACGATTACATTTAAAGTAATACATATAAGGAAGAATGTACATATTAATTCATAGGTATACGGAAGGTTGATCAATTTATTTGTGAATATAATAATGAAGTTCTGAGGTGTGACGAGGTGCAGCAAGAAAATTGTGACATATCCCCGATGAAAGAACAGTTGAAGCAACAATTGCGACACATTTCCGCTGAAATTCAATGCAGTTTGGATACCTTAGATAATGATGAAAATAACTGTCTTTTAAGTCGGTTTGACGACATTCGCGAAGCCTTTAAACAAGTTGAATCCATAGCTGCTTCCTTCTATTTGCAATGTTATTTATCCTCTTTCACGACCCATTATTTAGACTTGTCCATTTGCATTCAGCATCTGTCGGAACGCCGACATGGTGCTTTGATCGTGATCCAGAGGAACGATCTGCTGGATATGTTTATGCACTCTGGCATTAGGTTGGAAGCGACGTTGACTTACTCGTTATTGGAAGCCATTTTTTACCCTGGCAACCCGCTGCATGATGGAGCCCTATTGATTCAATCCGATCGAATCGTTTCGGCTGCGAACGTTTTGCCAGTATCTAATATTACAGTTGAAAAAAAAATGGGGACACGGCACCGTGCTGCGATAGGTTTGACAGAGCAAACTGATGCTCTTGTGCTCGTCGTTTCAGAGGAAACCGGCAATGCATCCTTTGCCTATAAGGGAATCCTGCACCCCATTAATTCTTTGGATCCAATGATCTAGCAGATAATAGGATGTTAGATTCAAATCTGCCAACGCTCCACATTTAAAGGATTTATGGTTGGTCTGACGCCTGTTTAAACTGATAGGGGGTCAATCCCACGTGTTTCTTGAACATTTGGCAAAAATAAGAGAAGTTCCCCAGACCTACAGCCTGCCCGATTCCCTGAATAGAGATGTCACTTGTTTTAAGCAATAAGCAAGCTTGACGAATACGTCTAGCGGTCAAATATTCGGTAATGCTGCTGCCTACGATTTGCTTAAAGACAGCTGATATGTGATTTGGCGATAAATGAATGGCCTGTGCGAGTTGATTAAGCTCAAATGGCTCCATGTAATGGACTTCGATCCATTCCATGACCTTTTCAGCAATGGATGAGGACTTTACTTTGGAACTGAGTTCAGTGGATAGGTTGTACCCGGTTAATGGATAGGAAGTTTTCAAATGATGCATCAAGTTGGTCAAGAAGAACAATTGCTCTTCCAGCAAATGTTCCGGTTTGGCATGCTCAATTGTATGATGGTGCGCTTGAAGCAAGTTATGCAGAGCCTCCGTGTCTAGTCCGCTTATCTTTTGAATAGACAGGGGGTCCTTCCAAAGCTTCTGGAAAAATTCACGTGTGGAAGCGAACGCCGCCAAACAGCTATCAAGCAGTGCAGGTTCGAATAGGAAAAAAGATCGGATGTACGTTTGCTGGGCTAGTTCGTTCATACGAATCCGATGAAGCTGGAAAGGTCTGAAGTAAAAGAGCATACCAGGAGCCAGGTCGAAAATTTGTTGTTCCACAATGACTGTACCGGTGCCTTCGTGGACGATAAGGATTTCCATACCTTGATGTGCGTGATAGATTTCAGCAAATGCATTTGTACGATTTCGGTAAAATTGAAGATGTGCAGGGTGTTGATTAAGGTTCAAGTAATTCATTACCTTCATGGACGAATGACTCCCCTCTTCTCTAATCTGTTAAATCATAATACAACAACATTTTATCATAAGAGCACTACACTCTGTTCGATTGATTTTTGCTATACTGAGGGCAAGAATTTCGGTGGGAGTGATAGACATTGCTTGGTCAACGGTTGAATCAGAATTGGGAGCATTATTGTGGTAGTCTAGGAGGCGTGTGGGAGGTATGGCGAGGCGATAAGCTCCAAAATCACTATAATGTCCCATGGAAGCAAGTAGAGCTTCCGCATTCTTACAATGCTTTGGATACGATGGACCCAGACAGTAAGTACTATCAAGGTCAAGGCTGGTATCGCACAAAGCTGGAGGTGAACAATCCGTATCCTAACGGCCGAACGCTTTTGCACTTCGAAGGAGCTGGACAGCGTTCTAGCGTATTTGTTTATACCGAGCAGGTGGGCGAACACCTTGGTGGTTATGATGAATTTACGGTTGATATTACGGAAGCTGCTGCACGAGCGCGGGAAATTGAACGCTATGAGGGTAAAGTCGCCGTAGCCGTCATGTGCGATAACAGCCGTGAGCTTGAGACGATTCCGTCAGATGCTAGTGATTTCCATCTATATGGCGGTGTGTATCGCTATCTGAATCTGGTCTATGTGCCAACGATGTCGCTGGAGAAAGTACATATCGAGACAGACACACAAGCCTTGCAAAAGTCGATGGTATCCGGCTCGGATTCGATATCCTCCTGTACGGTGAAAGTTCGCGCTACGTTATATAATCCGAAGGGCTTGAACGAAAACCTGCAATTGACGATCCAATTAACGGACCCAACGGGCAAAGTGATAGCGGTTTCAAGTGTGAGTTCAATGCCATGGGAAGGCGATAAGGAGCTAACAGTGTTTGAGCTTGATACCCCTGAGCTTTGGTCGACCGATCAACCAGTCTTGTATGGTTGTCATGTGACTCTTTCGAGTGTCCATGGAGAGACTACGGTTAACGAGAAATTCGGGGTTCGTTTCTTTGAGTTCATGAAGCAAGGCCCTTTCAAGCTTAATGGTGAGCGGTTATTGCTTCGCGGTACACATCGACATGAGGATCATGCCGGTGTTGGGCCTGCGATGGCCGAAGAGATGATTTGTGAAGAAATGCGATTGATTAAGAGCATGGGTGCTAACTTTATTCGGCTGGGGCATTACCAGCAATCGAGAATTGTACTGAATCTTTGCGATGAGCTCGGCATATTGGTTTGGGAGGAAATCCCTTGGTGTCGTGGAGGGTTAGGGGGCGAAGCTTACCGGGAGCAATGTCGCGATATGCTAAGTGCCATGATCTCTCAGCATTACAATCATCCGTCGGTGATTCTTTGGGGGCTTGGCAATGAAAATGATTGGGAATGCGATTTTGATTATTTTGATCAGGAAGAAATCCGTGGCTTTATGAAAGAGCTTCATGACCTGTCACACCAGTTGGATGCAGGGCGACTGACTGCGATACGGCGATGTGAGTTTTGCAAAGATATTATTGATGTCTACTCGCCATCCATTTGGGCAGGGTGGTATCGAGGCATATACACAGACTATGAGAAAAGCTCCAGGATGGCCTTTGAACAGGTAGACTCCTTTTTCCATATGGAATGGGGGGCTGATAATTTGCCAACTCGGCATGTGGAGAAAACATACACCGGTTTCGAGTATATCCCTCGCGGAAACGGAGCTACCGAAGAGCGAGATGGGGATTATTTACTGACTGGAGGCGAAACGCGAGTTTCTCGGGATGGGGATTGGTCAGAGACGTACTTCTGTGAAATGATCGATTGGTATTTAAAATGCCAAGAGGGGATGGATTGGCTGACAGGTGCAGCACAATGGTCCTTCAAGGATTTCGCCACGCCAGTCCGCCCGGATTCACCGATTCCGTATTTGAATATGAAGGGAATCGTTGAACGTGATTTGACGAAGAAAGAAGCCTTTTATGTATTTCAATCCTACTGGTCTAAGGAACCCATGGTGCGTATCTACGGTCACACGATGCCAGTCCGTTGGGGTGCTGAGGATGAGCAGAAGTGCCTAAAGGTTTATTCCAACTGCTCTAAGGCGGAGCTTTTTCTTAACGGAGTTAGTTTAGGGGTAAAACAGCGAGATTCCAAAGACTTTCCATGTGCGGGTCTACGTTGGAACACTGCCTTCAATCCTGGCATGAACCATGTGCAGGTCATCGCTGAGAAGGAAGGCATCATTGTGAAGGATGAGCTGACTTTCAACTACCAGACAGAGACATGGGGTGAGCCGACGGAGCTTCAGCTTACGGCAGTGAAGCAGGACGATGGTCGTATCTATGTGGAAGCGCGTATATTTGACGAGAAGGGTGTTTTTTGTCCAGATGCTTCTCATTTCATTCGTTTCGGACTTAGCGGCGATGGCAAGCTGCTTGATGGTCTTGGCACGATCCATGGTTCGCGGCTTGTACAGCTGGCAACTGGACGTGCGGGGATTTATATCGATCCGCAGGGTGGAAGTGCAGCTGCCATCGGTGAGACCGCGTTCATCTCTGCGGGTGGACCAGCCATGGCTGCTTTCAAAGCAGGCAAAGTAGCTCACCTACCGACTTCGGTAGTTAGCGCGAAGTGTGAAGGGTTGGCTACTGCTTTTATCACTTTACAATAAAACCAAAGGAGTGAATCGAATGGAGAACAAGACAACGATTCAAGCAGACAAGTGGAAGAACGCGGCAAGCATGAAGGAAGCACTGCCCCTCGTATGGGAGGCGCTGCAGGTTAAAGTAGATAGAATGATCGAACAGCTTGGGGATAAATCTCCGCATGTGGCTAAGGAAGACGGTATCTACGATGATATGCGGCACGATTGGTGGACATCCGGTTTTTGGCCAGGCATCCTGTGGATTATGCACGAAATGACCGGCAAGGAGCATTACAAAAAAGCGGCTTGGAGCTGGGACGAGAAGTTTGAAAAGAAGATGATCGAGGCTAACAACTACCATCATGATGTAGGCTTTCAATTCCTGCCGACGGCGATTATCAAATACAAGCTGACAGGCGATCAGGACGGCAAGCGCCGGGGGCTGTTCGCGGCAAACTTCTTAACTGGACGCTTCAATCTGGCTGGTCAGTTTCTGAGAGCATGGAATCAAGAAAAAATCGGTTGGTCTATCGTCGATTCGTCTATGAATTTGTCCATATTGTTTTGGGCTGCACAAGAGTCTGCTGATCCAAGGTTTGAGCATATAGGGAAGGCACATGCTGATACGGTGGTGAAACACTTTATCCGAGAAGACGGATCTGTGAATCACATTCTTAGCTTTGACCCAAGGTCAGGTGAACTCATCGAATCTCTTGGTGGGCAAGGTGCAGGACCTCAATCTTCCTGGAGCCGTGGGCAAGCATGGGCGCTGCATGGCATGGCTAACACGTATCGCTACACAGGGGATGCCAAATATCTCCATGCGGCTAGACGCGTAGCGCACTATTTTCTAGCTTGCTTGCCAGAGGATTATGTAGCTCATTGGGATTTCCGCGCAGACGAATCATTGAATGGCCTCCCGCGCGACACGTCTGCAGCAACCTGCGCTGCGTCAGGTCTACTTGAGCTGGCTGATGCACTTCCACCCGTAGAGGGCGCACTTTATCGGAGGGCAGCAGAAAGGATCCTGCTATCCTTGACCCAGAACTATGCGACATGGGATCAACCGGAGCATGAGGCAATCCTGCTTGGCGGAACGGGCAACTTCCCCGCCGGACAGAACATCGATGTTTCCTTGATATATGGAGACTATTATTACGTTGAAGCCATTGCGAAGCTGCTAGGCTGGAAAAATCGTATTTTCTAGCAAAACTGGCCTGTGATTAGCTAATTTCATTATGGAATTAGTAGGTCATAGGCCAATTGCTTTTACAAATGTTGCATCTTAGAAGGATATTCGTTTGCAGGGAGGGGCCTGATGATGGGGATCTTAAAGTTAAACAAGGAACAATGGAAAGATTACTTTGATACGGACAGAATTCTCCATGATGCGGAGGAATCGCTTCACGCTCCGATGATACATATAACAGAGCATATTGCTCCTGGAAGTCCTGGAGGCCTGCATGATTATTATTCGAACGGTGACTACTGGTGGCCGAATCCGGATACGGAAGACGGACTGCCGTATATTCGTCGCGATGGCGAAAGTAATCCAGGTAATTTCGATCATCACCGAAGCATGCTACGGCTTATGCGGTCGCATGTGGTCAAATTGGCTTCGGCCTATCAGGTCACTGAAGACGAACGATATGCGGCCAAAGCGATACAGCTTTTGAAGGGGTTTTTCTTGGATGAACAGACCCGAATGAATCCGCATCTGTTGTATGCTCAAGCGATTCCCGGCATATGTGAGGGAAGGGGAATCGGGATTATCGATACGCTCCACTTGATCGACGTTACGGTTGCCGTAGAAGCTCTGCAAAAGGCATTGAGTATGGAGGAATCTTCAAGGATGGGCCTCGTGGATTGGTTCTCCAGTTACTTGAATTGGATGAGCACGCACCATCAAGGTATTGAGGAAAGGGACGAGTCCAACAATCATGGGATCTGCTGGTTCGTGCAAGCAGCCGCATTTGGACGGATGACCGGGAATCAACAAATGCTTGCCTATTGCCGGGAACAATTCAAGACACGTCTGCTGACTGAACAAATGGATCAGAACGGCAGTTTCCCTAAGGAATTGGCGCGAACTAAGCCTTACGCATATTCCATCTTCGCATTGGATAATCTGGTCACTCTCTGCCATATCCTATCGACTCCGAACGATAATCTATGGGATTATCAATTACCCGATGGAAGGGGAATTCGGAGGGGAATCGAGTTTCTGACACCCTATTTGATGAATAAAGCTGCATGGCCTTATAGACATGATGTGGAATTCTTTGAAGAGTGGCCTGTCGGGATATCATTTCTATTATTCGCGGGGCTTGCTTACGAATCTGATGATTTGCTGAAGCTGTGGCACGAGCTGGATAAAAGCCCGACGAGTTCAGAGGTGCGTCGAAATATGGCCATCCGACAACCGCTGCTTTGGTTATAAGAATGTGGGGGCAAGGCCGCGAAAGGGATGTCTGGTAACCAAGGACACTCCCTTTTTTTGTTTACTTCCATATTTGAATATCCAGATTAGGTAATGAGGGTGTGGAGTTTCGATTTTAAAGATGAATTTACGATTATGAAGATTTATTATCTCCATGATTTATTTAAAATTGAGGGAGAGTGCGCACTCGACGACAATGAAAGGAGTTCAAAGGTTAAAGCGATTGGTTGATGAGAAAATGAAATCAAAGGAGATGTATGAATGGGAAAAAGAAAAAAAGCAGGCATTGTAATGTTATTGGTTAGTTTGTTTCTTGCCATGATCCCTTTTTCAGGTTATGCTGCGGACGCTAAATTGTCGGTCGCGACATCTGGCGTGACCGCGAGTGCGGATGATGGGAACGTACCTGCCAATACGGTGGATGGAAACTTAACGACCCGTTGGTCTGCAAGTGGTGACGGGCAATGGATCAATTTCGATTTGGGCTCCGTTAAAAAAGTATCTTTCCTTAAAATCGCTTTTCTAAGTGGTGATACGAGAACATCCAATTTTGATATTCAAGTATCTACAGATAATGTTACTTTTACAACGATTCAGGCTAACGTGACAAGCAGTTTGAATACAAGCCTGCAGATTTTTGATTTTCCCGATGTAGACCCCGCCCGTTATGTGCGGATTGTTGGACATGGAAACTCTGTAAACGCATGGAATAGTTACACAGAGGTTGAAATTTACGGAGACACATCTGTAAGCGCTTCCATTGATGCGAAGTTCTCCGTCCCTGGGTCTTCCGTGACCGCTAGTGCGAATGATGGGAATGTGCCTGCTAACACGGTTGATGGAAGCCTAACCACTCGCTGGTCTGCTAACGGCAATGGGCAATGGATCAATTACGATTTGGGTTCGAGTGTCAAAGTTGCCTTCATTAAGATCGCATTTTTAAGCGGGGATACAAGAACATCCAGTTTTGATATTCAAACTTCAACCGATAACGTGAATTTCACAACGGTTCAGTCCAACGTGACCAGCAGTTTGAATACCAGCTTGCAGACTTTTGACTTCCCTGATGTAACTCCAGTCCGTTATGTGCGAGTTGTTGGACATGGCAACTCCGTCAACGCATGGAACAGTTACAATGAGGTAGAAATCTATGGCGTTGTTCCAGTTACTCCTGGTGTTCCTGTTTCCACATCCGGAGAGTTAGCTTCGGCCTTAATCAATGCGAGTGCGGGTACGACGATTATACTCGCCAATGGGACCTACTCACAAACAGGCCCCTTCGTCTTGAGCAACAAAAACGGCACAGCGAGCAGCCCCATCACGATCAAGGCAGCTAATCAAGGGCAGGCGATTATTTCTGGCGGGGCGTCTCTCCAAATTCAAAACTCGTCCAATGTCGTTATCGAGGGGCTTAAATTTACAAACTTAGGAAATACAGCTCTTCTCTTAGATGGATCGAATAATATTCGAGTTACTCGAAATCAATTTGCACTACAAGCAACCGGAGGAACCCTAATCTGGCTTCAGGTTAGCGGAGTCAATAGTCATCATAATCGAATCGACCATAATGACTTCGGTCCCAAGAGCGATACGGATCCACTAATTGCCTATCAAGGCGATGGTAACGGAAACATCTCTCAGTATGACGTCATCGAATATAATTATTTTCATGATGTGGGTCCATGGGTTGCTAATGGCAAAGAAACGATACGCCTTGGATTATCGGGTATCTCCTTGTCCAATGGGTTTAATACCATCCAGTACAATCTATTTGAGAACTGTGACGGCGAACCCGAAATCGTTTCTGTGAAAAGCAGCAATAACACAGTGCGCTACAATACCTTCAAGACATCCAAAGGAGGTCTCACCTCCAGACATGGGCATAACAACTCATTTTACGGAAACTTTTTCCTTGGCGATGGTGTAGAGACGGAAGAAGCGGGAATCCGTATTTATGGAAACGACCATAAGATATACAACAATTACATGGAGAATCTTACTGCTAACGCCATTATTCTTGACAATGGTAATTACGATGGTGGTACGAGTGGGTATCCCCCAAATCCAACGGCTGATGACTTGAGAGCGCAGTGGAAAATTTACAGAGCGCAAGTCGTCAACAATACGATTGTTAACAGCACGACGGGAATTGTTGTTGGTTCCGGTAAAACGTATGCTACTCAGGACAGCAGAGTGGCTAATAATATCGTGAGAAATTCCACGGGCACCCTTTATGATGAAGTTGTGACTACGAACACCATCTTCGAAGGGAATATTGGGTACGGCAGCACAGTAAGCAATAATAGTTCGAGGACGGCTGCCCAAATTTGGGGTATAAATCCGTTGTTTACAACCGTTAACGGGTTGCAAAAATTGTCTTCTGGCAGTCCAGCGATAAACGCTGCATTGGGAACCTACACCTATGTGACAGAGGATATGGATGGAGAAACACGCTCCACTACTGATATTGGAGCAGATGAGCGGTCTTCAAGCACATCTTTTGGGAAACATCCATTGGTGGTAACAGAGGTAGGACCGAATGCGCCTTAAGTAACGAACAGATAGATTACCGAGATGGCTTAAAATGAAGATCGCAAACAGCTTATGGCTGTGCGGTCTTTTTTTCGCATAAACAGTCCCCTAACCGTAAACCTCAACCGTCCATTTCGTGTCGATTTTCCCATATAGCCGCTCCTTAGCAAGTAGCCAAACAATTAATGTTCACCCACCTGTGAACATATTCTTGATTTTCTACCTGCCCTCGCATTCAACTTTCTACTATATACTCCAATAAAGGAGCACATCCATTTCATGGCCCAATCACAGGCAAGCCGCACTCACAGTTCTTCTATCCGTTTCCCAAATTCAACCGGCACCTGGCATCACCAAGTTTTCGCGGAACGTAGAAGCCTTATTTTGCACAAAAACGCGTATATCACGTTTTAGCGGAACGAGGAGCCTCTATTTCCAACTTTCGAGGCGTAAGAACCGGTAAAACGCCAAAATAGCGCCCCCACGTTCCGCTTACCGGCTCATAGTCGGCATAATCACCGAAATAGCGTCTCCTCGTTCCCTGCGATCCTCAGATTAGCAGCTTATATGTTGAAATCACTCCACAGAGTTGGATTCGACCAGCTGTTTATCAGTATTTGAACAGATTTCTATTTACCTGCCCTCGCACCAAACTTTCTGCTATACACTCCGATAAAGGTGCATGTCACATTCCCAAGTATAGGCAAGCCGCACTCACAGTTCTTCTATCCGTTTCCCAAATTCAACCGGCACCTGGCATCACCAAGTTTTCGCGGAACGTAGAAGCCTTATTTTGCACAAAAACGCGTATATCACGTTTTAGCGGAACGAGGAGCCTCTATTTCCAACTTTCGAGGCGTAAGAACCGGTAAAACGCCAAAATAGCGCCCCCACGTTCCGCTTACCGGCTCATAGTCGGCATAATCACCGAAATAGCGTCTCCTCGTTCCCTGCGATCCTCAGATTAGCAGCTTATATGTCCGAAATCACTCCACAGAGTTGGATTTGAACAGATTTCTTATTACCTGCCTTCGCACCAAACTTTTCACTATACCCTCCAATAACGGTGCACGTCACATGGTTTACGACAGGTCAAACAATTCACCCACAAGTGAACATATTCTTGATTATCTACCTGATACTCACATCCATGTCATGGCCCAATCACAGGCAAGCCGCACCCATATTTTTTCTATCCGTTTTCCAAATTTAACTCGCACCCGTTTGTTTTCTGATCTGTGGGAGTAAACTGTTTTTTCTATAAAACTTGATAATGTTGGAAAAGGCAAGTAGAGTTGAAAGGTAGAAGTTGAAAGTAGGGGGTTGTTTGATTTGAAAAAACTGGGCATTGCGCTGCTGATCGTCTCTGGGATTGCACTTTTGTCGGCATTTACGATTCCATTCTTCGTTCATACCGGAAGTGGGATGGCTGGTTGGATCGCCGGTCTTCTTATCGTTAGCGAGATTGCGTTCTGGACAGGCGGCATAATTCTAGGTAAAGAAGTTGCGAGAAAATATAGACGGTATTTAAATCCTAAAAACTGGTCGCGAAAACAGAATAAGTCGAGTAACGATGGAGAATAAAAGAAAAGATACTTCCGCGAAAGTTTAGTTTTTTTCTTATTTTCAGGTATACTATAACCTGCAGATGAAAAGGGGTGGTCCAATGTTTACAATGACAAGTTATACCGTGGAATTGGTGAAAGATCCATTTGGGATTTTGACGGGGCAGCGATATGAGTTTCTCATTGATATTGAAGTTGAGGAAGATGACGAATTATACTCGGAAAGCGGATTATATATCAGAGCGATCTATAGCGTGGAAGAGGAAAAGTCTGGAATTATGAAATACGAGCTTTACGAGAAAACGACACAACTCTATTTGGATTTTGATCTAGAGGATGATGAAGTTGCCGCAGTAGAAGCGTTTTGCAAAGAGCACGTTCATGAAGGAAATGAATAAGTAAGTGAACAGCCATTCGAGATGCATGCATCTCGAATGGCTGTTTTTCATCTTATTGAATCAAGTATCAACATGGGCAACTTCACCTCTTCAAACAGATTTTCCCAATGGTTCAACTATTATTGAGCGCCGTGTGTATGGCACCGTTCAAATCTTTAGGGCTCATTGTTTCCAAAATAGCATCCGAACATAAAAAGAAAAACCCCTCACGTAGTAAGGGATTTTCATCAATTTAATCGGTGTACTTCTTATCCTTGAAGGATGTCTTCCACCTTTTGTAGCACATCTTCCGTCAAGCGGATGCCGCTAGCTGTGCAATTTTCAACGACTTGCTCAGGGCGGCTAGCGCCAACGAGGGCACTTGCCACATTGTTTTGTCTGAGAATCCAAGCAATGGCCAACTGAGAGACTTTGATGCCAAGTTCATCAGCAATTCCAGATAATTGTGCCACTTTATTCAAAGAAGCTTCGTTTAATTGCTTATCGCTCCAATTCTTACTGCTTGCTCGGCTATCAGCTGCGATGGGTTGTCCTGCACGATATTTACCTGTAAGAAGCCCCTGCGCAAGCGGTGAGAAGACAACTTGACCGAATCCCTTAGCCTCGCCAAGGGGGATAATTTCTTTTTCGATGTAGCGATTGAATAGGTTGTAGATCGGTTGATTGACAATGAGCTTATCTAACAGAAGCTTGTCTGCAATGGCATATGCTTCGACAATCTGAGCTGGCGTCCATTCGCTGACACCAATGTAGAGTACCTTGCCTTGTGTGACCAAATCGTCCAATGCACGCAAAGTTTCTTCTAGCGGAGTTTCAGGGTCATAACGGTGGCAATAGTAAATATCAATGTAATCCGCATTCAGTCGACGTAGACTGGCTTCGGCCTGTTCTTTAATATGCTTGCGGGATAAACCGCGATCATTAGGACCATCGCCCATCGTATTAAAAACTTTTGTGGCTAGAACATAGGATTCCCTTGGATAGGAAGAGAGTGCTTTGCCCATCACTTTTTCTGCTTCACCACGCTCGTATACGTTAGCTGTATCAAAGAAATTAACACCCAAATCATAAGCTTGTTCAATAGAACGGACGGCAGGATCATCCCCGACATAACCGCCATATGTGAGCCAACTGCCAAGACTGATTTCACTGACTTTGAGACCGCTGTTACCGAGTTTGCGATATTGCATGATTGTTAACCTCCTAGTGCAATGTGGGATAAGAACTATCTATAGTATAAAGATATTCCCCGGTTAATGTAAGAACTGACAAATAGGTGATTAAGTTACCTGGAGGTGCGACGCTTACTTCAAGGTAAGTACATATGTGATCGGGAAATGAAGTGAGATGAAGGCAATCTGCTGTGTAGCCAAGAGACATCTTTTAACGTAAAATGACTGTGAAAGGAGGAGGTAATTATGTTAACTTCCCTATTTGTTGGCATCGTAGCTCTAGAGCATATCTACATTCTAATTTTGGAAATGTTTTTATGGACGACACCTCGTGGTTTGAAAGCCTTCGGCTTAACGAAGGAACAAGCCCAGGAAACCAAATCACTTGCTGCTAATCAAGGCTTATACAATGGATTTCTTACGGCTGGTCTTGTTTGGGGGCTCGTTCATCCTGATGCATCTATTGGTCGTTCCATCGAGATCTTCTTCTTAATCTGTGTCATTATTGCTGCCTTGTATGGCGGGGCAACAGCGAAAAAGTCAATTTTACTGGTACAGGGGTTGCCTGCTGTTATCGCTCTTCTTTTTGTCATTCTGTAAGATCACAACACGACATAAGTAAACAGTCATTCACAAGACTTACATAAGTAAGGTTTTATCGCAATAAATAAGGGAAGTCCCTATAGCTACTGGGAACTTCCCTTATTTATTTTGCCAATTTAGGCATACTTCACTACCTTATTTTTGCCGCTTGTTTTTGCTCGATACATGGCTTCATCCGCTTGCTTTATGAGCTCTTCGGCGCTTAGGCCATTCTTGTACTTGCTGTAACCGATACTAGCGGTTACAATCGTTTCCTTTTCGATTCGACTGCGAACACGTTCCGCAAAGGCATCCATTTTGACACTAGGATCGGTCACCATGACTACCATCTCTTCGCCACCGTATCGGCCGGCAATGCCGCATTCTTCGGCTTCTTCTTTCATAATCAAGGCAACCTGCTTGAGCACATCGTCTCCCATCTGATGACCTTGGGTATCATTTAACTTCTTGAAGTTATCAATGTCGCTAAACAAAATGTACACAGGCAAATGCCGTCCAACATATTGGGTAACACGGTTATAGAAAAATTTGCGATTATATAGACGTGTAAGCCCGTCTGTTATGGATGAATTATAAATGGCCTGCATAAGCTCTACAACACGTTCAAAGAGCAGCATAAACAATAGAAAATAATAAATAATCGGTAAGACATTGGCTGCAATAGATAACAAAGGCTGAACGTTCCCATACATATAGGCATTTACAAGGTGGACTGATTGGATGAAAAAGTAAACCGTCAGTGCCATTTGATATTTGATCTGTTGGCCGATGTACGGTGGGATCGTGTAGAAACAAAGAAAGATTAGTACAAAAACATAGAGCTCAAGACCAATATCCTGAAGCAATCTAACTTGCTCATGCGTCCCGCTATACATATTTGGCACACTGAAATGAAGAATAGAGACGACAAAACCCATAATCATTAAGCCATAGAAGAATATGTACTGTTTACGATTCGTGCGATTGTATAATTGATAGATCCCCATATTAATAAGGATGAAGGATATTATTTTAAGCATTAGCAGCATGTAGGCGGTTAAACTTGTATCAATTGCGCTGAGTGATAAATATAATTGTAATAGGTAATGAATGCCTACAATAACTAGTGAAATGGTCATCGACATGTAGCCTTTTTTGCGACGGTCTAGAAATAATCGAAGAGAGATCACGAACATAAGGGCAACAATGACAACGATAATGGCATTCGATAATAATGAAGCTAAATCACCGAAAAGCAGATCAACAACGTTCATACTTTCCTCCAAAATACCCTGTTTTTCGACATGTAGTGACTCTATTATAAAGGAAAATGCGAGTGAGGGATAGAATCGATTGTAAGGGCTTCGAAGGTGTTCTCTTTTCTATTCGGTGCACACAAGTTACAATAAGAAGGTAAGCTCAAGGATTTGGGAGAGGGGCTCATGCAATGAACATATTGCAAGCATTGTTTTTCCCACCGGAACAGCCGGGTGGGGTGTCATCCATGGTTCCCTATATATTGGACCGTTTTAATAAAAAAGGCTGGGAAATGGAATTATTTTCGCTACCTAAGCGGATTCGTGGCAAGGGTACTGAGGAAGTGGAGTTCGTCACTTTTGATTGGCGGAAGTATGCCGGAAACCCGATCGTTGATAAATACATTCAGACGTACAAGGATTATGTTTGGTGGACGAAGCTGAGAATTTCTAAAAAGTATGATATCATCCATGCCCACCATCCGATTGCGGCACTTGCCATGAAGCAGATTTATCCGGAAACACCTGTCATCTTGACCATTCACTCCAGTTTTGAGAGAGAGCTTATTTTGAATGGACGCATTCAGGCGAATGGCGTGGAGCATCAATTCCTAACTCAAATTTACGGGGAGCTTGAAGCGAGAGTCGATCAGATGATCACGGTCTCTAACTCGTTCAAGCAATATATGGCGGAATATGTACAGGATAGTGAACGGATTGGCGTTATTCCAAATGGTTTTGATGAAAAGCGTTTTCGTCCGATTTCACATGAAAATCCAGTTACGCAGTTCATAACCGTTTGCCGTTTAGTGCCTGCCAAAGGGCTCGATACGCTGCTGATTGCTTGCGGAGAGCTGAAAAAACGCGGTCATCCCTTCGTTTTACATATTATAGGTGATGGACCAAGCCGAGAAGAACTTGAGAAGCTGGCGATTCAGCATAATATTTACGAAGAAACGATTTTCTACGGCTATATGCTGCATCCTGAAGAGTTTATGCCGTTCTTTGATGTATTCGTTCTGCCATCGCGCGCAGAGGCGTTCGGGTCTGTATTTGCTGAGGCAGCACTATGCTGGTTAGCGCTAATCGGAACCGACGTCGGAGGAATTGCTGAGCAAATCGAACATGGACATAACGGCTTGCTTGTGCCGGTTGGTGATGCGATGGCGCTTAGCCATGCTTTGGAAAAAGTTGTCATTGATCCGACTTTCCGCTACAATTTGGCACGAACTGCTTGGGAAAAGGCGAAGAAAACCTACTCATTGAACCGTGTGCTGCGGCAGCTGAAAAGTGTGTATGAAAGTTATCAAATTGCTGTACAACCAAATGACGATGATAGTGCGGATAGTGAAAAAAGCTGAATAGGAAGGCGTTAGAGCGATGAAACGACTGCGGTTTATGCATGCCGCCGACCTGCATCTGGACAGTCCGTTCAAAGGCATGTCGGCGCTGCCTGAACGGGTTCGTGAGCGAATACGAGAATCGACGTTTGAAGCGCTCAAGGAACTCGTGGCTTTAGCGATACAGGAGCAGGTAGATTTTGTACTCATTAGTGGGGATGTTTATGATTTATCCGATCGTTCCTTGCGTGCTCAAATTCGCTTCCAGAAAGCACTGGAGCAATTAGCTGAGCAGGGAATTCCAACTTACATTATTCATGGAAATCATGACCCGGAGGATGGACGTGCCGCGAAACTGGATTGGCCGGCAGCAGTCCATTTTTTTGCGTGCGATCAAGTGGAGACGATTAGCGTGGAAAAGCCGAATCGCGGCGTCATTGCCCAGATTCATGGCATTTCGTATCGAAGCTCGGCGGTAACGGATAATTTAGCTGTTAAATTTAGAGTAGGCCGAGAAAACGTCTGTCAGATCGGCCTATTACATACGAATGTCGACGGTGATCCCGGTCATGACAATTATGCCCCTTGCAGCAAGCAGGATTTGCTTGAAGCGGGTATGAATTACTGGGCGTTAGGCCATGTACATACGAGGAATGTACTTCATCAGCAGCCAGCGATTGTTTACCCAGGGAACCTACAGGGCCGAAGTATTCGGGAAACAGGACCACGTGGGTGTTACATCGTCGATATGTCTGAGGATGGACGAGCTGAGCTAACCTTTCATGCGTTGGATCAGGTTCGTTGGTTCCTAGAGCGGCTGTCTGTGGCAGGCATACAGACCGAGCAGGAATTGAAAGACCGGCTCGGTGAGCAGCTTGAGCGGATTCGGACAGAGGTGGACAACAGAGATGCCGTCGTCCGTCTTGTTCTGGAAGGGCGCAGCGCGGTGCATGGCTTGCTGCGCAAAGGGCGGGCACTGCAGGAGCTGACCGCCGAACTGCGTGAGGACGAAGATGAGCGGAGCCGCTTCGTCTGGTTGGAATTGATCGAGGACCGAACGGCAAGTGAGCTCGACCTCGAGGCCTTGCAGCAGGAGAAGAGCTTCCTTGGCGACCTCCTGCGGTATTCGGCTGCGCTGCAAGTCGACGACGAAGCGCTCGCTTTGTTTGCAAGCGAGGCATTGGCCGCGCTGCAAAGCTTGCCGCAAGCAGCCGGCAATCCGGCTGCGGCGGAGCCTGAACGGCTGCGCGAGTGGCTGCGCGTCGCACAAGAATTAGCCGCGGACCTGCTGTCCGCGGATGGGGGGGGACATGGATGAGAATCGTATCCATGCAGGTTCAAGGCTTCGGCAGCCTGCGCGAGCGGCAGCTTGATACCGATAGCCCGCTGGTGCTGTTCTACGGCGCCAACGAAGCGGGCAAGAGCACGCTCATGGGCTTCGTCCGCGCGGTGCTGTTCGGCTTTCCGACTCGTCAGAGCCGGTTGGAACGATACGAGCCGCTGGGCGGCGGCGCCCATGGAGGAGCGCTAACCCTGCTCAATGAGCAGGGTCAGCTCATTAGCGTCGAGCGCTACGACGCACCCGCCGCCGGCGGCAAACGAGCCTCTGCGGGGCTCGTCAAGGTTACCCTCGGTGATGGCACCACCGGGGGTGAAGACCTGCTGAACACGCTGCTGGGCGGCCTATCGGCCGACCTCTTCCGCAGCTTGTTCGCTTTCGGTTTAACCGAGCTGCAGGAGCTGCGCACCCTGCAGACGGACGAGCTCAGCGGCTATCTGTATAGCGCTGGGCTTGGTGTGAGCGGCTCGGCCATCATGGAGGCCGAGCGCAAGCTGACGGCGCAGGCCGACGGCCTGTACAGACCCCGCGGGCGCAATCAGGAGATGAACCGTCTCCTGAAGGAGCTTGAGGGTCTGGAGCAGTCGCTGCGCCGCAGCCGGGACCCAGCAGCCGACTACGATCGGCTGCTGGCGGAGCGCCGCTCCGCGGAGGAGCGCATTGCTGCCCTGGAGGGGCAGCAGGAGTCGCTGCGCGCGGAGCTGCACAAGCTTGGCCTGGCCGGCAAGGCGCGCAGCGGATGGATCCGCTTGCGGCAGATCGGCCAGAAGCTTGCGGAGCTGCCTGCGCTGGCGGGCTTCCCCGAGCATGCTTCGGCGAGGCTTGACGCGCTCGAGGCAGAGCTGGAGCGCATCAATGCGGAGCGTGCTCGGCTCTTGCTGCGGCAGGAGAGCCTGACGAGCCAGCTGCGCACCATAGTGCTTGTGCCTGATCTGCTCGAGTATCAGATCGAGCTGAATCATTGGCTGGAGCAAGCAGCCACATATGAAGAGAATAAACGCAGCGTGGATCAAATGCGCGTGGAGCAGGAGCACCAACGCGCGCAGGTAGACAGGCTGCTTAAACAGATAGATGTTCACTGGGAGGAGACAGATTTAGCCTCTTTCTCGGTAACGATTTCCCTGCGTGAACAAGTACGAGCTTACAAAGATCGGTTTCATAAGTCCAAGGAGAGTGAGCTGCGCGTCAGAACAGAGCTGGAGAGTCTGCAGCAGCAGGTCATTCGAGTTCAAGACACGGTAAGGAGCTTGGAATCCGATTTACATAAAAGCGGGGTAAGTACTGATGGTTCTACCTCTCCCGGTTGGGGGGGAACAGACCCATCTTCCACCTTGCACCAAATAGCGAGAGATTATGCCGGGTGGCAGCTGCTTGTGAAAGAGCTTGCACATCAAAAAGAACGCGATGCTGTGGAAAACCAGTTCCAGCTTAGTCTCGAAGAAGCAGCGAAAGCTGGCAAAACAGCCTCGCGGAGACTACGTCAACGCATCATTGTCATAACCAGCCTTTTGGCCGTCTTGGCTCCATTATTGCTGTTATGGCAGGGCAGCTGGGTGGTAGCTCTCTGTGCCTTTCTTTTATTTGCTGGTGCTGCACTCTATATGCTTGTTTCTGATCGTGTAGCGACAGAGAATCGCTCCTCCCGAGCGATGACTTCATCCTCGATCAGGGATGAAAGTCTAAGCGATGAACTTCACTTACTGGAGCGCCGCCTGCAAGAACAAATCCAACCTTTTGCCCAGCAGCAACTGGGTTATGGTCAAGCTGCAGCAGCATCTGCTATCGATTCTTTGAAGCCGGGCCGTTCCGCTTCAATTTCTCTTGAGGTGCTCCAGCCTCAACTGGATGCATGGATGCGTGAAGCTGAGCAAAATAAACAACAACGCAGCGAGCTGCTTCGTAAGCTAGAGAAGCTGCAGGATACGAAGGAGATGCTGCAATCTCTTCGGCAGCAAGAAGATCAGCGCAATAGATATTTCGAGCAGCTTGTGTTGGAGTCAGATCAACTCCAGTTGGATTGGAGTCATTTGCTGCAATCGCTGGGACTAAGTACACAGTTATCAGCAGACGCCCTGCTAGAAACCATCCAGACGATTGAGCAAGGGCAGGAAAGTCTTCGTCAGCTTCATAAGCTGGAGTCCAAACTTGAGACATTAGTATCGAGCATTGATCACTACGAAAAAACAGTCGGTTTACTCCTTAGGCTTTCACCAGCGGTACGTCAAGAGCCCGTATTCGCGCTCAAACGCTGGAAAGAACAGGAGCAAGAACAGGTGAAGCTGCTTGGGGAGAAGAAGCATGGGGAGCAGCTGCATTCGGAAACTGAGCAAGAGCTGCAGCTTCTACAGACCAACGAGCAGCGTACACAAGGCCGGCTGGACCAGCTTTTACAGGAAGCGTCTGCATGTGACGGTGAAGAATTGCGTATTCATCAGAGAGAGCAGGAAGATCGCAGAAAACTGACAGAAGAACAAACATTGCTGGAATCCTCGCTCGAAACGTTACTTAGCCGCTCCTTACTTGCCAGCTACACCGAGCTTTTGGAAACCCATGGGGAAGAGGATATCGCACTTCAAATGAGATCCCTCCAAGGTGAATTAACCGATACCGCAAATGAAACGAATGAACTTCGAGAGGTTGTTGGCAAACTGACGGGACAAATTGAGAAGCTGGAGACAGGCTCAGAACATGCCGATCATCTTCTTCAAGCTGAAGCTTATCGAGCGACCATTCGACAGCAAGTTGATCATTACGCTGTAGCTTCCTTCGCTTCACTGCTGATGAAGAAAGCCCGCGATGTTTACGAGCATGAACGGCAGCCAGGCGTGCTTCTGCGAGCATCGGATTACTTTGCGAAGATGACGAACGGTGCCTTCACCCATGTCAAAGCGCCATTCGGAGAGCAGCGTTTAGTAGCAATAAGAGCGAATGGGGAGTCGCTTGATACGAGTCAGCTTAGTCGGGGAACGGCAGAGCAGCTCTACTTATCCATGCGCTTTGCACTCGTCGAGGAGTATGCTGGCAAGGCTATTTTACCGCTGGTGATGGACGATATTCTCGTCAATTTCGATGAGGAACGGATGGAGAGCTGTTTGCGTGTTCTTGCAGACTTAAGCAGCAGGCATCAAGTTCTGCTCTTTACCTGTCACGGCCACGTGCGAGATGCTGCAGCGAGAGTTATTCCTGGAAATCGCTTAATTCGTTTGTAGAAGCGTTAACAATGGAGGAATCGGAAGTGGAATCAGGAAACGATAAGAAGAAAGACCATCGGGAAATTACTTATCAGGTCGGATGGAAGAAGGGGAAGATCGAATGGAATGAAGGGGCATCGGAAGCTTTAGCGGTCAAATCATCTATGGAAGATGAGGGGCATGTTGGAGAAAAGCGTCTCCAGCTGTTTTGGCTTCCAGCCATGAGTCTTCCAAGTTGGCTGCTTCTCCCCTTACTTTATTCGCTTCCTCTCTTCTGTTTTCTATTAACGCTTGTTCTCATTTATGGGTTGCGTCATGGCTAGCAGCAAGTAAGGATTGAATGAAGGGGGGATCAGCTTTATGAACATGCTATTAGCCATAATAGGTGGCCTGCTGGGCCTCTTTGTAACAGGGGTTGCCATATATACAGCTTGGATGGTTCATCAGCTTTGGAAGCAGCAGGCAGCAGCACCAAAACCAGCAGGTCAGGTGGAAATTGCCGTAAAATACTTTTCAAAATGGACGGTCATTGATTACGCGGTCATCTTATTATTTATCATCGGTCTTTTACTATTGGTAGCCGAGTTATTTGCTGTTTGGCGAGATCAAACGGTTATTGCCAATTTCCATTTCTCCTACCTGCTCACAGGAATCATTATTTCTGCTATGGGCATGCTTCTGTTGTTTGTGCGATTGGTTGTTGTTCTTGGTTTTATTCAGTCAGGTGCCTTACATCGCACGGTTACGGTTGCGCCAGATCATCAGAACGAGCCAGATAACACTGATAAAGCCGAATAAGGGATACAAAGCGGAAAGCAGTATTTTGAAACCAATTTGACTTATCACGTAGCTTAGCCCCAGGATACTGATCAGGATAACCTTAGGGTTTAGTTTCATGCGCTGCTGAAGCTGTTGGGACAAGCCGTAGGCGTCAGCAATAAAGGTTGTGAAAATTTCACCGTATATAACTAGCAAATAAGCAACTTGCGGTACGGACCCTAGTCGGGTAATAATATTTCCCATTGGGATTTCGAATTGTGCGATACCTGGCATTTGCGCAGAGAGTGCGTAATGTGCTGATAATAGAAGCAGACCAATGCCTGCACCGCCAAGCAGTCCGCCCCAGTAAAGAACGGATCGATTGCGAATCGACGCTCCCATTGGAACGAGCACGGCTTGGGCCATCGCTAAGTTAAAGGCGGTATAGAGGAAAGGTGCGAACCATATTTTTTCTAATGGATCATCGCTTGTAATGCGCAGCCAGTTTCCTGAAGAAGGCGAATGCCAAGTATAAACGACGATGACGAGGCTGAAGAGCAGCATGATGGGAACGACGATTGAATTCACGGTCATAATGGCGCCAATTCCGCGGGACAATACGAAATAAGCGAGCACCAATGTCACGAAGAGTCCTGTTTGGTAAGAGAGGTGCAGCTGTTCTTCAAATACCGTTCCGCCTCCGGCGAGCATGACGGTTGTAATCCCAAATAGAACGATCATCATAAACAAGCTAATGGCGTTACCGATTCTTTTGCCAAAAATGGCCCGATTCAAATCCTCATAAGATGCGGCTTTCAGATCATGAGCCATCAGCATGAGTTTAATACCAATCCATATGAAAAGGATGCTGGATAAAGCAATCGTCAACGTGGCGAGCCAGCCGTAACGTGTGAAAAATTGCAGGATCTCCTGTCCAGAAGCGAACCCTGCTCCAACAACCGTTCCAATGTAGGTAAAGGCAACACGGACGATCTGTGAACCTGTTCGCATAGATTGCCCCGCTTTCTTTCGTTTGATATAGTACAAGGTATGTTCGTGATCCCATGCACATGACTGGAACTTGGGGCAAGCTATCGTTTCTGGTAAAATGGGAATGAATAAGACGAAGTACAATGCGGGAGTGAGTTTTTTGTGAAGGAATTTCTATATGATTTTATAAGTCATTATGGATATATTGCTTTATATATTTTGCTATCTGCCGGAATCGTTGGGGTACCCGTACCAGATGAAACCCTAATGGCTTTTGTGGGTTCGTTAACGGCACTTGGAGGTCCCTTTGATTTTGGAACAACGTTAATGGTGATTTACGCAGGCACGATGACAGGGATGGTTGTTAGTTATTTAATCGGTCATCGTGTGGGAAAACCCTTTCTTTACCGGTATGGCAAATGGTTCAAACTAACACCGAACCGGATTGAGCGGGCTGAAGGCTGGTTTAAGAAGTATGGGCTCTGGACTGTTTTCTTTGGGTATTTCGTGCCGGGGGTTCGTCATTTCACCTGTTATTTGTCAGGCGTAAGCGGGGTCAAGTTTTATAAGTATTTGTTTTTTGCGGGTACAGGAGCACTGCTGTGGTGTACAACCTTTTTAACATTAGGGCATTTTATTGGCAGTAACTTGGAGGGTTTATTCCAATTAATACATAAATACATGGGAATAAGCTTAGTGACAATAGCGGTTATAGCCATTATTGGAACAGCCCTTTACTTCCGATTCCGGAAGCGGAGAGTGGTCTGATTCCCAGACACATGAAATAAGACCATGAGTGTCATCCTATAAGAGGAGCATTCATGGTCTTATTTTTGTATCCTTTGTGAATTAATGGTTAGCGAAAAGCTTAATCGATTGGATGGTGCTCTCATTCGGATCAATATCGAGCTTGAGCAGTGTTCCTTGCGACTTGTAGGAGAGAACATAGGTTGAGTTAGTGTCCGGTTTGCCTAAAATTGCAATTGCATCTTGCACTTTCTGACCGAGGCGCAATCCGCGAAGACCAGGATCAATCTCCGTGGAATGTACGTCAACGAACTCAAGAACATCCTTCTTATTAAAGCCTACGGAGAAATCCGTGAAGTCATAGACTTGAATGGCGTCTTCATCTGCATCCATAACGAATTGTTTCTTCGCCTTCCCAAAACGTTCGAGCACAACGTCCTTACTCGTTCCGAGCTTCAAGCCCATCAACGTGGGTTTCTCCTGTTGATACGCATCCTCTGCTTTAATCTTCGGCTTAGCCGTTGGCTTCGCACTCGCAGATAATTGCGGGATGTCGGTTAAATCCGTTTTGGACGTGCCAGCGACTTGTGCCTCGTGCTTGGCCGTGTCTTCCGGTGTTGGTGAAGGTGCTGCCGTCGCAGTTGATACTATGATCGCAGGGGGTGTGCTAACTGGACTCAAGCTATTTTGTACATGGTTAGTTGGATTTATAGTAGGCTGTCCGGAAGGAGCAGATGACTCTTGGCATCCAGCTAACAGTAATGAAGCCAATGCTACAGGCACAATGCCAAGCATGATAGGTCTAAGCAGGTTGTTCATCGTCATCTATCCTTTCTGCCGAATAATTGGTGTGAAAAATGCAACATTACTAATCATACTGTTTTCTGGTTCTATTTCAATGCATCAAGTTACCCAAATGTGAGCAATTGTAGACAAATTTCAAAATGCTGAAGCCTATATACATATAGACACCTTATACAGAGTAAAAGTTTCACTTCAAAAGAGGGATAATCATAAATTGGGACTTGAAACCTACTTCATCAATATGGTAACTTACTCATAATAGACAGGTTTAGGGGGCTAGAATCATGGAATTGTTAAAACAGCGGATCCTAGAGGTCGGTGTAGTCGTATCGGATCAAGTGCTAAAGCTGGATGCCATACTGAATCATCAGGTTGATCCCGTGCTCATCATGGAGATGGGGAAAGAATTTGCAAGATTGTTTAGAGAAACGAAGCCTGATAAGGTGCTTACCGTAGAATCGTCCGGTATTCCGCTTGCCTATACGACAGCTTTACATCTTGAGGTTCCCATGATATTTGCACGTCGGAAGAAGACGTTGACCATGGATCAAGATACATATAGTGAACGTGTGCCTTCCTTTACCAAAGGGATTGTTACGGACATTATGGTATCCTCTCATTTGCTTCACAAAGGCGAGCGAGTTCTGCTGATCGATGATTTTATCGCTAATGGAGACGCAGCACGCGGATTAATTCGTATCATTGAAAAAGCGGAAGCTGAGCTTGTTGGTGTAGGAATTGCGGTAGAAAAGTCATTCCAAGCCGGTGGAAGCTCGATCAGAGAGCGTGGAATTCGTGTGGAATCTTTAGCTCGTATTTCCTCACTGGCGAATGGCCAAATCACTTTTAACTGATTTTACAATTTGTTCATGTCTTCCCTCAAACCGATTTATCCTTTATAATGATTACATGGTATGAGAGGAGGCTGACATCTATGGGTATCGAAAATGGTTCCATTGAATATTTTATGACAAAGCTTGGGGAAGCCAAAACACATTTTGAACGTGCGCTTGATTGTAAGCATACAGAGTTTGATGATCTGTATCCGTATATGATCGAACACCCTCAATTTTTCTGGTACAAACGATATGTAGCATGGTCCGAGTTGTTAACGATCGTAAAGCTCTGCACAGAACTGACAATCGAATGGGAACAACATTTCTCCGCCGCACAAGTGGAGTATATTCAGAAGCGCGTAATGTCTAGCAAAGTCCTTGATTTCTGGTACGAAACGAATGATTCAAAGGAACATGTTAGTTAATTAATGCCCATATAAGGAAGAGGCCAATGGATCCGAAGAGGATTCGTTGGCCTTTTTCTATGATTTAAAATGGTGTTGGTTTCTTGGTTTATGCTTAGTTTTATTGAGTTGAGGAACTACGATTCGCTATTTTTGGAAATATGAGCTAAAAATTGGATTAGCGGAACGAGAAGACGTTATTTGATGAAAATTGAACGATTAAGGGACCAAAACAGTGAAATAACGAATCGTCGTTCCGCCTAAACGTGAATTCGGGTGTATTTCGCACAAATAGCGTATCTACGTTCCCTCAAGGAACGGAGGCAGCGCTCTTTGGATTTGAGAACTGGGCACAGACTCAGATTCAGACTCAGACCCAGACTCAAACTCAAACTCAAACTCAAACTCAAACTCAAACTCAAACTCAGACCCAGACCCAGACTCAAACTCAAACTCAAACTCAAACTCAGACCCAGACCCAGACCCCAAACCCAGCCCCAAACCCAGACCCAAACCCAAACCCAAACCCAAACTCCGTCTTAGACGCCATTCTCTAGAACGTTCATGCTTTCTATATGCTTTTTCGTTTGTTCAGAACCGAGCTTGTGCAGGGTTCGATATACTTCAGTTAAATAATAATCGTATTCCTGGTTGACCTCATTGGAGTAATAAACTTTCCAAGGAAGCCATGAAGTTGCGTAGCTGCCTTGTGAGGAGTTATCGGTTTCCTCGAAAAGCTCTTGAAGCTTATCAATTTCTTCTTCGGTTGCCGAGATCTCGAATTCGAAATTAAGTGCTCCTTTGTCTTCCAAAACTTCCCCCGTGCCTACGTTAATGTAGTACGTTTTTTTATCCACTATAGAACCTCCCATGGAGTAAATTTGCTTTTTTGTGTTAGCTTTGATTCGTCATTAGTTAAGTTAACCTCAGTAAAGCGGTTTTATGTAAAGTTTGATCTAAATGCGAATTGGTGTATGCTAAAGAAGTACATATGAATTGTTGGAGGTAAGATGATGATATCTGAAGAACAGCTTGATCAATATAGAGTTGATAGCACATTATTGCGTGTTATTCGTGACGTTAGCCCAACCAATGATGTGCGTGGAATCGTAGTTGCTTGGGATGATGAAAGCGTGTTAATTCGCAAAAAAAACCGCAAGGTAGTCAAGCTCGCACGCAATTATATCTATCAACCATACGAGAACGAAAGACCTCCTGAATTCATGCTTCCACAGGATCCCATCGAACCAGATGGCGTTTCTGATGACGAATAAGGATGCATGGATGGGATCCATGAAGGTTCCTATCTCTGGTATTCGAATGGACTTGGTTAGTTCTCACCAAGGTACGTACATGCGAATTTGCAGCGAAAATCCGCTGCGAACGCTGAACTCTTCACCGTGGGGCGGTGGATTCGGCACGCATAAGGTGATGATGAATCGGCAAGTGGACAAGCTGTATAATGAGGCTGATCCGCTTCGTGAGATGGACGAATTCATCCAGCGTGAGGGTTTGAATCCCCAAGAAACAGCGGGTATGCTGACCGCGGCGAAGGTAAAGGACGTTGGCTACAGCAGCTTTACCTGGGAAACGGGCGAAGACGGTGATATCAGCGAATTCGGTCAGAAACTTGCGATGAAGCCAGAGCATGAGGCCCTTCATGTTTGTTCTTGGGTTACGGTGGGGCTGGGGAATAAAGCAAGAGCAGGAGCTGAACTCCCTGCCGCTTCCCTTTACCCTGGAACGATTAACACGATTGTCGTTATCAACGGTTGCTTAACCGATGCGGCTATGGTTAATGCTGTTATTACGGCAACTGAGGCCAAAGCTGCGGCTCTTCAAGCATTAGGTGTCCTCGTTGAGGATCAGCCTGCGACAGGAACGACAACCGATGCTGTACTTATTGCTGCAACTTGCCGAGGCCAGACCTATCGTTACGCGGGTACAGCGACTGCTTTAGGTTACTTGATCGGAAGAACGGTATACGAAGCCATCATGCATTCCGGTCAATTGTATGAACAAACGCCCTACTAATCCGTGTGGATAAGTAGGGCAATTTTAGTTAAGTTCTACGGAAAACTCCGTAGGCAGCAGCGGTTGCAATCGCGCCTAGTCCAGATTCATCCTCATCTTCACTTTTGAAATTAGGATCATGCACAATGGCTTCAGCTTCACCTTCTGTGAGATCCCTTTGATTGCCTGTATATTTCGGTTCCAAGGCGTTGATTTCTTCCTCATTCATAGGTCATTCCTCCTTTGCGAATAGGGTTAGGAGTGAAGGGAGGAATTATTCACGAATTGTAAAAAGTACCGTTGACTAGCTCTCATTTCCCATGTTATATTAAGTTTTGTCGCAGCTAGTATGACTTTGTTCATAGAGCAGCCGTATACGCGATCATGGCGGAATTGGCAGACGCGCACGGTTCAGGTCCGTGTGGGCTTACCCCCGTGGAGGTTCGAGTCCTCTTGATCGCATACCAAGTAACAACCCCTTCAGATACGTCTGAAGGGGTTGTTTTGTTTTTATTAAACCATGTTCGCCTTTTTCCATAAATTTGGGATGTGTATTGAGCCTAATGTTTTAAACGCATAGGTGTATAGCGGCTTTCATGAAAACTAGGTATAATACATAGTATAGATTGTACATCATTACAAAGGGGCTGATGTTTCATGGATAGAACGATTACGGTTACACATTCTGGTAGTTTTGCTCATGTGCTTCAAACGTTTGCAATTTCCTTGCTGGTTTCCTTCCTAGGGACATTGATCGGTGCAATTGTCGTTCCACCGTCGATGATTATGCTTTTCATCATTGCTGAGGTAGTCATGCTGGTGGCAGCAATCATCATTCGTGTTCGCGGCAAACATATCGGGTACGGCTTTCTTTATGCATTTACTGCGATTTCAGGGGTTACCCTGTACCCAGTCATTATGGCGTATGGCGGTATGCTGGGGGCAAACGTTGTATCTGGTGCGTTCTTCGCTACTGCAGCAATTTTCGGCGGACTTGCCTTCTATGCTCATCGTTCGCAGCGTGACTTCAGCTTCCTAGGCGGCTTCTTGTTTGCAGGAACGATTGGGCTTGTGCTCATGAGTGTGGTCGGTATGTTCGTTAACTTTGGTTCCGCGATGAATCTAGTATGGTCGATGATCGGCATCTTGATATTCAGTGGTTGGGTTCTCTACGATGTGGCTCAATACCGAAACGGTGTATCCGCAGAAGAGGTTCCACTCGCAGCATTAAATATTTATCTCGATTTCATTAATCTCTTCTTGTATATCCTGAAGTTCCTAGCATCAATTGTTGGGTTAAACAGGGATTAAACAGATCGTCAGAACATCGAAAAGCACTTTCGTATCTCACCGTAGGGTGGGAATCGAAGGTGCTTTTTTGCTTGAAAGCTATCTTAGGAGATCGAGCTAAGGCTTGACCTGAACTTGAACGGAATGAAAATAGGAGATATCTCCACGGAAGCTTCGATTAATTTCGAGCAGGGTATGCATGATTTGGATGAGTTCAGCATGGTTCAATCGAACGCTAGCTGTTTCCTCCTGCTCGGTTCTGCTCAATTTGACCTCGAGTAGATGATTGGATTCATCCATTTGAATCTCTAGCTGCTCCGTAAGCAGCATCTGTTTCCACATCCAAGCCAACACCTCTCTCTCTACTTGCTCTAGTGTATGCTTGGATTACATGAATAGAAGTGTAAGACTAAGCTATGGTCAATGGATTTTAATGAAACAAGCACGATTTGTATTCTCTGTTCATACAATTTAATGATCCTATAAAGGGAGAGAGGAGATGTAACCTATGGCGGCTTGCAGCACATGGACGTATAAAGGGATTTCGTCTTCGGTATTCAAAGCCTTACAACAAGTCGGCAGAAAGCAGGGCTTTACGATTCCTAATGCAGCACAAGGCAAGTTCATGATTACGGTGGTTGGCATGAATGTCGGATTCCAATATGCGTGGGATACAAGCGCTCATACTTTGTTATTGCAGTGTGATAATAAACCGATGCTGCTCGGCTGCAGCACGATTAAATCTTTTGCAGATAAAATCATTGTGGAGAGTGGCGGCAAAGTCGGTTAATCCCTATATCCACCTGTCTTTAGCAAGTTTAAGCTACTGTCTCTGTGGTTAAAATAGGGATAGAAGGCAGGTGGACATATGGCAAAAAGCGATGATCTGGTTAAGTACATAACGCAGCAAGTCGTCACGTATATAGAAACACCAAGGGAAGTTCGTCAGCAGGTTAAAGCCATGAGCAAGGAACAGCGTGAAAGCTGGCAAACACGCTGGTTCGGTATGCTGCCGCTGGCCACACGGATGCTAATTGATCAGGCAAAACCCAAAAAGGTAAAATGACAAGGCCTCTTCACCTATAATCGGGAGATTTACTTCATCCTGATGATTGGTGCGAGAGGTTTTTTAGTTTACATATCGAATATAGTCAGGGGAGCGAACGTACTACCAAAAATTGGGGGAAGAAGTCATAATGAAACTTGAAAAAAACAATAAGCTTGTCATGATTGGTGATTCCGTTACGGATTGTGAACGATCAAGACCGATTGGCGAAGGATTATTCGGTGCTTTAGGTAAAGGCTATGTTTCTATCGTGGACGGGCTGATCAATGCAACGTATCCAGAGCTTCAAATTCGTACCGTTAATGTGGGTACCAGCGGCAATACAGTACTTGATCTCCAAGCCAGATGGCAAACGGATGTCATCGATTTGAAGCCGGACTGGTTATCGATCATGATCGGTATTAATGACGTATGGAGGCACTTTGACGTACCGCATCAAAAGGAAAGGCATGTGGGCATTGAGGCTTATGAAAAGACGTTAAGAGAGCTAGTCGAACAGACACGTCCTCTTGTCAAAGGGCTTGTATTGATGACACCTTTTTACATAGAGCCGAATCCGCAAGATGCCATGCGTTCCAAAATGGATCAATACGGGGCAGTTGTGAAACAGATAGCTGAAGAAACGGGTTCCATTTTCGTGGATACGCAAGCTGCTTTTAATCCTGTTCTTCAGGCTTACTACCCTGCATATATCGCTTGGGATCGTGTACATCCGAGCAACGTAGGGCATACCATTTTAGCTAAAGCCTTTCTTAAAGCTATTGATTTTACTTGGAAGTAACGCGAAAGCCTTAGACCTCTGGATATAGCGGTCTAAGGCTTTTTTCATGGAAAAATATGTCCTAGCTTTAAAGCATTCTCCAGCAGCACGTAGCGGGGTCCAACATGATCTAAAGTCAGGTAGGTATCCCCAGCTACCCATTGTTGATAACCCAGAATGGCCAGCGGCAGCGTGACTTGACCATCATAGAGCTCTGTGACATAAGTTAACTTTGCTTGAGGGTTTAAAGCCTTTTGGAGTTCACTTAGTTTGGTCACTGGAAGCGGTTTTCCTTGGACCCATGGGAGTCGATCATAAGGATCAAAGGTGGGATATAACGCCGTTTGAGCTTTGCTCGACAGATTGGTTGCTTCTGGTTGATCCTCTTTTATCCTCGGCATAGGGTCCTCTTTGAGCGGGAGCAGCTCTCCGGATTTGGCATCCAAATAATACGTTTGGTCTTGGAGAATTATTTTCCACACAGCGGTTAGCTGGTCCATGTAAAGTCGGTCTAATATAATCGTTTCATTTTGAACAAAATCAGAGTAAGAAGTAGTAGTTGGAATGAGTTCCTGCTGTACCAAAGAACGATACAGCGTAGTCAAGCTGAATAGCGGATTGTTACCAGTTCCGTATTCGGTTAATCGGAAAGAGCCGTTGTCAGTGGCATGTATGATCATGTAGCCAACATCCTGTCCATGATCGGTAAGGATAACCACCCAGCCATGTGTGCCTGGCCCGAGTGGATAACTGTTCCATACTGCCGTCTGCCAGCTTTCAAAACCCGATTCCCGAGCGAGAGTTGTTCGCCAAGTGTTGATCGTAGCGGTCAAAGAGGATTCGCTCCGCAAATCTGGTATTGGCTTCGTCTCTGTGTTACTAGCTATCGTTTCCCTTGCCGTTTGCGTATAGCTTGTCCGTTCTATGGGGTCGCCTGCAGAGGTTTGGAGCGGTATGAATAATAAACTGCCCACACTAATGATGCAGGCCGCCTTCCATGTTGTCCACAGCTTCATCCTTGTTCACCTACCTATCGTTAACCTCTAGTGGTATGAACCTATTAATCTATTGTAATTCTTATGCCTTAAAAAGATTGTTAGAACCTGTAGTGTTAATTTTGCGATGTTTTAGCGACTGAAGTCAGTTCCTGGGTATTCGCCCAGCGTTCAAATGAAACAATCCGCAATTGATGACAGATACGACAATACGAGGCTTATGCTGCCAGTCGATTTCTTGCAGACGGTTGCGGCATTGGGTTTCGATTTCGTTTCTTTTGTCAGGCTCAGCGCTCAGAAGGAGACCGTTGTAATAAGCTTCCACACGATCGATTTCGCTGCGGTGCTGCTCGTTAGCTTCATCGGCCCAAGAATGATCATATGCACTGATCTTACGTTCGAGCATCATTTCAAGGGCATTAATGGCTTTGGGCAGTGAAATCGTGTCAGGTAAAATGTGACTATTCGCAGGAAGCTTAGGAGAGAGGCTCTTGGTAAGCATATGTTTATGAAAATGTTCCCGAACTTCACCGCTATTCAGATGAATAGCGAGAGAATGAATCTCGCTTCGTTTGCGGTCGCAAGCAAGCTCCACTTTGTAATTCACGCAGAACCAGGTGTCATAGACAAGTGGGGCGTGATAGGTAGCACTCATCGGGAATGGTTCCTCGAACAAATGAACGAATCGTCCGCGTTCACGGACAATAGTGAACATTTGTTCCAGACGCCTACTGCCGAAGGTCACTTCGTCCTGCGGGAGCCGCTGGGAGATGACTGTCGTAGGTACGAAGCCGAAATAGCGGCCGAGAATGCTGTCTGAGTTTCCGTCAGGTGGTTGGGGAGCTTGACTCTGGCCCTGACCCTGACTGGGCGCCCCCACACTAGGTGGGCTTTTGACAGCTGTTGCGGTGGTCTTCGCTTTAGTCTCTAGCTTCATCTGTTCCGGATCGAAGATGAACTTATAGGTCATCGTTTCGGCTGCAGCACCTGTTCGTTCTACGAAGCTCCAATAATAAGGGCGGCCTGTCATCTCTCTGTCTGCTTCAGGAGAAAGCTTTGCGGTGACGTAAGCTGGTGATTTCTCTAAAATCGTGCAGTTATAAGCTTCAAGAAAACGCATGACGAACGTGTGAATGTTGCGTTTATTCATGGCCTTACCTCAATGTTTTGCGTGCCGCCAACAGCATCAAGAATGCCTTGGAAGGCCGCCCCGTATACCGGATTTTGTTCAATTTCCGATTTGACCTCGGTAAACGAATGACCTAGCTCATCGATCTTTCTACGTATATCTTCACTTGAGCCTGCCTCCATGACCATGCGGAACAACGATGTTTCGAGTGAGCCTTTCTTCTCGATTTTCTCGAGGATCGTATCGAGTTGACCGATAACCAGCTCAAACATATTGATTTTCTCGTGCAGCAAAGAAAGAATATGCTCTTCAATCGTATTTCTCGTGGAAAGGTTATAGATGTTGACATCATGCGTTTGTCCGAGTCGATGTACACGGCCAATTCGCTGTTCAACACGCATGGGATTCCAAGGCAGATCGAAATTAATCATGTTATGGCAAAATTGTAGATTAATCCCCTCGCCGCCGGCCTCTGTTGCGACAAGGACTTGTACGCGATTACGGAATAAATCCATCATCCAATCTTTTTTACCGCGATTCATACCGCCTCGATAAGGAACAGCTGTTATTTTATGTTCCTTCAAATAATTGAGAAGATACTCTTGGGAGGCGCGGTATTCGGTGAAAATGATGACTTTATCATTAATATCTTGTACGAGCTTCATCGTGGTCTCTGCTTTGGTGTTCGCTTTAATACTGCGAATCAGCTCAACAAGCTCCCATATTTTGGCGCGCTGCGGCGAGTCCTCAGCTGTTTTCTTGAACAAATTGACGAGCGTAATGAATACAGCGTCCCGAGAACTGCAGACTTCGCGCTGCAGAGTGATAAGCGAGAGCATACTGCTGAGATCACCGGCGCTCTCTTGATAACGCGTTCGAACGAAATTCGTTACCCCATCGTAGAGTGCCTGTTCATCATTTGAGAGCGTGAGAGGAATGTTCCTAACAACCCTTTTCGTATAATGAACGCCGCCGTCGCCGCGACGATTGCGAATCATAACCTTGGATAGCTCCTGTTGAAGCTGACCCTCGTTTTTCGGTGTCCTTTTGCCAACTACATAATTGGTTTTGAAGCTGCTATGAATCCCGAGCTGACCTGGTTTGAGCAGGGTAATGAGATTGAAAAGCTCTTTCAGATCGTTCTGCACCGGCGTGGCGGTGAGCAGTAGGCAATATTTTTTACGCAGCTCGTTCACGAAGGTGTAATTGGTCGTTTTCTTATTTTTGAGCTTGTGGGCCTCGTCGACGATCAACATGTCATATTCAAGACCCATGACAATTTCGCGATGCGGGTCACGTTTGGCGGTGTCCATGGAGGCCACAATGACGTCGCTTTGTTTCCACATATAGGCTTTTTTATGCGCTACAGCTGGAATGCCGAATTTGCTATTCAATTCCCGGACCCATTGCAGTACAAGGGAAGCGGGTACGAGGATGAGCGTTTTGCGGACCAGGCCGCGGATCATGTATTCTTTTAAAATCAAACCAGCCTCAATCGTTTTCCCAAGTCCAACTTCATCTGCCAAAATAGCACGGCCACGCATCTCGTTAAGCACACGTTTCGCCGTATCAATCTGATGAGCCATAGGTTCAAGCTGCCCTAGATGAACGAGGCACTGCATCTCGTCAAACGTAGAAATAAGCCCCGATTCTTCCGATTCGTAGGCTAGCTGGTACAGCGTCCAGTCGTCCCAAGGACCACCGCCGCGCACACGATTATCCAGCTCAGTAAACCAGTCCCTCTCAAAGTGCATATCAAGCTGATTATGAATGGGGCGAATGTTCTCTTGCTGTTCATGTTGACGCATCGATGTGCCCTCCTAAGAGTTTTCGTTAGAAAACTAACTTCGTAAGCGTGTGCTGAGTTTTGCGTAGCAAAACTGTCTTCGTAAGCATGAGCTGAGTTTTCGTTAGATAATTGAGAATGAAACAATACTGGGTGTCAGAGCCGGAAAATAGCTCCAAGCTCATCAGTTTTACGTCGAATACGTGTTAGTATGTCCAGAAGAGGCGCTTTCATAACTTTTCCTTGGAAGTTGATGTGAACTGTATCGCAGATAAAAGTCCACCAAGTGGCGCGAAACTTGAAATGATGTAAAAAGCACATCAAATTCAGCCTGTAGCAGCGTATTTGGAAGAAATGCTGCAAAAAGTGCAGTTAATCTGGCAATTACTGCTCTTTTTGCGCTGGAACTCGGATATTTGCTGCACAAAATGCATGATAATTACTAAATAAGTGAACATGGATGATGATATGCTGCACATTTTGCATCTACTTATAAGTAGACAGAAGTCCATGACATTCATAACGCTACCGTAAAAACGTCTAATTGTAGCTCCCCGTGTGGAGATTTGATTACTCAGAGTAGCTAGCTTTATGCATTAGGAGTATTATGTGCTTGTTTCGGATATCATTAGCAAACAGCAGCGGCTCTCCACCGATACTAACATCGTAAGTATGTACGATTTTATGATATGATATAGGTTGTCTTCGGATAGCAAAGTGGGAAAGGGTGCAGAATGAGATGACGACATGGCGATTTATACATACAGGAGATCGTTCTCCTGCTGAAAATATGGCATTAGATGAAGCAATATTGACCGCTCACAGTGAAGGAATCGTTCCTCCAACGGTGCGTTTCTACGGATGGAATCCGGCAACGCTGTCGATCGGCTATTTCCAAAAGGCATCGGAAGTCGATCAGGAAGCGGTAGCAAGGGAGGGAATTGGCTTCGTACGGCGTCCAACCGGTGGGAGAGCTGTGCTGCACGATAAGGAACTGACGTATAGCATTATCGTTGCCGAGGATTATCCAGGCATTCCGCGTAATGTGACAGAAGCCTATCGCGTGCTGAGCGAAGGGCTTTTGCAAGGATTTCGGGCGTTTGGGCTGGGCGCAGAAATGGTGCAGCTCGCGAGTGATGAGGAGAAGGAGAAGTACGCATCCGCTGGATCAGCGGCCTGCTTCGATTCCCCCTCATGGTATGAGCTGGTTGTTGAGGGACGTAAAGTCGCCGGCAGTGCACAGGTTCGGCAAAAAAATGTTGTGCTGCAGCACGGCTCCATCCTGCTCGACATGGATACCGATCAGCTATTTCGGATGCTGTGTTTCTCAAATGAGAAGGTTGCGGATCGAATGAAACAAAGCTTTTTGAAGAAAGCTGTGGCGATTAATGAGCTGCTTCGGGCGCAAGGGAAAGATGCGGTAACACTCAGTCAGGTGGAGGAAGCATTTCGTCGTGAGATCGCTCTGGGGCTTGGCGTGGAGCTTGTTGAGGAATCGTTGACACCTTATGAAATTGAGCTTTCTGATCGTCTTGTGCGTGAGAAATATGGTACGGATGAATGGAATTTGCGTCGTTAAGTGAAAGAGCGCGCGAAAGCGCAAAAAAGCACGGACCTTTCTAAGAAAGGATCGTGCTTTTTTTGTTTAGGCATTTGGGACATCATATATTTATTCAAACATTATTGTGCAAAAGTACGTTCAAACTCACTCTGTAGACTGCGAGTAATCGGACCTGGCACGCCGGTTCCAATTGCTTTGCCATCAATCTGTAAGATTGGTGTAATTTCCACGGTGGTTCCTGTGATAAAAGCTTCATCAGCCAACAGAAGCTGCTCCGTCGTAAAGGGTTCTTCTTTAACTGTGATATTTCGTGAGTGAGCTAGTCTCAAAACGACAGCCCGAGTAATACCATGAAGAATCAAATGGTTAGCTGGGTGCGTGTAAAGCACGCCATCTTTGATCATCATCAAGTTAGAGGCGCTGCATTCTGTGACAGTGCCATTTCGGTGCAGCACGACTTCTTGCACCCCGTGATCGAGTGCTGCTTGTTTGGCCATGACATTTGGGAGAAGATTGAGCGTTTTGAGATCACATCTCAGCCAGCGGATATCCTCCAACGTGATTGCGTTAATGCCATTATGTATCGTATTAATGGGTCTGCGAACCTCTGTGCAGTAGGCTAGCAGAATGGGTTCGACTTGAGCGGGGAAGGGATGTGCCCGTGGAGCTTCGCCCCTGGTGATTTGCATATAAACAGTGCCTTCATTGAGACCATTCTTTTCAATAAGCTGCGTGAGAATATGACCCATTTTTTCAATAGTAAAAGGTAGTTCTATCCGCACTTCACTTGCGGTTCTTTGGAGTCTCTGCATGTGAGCAGCTTGCTCGTAAATTTTCCCATTATATACTCGGAATACTTCATATATCCCATCTCCAAAATAGTACCCACGATCATCTGGTGAAAGAAGAACGTCCTTCTTGTTGACGAATTCATTTTTAAAGAAATACATATCCAACATCTCCTTAAGCATCTTCTTATGAAAACTAGCATTGAAAAATTATCCAGACTTTTCAAAAAAAACGAACAAATGTTCTAAAAAGAAATGAAATGTGTTATCCTAAGTAATAGGTTAGCAGAGGAATTAACGATCGTCAAAACGAGCTGCATGACCTATCTCATCTTGCTTGGTTGGATGATTATATTTGGTTATTCTGGGAGCGAAAAAGAGAGAATTAGTAAGTAAGGATTAGCTAATATGATTACGGGTTGTCTTAATAGCGAAATTTGGTTCTTTAGTTATTAGAAGATCAATATATAGTGAGGTATAATGAATTTCGCACACCACATATTGTAATTTTACATAAACTTCATAAAGTAACTTTAATTTTAGTTGTAGCTGAATCTGTAGCTTATTGGGAGGGACTTATGCATGGGGATTGTAGAGTCGAATAAGAGGTTGGATGGTTTAAGCGAGAAAATATTTTTGGATCGTTATGCACTCAAAAATGCAGATACGAGTTTCGCCAAGGTGGGGGATACTGTTCTCGTTTTGACGAAGGATGACCCCAAATTCCCAGCCAAAGAAGTTGGCGAAATTGTGAGTCGTGTTGGCGATACCGTTAAAGTAAAAACACGGAGCGGTGAGACTGTTGAATCCGCAGTTGAAAAGCTCACTTTAAATATTGAGAAGACACCGGAAGAAATGTGGGACCGCTTGGCAGGTGCAATGGCATCCGTAGAGGCAACCCCTGAGAAACGTAAAGAATGGACAGATAAATTCAGATATATTCTTGATGATTGGAAGCTTGTACCAGGTGGACGTATTGCTGCTGGTGCCGACGCAAGTGATGAACTGACCCTATTTAACTGCTATGTTATCCCGTCTCCACACGATAGCCGAGGCGGAATTATGAGCACACTCTCGGAAATGACGGAAATTATGTCTCGCGGCGGTGGAGTCGGTATCAATCTGTCTTCGCTTCGTCCACGCCGTTCCGTTGTGAAAGGTGTTAATGGATCATCCAGCGGTGCTGTTTCTTGGGGAGGTCTGTTTAGCTATACAACAGGCTTAATTGAACAAGGAGGCAGCCGTCGCGGAGCACTTATGCTCATGATTAACGACTGGCACCCTGATCTTGAGGATTTCATCACTGTGAAGTCAACGATGGGTCAAATTACGAATGCAAATTTATCCGTTTGTGTAAGCAATGGATTTATGAAAGCCGTTAAGGAAGATCTCGAGTGGGAGCTTGTTTTCCCGGATACGACGGATCCTGATTACAATGATAAATGGGATGGCAACTTAGAAGCTTGGAAAAAACTAGGTAAAGCCGTCAAGCCTTATCGTACTGTACGAGCACGTGATGTTTGGCATACAATCATTGAATCTGCTTGGAAATCAGCTGAGCCGGGTGTCGTATTCTTGGAATACTACAACCAAATGTCCAACAGTTGGTACTTCAATCCGATTATTTGTACGAATCCATGCGGGGAGCAGGGGCTTCCAGCTTGGGGCGTTTGCAACTTATCTGCTATTAATCTATCTAAGTTTTATGACGCTGATAATCATGATGTGGATTGGGCAGATTTGGGTAAAGTGGTTCGTTATTCGACTCGCTTTCTCGATAATGTTATCGATAAGACACCCTATCATTTTGAAGAAAATCGGACGAACCAACAAGGCGAGCGCCGCGTAGGATTAGGTACTATGGGTCTTGCTGAACTGATGATTAAGTTGAAAATTCGGTACGGAAGTCCGGAATCTCTGGTGTTTTTGGACAAAATCTATGGCTTTATGGCTAGAGAAGCTTATCTGGCATCGGCTGAAATTGCCGGTGAAAAAGGGTCTTTCAAAGAGTTTATTGAAGATAAATTCCTTGAGAGCGGCTTTATGAAAAACATGACGAAAGTATTCCCTGAAGTTGGCGAAGCGATTAAGCAAAATGGCATGCGCAATGTAACAGTAATTACTCAAGCACCTACTGGAAGTACGGGGACGATGGTCGGTACTTCGACGGGCATTGAACCATACTTTGCTTTTGAATATTTCCGTCAAAGCCGTCTTGGCTTTGATAAACAATATGTACCGATCGCACAGGAGTGGAAAGATGCGAATCCGGGTCAAGATCTGCCGGACTACTTCGTAACCTCCATGACATTGACTGCGGAAGATCATATCCGTGCGCAAGCTGCGATTCAAACATGGGTAGACAGCTCGATCTCCAAAACAGCGAATTGTCCTTCAGACTTCACCGTGGAAGAAACGAAACGTTTGTATGAATTGGCTTTTGATCTAGGCTGTAAGGGTGTAACCATCTACCGTGATGGCAGCCGTGATGTGCAAGTATTGAGTACAAGCGCTGAGAAAAAGGAAGAGAAGAAAGCAGAAGCAGCTCCAGTGGCTGTTGCCGCTGAAGCCGTGAAAGAAGCAGATAGCTTTACTAATCTATCAGGCAAACTAGCTGTAGATGTGGATGCGAAGACGGAGCAAGTATTCGATAAACAATATAAGCGCCGCCCGCAAATTCTACGCGGCGCAACGTATAAAGTGAATACACCATTCGGGATGGCGTATATCACGATTAATGATATGAACGGTACGCCGAGTGAAATCTTCCTCAACGTAGGAAAAGCAGGCTCCGACGTGTTCGCAATGTCCGAAGCACTCGGCCGCGTGTGCTCCTTGTTCCTGCGTTATGGCGATCACGGCGATAAAGTGAAGCTGCTCGTGAAGCACTTGAAAGGCATTGGCGGTTCCGGCGCCATTGGCTTCGGCAACAACCGCGTAGAGTCCATCGCGGACGCGGTTGCCAAAGCGCTCGAGCAGCACGACGAAGTGATGAACGAGCAAGACGACGCGCGGAACTACGTGACCGCGACGAGTGAAGTGCTGGATGCGCCAGCACAAGTAGTGGAAGTAGGGCACACGGGTCATAGCAGTAGCGCGGCTAGCGCTGTGCCGAAGGACCTGTGCCCGTCGTGTGGATCCGCTTCGCTGGTGAACAGCGAAGGGTGTAAGAATTGCGTCAACTGCGGGTACAGCAGGTGTAATTAGGATTGAACCAGGGCGGGAGCTCTGGTTCTTGTTATTTATTTTTCATAAATAACTGTAAATGTTTCAAAAATTGTTGTAGTTTTTGTTTCATTAAAACAATTATGCATAAAAATGTATAATTATACATCAGGAAACTAAAAAAGAGACAGTGGCCATTATCCAATTTCCACTGTCTTTTTTTTGTATGTTTATGTCCTATCAGTGCCCTAACAACATCATTCACAGCTTTCCTCAATTATTGATAAGAAACGCTCAGTTTTACAAGGAATTACAAGTAACACCTCGGATCGTAAATACAAATATCCAGTACCACCATCTATAGAAAGACCTGTCTTTGCAATTACCCCATAAGAAGCTAATTCTTTTACTAACTTTTGGCCAAACTTATTTGTAAGTTTAATAATTTCGACAAGAGTTATATATGTTTTCTGAAATTCAATTATATACTCATGTTTAATTTTTATATTACCATTTAAAACTTCGTGAGGAATAAATCCTTTTCTTATCCAGCCAGATGTCAAATTCTCGTTGGTCCCGAGTAGAGCAGCCGCATCTTTTACATTTAGCAAAGTTTCTTCCCGCATTGACCGTAATGCGATTTTTTTATCAACTCTACTGAAAATATAGCAATATAGACCTATACCTTCTTTTCTACCGCATGGTCGAAATTTGCGGAAAGCTTCTTCCTTTGGAGAGAAAGGTGTGTAGAACCCACGACTCACTGCATCGGCAATGACCAATGCGTCCTTGGGGTCATTCTTTGAAGGGGAGTTATCTCTGTTTTCCTTATTGCGTTTGGTAGTCATTGGATTGACAAGGACAACAGAAATACCCTGTTTCACCAACCAATTGGCGATATTGAACCAGTAGTGGCCAGTACTCTCCATTCCCACAACGACGTCATTCATGCTGTGCATTTTTGTAACTTACGAATGCTGTTTTTTAAATGCTCAAAGCCGGCATGCTCATTTGAAAACATGATGGGGCGATTGGTGAGGACAATACCTCGGAAATTAATGCGTGCTTCTCCTTGGCAATGTCGATGCCTATGACAAGAGTGGAAGTGGAAATACGTTCAACACGTTGATTTTGGACTTTAATTAATCTAGACTTCATAATAACGCCTCCTAAGGTGAGTTCTGAGGGCTGCAACCCAGTACATACTCATCCTAACGAGGCGTCCGTTTTTCTGCAAATTGAATCTACTAACACCTACAGGAATGTTAACGGGGAACTTTAGTTCAATAAAACACCAGTGAAGGCAGCCGAGATCAAGAGGCTGCCTTTTCCCCGCTAACGGGCAGTATTATGAGATAGATACGAATTTAATGCTGATCCTGATACTTTTCTGTGACCTCTCTATAACCTAATAAAAGCGATAAGACAACAATCGTTTCAACGATTGTTGTCTTATCGCTTTTATTAATTTCACATTTTTGTTGGATCAAACTCAGCCGGCCAAAGCTTGGGCGAATGATTCGCAGGTGCGCTCCGTATAAGCAGCGTATGAAATTGCGTCTGTCTGATAAAGGCTCTCCAACTCCTTGAAGGTGTGAAGCAGTTGTTGTGAGACAAGCTTTCTCTCAAGCAGATGATCGGCTAATCCATAAATGGTATACCCCTGATGTATCGTATTGTCCCAATCAATCAATGCATAATACATGTTCTTTCCTCCCAGGCCTGCAGCGTTAATGCAGAAATAATGAGGTCCAACACAACCTCTCTTTAATAGTCGCATAAAAGGAAATAAAATGCTTGACCCTCCAGTTACCTGTAGGGTTATTATTTTAATAACGTAGTAAACGCATCGGAATTATAATATATAATTTCGAGAGAGTGTTTTCAGGAGGAGAATGATCCATATTATGAAACGAAGCTTATTGATTTTGTTGAGTATTGGAGTAGTGTCCGCAGTGATTTTATCCGGGTGCGGAAGCGATGATCGAAAGCAAGGCTACGGGGGAAGAGATAGTATGGAACCAACCAGAGTCATACTTGACTGGACTCCGAATACGAACCACACCGGCTTATATATTGCTTTGGAGAAGGGCTATTACAAGGATGAAAGACTGGATGTTCAAATTGTTCAACCTTCCGAGGGAACGACGTCCACCTTGGTTGCCGCAGGAAAAGGCGACTTTGGCGTCAGCTACCAAGAGGATGTGACTTATGCGTTAACAGGGAAGGATCCCCTGCCGATCAAGGCAGTCGCAACCATTATTCAGCACAACACCTCCGGCTTTGCTGCACCCAAGAGCAAAAATATTAAGAGTGTGAAGGATTTCGAAGGCAAGTTTTACGGCGGCTGGGGTTCTCCCTCGGAGGAAGCAATTCTTCGAGCTGTCATGGAGAAGAACGGGGCCGATTACGGCAAGCTGAAGCATGTGGATATTGGTAACGACGATTTCTTCGCCGCTACGACGAAAAATGTTGACTTTGCCTGGATTTTTGAAGGCTGGACTGGAATTGAGGCCAAAATCAAAGGCATAAATCTGACCTATATTCCGGCTCGGGAGCTTGATCCGGCACTCGATTACTACACGCCAATTCTGATCGCGGGGACCAAGACAATTGCCAATCAGCCTGACAAGGTGCGCAAGTTCCTGAAGGCAACGGAAAAGGGCTATCGCTACGCGATTGATCATCCGGAGGAAGGTGCAGAGCTGTTACTGAGGCATGCGCCGGAGATTAACAAGAATCTGGCAGTGGAGAGCCAGAAATATTTGGCAGCCCAATATATCGCCGACGCTCCGGCATGGGGGCAGATGAAGGCGGAAGTATGGAGTAGATATGCGCAGTTTTTGAAGAGCAAGGGATTGATACAGTCGGATTTGAATGTGGAGGAAGCCTTCACGAACGAATTGCTTCCTAAGTGAGGACAGCTTCACCAACCTAGCAGTGCAGAAGAAAACAGACCCTAACGAAAAGGATGTTGACCTGATGAAAAATGTGAAGGTAATGCTGGAATACTTTTACCCTTGGACCAATGCAGCCGGATTCTACTATGCGCGTGAGCAGGGATGGTACCGGGATGCCGGTCTTGATGTGGAGTTTACGGTGTATGATCCCGGACGGGGGGACACGCTCGCGTATCTCGCAACAGGGGATGCGGATTTCGGTATCTTCCCTAGCAATCGACTGCTGGTGCAAAGAGAGAAGCTGCCCGTCGTCATTGGCGTGGCCGCTATTAATCATAGGGGAATGGAGACGGTGCAGACCGTGCGAAGTACAGGAATTCGGCGTCCGGCTGACTTGAGCGGGAAGCGGGTAGCCATGAATCCGACCCCACGGGGGCTTGCTATGATCCGACAACTGGTTCACGCCGACGGCGGAGATCCGAATGGGATCATTGTGGTCGACCGCGGCACGCGGGAACTGAGTCCTGATGCGATTGCTGCCGGGGAAGTGGATGCGACTTTCGGCAGCTACTGGGCATGGGAGATTCTGATGGACACCGCCGTTCCGGAAGAGGAGCGAATCGTATGGCCTGTGGATGAGATCGGGGCGCCGCCTTACCATAGCTACCTGCTGGGAACGCAGGAGGAGGAGACTCGGCGGGACCCTGAGACTATACGTTCGTTTTTGGCTGCTACGGAACGAGGCTATCGAACTTTGGCCGCGGACCCGCTCAAGGCCGCACCAATCTTCGAACGCTTTATTCCGTACTTCCCGGCTCAACTCGTTGAGCGCTCGCTGCCGCTTATTGCAAGTACTTGGCTGCATGACGGTGTCTGGGGCGTACAAAGAACCGAGCTGCTCGCTCCTTATTCAGAGTGGCTAGCAAACCATGGCATTTTGCAGGACCGAGACGGCTGGAAGACCGCTTATACGAATGAATTCCTGCCTCAGGGGGATATGAGATGAATGATCAAACGAACATGACAGAGGTGCAGGTTCACGGGATGGGAACGACGCTTGTCCGGCCGGATTGGGCGCCGATTACGTTGGAGGAGGCTAACCGCCTTCTCAGCTTTTATCCTGACTTGGAGGAAGCTTCGACTCTTATATGGCATAGTCCGCGTCCATTCTCCAGCGCCACAATTGCTGTTACATCTACAGTGCGTCTATTTGTGAAGAGACACCATCATTCTGTACGGGATGTATCTGGATTGACGGAGGAGCATCGTTTTATCAGGCATCTGCGGAATGAGGGGATTCCGGTCAGCGATGTTCTTGCCGGAATTGGGGGTCAGACGGCCTTCGAAATGGACGAATGGACGTATGAGGTGCACCGGCTTGCCAAGGGACTTGATTTATACCGCGATGCTGTCTCATGGAGCCCTTTTCTCTCCGAAAAACATGCCTACGCAGCTGGTGAAGCGCTTGCTCGGATGCATCTTGCCGCGGAAAACTTCGACGCTCCTCCAAGGCCGGTCCGTGCGCTTGTATCGAGCTTCTCAATCTTTGCTTCTACAGATCCTCATGCAGCGATGTCGTCATATATCGCCGAGCGGCAGGCATTAGCGGATTACATCCGCAATCGTCCTTGGGAGAGGGACCTGAAGACGATTTTCTTGCCCCTTCATGCCCGCCTTGCTCCATGGCTTAGAGATTTGCGCTCACTGTGGACGCATAACGACTGGCATGCCTCGAATTTGCTGTGGGATGACCGTGACGGAACTTCGAGCGTTGAGACGATTCTTGATTTTGGGCTCGCGGACCGGACGAATGCCGTCTATGATCTGGCTACGGCCATCGAGCGCAATACCATTGAATGGCTCGCGATTGAAGAAAGCGGGCGGCATGACATTGTGCATTATGAGGAGCTTGAAGCCTTGCTGTCCGGGTATGAGTCGATCCGTCCTCTAAGCGATAAAGAGTCGGCGGCTCTCGCGGCGATGCTCCCTCTAGTGCATGCGGAATTTGCCCTGTCCGAGATTGAATATTTTGCAGGTGTCGTTCGTTCGGCTGCCAATGCCGATCTAGCTTATGAGAGCTTCTGGCTGGGGCACGCGAAGTGGTTCGAAGGGCAGGCAGGACGAGATTTACTTGCATATTTGAAAAAAAGATAACTCCGATCTTGGAGTAGGCTGCCGATTAGTAGTTGACAGAATAACGGGATGTTGTTAATATCATATAAAATCTATCGGAATTATAGTATTTAGAATGAATTAGCGGATTTAGTGATAAAGGACCATATCACCAATGATCTGGTGTTTGGTTTCTTTCTTGTTTCCTAATCAAAGAATAGCGGAATCTCATTTCTACTTGAAACCGCAGATAAATGCAAAGGTGTGACTACCCATGAACAGGCTCAAAAGACTGGATCAAAGGCTGTATCCGATTGCCACTCTTCTTCTTGCAGTAATTGTATGGCAGCTGATCGTGACTTTGGCCCATGTACCTATATATATTCTGCCTTCGCCTCTCGATACGGTGGATGCGCTCACCAGCGACTTTGGTACGATAGCAGGTCATGTCGGCATGACTCTTTATGAGTCCATCCTCGGGTTTGCACTTTCGATTTCGTTAGCATTTGTGCTGGGCATTCTGATGGACAGCTTCGTTATAGTGAAGAAGTCACTTTATCCTATCCTGATCGTCTCCCAGACTATTCCGACCATCGCCCTTACTCCACTGCTCATCGTCTGGTTTGGCTTCGGCATTTTGCCGAAAATTCTCATTATCGTTATGGTGTGCTTTTTTCCAATTTGCATTAGTCTTGTGGACGGATTTGAGAGGGTGGACAAAGATTATCTGAACCTGTTTCATTCATACAAGGCATCCAAGCTACAGACGTTCATTCATTTGAAGCTTCCTTATGCGCTCGTCAATTTCTTCTCCGGACTCAAAATAGCGGCAACCTATATGATCATGGCGGCAATTATCGGAGAATGGCAGGGCGGAATCAAGGGGATCGGCGTCTATATGGTGCGCACCAAGAATGCTTACGCGCTCGATAAAGTGTTTGCGGCGATTTTGGTCATTGTCATCATCAGTGTTACTTTCATTTATCTGATCAACTTTATTGCCAAAAAAACGACACACTGGAAATAGCGGAGGTTACCATGCAAGATAGAGCGCTGTTGGAAAAGACTGCACCGTGTTCCGGCGATAAGGACGCCTTGATCCGTCTGGATCGTATCAGCAAGTCCTACGGTCCCACTGAGATCTTGAAGAATGTCTCCCTGAATATAGGCAAAGGGGAGTTCGTCTCCATTCTTGGGCCAAGCGGCTCCGGAAAAAGTACATTGTTCAACATTATAACGGGTCTGGTGCCGGCAGACGGGGGAACGCTGCAAGTAAACGCAGAGATCGGATATATGCAGCAGAAGGACCTGTTACTGCCTTGGAGAACCGTGCTGGACAATATTGTGCTGCCATTGGATTTGAAGGGCTTCGATAAAAAGGCTTCGCGGGCCAAGGCGGATTCGTTAATTGACCGGGTGGGGCTGAGGGGGTATGAGCATTGTTATCCAAGCCAGTTATCCGGAGGAATGAAACAGCGTGCGAGCTTCTTGCGCACCTTCCTTGCTACGGGTGAAATTATGCTTCTGGACGAACCCTTTGGCGCGCTGGACTCAATTACTAAAGAGAGTATGCAGGCTTGGCTGCTGGAAGTTCAGGAGGCTCTGGGCGTTACGATTCTTTTTATTACGCATGATATCGAAGAGGCAATTTTCTTGTCTGACCGGATTTATGTGCTATCTTTCCGACCTGGTGTTGTTAAGGAGGAAATTCGGTTAGACTTTGGCCACGGGAACAAACGGGAGAGACTAATCAATCCTGAGCTTCTGATCATAAAGAAAGCGATTAAGGATCTGCTGTAGTACAGGATGATGGAGTGAAAGGGGGCGCAGCATGGAATGGTATACCATTGGAGAAGTTTCGAGGCTATGTAATATTCCGATTCGGAGGCTTCGTTATTATGACAATATCGGCTTGCTGACGCCTGACCGAATTGTTCCTGAAACCAATTACCGGTATTACTCTATGGAAAGTATACGGAAAATTCCGCTAATAAAATATTACAAGCAGCTTGGCTTCAAGCTCGCAAGTATTAGCCGAATGCTGGAGCGACCGAACTTTGATGTATTGGAAGACTACATGGCCAGAGAGCTGCTGATTGTCGAGAAGCAAATGGCTGAGTTGCAGAAGAAGCATTTCGCCATTAAAGAATGGCAGCAGCTTCTGGAGCAAGGAGAAACCCTTCTCGAGGAGTCGCAGGAGAGTAGCAAAATCGCGGTTGCGAGCTTTCCGCTCTACCGGACGATGAAGTACCGCTACGAAATCCAGAATCATCAAGCTGCGGACATAGAGGTTCTTTACAGCAATCTTCTCGTCGAATTATGCAGTCGGAATAATATATTTGCCTATGGGCCGTTTATGCTTTATTTTAACGATTTCGATCAGCGCATCAATCATACATTCACAGGCGTAGACTGTTACACGGCCGTTATTGTAGATGAGACGAATGCTGCGCTTACGACAGAGGTTGGGGGGTTCCAGGTGTTAAGCGTCATGCACAAGGGAGATTACCGAACGATCTCTGACACGTACCGCAAACTCAAGGAATGGGCGAAGCAGAAGGAAATTCCATTGCAAGGGGCTTCATATGAGCGGTGTATCATCGATCCCTGGAGCACTACGGTCAGCGACAATTATATTACGGAGATCATTTTGCCAATTGGAGGAAGTGCCCATGTCTAATTTAATCCACTCATCTGAAGCGTTCAGGAGGCTCAATGATTCGAACACCGTATTTACGGACGTCCGCTTCGTGTTAGGCGAACCGTCAGCCGGTTACGATTCATATTTGCTGAGCCATATTCCCGGGGCAGTCTTCTTTGATCTGAATACGGACCTCTCAGGTCCTAAGGAAGCACACGGAGGCGGGCACCCGCTGCCCCATCTGGATGCGTTCGCAGATAAGCTGGGAAGGGCCGGTATTGATGAGAGCAGTGAAGTGATAGTATACGACGATCAGGGAGGTAGTATTGCTTCGCGGTTGTGGTGGATGCTGAAATATACCGGACACGAGCGAGTAAAGCTGCTGTCCGATGGCTACTCAGGCTGGCTGGCAGGTGGTTATCCGGTAACGGCAGAGCCGTCTCGACCTGTAGTTAAACGGTTTTTGCCCCGGTTGGATGAGAGTTTGCACGCGACAATGAGCGAGGTTAAGGCTGGAATCGGTCAGGACGATCAGGTTCTGTTGGATTCGCGGATTAGCAGGCGCTATACAGGCGAGGATAAAACGAAGTATCTCAAAGCAGGACATATTCCAGGCGCGATTAATCATTATTGGGAGGAGGGATCTCCCGGCGGCGTGTTCCTTGGTGCGGCCGATCAGCGTAAGCGTTTTGAGGCTATTCCGTCAGACCGGAAGATTACCGTTTACTGTGGTGCAGGAGTCACTGCTTGCCCTAACGTGCTAGCTCTAACGGAAGCTGGGTACGATAATGTGAAGCTTTACGTAGGCAGCTGGAGCGACTGGATTTCGTATGAGGATAACCCGGTTGCGAAGGGCGAGGAATAGGGGGCGTAAGACCGCGTCCGACGGGCACTTGGGATACAGACCACAAAGTGCTGTAGGTTCATTCTCTCTAGCTGCTCCAAGTCAACAAGGAGTCAACAGAAGCTTGTTGAAATGTGGTAGGAAATGACAATCCGATGTGCTTTATCCCAATAAATGTTACATGTGCACATTGAACTAACGGAGAACGATAGTTCAATGAATTGAAACGGGATCTGCAGCTGCGGATCCCGTTAATTGTGATTCTGGAAGCATTACTTTGCCGCGAGTACTTTGAAGCATTTTCATGCAGCTGCGGCAAAGATATGCTTCTGTGACTTGAATTAATTTTTTGCCAAAGTTTGAAGCATAATTTTGCCGTGAAACCTTTGGTTTTACGGCAATTTCTTTCTTTATAGAAGTATTTCAAGCATTTTTTTGCCGTCAGTACCATTTATGAAGCATTACCTTGCAGTCGGTACTTATATAAAAGCCGGACAAATTGATATTTGGAGGAATGAGCACATGGATGCTCTTTCCCTCCGTGTTCAAATACTTATTGTATGATTGATGGTAAAAATACCAATAATATGCCCAATCAAACTTAAAGGATGGAGTCGCATGTTCAATATTATAGTGACATTGATCGATATTGTTGTTGCCTGGCGCTGGGGCGATTGGCGAAACTGGCGTAGCTATCACGCTACCATCCTTTACTTCATTAGCTGCGATCTGCTCTATAATGTGCTTACAGATCATTATCCTCTGTGGAAATATACCCCTACCGCCATTTTTCCCAACCATACATTAATAAACTTGTTCGTCATGTTTATTGCATACCCAAGCATGCTGCTTGTTTATTTGGGACGTTTTCCATCAGGCTGGTTCAAACAGATTGGCTGGATCGGTCTCTGGGTTGCTTTATGGTCTGTACTGGAATGGTGCAGTATATGTCTTGGACAATTCTCTTATTACAACGGATGGAACTTTGGGTGGTCAATCGTTTTTAACATTGCGATTTTTACCTTTTCAAGGCTTCATTACTTAAGGCCACTGCTTTGTTATATGTTATCCGCCATTGCAACTGTGCTGCTTGTATGGTACTTTAAAGTGCCTCTAAGGGAGTTGGAGTAACACTCGTTGCTTCTTTTCAACATTATGCAACGACTTCAGTTCGCCGTGCAATTGCAGGCGACACCTTAAATAAGTCATTACTTTAATGGAGAACGATAGTTGAATAAATTGTAATAGGAACTGCCGCCGCGGTTCTTTTTTTTATCGAGTTTGAAGCATTTCTTTGCCGTCGGTACTTATAGTTGAGCTGTGAGGAAAAAATGAAAGTTTAAGACTAAAAATTAGACCGTGAAAATAAAGTATTGGACTGACTAAGCGTCATTAAACGGGCAGTATTGCGGAACAACACGGATGACAAACTAGGTAAGACAATATACGGGAGAACTTGGAAAGAGGGTTATTTGATTAGATGAAAAGATGGTTCATGGTACTCACTGCTACATTTGTTATGCTTATTTCAATTGTTTCTGTTGCATTTGCCGTAACACCTATATCGAATAAGGCTGAGTCGAAAAAACATGCTGTTGCCACTTTATCGGAAGCAAAAGCTACTCTTTATGCAACCGAAAGAGAAGGTTATTTTGATAAATTTGAATTACAAATAAATGGAGTTACTCGATCCTTTCATGATTGGAAAAACGTAGATAATCCCACATATGCCCCAAGGTTATTTTACAACGACATAAATCATGATGGTAAAAAGGAACTCATTATCGTTTTAACAAAAGACTATGGCACAGGTGTTTTGAATACAGAGGTACATGTGTTTCAATCGACTCAGACTACCATTGATGGAATTTACGAAGAAGTGTTGGTGGATAACCCATTATCAATAATATTAAAGAACGTAAAGACAAGATTGACAGCGAGTATAGCAGAAATAATCATTGGAAACACGAAAACGGTAGAACAGATTGAGAAATTTCATATTAAACAAGAGAACCTATTCTCTGATGTTTTCTTCGGTAATATTGTTAAATTTGGTGTTATAGACGATCAATTAATGGCTTCTATTCTTGGGCAAATATCATCTGGAGTCTTCGTCGGTGCGATTGTGATTGCTTATGAATATAAAGATAAAATGTATCAAGCAAAGAAAGTTGAATATGTGAATTTAGATTGGTCCTATTAAGCTAACGGGATACTATAGCTGAATAGACATAAAGAGAAGGCTGCCGATAGCATTTTGAACGGCAGCCTTCTCAACTAAAGGGCAGGATTGCTGAATAGAATGTTAATATATAAAATAAGAACAAACCGACGACACGGAGTTATATTATGAAAGCTCGAAAAGATATGCGCCAAGTTTGTCCTAAATGTGGATACGAGAAATGTCTACCCAAATTATATAAAGATAACCCCAAATATCCTTCTGGTGCAATTTTAAGATGTAAGCAATGCAAATCACTTTTTGCACTAAATAACAGTGGTGAATGGTATTTCTGGAAAGAGTGGGAGAACTGAAACCTGTGTTCTGATTAAGCTAACGGGTAACGATAGTTGAGGAGCTTGCTTTTGTGGGCTCCGTTTTATAATTATTTATGAAACATCACAGTTCTATTTTATTTTGTAATAATTGAAATTTATTACAGGGACGTGTGACAATGGAAGATGATGATCTGAAGAGACAACAGAGACAACAAGAAGAGGCTAGAAGAAAGTTTTATGGTGAGACTAGCAGTACCTCAAATTCAATTTATGTAAGTGAGAATTCTGTTGCTAAAGCACTCAAGATCATCGGGTTAGTTGAAATTATCGTAGGAATAATCCTCGGCTTTATTATGGCAAATCTTCATTTCCCTACAGACAGTATTCTTTACTCTAAGAAGATACATGTTTTATGTGGAACATAGCATTTAGTTGGTGGGGCAATAGTATTGTATTCGGTATATTTGTTATAGGTTTCAGTGAAATTGTTAGGCTGCTGCATGAGATAAACAAACGAGGTAAAAAAGAAAAAATTTAAATAATTAAATTAATGGCATAAAAGCCATTAGGTGATGCCGTAAGAAACACCGAGCAGATAGGGGGGAACCTCTATTTGTTTGGTGTTTTTTTAGTCAACGGAAGGGGTTCGCAAGCTGGAGCAGCCCTTGCACGGTGCCGTCTTCTCCGTTTTGGCCGTGCAGCACGGGAAAGACGAAATCCAGCGGGGTAAAGCGGTATTCCTGATTGACAAGCTCAATCAAGCCCTTCATTGAACGGTCGGGAGACAAGAGGGCGAGGAGACAGCTTCGACAACGGCCATCTGGATGTTACGATCGATGGTGAATCACTGCATATCCTGCTAGTTGATTTACTTGTGGATAAACAACCTTGTTCTGGTCGTATGTTATTCTTCTGCACGCATACTCAACAATTTCCTTGTGGGTTCACCATCCCATGGCTCTACGGGTCTATGCCCTAGTAGTCCGAAATGGAGGTGCCAAGTGCACGCTCACCTTTAGTTGACGAATAAAACATCAGCGATCCGCTCATACTTCACTTATGGAAAAAAATACTTATGAATTTCACTGAAAAATGAGGGCCTTCTATGTCTGCAATACAATCGTTTTTTACAACTGCAGAGGAAATGGCAAAGCATTTATCAGCCGAATTTCAAAATCGTAAAGGATTTCAGGTGAAATACCTTCGCGATACCAACAGTACGCTTGTTCTTTTTTATCTTGATGTTCTCATTGACAAAACGCTTTTGCACCGAGATATTTTACCTCCTTTGCAAAGTGATCAATGGAATGCTTGCGATGCAGAACAACTGATTGGGCAAATCCATATCGGTGAATTACACATCATCGATGAGATCGATCAAATTATTGAATACATTTTTAAAGGTTGGATCTATTTACATATCGACGGTCAATCGCATGGAATCATTCTCAATGCTTCCCAAATACCAAAAAAATCCTTGTCAACACCTGAAGTAGAAGTGCAAATTTATGGACCGCAAGTTGCTTTTAACGAATCGCTGGAAGTCAATACAGCCATTCTATGCAACTATATACCAAATTCGGCACTGGAGACGGAATCTTTTACTGTAGGAAGAAGAACAAAGACAGACGTAACGCTTTTTTATGTGAAGGATCTCGTCAACGAACATACCATTTCTGCCATTAGGCAGCGCATAACGAATTTGACAATCGATGGTGTTACCGATTCTCATGTATTGATTCAACTCATTGATGACAATTCGAAATCCATTTTTCCTAGTCTTATCACAACAGAACGCCCGGATCGTGTATCTGCATCGCTGCTCGAAGGCAGAGCAGCCCTTCTTGTGAACGGCAGTCCATTTGCTATCATTGGTCCATGTACATTCTTCGACTTCTTGAAATCTACCGAGGATACTTACTTACGCTGGCAGATACCGACATTTATCCGACTGATGCGTTTATTCGGTTTATTGATTTCGCTTTTCATTACGTCGGCATACGTAGCTGTTCTTACTTACCATTATGAAATGATTCCACCCGCACTGCTTGTTTCTTTGGCTATATCACGGTCCAAAGTGCCGTTTCCCCCTTTGTTTGAAGCAATGATTCTGGAATTTATCATCCAGTTATTGCGGGAAGCTGGGGCGAGGTTACCGACAAAAGTAGGACAAACCATGGGTATAGTTGGTGGTATCGTTATAGGTCAGGCAGCTGTACAGGCCGGTTTTACAAGCAACATCCTCATTATGATCGTTGCCTTGGGAGCATTGTCATCGTTTACAACACCCATCCACATGATGGGTACAGCCATTGGGATCATTCGTTTTCCTATGATCATCTTGGCAGGAATATGGGGACTGCTAGGAGTCACGCTGGGAGCATGCTTTTTGCTTCTCCATTTATTACGCCAAACAAGTCTTGGATTCCCTTACTTGCATCCGTACTATCCACCAAGAATCTCTGATATGAAAAATGATCTCATCCGTTTTCCCATTGATTTATTGGCTAAACGAACATCCTATACTCGACCAAAAGACAAGCAGCAGTTCAAAAGAGACTATAAACCAGATGAAGATATTTACGAATCGCCATTTGAGAACAACGTTAGATAGGGAGTCATAATGAGGGGGATGAATGATGAGCAAAAAGAGTAAGGCGGGGTACCTGCTTTTGCTTATTCTCCTTAGTGCCGCCATAACTGTCGGGTGTGTGGAGCAGCATATATTGGATAGATTGGCGCTGCCGATTGCAGTGGGGTATGATGATCTCGGAAATGATCGCATACTTGGAACAAGTGTGCTCTATCAATTTGATAAGGAGGCAAGAGAACGTGCTACGGTAATCGCAAGCACTGCCTTTACCTCAAAGGGCATATGGGAAAGTTCAAATAGAGAATCCGTCAAAAAAATCGTATCGGGACAACTGCGAGTAGTCGTTGTTCAGGACAAGCTTGCAGCCAATGGAATCATCAATTTGATTGATACATTAAGCCGTGACGTAACCATAGGCAATCGACTCTCTGTTTTAGTCAGCAAAGGGACAGCAAAGGATATTTTGATACATCGTTTTCCTGAAATGAGCAATGTCGGTTCATTTCTCAATAAAAACGTGACACAGAATGTGCAGGGAGAGAAGATCATTTCTTCTACTCTCCATGAATTCTTACACGACTATTATTCTTCAGGGAAAGATCCTGTTGTCCCTGTGGTGCGGCGAGTAGGAAACGAGATCCATCTGTCTGACATTGCCCTATTTAAAGATGAACGTATGGTCGGAGAACTTCCCGCTCGGAAGAGCATTCACTTAATGCTCGTTCGCGATCGCTTAAAAAGGGGTACCATCGAACTTTCCATTAAACGTGCAGATTGGAAAGAAGAAGTGAAAGGGAAGGAACGCGGAAAATTTATTCGAGTCATTCTTGATAATATTTCAAGCAAAAGCGACATCACTCTGACAAGTCCAAAAGAGATTGCTTTTATAATAAAAGTACGGATGATGGCAAGGATTCAAGAGTTTTCCCCCAGACTTGACCTGTCGAAGCCTCAATCGAATAAAGAATTGGAGAAGCTCCTCGCGATAACTATCAAAAGAGAAATTGAAGAAGTTCTGCATAAATTGCAAAAGGTGGGAAGTGATCCAATCGGTTTTGGCGAACGTTATCAAAGTTCAGTGCGCGGTGTAAAACTGTCAAGCAAAGAATGGCACGAGATGTATAAAAAGGCGAAATTCACTGTTCATTTGGATGTAAAAATACTAGGTACCGGGGCAATGGAATGATGGAGGTGATGAAAACATTGAACGAAAAACAAAGAAAAAACTATACGGCTTTTAACGCTTTTTTGCTATTCTATATCATCATTTCTAATCAATTTGGAGTCATCTCCTCGGGATTTAGTAAAGATATTTATGAGATAACTGGGCATGATGCCTGGATATCCATTATTTTCGCCGGGCTTGTCACTCAACTTATCGTATGGGTGATGATCAAAACGCTACGGTATTATCAGGCAAAGGATTTATATCAAATTCACGATGATTTGTATGGCAAATGGTTAGCGAAATTCGCAAATATGTTCTATATCATTTACTTCTTCGGTCTTGGTTGTACGATCACCATTCATTTTGAAGAAATCATACAAACATGGTTATTTCCAGACATACCCCGATGGGCTTTCAATTCTGTGATACTTGCTTTGTGTATCTATGGGGTTCGAGGTGGGATTCGCGTTATTATTGGTTTCTGCTTTGTTTCGATTATCATCACCATCTCATTGTTTTCTTTGCTTTATTTTGCTATGCAATTTACCGATTGGCATCACTTATTACCAATTATGAATGCCAAACTTTCTGATTTGTTAGTCGGAGCCTTTGAAATCAAATATTCATTCTACGGATATGAAATTCTCTATTTTGTGTATCCTTTCGTGAAGGAAAAAGAGAAGGTCTCTCTTTTTTCCCAATTGGCGTTGCTGACTACAACTTTACTCTATGTCATCATTGTGATCATGACACTTCTTTACTTTGATTTGCACCAGCTCATAAATAATAAGTATCCCACCTTGTCATTGTTTACTGAAGTTGAGCTGCCTTTTCTTCAACGCATTGATTTCCTCGTGGTCTCCATGTTCCTGTTTCATATGTTCCCGAATCTCCTATTCAGTTTGTGGGTAGCATCACGTGGTTTAAAACATGTGCTATCAATAAAGCAGAAATCAGCATTGAAAGTGGTTCCTGTTTTTATCCTAACGGTTAGCATATTAGTGGTAACACCAGAACAAAGGAAAACCTTGAATGCTTGGATGACGAATTACGGTATATACGCTGGGATGATTTACCCTATAATCCTGTTTTTATTCGTCTCGATAAAACATAAACTCAAACTCCGAAAGACATCAACAGAATACTGAAACAGCAGGCAGCCTGAGACTTTTTAGGGCCGTCTGATTATTAAATTTAGCTACCCAGGATGGGATTTTAGTGTAATGCATTATTATGAATAATTATACATTACTGTCGTTCATCCCCTTGATTTAAGCTTAGATATGATATTGTTTCAGTCGGGATAAGAGAGTTGTGATCTGTTACTTTCTAAAATGTCAACAAAGCAAAATAATGCTGTACTACAAACAAATTATAGTATAAACAAATAAATTGGCCGCCACAAATTAAAAGAGCCACCTCCGCCGAGGTGGCTCTCTCAGACGTACTGAGGGCAAGGTACCAATAACTCCTTGGATTCTCGGAAACGTTCATGTCAATAGGATCGAATGCATAGCCCTGATCATTATCGGATATCTATTCTCCATCGCTTGGGCTACAATATCGGTTACCATCAAATTCGACGATGGGGATTGTGTACAGATGTGAAAAATCAGCAATCAATTGGTGAAGAATGATTATTAAAATATTCCCCTCGCTTCAGGGCGTCGACAAACTGCTGGAGCCAAACGTAATATGTTTGCCCATGCCGAAGTTTATATAAATCTTGAAGAGCAAAATTACGCTCTTGGTCTGTTATATGTTCGTCAAGAATCAATTCTGTCAATTCAGGAAGAGCTTTACTAATGGCTTCTGTCATTACATTGATTTCATGTTGGAGTTTGTGCGTGAAGAAGTTTTGAAACGCAAGAAAAAAATCGACCTCCGCAGCATACAGTTCTTTTCGCTCCTGCTTTTCCTCTAACTTTTTTACCAATTGGGATTCTACCAATGATCTAACCGCATAGCTCATGTTGCTTTTACTCATATTCATGCGAATTTTCATCTCATCGAGAGTCATTGGTCGATCTTCAAAGAACATAATCCCATACAATTGACCGGATGAATGAGTTGCACCGTACAAATCCATCGTATCTGCAATAGCATCAATCATGTCTTGTCTGATACGCAACCTTTGTTCTGATGTGTTCTTTTCCTCTTTTTGAGACACTAGAATGTTCACTTCCCTATTTCAGATCGACTGAAAGATTCAATAGATTTTGTTTGAATTACTACTATTATAGCAAAAACTACTTGTTTAAGACAAAAGAAAAGAATTTCTGTATTTACATAATCTTTACACTGAGTTAACGGTCGTTTGACACAAAAAATATATTCTTAATGTACAATAAATATTGTACAGAATAGTTATATGGAAAGAAATTTGGTTTAAATCCACATAATTAAATATAAATTGAATTTTGTGGATTAGTTATCAAAACTATTATATCAAGTAAAGGGGATCAACAATGAAAACGAAATGGAAATCAATTGCGTCTATGTTACTTATTACTGGTGTATTGGCAGGCTGTGGTACAGCGAAGCCAGATAGCGCAGCCTCAAGCAGCAGTCAACCGAGCCCGACAGCAACTGTGACTGCAAACAAACCAGCGGAAATCACCGTTTATTCTGCAATGGAAGAAGAACAAATTAAGACCTATCTTACTTCATTTAAGACTCAGAATCCTACGATTAAAGTGAACATTGTTCGTGATTCGACAGGGATCATGACAGCCAAGTTGATTGCAGAGAAAGAAAATCCTCAAGCGGACGTCATCTGGGGTTTGGCCGCAACAAGCTTGCTAGTTATGGATGATCAAAAAATGTTAGAGGCTTATGCGCCTAAAGGTGTAGATCAGGTGCTGCCTGAATTTAAAGATAAATCGAGTATTCCAAAATGGGTCGGTATTGATATCTGGGAGACAGCCATCATTGTAAATAAGGTGGAGATGGAAAAACGCCACTTGGCCATTCCCCAATCGTACGAGGATCTGGCTAAACCGGAATACAAAGGATTAATCGCTATGCCAAATCCTGCATCCTCAGGTACGGGATACTTAACCGTGAATGCACTTATCCAACTTTACGGCAAGGATAAAGCGTGGACTTTTATGGACAAGCTGCATGAAAACATGATGGTGTATACTCATTCTGGATCCAAACCGGCGAAAATGGCAGCTTCAGGAGAAGTTCCTATTGGTATCTCATATGGATACAGCGGCATTCTGGAGAAGAAAAAAGGGTCCCCGATTGAAGTCATTTTCCCTAAAGAAGGATCAGGCTGGGATATGGAAGCCAATGCATTAGTGAAAAAGAAAGACATTAAACCGGAAGCAAAGTTATTCTTGGATTGGGCGATTAGTGCTGAGCCGATGAAGGAATACAATAAAAATTACGCTATCTTAAGTATTAAACAAGAAGGAAACAAAATTCCAGATGGCTACAGTAAAGATCCGGTATCGCAATTGACCAAGTTGGATTTGTATCAAGCTGCTAGAGACCGTGAATCTGTGCTGGCAGATTGGGCAAAGAAATACGATTCCAAATCGGAGCCGAAAAAGTAAACGTTATTTATTATTACGGGATGCCTAGGTTAGGCATCCTTCCCATTTTCTGAGTTTTCGTTAGGTAAATTAGTTGAAAAGGGGCATTTGTGATGAAGCCAGGATATTTATCGCTGCGTAATCTTTCCAAACATTTCGGGAAGCAAACTGCGTTGCAGGAAATAAATTTAGATATTAATCAACATGAGTTTATCTGTCTGTTAGGACCAAGCGGCTGCGGCAAAACAACGCTGTTGCGTATCCTTGCGGGGCTAGAAAAAGCGGATCGGGGACTTTTGACCATTGGAGGAAAAGATATCACTTCTGTACCGGCCGGAAAACGGAACTTCGGCATGATGTTTCAATCGTATGCCTTATTCCCTAACTTATCAGTTTCCGAGAATATTGCGTATGGACTTCGCAATCGTTTAACCAAGTCTCAAATTGGGGATCGTGTAGATGAACTGCTTGGATTAGTGGAGTTAAGAGATCAACACCATAAAGTACCAGCTCAATTATCGGGAGGCCAACAACAACGGGTAGCTCTTGCACGGGCGCTTGCTTTTTCGCCAGATTGTTTGTTGCTGGACGAGCCATTATCCGCTCTTGATGCCAAAGTTCGTGTCAAGCTGCGACGTGAAATTTGCCGTCTGCATAGACAATTCGGCATGACGACAATTATGGTGACGCACGATCAAGAGGAAGCTTTAACTATGGCTGATCGCATTGTGGTCATGAACCAATCACGAATCATTCAAGTTGGCACTCCAAATGAAGTATATGAAAGCCCTAATAGTCCCTTTGTTGCTGATTTTATTGGAGCAGTAAGCTTTATCGAAACGGATAAGGGAAAACAAGGAAACGCTATATTGGCTATTCGTCCAGAGCATGTTCAATTGGTTCGGGAAGGCCATGAGAAGGGCAGACAGGGTATCGTACGGGAATTCGAATATCGAGGGACTCACTACCGTTTGGTTCTAGAATTATTAGATCATCAGGATACTCCGCTTCAGCAATTCCTTACCGTTGATCTGCCAACGCAAGCTATGGTGACCTTTAATATCAAACCTAATCAGAAGGTAACATTTAACTTACCACATGAACATGTTATTCGGTTTGATGCGGTATCGAATAGTGCGGTTGGATAAGGAGGTAATTGGTCATGCAAATGTGGTTAAAACGAATACGACCGAATTCTAACACATGGAGTCAAAACGGGTTCATTTTAATAATGACATTCACCTTAATAATGACGATCCTGCTACCTCTTGGGGAACTCGTGATGAAAGCCGTAAGTAATCAAGAAGGACATTTTATTGGACTAGCCAATTTCGCCAAATACTTCTCGACACCGTCTTTAGTCACTTCGTTATGGAATTCCATTAAAGTTTCATCGATTACGACCGTAATCGCAGTGACGCTTGGATTCGGGTTTGCTTATGCGCTTGAGAGAAGCGGGATCCGGGGGAAATGGTTTTTTCGATCGATAGCGCTGCTGCCGCTTTTTGCGCCTTCGATGCTGCACGGATTAGCGTTAATCTATTTATTTGGTAATCAAGGATTGATTTCTACCGGGTTCTTCGGTGTGCTGCCTGAATTTCGAATTGAGCTTTATGGACAGATAGGGATTGTTTTATCCGAAATTTTATATACCTTTCCACAAGCATTTCTTATCCTCTCGGTTGCTCTTGCGAGCTCGGATTATCGATTATATGAAGCAGCGGAAACCCTGGGTGCCTCGAAATGGCGTACCTTTTGGACAGTTACCGTGCCAGGTACCAAATTTGCACTCATTAGCACGATTTTTGTTTGTTTTGTCCTGACGTTTACAGATTTTGGGGCACCCAAGGTTGTAGGTGGACAGTACAATGTTCTTGCAACCGATTTGTTCAAGCAAGTGATTGGACAACAAAACATGCAAATGGGGGCTGCTGTTGGTGTGCTGCTGTTAATTCCTGCCGTTTTTTCGTTTGTTATAGACCGAATTTCACAACGAAAACAGAGTGGGTGGCTCAGCGCGAAATCAATGCCCTATCGAATTGAGGAAAACAAGCTGCGTGACGGCCTTTTATACATGCTTTGTTCAATTGTATCAGCTGCCATTCTTAGCATTATCCTTGTGGCCATCTATGGGTCGATAGTGAAAGTATGGCCTTATAACTTACAATTCTCATTCTCTCATTATGATGGTTTTTTTGACGGGACGGGACCGTTTGTTAACAGTTTGGTCATTTCGGCTGGTGCTGCGTTGATTGGCACTGTGGTGACATTTATGTTTGCCTATCTCATTGAAAAGTCGCGTGGTTATGTATTACTGCGCAATGCCGCTTATTTTTTATCAATGCTGCCGCTCGCATTGCCGGGATTGGTGCTAGGTCTCATTTATGTATTCTACTTTAACAATCCGAACCAACCCTTAAATGGGCTATACGGTACCATATGGATCGTGATCATATGTAATATAGTACATTTTTATTCGGTTTCGTTTTTAACGATGACCTCGGCGCTTAAGAAGCTTGATAGCGAGTTTGAGGCTGCATCAGAAACGATGAATGTACCGTGGTATCGGACCCTGCTCAGGGTGACGGTACCGATGTCTCTGCCGAGTATTTTGGAGATCTTTATGTATTATTTCATCAACAGCATGGTTACGGTGTCAGCGATCATCTTTTTGTATGCGCCGGACTTGAAACCGGCAGCCGTGGCGATTGTTAACATGGAGGATTCAGGTGATACAGCTCAGGCGGCGGCCATGTCGCTGCTTATCATACTGGCAAACCTGATTATGCGAACAGTTGTGATGTTGTTGTCTGGGAGGATACGTCGGCGAACGGAAGCACTACTGGTTAGGAAAGATAGTTAGTATTCACCTAATTGAGGATCACAGGAGCGATAGAAATGTCGAATTTGATTGTTAACAAGAGAAGCTATTCTGTAAAGGGGGTTTTATTTGATAAGGATGGGACACTGCTTGACTTTATAAGTCTTTGGGGATATTGGAGCGAGTCGTTATACCGTCATTATTCAAGTAAAGTGTTGGCTGTTGGAAGAACTGGGGTCATTGATCCCATCTCGGTTTTGTGGGGAACGGTTCATGATGCCAACGGACATATCTCTGATTACAGTAGAAACGGTCCACTCGCCATGGGATCGATTGGAGACCTACTCGCCATATTGGCATGGCAAGGTTACCGACTAGGACTTCCTTGGAGTGAATCCATGAGGTTTGCAAGAGAAAGTAAGCGCTTGGCGGATGAAGAAATGGAACAGGTTCGTCCGGCTTATCCGCTACCAGGCGTTATTGACTTTTTGAAGCGATGCCAGGATCAAGGAATACCCATTGGGATTGTTACTGCTGATGAGACAGCGGAAGCGGAAAAACACCTGCAATGGATGGGAATCCGCCAGCTGTTTAAAGTTATTATCGGAAACGATCAGGTGAAACAGGGGAAGCCTTTTCCCGAAATGGTACATAAGGCTTGCTTAGAGCTCGGTGTAGCACCAAATCAGGTTGCCTTGATTGGGGATACGAATAGCGATATGCAGATGGGGAAATCAGCAGGGGTTGCAGTTGCCATAGGACTTGGGCGTAAAGATGTTGAACAGTCGAACGAACCCTGGCTTAAAGACGCCGATGTGCTCGTCTCCACGTTCTCCTATCTTTACTTGGAGGCATCCATAAATGAAGATTGAGAGCGGTTGGGGATGGATATTCCTCATACTTGCCATCCTGTTTGAATTATCGGGAACAACGGCAATGAAGCTATCCGAAGGATTTACTAGATTTTGGCCGTCTCTATTGATGTTTGTTTTATATGGCTGCAGCTTTACTCTGCTTAACTTTGCACTAACCTACATTGAAGTTGGTATTGCTTACGCGATTTGGTCAGGCGTTGGTATAGTTCTAATTACGCTTGTAGGATTTGTACTTTTCAAGGAATCATTCGATATAACCAAATTGGCTTGGATGTCGCTCATCATTATCGGTGTCATCGGCTTGAAGTTAAGCAGTAAGGTTCATTGATATGGCGGATTGCACCCTCATGTTTACAATAAATAAACCCGCATTTTACATGTAATTAACCTATTGATCGCGAGTTTATTGTACAGTATTTTTTGTACACATATGAAATAACAGATCTTTTAATGTGAGAATTACAAATCTAAAAAAAAAATTGAACGTTTTGTGAGGTGGTGCTTACGGATTTAAATGCCTTTATTTATCGCATCAGACTTTTTCGATCATCATTGTTTGTTTGAAAAACTAAAGTATGGAGGTTTTCTGTAGTGAAAAGAGTTATATCCTTTACCCTCGCATCAATGATGTTAATCGGTACGTTATCGAACACGGCAGCAAATGCAGAGAGTGACGTATTAAATGCCAACCCCCTTATGGCATCAATAAAATTCGATAATAATTTAAACGACGATGCAAATCAAGGGCAATCGTTGATGGTACATGGAAATTATAGTTATGTAGACGGTGTATTACCCGGGACCAAAGCTCTGCACTTAGAAAGCGGAAACGGCAATTATGTCAGTACGACGCAAAGCTTGAATGTTGGTAATGGCAGTTTTACCACATCCTTCTGGTATAAGGGCGACACTAAGGATAATCAGGTAATAGTATCGAACAAAGATTTTAGTAAGAGCTCTAACGCAGGCTGGGCGATTTATACATCAGCCAATTCGGTCAATATGAATTTAGGATTCCCGACCACATCAGTAAAATTTGGGCGCGACACGTTTAATGCTTCCGCTTGGCGTTACGTGACATTTGTTGTAGACAGAGATAAAATGCTCGGGTCGTTGTATATTGATGGTTACGAAATGGCTGAAACTTCGCTGGGGGTCGGAACTTTAGATACATCGAACCCATTAAATATAGGCAGCGACGGAGTGGGCGGCAATGGTGGTAATTCATTCGATATCGCTGATCTGAAGGTTTGGAAAGGTGCAATTAGCAGTGATGTAGTTCAAGCTAATTATAATAGTTACGGTTTAAATAAAGTAGATATGAACGCACTTAACGACACAATATCAGAAGCAAATACACTCATGGCAGGCGGTCTCGGCAGCGGCTTCAGCCAAACCGATTTTGATTATTTGAAAAAGGTTTTGAATACGGCAGCTACGGTTGCAACAACACAAAAAGTAAAATTATATACACAGGAAACCATCAATTATTACGAACGTGAACTAAACAACGCCATATTCATCTATCAAAAAAGCAATAAAACATTAACTCCAGCCGATTTAAATATAGCGGATAGCAGCGACCCGGAAATCCATCCCGGATCAGTCGCGCGCGTGGAAGAAGATTATAGAAAAGCCTTGAAAGTATTCCCGCAGGCCGACGTATTGGTGCAGCCTGGCGACATTACCGCCGGTAACAATGCCCAAGATTATCTGTGGATGGGTGATCTTACAAAAGTATACAATAAACTTAAAGCTGAGGGCTTATTTAACACTACGAAGTTATATATTGTAAAAGGCAACCATGATATGAACGGCACCGAAAATTTAATACCTGTCGGTACGGCGGGCGCGTGGAACGAATCTACGAATTCGTACGATAACGATTTCTATAACAGTGCTTATAGGGTAAAGATAAAAGGATATAATTTGATTGGTTTTGATGCAAATATTAACAGCAGCAGCACGGTGGGAAAAGCCAAGGATTACCTCAACCAAATCAAAAGTGAAGCGGATTATGATCCAACAAAACCCATATTTGCAATGTCTCACTACCCGATAAGCGGAACCGTGTGGGGATCGGCATGGAGCAGCGGTGCAAGTAATAATTTCGGTAAATTTATTGCCGACAATAATTTTTCGCAGGTGTTCTATATGTCAGGTCATACGCAATATGACCCGACCGACGAACGTTCTCTCTATCAAGGTGCGGCTTCGTTTCTCGATTCCGGTGGTTCGAACTATTCCAGTTATCAAGATGACGGTCCGTTCGGCGGATATATAGAAGGCGCGTATGGAAGCTATCATACCACACCTCGCATCTCGAATTTCATAGAGGTTTACGGTACTAAATTGATCCTCAAGCAGTATAATTTAGCTACAGATGAATTTGTAAGCATACCTCGTGTAGTCAACGTTGGCGAAGGCAAAGATGCCTTTAGCTATAGCAAGAAAGATATAAGAGAACTCATAGCTCCGCAGTTTGATGAGGGCATTAAGATCGATTCCTTGAATGCCAACGAAGTTGCTTTTACAATAAAGCAAGCAAATGACAATGTGCGGGGTATGGAATATAATATACAGCTTATCAACAAGCTCACGGGGAAAGTGGACAAATCGTTTAACAGCCTTTCGTATCCGATGGACAAACCATACGATGTATACAGGCAATATAAGTTTACAAATTTGTCGCCGGGTACTCCATATAAAATCAGGGTGTTCGCCGACGATTCCGTGTATAACCGTTCGTCGCAGGACATTGAAATTAATGTTAACAGTGTTAAATTAAACAGCATCACTGCGCCTGCATCGGTATCTGCGATTATCGGAACGGACAAGACAGTGACAGCTCTTGGATTGCCCGGAAAAATTGCTCTTGAAACTGATGGAGGAAATGTGGACGCAATTGTAACGTGGGATGTAAGCGGAATTAGCTACGATCCGGCGATCAAGACGGTGCAGACCTTCACGGTGCCTGGAACCGTAACCCTGCCTTACGGAGTCGATAACCCGAACAGCGTTCCATTGACAACAAGCATTAACGTAACTGTGAATAGACTCCCTCAGTCACAAATGACAGCTACAGCAACTAGCCAAGAAATGGTGTCTATGAACAATGCTGCATCCATGGCGATTGACGGAAACCCACAGACGTTTTGGCATACAAAGTGGGATAAATCCAATGTTCTTCCTCAGTCCATTACATTAAACCTCGGAGGAACCTACAATATCAATAAAGTCACGGCTTTGCCGATGCCATCACTCGGTAACGGAAATATTACAGGCTACAATGTCTATGTAAGTACGGATGGGGTGACCTTTACAAAGGTTACAAGCGGAAATTGGGCAAACGACATTAAAGAGAAAATTGCAACTTTTACACCGGCAAATGCATCATTCGTCAAGCTCGAAGTAACGGCGGGCGTCAACGGATATGCTTCGGCTTCGGAGATCAACGTATTTCTGGATTCGGTACCGGCACCTTCGGATAAGCCGCAAACGGTGTTAGCCGGACCGGAAAAGGTGAACACAGACCAAATGTTCAATCTAAGAGTGGGACTGACCGGCGTTACGCAAAGCGTATACCAGTCGTTGTATGCCCAAGATTTGACGCTTCACTATAATCCGGCGATTTTGCAGCTCGATTCGATTGCATCACTGAAGGACGGCTTCCAAGTCATCGATCAAAAGGAGACAGCGCCGGGACAAATCCGGATTATGGCTGCCAGAGTGGGTGCGAACGTGCCTGCCCAAGGCGATTTGCTTGCATTCAAATTTAAAGCCAAAGCTGCAACGCAAGCTTCTACTAAGACGACAGTATCGATCGATAATGTTGTAATTGCAAACGAACAAGGGAAAGAGCTGCAGGCAGCTGGTGCCTTCCATGAGGTAACCGTGTCCGAGAAAGGCGGTCAAGTTGGCAAAATTCCAGCTGTACCTACAGAATTGACAGGAACAGCAGCAAGTACGTCACAGATAAACGTAACATGGAAGAATTCAATAGACGCAACGGGTTATGACTTGATGGTGGATGATGTTATTCAAACGGATGTTGCAAATCCATTCACACACACAGGTCTTGCAGCAAACACAAGCCATACCTATAAGGTGAAAGCTAAAAATGCGGCAGGAGCTAGTGAATGGAGTACAGAGGTAACTGTAAGCACTCTTAGCGATAGCGATAGCGATAGTGATACGTCGTCGGAGCAAATTCCAGTACCAACACCTAAGCCAACACCTGAGCCAAAACCTGAACCAAAACCTGAATCAAAGCCGACAGATCCTGTATTCGACGGCAAGATTGTTAATGTAGAAAAATTAATTGAAGCGATCAAGTCCAAAGTAGAGGAAGCCAAGAAAGCTGATAAAAAGGTTGAACTAGCTGACATGAAAGGACACTGGGCCGAAAAGACCGTTGGTACGTTCGTGAAATTACAAGTTATCGATGGGTATGAGGATGGAACGTTTCATCCGAACGGTCAAATCACACGCGCAGAGTTTGCAGTGATCATCTCTCGCGTATTCGATGCCATCGGCAGCGATAATCATGTGGTTGAACTGAACGACATTAACAGTCATTGGGCTAAAGACGCAATTAACAAACTTGCAAGCGCAGGAGTTATTGCCGGATACGGAGACGGAACCTTCAAGCCGGAAAAAACGATCAGCCGTGAAGAAATGGTCATCATTTTGTCCCGTATTATGGATTTAAGTAAGGTGGACAAAGATGCTTCGAAAGGCAACTTTACGGATATGGCAAACGCAAGCCCGTATGCGGCAAATCTAATCAAAGATGCTGCAGCAGCGGGTATCGTCAGCGGCAAAGACAAAGGCGTATTCGATCCGCAAGGCGGCTCTACACGTGCGGAGGCATTTACAATCGTTCTGAATGCATTGAACCTTCACCCTCAAGTGAAAACACTATTGGAAGGCTTGAACTAAAAAATGGTAGAAATGGGGATTGGCAAATGAACAAAAAACGAAACCGAAAAACGTTTCGTCTAATCGGTTATTTTGCGTCATTCATGATGTTGATTTTCAACTTGACTGTTGGATCTTTCATTCCTGTCGCTGAAGCAGCTGCTGGCCAGACGTTAACACTGGACAAACTCCAGTACCTCAAAGGGAAAGCCATCACCCTGTCGTACAAAGGGGCTGGCGCAAGCGGGAAGGATTGGGTCGGCATCTACAAAACTGGAGGAGTTCCTCCAGGTGCCGGTGTATCGTTGAGCTGGAATTATTTAAAGTCTGGAGACGGGAAAGCTAGTCTCAGCAATGGGCTGGCCCCAGGTACTTATGATGCGATTTTCATGATCAATGACGGGTATGAGATCGTGGATCGCAAGACATTCAAAGTCGTTGAACGCGTCTCTGTTGAAGGGGTGACGCTTGATCAACAAAACGTCATCATGACTGAAGGCGAAACCAGAACATTAACGGCTACGGTTACGCCGGATGATGCGTACGATACCAAAGTTTCGTGGAAAAGCAGTGACCCTACTGTAGTATCTGTAACCTATACAGGCGTCAGCGCTTCGTTGATCGGCATTAGTCCTGGGAAGGCAACAGTGACGGCCATAACTTATGATGGAAATTTTATGTCTACCGCGAATGTGACAGTAAACCCAGGACTGACGTTACAGAGCATAATCGCAAGCGCTCAGGATAAGTACAATGCAGCAGTGGAAGGTAACGGAGATGGTCTGTATGCGGCTGGCTCCAGAGCTCAATTACAGTTGGCTATCAATACAGCAAATGCGACAGCAAACGATTCGAATGCTACTCAGGAGCAGGTGGGTAGTGCGAAAGCGGCATTGCAAGCGGCCATTAAAGAGTTTGACAAGCAGAGAATCACCGCAGATGTCAATCGAGACGGAAAACGCTCTGTTGGAGACTTGGCCATTGTTTCAGGGGCATACGGCAAACAACAAGGTCAAGAGGGCTGGAATGAAAAAGCGGATGTGAATCATGACGGTAAGGTTGATATTGTAGACCTTGTAATCGTAGCCAAAGCGAGTCTGCAATAGAAATTACTTTGCAAATGCTTAGATGAAATTCCGGATGTAATGTTGATTCCTGGCTTTGTTACCGGCGGTAACAAAGCCAGTGAATTTTCGTTTATGAATGAGCTTACAAACGTAGGTCCATTTTATGAAAAGAGGTTCAGCAGCTATGAACTTAAGAATTTTCCTCTCCTTATTAATCATCGTATTATTTTTTGGGACTACCACAACTTCACTTGCGCATGCCGGAAGTATGGGTTATTCGGTATTAAACATTGAAGAGAACGAGATTCTCTATGAACTTTTTCTTGATCAAAGAGATTTGTTTCCGCAATTCGGTACCAACCTAGATAATCTGGTGAACGAGGAACAGTTCTCGCAAAAAATCGAATCCTATCTACAGAAAGGTCTTCGCATAGATGCGGATTCGAAACCCTTAACGATGGAATTGCTTTCGATGAACATGGCGAATAAGGGTACCGAAAGAGGCGTGGAATTTCATCTGAAGTTTACCGCCGATAAAGTGATCGAACAATGTAATCTTCATTACGACCTGGCGTTTGACGATGTACCTGCTCATACGAGTGGACTCTTGGTCCATGCAGGGGAATATGTCCAACAGGACTTGATTGATAGCACGAAAAGAGATATTCTGATCAACCTTCCTAAGCATTCCCAGCAGGATAATGATAGCACTAAAAGAGAAAATCCGATCAACCTTCCCCAGCCTAAGATTGGCGCTGTTTTGTGGAAATACTTTAAGCTTGGAATCGAACACATTTTGACAGGTTATGATCATTTGGTGTTTTTGTTATCCTTAGTATTAATCGCATCTCGCTTCAAGGATGCTTTGAAAATTGTTACTGCTTTTACAATCGCCCACAGCATTACACTATTCTTGGTGGCGTCGGGCCGCCTCCATGTCATCTCGTCTTGGGTCGAAGCGTTGATTGCGGTGACGATCTGTTACGTGGCTGTGGAAAATATGTTTGTTCAAAAGGCGAAATGGCGGTGGGTAATGACAGCCATATTTGGCCTGATTCACGGTATGGGCTTCGCCGGGGCTTTGGCTGAAACAGGACTTCCAAAGGGCAATCTGATTGGCACGCTCCTGACGTTCAATTTAGGTGTAGAAACGGGCCAACTGATGGTCTTATGCCTATTACTGCCCCTCTTGATATGGCTGCGAAGGTTCCCGTGGTATCGTAAAATGATGATTTCAACGTCTTGCCTTATTTTTGTTCTGGCATTTTATTGGTTGATTCAAAGATTGTAATTAGGCCCTTAATTGATCAATACGAGAGTTAGCGGTATTTATGCTAGCTCTTTTTTTATTCATAAGAAATCGTAGTCCCATCTCAATAAGGTTTCCAATAATTCATAATATCTTAATGTGCAGTTTACAGTGTGTTGATGAATTGTAGTATAAGTTTGTGTACAATTTTATTAGAACGATAGATGAAAATCGAACGATATTGGCATTGTATCGAGAATATTATTGGTTTGATCAATAATAATTGAACGTATGAGTGAGCGTCATCATGTTCCTCGTTCTGCTTTTCTGTTCTGGATCGCCTCGATGATGTACGTTTCGTAATCATTTATTATTAAAATCAAAAAAAAGAGGATTAATGTAAGTTCAGAGTTATTAGATGTGAAAATATTATAATGAGGTGAGCGAAAATGAGTTCCAATCCTTTCGAAACTTTTCTGAAGAACAACAACCGATTCCGTACATCCATCCTATTCATTGCTTGTTTGGCTTTTTTCATTATGACAGGCTTTACTGGACCGGCGGCGTCCACAGATCATTCCATTCCTAAAGAGCAGGGGAACATGGTTGATTTAAAAATTATGACATTTAACATCTATTTAGGGGGGGGGAAAGTTTCCTTTGACAAAACAGTGGAGGCCATTAAGGCTGCCGGAGCTGATGTCGTCGGAATTCAAGAAGGACAATTAAACATTCCCAAGCTCGCCGAGAAACTCGGTTTCAACTACGATGAAAGTCAGGAGATTATTAGCCGTTATCCCATTATTGATTCGGGGCACCCTGACTATGTCTATATCGAAGTAGAGCCGGGCAAGGTTGTGGCTGTGAGTAATGTACACCAACTGGCTTACCCGTACGGACCCTATGATATTCGGGCTAAAAAGAGTGTTGAGTACGTCATGCAGAACGAAAGAACCTATCATATGAAAGAAATGGAGAGCAAATTTAAAGAGCTGCCGAAACTGGCAAAGGAAGGAATCCCTGTTTTCCTGACGGGCGATTTTAACGGCGCGTCACACTTGGATTGGATTGAAAGTACCAAAGCTAGCCATTTTGATACAACGGTAACATGGCCTGTATCGAAAGAACTGGAACAGTTGGATTTCCGCGATACTTACCGTGAAAAGCATCCGGATCCGGTCACGTATCCGGCCTTTACATGGACGCCTGTCCCTTCCAAAAATGAGGTACACGATCGAATCGATTTCATCTATGCTGCGGGACCTTCTGTTACGGTGAACAGTCAAATCGTAGGTGAGGACGGGCCGTATACGGACATCAAGATTATGCCATGGCCGTCAGACCACCGCTCGGTCGTATCCACTTTCCGTACAGAGCTGGCGCAGAAGCCGGGAAAATTGGATTTGGCAACTTCGTTAACGACGGTTAAGTCGAAATACGTGAAAGGCGAATACCTATCCCTTCAGTATTCTGATTTATTCGGCCCGAACAATTGGGTAGGGATCTACCCGACGGGGACTGCGATCAAGCCCGATAGTAAATCAATCGACTGGCAGTATGCGAGGAAGGACAAAGGCACATTAACATTCACTTCTGCCGATCTGGCTCCCGGAACTTATGATGCCGTATTGCTATATAGCAACTTGAATGAGACCCGTAATAAAGAGCTTGCCCGCACGACCTTTACAATCGTTGCACCAACAGGCGATATTAAGCCGCCAGTGAATTTGGCATTAAACAAAACAGTAACGGCAAGTAATTATTATAAAAATAATCTGACTTACAGCCCGTCAAAGGCCCTGGATGGTTCTTCCCAAACAAGGTGGGCAACAGATACGGGGACGTCTAGTGCGACTTTGGACGTGGATTTTGGAGCCAATACGACTTTCAATCAAATTGTTTTTAAGGAATATACGGAAGCGGGTAAAAATCGGATAACGAGCTACAAGATTCAATATTGGGATGGTTCCAAATGGGAGAATGCCTTTACGGGTGGTACGCCTTTGTTTATAGAGACCGATACCTTCGAACCAGTGACGGCGAGTAAAGTTAGGCTTTACATTACGAGTGCTGCGGATGCTCCATCTATTTGGGATTTTGCAGTGTATAACGTGGATACCATTGCTCCGACGGCTTCTGTAAGCTACAGCAATGTCAATCCCACAAACCAAGACGTTGTGTCAACTATTACCCCTAGCGAGCCGGTAACCATCACGAACAACGGCGGATCTCCTAACTATGTGTTTAGTGAGAACGGAAGCTTCACGTTTGAATTTATTGATGCAACATTTAACACGGGTAGCGCTATAGTCACTGTGGCTAACATCGACAAAGTTGCGCCTACGGCAACAGTTGCTTACAATACAACAATGCCAACCAACCAAGATGTAGTTGCAACCATTACACCAAGTGAAGATGTAACGATTACCAATAATAACGGTTCAACTAGCTTCTCATTTACGCAAAATGGCAGCTTTACCTTTAATTTTGTTGACGCAGCGGGTAATACAGGTTCGGTAATAGCTACTGTGGCTAACATCGACAAGACAGCTCCACCGGCATCATCAAATGCGTTGTTGTCCAGCTTGTTAGTGGATCAGGGGACATTGACGCCAGCATTTACAGCAGCAAATCTGAACTATAGCGTGGATGTAGCTAATTCCGTTTCAAGCAGCAATTTTTCTTTTGCCACAGCGGATTCCCTTGCAACGTTTACCGTTTCGGGAGCGACTTACAGCTCCGTAACCGGCAATGTGTATACGTATATCGCCAACAACTTACAGGTGGGTACGAACCCGATTCAGATTAGCGTAACGGCTCAAGACGGAACCGGCAAGAAGACGTATACGGTAACTGTGACAAGGGCGACTAGTCTGTCATCAAATGCGTTGTTGTCCAGCTTGTTAGTGGATCAGGGGACATTGAAGCCAGCATTTACGGCAGAAAATCTGAACTATAGCGTGGATGTAGCTAATTCCGTTTCAAGCAGCAATTTTTCTTTTGCCACAGAGGATTCCCATGCGACGGTTGCTGTTTCAGGAGCCGATTACAGCTCCGTAACCGGCAATGTGTATACGTATATCGCCAACAACTTACAGGTGGGCGTGAACCCGATACAGATTAACGTAACGGCTCAAGACGGAACCGGCAAGAAGACGTATACGGTAACTGTGAATCGGGCGACTACGGAAAGTTCGGACGGTGATACGTCGACGGACAGTACAACGCAAACACCGACACCGACACCGACACCTGAACCTACAAAACCTACGGTTGATGTATTCAATCGCGACGCTGTTAATGTAATAAACTTGGTTAGTGCTATTGAATCCGAAGTCGCGGATGCTAAGAAATCTAATGTTAAGGTTGAACTAGCTGATACAAAAGGGCACTGGGCTGAAAAGACCATCGGTACGTTCGTTAAACTGCACGTTATCGAAGGATATGGGGATGGCACGTTCCATCCTGATGACAAAATCAAACGTGCGGAGTTTGCAGCGATCATCTCTCGCGTATTCAATATCAGCGGTGGTGCTAATCACTCCGTTGCACTGAATGATATTAGCAGTCACTGGGCTAAAGACGCTATTGAGAAACTCGCTAGTGCAGGGGTACTTGCTGGCTTTGGAGACGGAACATTCAAACCGGACCAAACGATCAGCCGAGAAGAAATGGTCATTATCCTGTCTCGTATTGTGAACTTAAGTAAAGTGGAAAAAGATGCTTCCAAAGGCAACTTCACGGATATGGCAAGCGCAAGCTCTTATGCAGCTAATCTAATCAAGGATGCAGCAGAAGCTGGCATCATCAGCGGCAAGAATGATGGCGTATTTGATCCGCAGGGCAACTCCACACGTGCGGAGGCTCTTACGGTCATTCTGAATGCATTGAACCTTAACCCTCAAGTAAACACGCTTTTGGATAACTTGAACTAATCTTTACCCATTCCTATGCAGATCTGTCTGGTACTTGGACAGATCTGCATTTTTTGCATGGAGGCGAAGGGGATGAGCTTAATCCAGATTAAGCTTGTGAGTAAGAACACTGGCTTACATTGAAGTTGGTATTGCTTACGCGATTTGGTCAGGCGTCGGTATCATTGGTTTGAAGTTAAGCGGTAAGGTTCATTAAATCAACGAACTAACCTTTCAAAAAAGGTGTTTTGATTTGGCTTGCAGCGACGTTCATGTTTACAAAAAAAACATTAATAATTTACACGTAATTAACCCTAATGGATGTGAGTTTATTGTACAGTATTATTTGTACGAACATGAAATAAAAGCTTTATTTGTATGTAATGTAAAAGAATCAAATTTTTTTTGTACGAAAATATGGCAGGTTTATGCTTGTTCTGCTTGATATTGGTTATGATCAAAAAAATTTTTTGGAGGGGAAATAGGATGAAGAAAAAGAGTCTAAGTAAGAAAATAGCGATAGCTGCCCTGGCAACATTCATTCTGGGTTCAGGACCCGCTTATGCCGCCTATAATTTGGTAGCAGGACCCCAGGCAAATGGCACTGCTTACACACCATCCGGATGGCGGGTGACGCCTGTGGGTGTACAAAAGCCTGCGGGCTTCTACCCGGCCAATGCCGTGCTCTCGCCCGACGGTAAAGCGGTGCTTGTTCCAGACATTATCAAGAACGGTAACGGCAAGCAGGCGGTTCAAGTGTTGAACGCCAAGGACGGCGGCCTCATCCAGGAGCTTGAGCTTTCCGCGTCGGATAAGGGGGTTGCACCCGGTCTGGCGTTCAGCCACGACGGCAGTTACGTGTACCTGGCGACGGCGAACAGGAACTCGGTGGTCGTCTTTCGTTGGGATAGCGTTGCTAGTAAGCTGACGCTCCAAAAAACGCTGGCGCTGCCTGCGGGTACGTACCCGCAGGGTGTTGCGGTCGCACCGGATGACAGGACCGTTTATGTGACTGGCCAGTATAAGAACACGCTCGTCGCGATCGACGTCGCCTCGGGTAAGACCGCGCAGGCACCAGCAGGTTCCTACCCGTATGGCGTTGCATTGTCAGCGGACGGGCACACGGCCTACGTCAGCAACCAGGGCGAGAACATGCTGTCGGTCTTCTCCGTTGACGGGCTCACGCTTTCTCCGCCAAGCAAGCTTACCGTCGGAACTCACCCGAATAGCTTACTACTGGACGCCAATCGGAAGTGGCTGTACGTTACCAACGGCGACAGCGACTCGGTATCCGTTATCGACACGGTAAGCAACGCTGTCGTGAACACGATCTCGATGGCCCCGTACCCAGGTGCGCCAGCGGGCAGCTCGCCGACCAACATGACCCTGTCACCTGACAACGGCACGCTATACGTCACCAACTCCGGCAACAACGACGTTGCAGTGGTAAACGTTTCTGACCAAGGGGAGTTCGGCCGGATCAAGGGACTCATCCCGACTGGCTGGTATCCAACCGGCGTGCAGGTGGCGCCCGACGGCAAACTGCTTGTTACCAGCGCCAAGGGATTGGGCACTGGGACTAACAAGGGTAAAGACATTCCTTACATCGAGCGGCTGCTGCAGGGCTACCTGTCGATCATCCCGACGCCGAGCGAGTCCCAGTTGGCGACGTACACCCGGATGGTGCGAGAGAACAATGGCTTCGACCAGCACGGCAAGGTGGTCGGGTTCGATAAGCACCACAAGACGCCCGGTACTATCATACCGCGCAGCCCCGGTGAGAGCTCGCCGATCAAGCATATCATCTATATAGTGAAAGAGAACCGTACTTACGACCAGGTGCTCGGTGACCTCAAGAATGATGACGGCACGCCGCGCGGAAATGGCGATCCGTCACTGACGCTTTTCGGTCAAGACATCACCCCGAACCAGCACAAGCTCGCCAAGCAATTCGTGACGCTGGACAACTTCTACGCAGATGGCGAGGTGAGTCAGGACGGCTGGAATTGGGCCACCCAGGCTAACTCGAACCCGTTCAACCAGCTCGCCACACACCAGGGTTACGGTGGCAACGGTGCGACTTACGACTCCTCCGGTTACAAGGACTCGCAGGTAACGGTGGGCAATGCAGACCCGAACCGCGCTTTCCTGTGGAACGCGGTCGCAGCGGCTGGTCTGACCTTCCGCCATTACGGCATGCACTCGCTGCCCTCGAGTTGGTTCGGTTCCAACAACCAGGTGAAGTGCCAGGCTGGCAAGTACTGCGCCTACGAACCGCTGCTCAACGATAATACGGACCAAAACTACCCTTGGTTCGACATGGGCATTTCCGACGTTAAGCGGTACGAAGAGTGGAACAAGGAGTTCCAGCAGTACATCGCTAATGATAATCTGCCAACGATGCAGTTCATCGACCTACCGCGCGACCACACTTCGGGAGGGGCAACGGCGAAGACGCTGGTTGCGGACAACGATCTGGCGCTGGGCAAGATCGTCGACACGGTAACGCACTCAAAGTATTGGAAGGACACCGCGATCTGCGTCGTCGAAGATGACGCGCAGGACGGTGCGGATCATGTCGACGCTCATCGCACGATTGCTCAGGTGATCAGTCCCTACACGCAGCGGGGCATCGTCGACTCGCACTTCTACAGCCAAGTGTCGATGCTGAGAACCATGGAGCTGCTCGTAGGCTTGGGCCCGCTCACCCAGTTTGATGCCGCTGCTATGCCGATGATCTACTCGTTCGGGGACAAGCCGAATTTCGCCAGCTACACAGTGGAGACTCCGTCTATAGCAGTCGCGACCGAGTCTACGGCACCAATGGCAGTTGCCTACGATGTCAATCAGGACGCAGCTTCTACCTCCGTAGAAGCATCGTCTAGATCAGAGTCGGTCATGAAGCCTGAGCACATGTCCGGAATGCCTGACCAGGTTGACTCGCAGAAGCTCAACGAGGAGATCTGGAGGGCCATCAAGGGACCGAATGTCCCTATGCCTGCGCCAAAGAACCATATCTTCGGCGGCGAAAATGAAGAAAACACCGGAAGCAAGAAGGGCAAGTTACTCTGGTAGAATCATCGGTGCCGTATCTTCTAGGCCGGTCATTATAATGCTTTTCAAACTAAAAAAAGGGCGTGAATAACGGGCCTTAAGCAGGAGCCCGGTCTATTATGCAACCAATGATAGAAGCAGTTATGAAACGTTCGGTTTTAGTTGTCGTATCCATTTTGCTCATCTTGGGTTGGGGTGGAATATCCGCCTATAAGATGGAACGTGATTACCTCCCTCCGATCAATAATTCAACGCTCATGATCAGTGTGCGCGCAGACAATTATCAAGCCGCTCAAGTGAAAGTAAGTTTAGCGGGAATAATGGAGCAGGCGGTAAGCGACATTAATGGATTAGAGTCGGTGGAGACCAGTTCCTTCAACGGCGGATTGTTATGCAGCCTTTATTTTCCTTTTCAATTTGATATGGAAAAGGCCGAAGATGAGGTCACGCAGGCTATGTCCGGTCTTACTTTTCCTTCCGGCGTGCACAAGCCCCTTGTTACTCGGGTGAGTACCAGCTCCTTCCCGATGATGAGGATTAGTCTGACAAGCCAGTCTGATCAAGCGGATGAAAATGTCCTCCGCACTTCGCTCCAAAACGAACTGGTTAATCATTTGAAAAGTGTGCCAGGGGTAAATGAAATACGTGTGACCGGCGGGGGAAATAACGGATTTGCGGTGACGATTCGGATGAAGGATCTGGAGATGATGGGGTTCACTTTGGAAGATGTCAAACGATCTCTTGCATCGTCAAGAACGGACTTTCCTCAAGGGAAGATTGTCAGCAACCAAACTACGATTCCAGTTCGAGTCACAGGTTGGGGGGTTAGCGCTCAAGATCTCAACGAATTACGGATTAAGGGGGCTGACGGGAAAACGATCCCTCTTTCTGCCGTAGCAGAAGTATCCCCGTCGATGGTCGATCTGCAGACACTTTCTCGTATGAATGGAAAACCAAGTGTTATCCTGGATGTGCTGAAGAGTCCTTCGTCTAACATTACTGATGTATCGAAGCGGGTGCATCAACGAATCCATGAACTGCAGGGTACATTACCAAGCGGTATTCAGCTTTCGATCCCATTCGATCATGCTGATGATGTTCAGGCATCCCTTAAAGGGCTTCTGCGTGAAGGGCTCCTAGGTTGTCTGTTTTCGATGCTTAGTGTGCTGTTGTTCCTTCGAAATGTTAGGGCAACGCTATTGATCGCCCTCTCCCTACCCATTTGCCTGTTGGCAACAACAGCTATGCTGAAAGGGATGGGAATCAGTTTGAACATCCTTACCGTATCCGGTTTGGTAGTTGCGATGGGGAGAGTCGTGGATGATTCGATCGTCATAGTTGACAATATGTATCGAAGAATCCAAGAGTCGGATCGTAAAGATTATCTTCATCACTTGGCTGGAGCGGTTCGTGAAATGATGCCCGCTATTGTGTCGTCGACGGCGACGACAATCGTCGTGTTTCTCCCTATCCTGTTGGTGGGAGGAATCATTCAATCCAGCTTTGCCTCTTTTGCTTGGACAGTCGTCATTGCGTTGATCGTCTCGCTTTTGGTTTCGATTTTTGTTATTCCGGCTCTTGCACAACTATGGTGGAAGGATTTTCGAGTGAATGCTCGAACGGCTGAGCCCCTTGTGAATCGAATCCTGCAATGGGCTTTTTCAAGAAAAAAATGGGTTGTGGGTTTGGTTGTTGTTATTTTCATCGGTACGGTTGTTCAGGCCATCTTTCTTCCAGTGAATTTTCTCCCTGCAAGTGGTCCGGGCGCAATCTCTATTAAGGTAGCATTGCCGGAGAAAAGTTCTGTGCAGGCCGTCGATACCGAAGTGAAAAGGGTCGAGGATTTGTTGAAATCGGATCCGCAAATCGATACTTTTTCTTCAACCATAGGATCCTCTTTTATTCCGATGTTTGACGATGTATTTGACGAGGGTGGAGGATGGATCCAGTCATCGAAGGAAGCCAATCTCATTGCCAATTTAAAAGCAAACGCTAATCTGGATACCGTTGTAACGGAACTTAATAAAAAACTATGGAATCTGGGAAGCGTGGCCAGGTTTACAGTAACCAATCGGAATATAGCGGGCGATGATTCGCTGTTAAAGATCGTCATCACAGGAGCAAGCGCCAATGAACTCGATACTGTTGCCCTGAAAATCCGTAGTAAACTGGCGTTCGTACCGGGACTTAGTGTAGAGGGAGTTGAGAATGATACGGAAAGCGGCCCCGCCTACCATTTAGCTCTTAACGAAGATCAAATCAAACGCCATGGGATCAACGTAGAGGACATTCTTAATCGGATTCAGCCGTATATATCTCAGGGAACAAGGATAGATGCAGCCGCGGGCGATCAACGTATACCATTGATCATCAACACGGATCTCGATTCTACCGCAAAACAATCCGGGAAAGACGTCCTATCGTTATTATCTATTGAAACGTTTCAATCGAAGGATGGGAAATCAATCAGCTTGCAGCAGCTTACTTCTCTCGCTCCAAATAACGAATTATCCGTTTATCGGGATCGAGACGGTCAACCTTTTGCAACGGTTACAGCCAATATCATATCTAATGATGTGGAAAAGGTGACCAGTCAAACGCAAAGTCTTCTCGAGGGATTAACGCTTCCAAGAGGAGTGAACTATTCTTTCGGAGGGATCTCCGGACAGGTGCAGCAAATGATCATGGAAATGGCTATTGCATTAATTATTTCGATTATTCTCGTTCTCCTGATTGTGAGCATGGTCTTTCGGGGATGGAAGGCTCCTCTCTCGGTACTCGTATGTATTCCACTATCCATCATTGGCTCGGTATGGGGAATGCTTGTATTCGGCATGCAGTGGAATCTTGCCGCATTTATCGGGATCTTAATGCTCGTGGGGATTGTGGTCACCAACGGCATTGTACTTGTCGATAAGATAGAGCGGAACATGGCAAGCGGGATGATTCCGGAAGAGGCTATTCTACAGGGGACAATATCCCGAGTGCGTCCTATCCTGATGACAGCATTCACCACAATTTTGACGTTGCTTCCGCTGGCTCTTTCTTCGAGAACGGATACGGTAATTTCCCAAACTCTTGGGGTCGTGGTTGTGGGTGGAATGCTCAGTTCAACGTTTATTAGTTTGCTTGTTATACCTGTTATTTATAAGTGGATGCATAAAAAAGGAGAGACTTTGAGCTCCACTCAAAGATCCCTATATTAGAATAGAAACGAGGTGTTGCCAACATGGTTGCCTTACTAAACGGGTTATTATTCAAAAATGGATACCGAAAAACGGTGCATAGAACCGGTTGTCTTTCTTTAATCATGATGTTGATCTTCAACATATTCGCTGCATCTTTCGTTCATGGCGCTGGTGCAGCCGCTGGTCGGTCTGTAATCATGGACAAACCCCAATACATGCAAGGGGAAGTCATTACCCTAGCGTATACAGGGGCTGCCCTCAATGGGAAGGATTGGATAGGTATCTACCGAACTGGAGTTACACCTGCTAGCTCTAATCCATCGTTAGATTGGAAAAATATAAAAGCTGGGGACGGTAGTTTGAGTTTTACCAAAGGGCTGGCACCAGGTGTTTATGATGCTGTATTTCTATCCAATAACGGTTATACGGAGTTGGCTCGTACGACATTCCAAGTCGTCGTTCCTGTAAAAGGTGTGACTCTTGATCAGCCGAGCGTAAGTATAACTCAAGGCAAATCTGTCGTAGTAACGGCTATTATTACACCCGCTAATGCGACAGATCCTAGAGTTTCGTGGACTAGTAGCGACCCTACTGTCGTGTCCATTACCGCATCAGGCGGTATTGCTACAGTGACCGGCAATCGTAGCGGGACGGCAACAGTGACTACAACAACCTATGATGGCAATTTTGTAGCATCTTCAAATGTTACAGTCTCATCAGAAAATATCAATGTAACGGGGATTACGATAGACAAACCTGCCGTAACGATGAAGAAAGGCCAAACGGCGCAACTAACAGCTACGGTCACACCGACGAATGTGAGTAACCGCAACGTGTTGTGGACAAGCAGCAACCCGAGTGTAGCTACGGTTACTGCAGGTGTATATGGTATGGCAACGATCCAAGCGTTAAACGTCGGAACGGTTGCAATTACTGCGGTATCATCGGACGGTGGACATTCTGCAGTAACGAATGTTACGGTCAATCCTGTTAACGGAATCACGATGGACAAACTCCAGTATACAGTAGGAGAACCCATCACCTTATCGTACACAGGAGCCGCAGTCAATGGAAAGGATTGGGTCGGCATCTACAAGACTGGGGCTATACCTCCAAATTCCGGCTCATCGTTAGTATGGACTTATGCAAAAGCCGGGGATGGTAAAGTTAGTTTAGACAATGCGCTGGCCCAAGGTACTTATGATGCTCTACTTCTGTTCAATGATGGATATACGGTGCTGGATCGCAAGACATTCCAAGTCATTACACGTGTCCCAGTAACCGGGGTAACTCTCGATCAGCCGAACGTAAGAATGTCGCAGGGTGAAACCAAAGCATTAACGGCTGTTGTTTCACCTGCAAATGCGAACGATCCCAGAGTTTCTTGGACAAGCAGCGACCCTACTGTCGTGTCCGTAACCGCAACGGGCGGAACCACAACACTGAGCGCTAATCGTCCTGGAATGGCGACAGTAACATCCACAACCTATGATGGTAGTTTCAAGGCATCTGCGAATGTTAGAGTGGATGCACCTGACTATATCAGAGTCTCAGGGATATCGATAGACAAACCTTCTGTAACACTCGGGAAAGGCCAAACGACACAAGTGATGGCAACAGTTGCGCCGGTGAATGCGGCTAATCCCAATGTCGTTTGGACAAGTAGTAATCCAAGCGTAGCTACGGTCACGGCAGGTGTGAATGGTACTGCGACTATCCAAGCGATTAACGGTGGAATCGCGGCTATTACAGCGGCAGCAGTGGACGACGCGGGATATACTGTCGTCTCAAATATTACAGTCAATGTGCCCGTTAACGGAATCCTACTTGATCAGGCGAATATGCAATTGATGACGAATCAAACAGTACCGATTCATGCTACTGTATCCCCTGCTGATGCGTTGAATAAAAACTTGATCTGGTCATCCAGCGATACGAATATCGTGCAGGTCTCAGGTATGAACAGTACGACAGATGCTAATATTCTTGGCTTAAAGGTTGGGACGGCCATAATTACCGTACGTACCGAGGATGGTAATTTCACGCAGGATTGCATGGTAAAAGTAACGGAGCAACCAACGAGCGAAGAATTGCTTCACTTGAAGTTCGATGATAATGTGACCGATACTTCACCATTGAATACGAAAATAAAGGTTAACGGGCTTTCTCCTGTATATGTGCCCGGCAAGTTTGGCAAAGCGCTGCAGCTGAATGCAACCAGCGTAACCGATGCGACATATCTGGATCTTGCCAACTCGGATCAATTTTTCAAATTTGGTAGAAACACTGATTTTACCATTGCCTTTTGGATAAAAATTCCAACCAGGGATAACGTGGGAAATTCCATTATCTCCAACAAGGATTCAAGCAATAGTGCGAACACTGGCTGGAATATTTCCGCCACTGGAAATATAATCAGAGCCAGCTACACCACATCTGGTAATACGAGTACGGTCATGAATATGAACGGTGTTGTCGATAACCAATGGCACCATGTGATTTTTTCATACAAACGGGATGGAATGGCCAGATTTTATCGGGACGGCGTTGAAATCTCAGCTTACGACATCAGCTCGATCATGGGGGACATTGACACTCCGTTTACGCCAAAAATCGGAGCCGATGGGAAAGGAAAGTTGTTAGGCAAATCCAACGTCATCCTCGATGAGTTGAGATTCTTTAGAAAAGCCGTAACGGCTGAGGAAGCGGCTGGTTTATTTAAGGAAGGACAAGTCTTTGCCACAGGAGTTGCCGTCGATCAAACGGCTGTTACTTTGAACAAGGGAGATACTACTCAGCTTAATGCCATTATTGCTCCATTTAATCCGGATAATGCGAATGTTACATGGAAAAGTAGCAACCCGTACGTTGCGTCCGTTACTGGCAGCCCGAATGGAACAGCAATCGTGACGGCTGTGTCCGGGGGGACAACGAAAATCACAGTAACCACAGCCGATGGAGGGTTCCAGGCGATCGCGAACGTTACGGTTACCGGTCCGTCGAACCCGGTGAGTGGAGTTAAACTGGGCTCACCGACTCTTGAAATTCGGGAAAGCCAGACAGCTAATCTTCATGCGATCATTTCCCCATTAATTGCAACGAATCAAAAAGTAATATGGGAAACCAGCGACCCGACGATCGTACAAGTAACGGGTTTGCCGGAGGGAACAGATGCTGTTGTTGAAGCACTGAATCCCGGTTTTGCTATCGTTACGGTTCGAACCGAAGACGGTAACTTCACAGACACATGTATCATTACTGTTGACGACATCGCGGGACAAAAACCGGCAATGTTAATGATGAGCTTTGAAAATAACGTAACCGATATCGCAAGGGGCGTTAGCGCAGCTGTATACGGCAATCCGACATATGTTTCCGGAATAGCCGGCAAAGCGCTGCATCTCGACGCGCCTGATCAATATCTGGATCTGATCAACACCCAATTCGGCGACTCTAAGGATTTTGCTTTGTCGTTCTGGTTAAAATCAGCGGCATCAACAGATAATCGAGTGCTGATTTCCAATAAAGACGGTTCCAATCCTGCCAATACAGGTTGGTCTGTCGGGCTTGAAAGTGGCAGTTTGCATTGGAGCTATAAGACTTCAGGCAGTGTGCCGTTAGATTACGTCATACCGAACGTAGCGGATAATAAATGGCATCTTATCGCCATATCCCATGACCGAACTTATGATGGGTACGCTGATTTTTATAAAGATGGAGAATTGATCGCAAGCGTTGATATTTCCAAAAGTGTGGGATCGATCGATTCCGGGTTGACTACGAAATTGGGTATAGACGGAAAAGGGAATCTTTCTGGTCATGCAAAAGTTGAATTCGACGAACTACAAATGTTCAATCGAACGTTAAAAGCACGTGAAGTCGTTCAGCAATACTCTGTTGCACGTGCACCTAAAACGACATTAACTGGAGCTACAAGCGTCATTTCTGGTCAGTCGTTTGATGTGACATACGGAATGAGTAATGTCACACAAATTGTATACGCGAAGGAACTGACAGTTAACTATGATCCGACGCAATTAAAATTAAATGCCATCGACTCTTTAATCAGTGGTTTCGCGGTTGTAGGTGAACTGGATTCGCCGGGGAAAGTGAGAATTCTTATGGCTAGCACGAATCCAAACGGCACGTTGACAGGTACGGAAAACATTCTGAACATGCATTTCCAAGCTCTTCCTGTTGTTCAGACGGTTACTAGTTCTGTTTACTTAAGCAATGTCATTATTGCTGATGCAAACGGTCAGAAGACGAAGTTGAACAGCGGATCTACCTTTGTCGTACAAATTCTTGCCGTGGATAAATCAGCTTTGAACACCTTGATTACGGCTGCTCAAGCGCTGAATAGCGCCAATTATACAGCGTCGACATGGGCGGCACTGCAGACGGCGCTAAGATCAGCAATCACATTACAGAACGATGTGAATGCTACACAAGAACAAGTGGATACAGCGACAACGAATCTTCAAACAGCAATAACTGGACTGCAATTGTCTGCTAATAAAGCGATGCTGATTGCGAAGATTGCGGAGGCGCAAGCTCAGGCAGCGTCTGCGTCGATTGGTTTTATGTGGGGACAATATTCAGAAAATGCAGTCAAAGCTCTCAATGAAGCCATTAATAGTGCAAGTGCGTTATCTAGTGATACCAATGCTACCCAAAATGGTGTGAACCAGGAAGTTGTTAAGCTGAATGCTGCGATACAGACTTTTGTAGGAGTAATAAATGTGAACGCAGATATTAGTGATTTGGCCTTCATATCCTCTCACTATGGATTAACATCTGCTAGTAGTGACTGGAAAGATATTCGTAGATATGATATCAACCAAGATAACAAGATTTCGATTATCGACCTCGTAGCCATTGCTAAAAAGATTTTAAATCAATAACGATGTAGGAGGATAGCAGAGATGCTATCCTCCTCAACTATATGTCAGATATATTTCCGAGAGGGTGAATCGATTTAAATGATAAGAAAAATAGTTGTTTTCATGCTGACTTTACTGTTAAGTGTATCCTTGATTCCTGCGGGCGTTTTAAACGCAAATACAGGTCCTGCTTTTTCAATGTCCATGACTAAAGGAAATCCATCCCTTGGTGATCAATTTCAAGTCATGGTCAATGGAACGAATTTAACCGATCTATACGGATATGAAATCAATATAACATACGATACCAACCGTTTGGAGTACGTGGATGCTGATAGCGAAAGTGGTGGATTCGCAATGGATCCCAAGGTTGAGGGCAATAAGATTCAAATCGCTCATTCGTTACTAGGCAATGCAACTGGCCAAAATGGGGAGGCGAAACTGGCTACAATCACCTTTAAAGCGATTAAAGAGGGCTCCGCCGAAGTTGCACTTTCAAGTGTGACACTTGTAAACTCAAGGGAAATTGCTGAGGAAGTGACAAGCAGTGCGAAGGTGTCGGCTAATATAGAAACATCTACTGGTAACGGTAATGGTAATGGTAATGGTAACGGTGACGGTAATGGTAATGGTAATGGTAATGGTAATGGTAACGGTAACGGTGACGGTGACGGTGACGGTGACGGTAACGGCAACAACAACAACAACGGGAACAACAACAATAACATACATACAATTGTTGTTAAGCCAAAAGTAAGCTTCGATAAGGATACGAATACCGTCACTTCTACTATTGATTCGGTTGCTTGGGATAAGGCGATCCGGGAAGCAAAATCCGATGGATCCGCGAAAACAAAAATTAGTATTGAAGTGGAAGTGGTAGCGGGAGCAAAACAATATATACAGCAATTTCCTTCAGATGCGATTTCTAGCAAGAAGAAAACGTTTCAAATAGAAATTAAAACCGCCATTGCCTCCGTGGTCGTTCCGGATAATATGTTCGAAGGGAAAAGCTTGCCTGATGGAAAGGTTGGCATTCGTATAGCTCAAGTAGATACCAGCACATGGGATGCTAACAAGAAGAAAGAAGTCGGAGCGCATCCGGTGATTGATCTTAATGTTCAAGCAGGAGATAAAACGATTTCTTGGAATAATCCGAAAGCACCAGTGATAGTGAGTGTCCCCTATGTGCCTACCGTAGAAGAACTGAAGAACCCTATGCATATTGTTGTCTGGTATATAGACGGAAAAGGAAAAATCAACGCAGTACCCAACGGGAAGTATGATCCTTCAACTGGAAAAGTAACCTTCTCAACGACGAATTTCAATTCGTACGCCGTTTCGTTTGTAGAAAAGACATTTGATGATATCTTTTCGGTGGATTGGGCGAAAAAACAAATTGAGGCGTTGGCGTCCAAAGGGATTATTAATGGCACATCAGACAGAGAATTCAATCCGACTCAGCAAGTCACCCGTGCCGATTTCATTGCTCTGTTGGTTCGAACGCTTGATCTCCAAGGAACCCTAGGAAGCCCGTTTGCCGATGTTCAAGAGGGCGCATATTACGATGAAGCATTGAGAATTGCCAGAGGGGAAGGCATTACGAATGGCAGTGGAGATAATTTGTTCAACCCGCTCGCTCCTATCACAAGAGAAGATATGATGGTGTTAACGGAGCGGGCGCTTCGAGCAGCGAATAAGCTGAACATCAACGTATCGGCAGCTGATTTAGTGGTATTTAACGACGTATCCAACATTTCGACTTACGCAGCTAATAGTGTTGCTGCACTAGTGAAATCTGGGTTAGTGAATGGCTATAGCAATGGCATACACCCCAAGGATACAACGACTAGAGCGGAATCGGCTGCACTGATGTATAGTATTTACAATTATTAAACATCTACGTGGAAAAAGCTTCACATTCGCTTGTTCATGTTACTAGCTGAACAAGCGGAGCAAGCTTTTGCCGGAGTGAAAAGTGCATTGAAAGTGAAATGGGAGAAATAGGCTCAGAAATATTAACATTGTGATGCGAATGTAAATAAACCCCTGGGGCCGCAGCCTCGGGTTTTTGTTGTTCAGAGTATTTATTATGTAGAGGTTGGGGCCTGGTGGTCCGGCTCTTTTGTACAAAGGGTGTTTCTGCGTAAGGGCAACTGTAAGTCATGTAGAGGTAGATGACCATGACTTGGCCAACAAGTATGATGGAGGCTAAATGACAACATTGACTCAAACAACGGATCACAGGCAATCACGTGGGAAGCAAGCAGGCTCCCAATTGGCAACAAGGTAATCGAGTTAGAAACTGAATATAGAGGATTTGTATTTAAAGAGACGCCAACCATAAAATAAAAATTACTAAGAGGTAAGGAGGTGATCGTTTTCAAAGTAGACGAAATTGAAAACTAAGGCCGTCATTAGTTTTATATTGCATTTCTTCTATACGTTAGCGCGGAAATGCTGGGGTGAAACCCCAACATACTTTTTGAACAAGCGAGAGAAGTAGAATGCATCTTTGAATCCGAGCGAAGCCGCTGTTTCCTTCACGGATTGATGGGTGTTGAGCAGCATGTTTTTGGCTTCTGAGATTTTGAGCCGGTGCACATATTCGTGAAGCGAGTAGCCTGTAGCCTTGTGAATCATTCGACGCAGCGTTGACAAAGAAATATGATGGCGATCGCAAACCTCATCGGCTTCAAACGGTTGATGAATGGAGGCGGCAATGTCATCTAATAATGTAGCCATGGGGTCATCAGACTGGGCTTGAAGGCGTGGCTGGCTGCTCAGTACGAGTTCGTAAATGAGTGATTCCAAGAGGAAGGAAGCTCGGTCCAGATTGGCGGGGTCGCCGCTTTCCATCAACATGAAGATGCGATCGATTTTGCTTTGATGCGCGTCATCTGTGCCCACTTGCCGAACTCGGTCCGGTTCAGTCAGCCAAGTGTCGAGCCACTCCCCAATGCGCGATCCTTCAATCGTGAAATAAAACTCGTCCCACGTTTCATGGCTAGCGGGTCCATAGTCGAAAGTAGCGCCGGGGAAGAAGAGGAAGAAGCTGCCTTTCCCAACCGTCTGTTTCTCCCCGTCATTCACCCGATAGGTGCCAGAGCCTCCAGCGATGTAGACGACCGCATAACGCCTAAAGACAGCCTTGTGCCGATACAGCGTACGATTAGGCAGATGGCCGACATTGATCATGGCAAGTGATTTTACATTCTGCTTACTTTTATCGGTAGAGCGGTCAATAATGCGCTTTTGTTTCGAACTGATCGTATAGTCCATGTATGTGGTCATAATGGCTATTCTACCTCCAGAAGTTGCATGTTATTCTGATTGTATAATGCGAATGCCCATCAAAGCAACCAAAGCGGAGAGACTTTCTACGTTCAAAGATCCCTATATTAGGAGGATGTACACTCATGATCAAATCGAAAACGAAAATTGGTATCATTGGTGTCGGATCGATATCCGGCTTGCACTTGCAATCGTATCAGAAGTTGGAAGAAGTGGAACTGTATGCGGTTTGCGATTTGAATCAAGCGCGGGCGGAGGAGAAAGCAAAGAAATACGGAATCTCTCATGTGTACACGGATTACAGGGAGCTTCTGGCTAATCCAGAAGTGGAAGCGGTTAGTATTTGCACGTGGAACAATACGCATGCTGAGATCAGCATTGCCGCTCTGCGCGCTGGTAAACATGTGTTGGTAGAGAAACCATTGTGCCGTACAGTCGAGGAAGCGCTTCAGATTCAAGAGGCGGTGCGTGAGACTGGCAAGACATTTCAAGTGGGCTTCGTGCGCCGATACGATGCAAATGCACAGCTCGTGAAACAGTTTATCGACAACGGCGAGCTGGGAGAAATATACTATGCGAAGGCTTCCTCCCTCCGCAGGCTCGGTAACCCGGGAGGTTGGTTCGCGGATCAAGAGCGCTCTGGCGGGGGACCTCTCATCGATATCGGCGTACATTTTATCGATCTGTGCTGGTATTTGATGGGGCGGCCGAAGCCTGTTTCTGTCAGTGGCAATACATACAAGAAGTTGGGTAATCGCGCTCATGTTCGAAACCTGTCGTTCTACAAGGCTGCAGACTACGATCCAAACACGAACGGTGTTGAGGATATGGCAAACGCGTTGATCCGTTTCGAGAATGGGGCCTCTCTGCTCGTAGACGTGAGCTTTACGCTGCACGCTAATAAAGGTGAGTCTACTGTGAAATTATACGGAGATCAAGGTGGCGTAGAGGTGGAGCCAGAACTGATTTTCATTACAGAGAAGCATGACACGATTTTGAATGTATCACCGCAGACAAATGATAAATCGATCAATGTTTCGGAAGCGTTCTATAACGAAGTTAGTCATTTCGTCTCCTGCTGCCGTACGGGGAGTACACCGATCAGTCCGGTTGAGGATGGCGTTACGATGATGAGAATGTTATGCGCTATCTATGAATCAGCAGACAAAGGGATAGAGATTCAGCTGTAACCAACCAATCATAAGGAAATTGAGGGTGAAGAGGATGAAGCTAGGCGTCAGTACATATAGTTTGGTCCGTGCTTTGAAATCTGGAGAAATGGACATTCTGGGTGTGATCGATTGGATTGCCGACCAAGGAGGCGAGCATGTTGAGATCGTGCCGTCCGGATTCGAACTGGCAGGTAAGCCAGAGTTAGCTGATGCGATTCGGAGTAAGGCGCAATCGCGTGGAATCGATCTATCGAATTATGCGATCGGGGCTAACTTTGTGACCGACACGCAGGAAGCCTATGAGCAGGAGATTGCGCGTGTGAAGGAGGAAGTCGATCTTGCGGCGAGACTAGGTGTTAAGCGGATGCGGCATGACGTCGCGCGCAGCAGCGACAATTCCATAGGCAGCTTTAACAGAGAGTTGGATCGTTTAGTAGAGGCATGCAGGCAAATTGCGGATTACGCTGCACAGTACGACATCGTGACCAGCGTCGAGAACCACGGCTATTTCATACAGGCAAGTGATCGGGTGCAGGCTCTGGTTCAAGCAGTCGATCGTCCGAACTTCCGCACAACGCTGGATGTCGGCAATTTCATGTGCGTCGATGAAGATTCGGTGGCGGCTGTGAAGAACAACCTGCCATATGCTTCTATCGTGCATGTGAAAGACTTTTATATCCGTCCTTCATATCTGAATCCGGGTGAAGGCTGGTTTAAGACCATAAGCGGCAATTATTTGCGCGGTGCCATTGTCGGTCACGGAGACATCGATATGAGGGAAGTACTTCGTGTGGTCAAAAACTCAGGCTATGACGGGTACATCTCGCTTGAATTCGAAGGAATGGAAGAATGCAAAGTCGGCACGAAGATCGGTCTCGACAACATCAGAAGATTGTGGGAAGAGGTCTAGCATGAAGATACAGAATCCAATTGGTATTATGGTCGATAGCTTACGATTGGGCGTGCGCGACGGGCTGAAGAAAGCCAAAGAACTAGGTGCTGACGGTGTTCAAATTTATGCAGTCAATGGCGAGATGGATCCAGCGAAGTTGTCCCCAGTGGCGCGCAAGGAACTGAAGGTTTACATCGATTCACTTGGTTTAGACATCTCTGCACTTTGCGGTGACCTTGCCGGACATGGCTTCCAGGATCAGCTGGCCAATCCGCTCAAGATCGAGAAGTCAAAACGCATATTGGATCTAGCCGTTGAGCTTGGTACGAAGATTGTGACGACACATATCGGCGTTGTGCCGAACAACGTGAACGATCCCATCTATGAAGCCATGCAGCGTGCTTGCGAAGAACTAGGCGTGTACGCGAAGAGCATGGGCGCTTACTTCGCCATCGAAACCGGGCCTGAACCGGCTGCACACCTCAAACAATTCTTAGACTCTCTCAGTACGAACGGGGTTTCCGTCAACTTTGATCCGGCTAACATGGTGATGGTTACCGGAGATGATCCGGTTCAAGGGGTGTACACCTTGAAGGATTATATCGTTCACACGCATGTGAAGGACGGCATCCGTCTAAGGGAAGTTGATCCACGCGAGGTATACGGAGCGCTTGGTTATGAACCTATGAGCCATGAAAGTATTGCAGAGGCTGCGGCAACGGGAGCGACATACCGCGAGCTGGCTTTAGGAGAGGGGCATGTCGATTTCACCCGTTATTTCACGGCTTTGAACGACATTGGTTATTCTGGTTATTTGACGATTGAACGGGAAGTTGGCGAAAATCCGGAGCATGATATTGTGAAGGCCATCGAATATATTCGTCAATATCGAGGATAAATGCGATCAAGAACAAGAGTTCAATATAGCAACATGCTTGAGAGTACATCCTCTACCTCCGTATCTAACGCTGCGGGGGTTTTTGTTATGAACTTGTTGTTCCCAAGATCAAGTCCTCTATAATAATTTACGTCTATATAAGTTGAACTAATGATGTTACATTCTTATACAGAGACGATCGATATTCTTTTTGTCGGAAGTCCTCAATTACCGTAAATCAGGATACATTTCCATTAACATAGAACATGTAAACGTAATCAAAATGTCTGTAAGATTAACGATATCAGCTGGTAGCACAAAAATGTAAGCGCATTATTTGTTGCTGCAGGGGGAGTCTTCGCTTAAAGGGACTATAGAGGGAAAACGAGAGGAGTAAAGTAGGATGAAAAAGAAACATATGATCGTTTCTCTGGTGGTTTTATTGACGACGGGGGTATTGGCCGGATGCGGCGCTTCCGAGAATCCGAAACCGTCCGCCGGGGCATCGGCTTCCAATGAGCCGACCAAAATCAAGGCGCTGCTCATCGGGGACCAGGTTAAGACGGATCTTAACAAAGCGAAGGAAGATATCGAGAAACGCGGCAACGTCAAGCTTGATCTCGAACTGGCTGCCTATGATACATACTCTGATAAAGTCAACTTGGCGATGGCGAATTCGTCATCCTACGACCTCATCTTGTTTGACAATGGAAAAGATACCGTGTTTGCCAACTACGTCAAACAGGGCGCCTTCTATGACCTTACACCCTATCTGAAAGACAAGAAGAATCTAAGTCTGATCCCTGAAATCACTTGGACCCAAACGAAGATTGACAATAAAGTATACGGTATCCCCCGCCCGCGTCAAATGTATGATGCGCAGGGAATCATATCGATCCGTAAAGACTGGTTGGACAAGTACGGTTTGAAAATGCCGGAGACACTGGACGAATATACACAAACGATGAAAACTTTCAAGGAGAAGGATCCGGCCGGCGGAGGGAAGACCGTGCCGATCGTCACCTACCCTACAAACTCCTATTCGGTTTTCGGTTGGCTTTCACCGGTTCAGTTTGCATTAGGCATGCCTAATGCATGGAGAATCGAGAATGGCGTTCCTAAATATGCGATCCAAACACCGGAATACTTGAAGTATCTGGATTGGGTAAAGCAAGCTTGGGCGGCTGGACTATTCGACAAAAACGCCCCAGTATTAAAATCCTCTCAGGCCGTGGATCAATATCTTCAAGGTATTGGCGGGGCCAGAGCGGCGAATGTACAGGAATTGAATGACAGCCCAAGCGCCAACCTGGTCAAAATTCGTAAAGCCGATGCCAAGGCGGAATTAGCTATCATTCCTTTGTTGAAAGGTCCGGATGGAAAAGGCGGTATCTTCACAAGTGCCGGTTATTATGGTTTATTGGCGATTCCGAGCACGACGCCAAAAAACAAGGTTCAAAAAATCGTCGATTTCCTTGATTTCTCGGCTAACGAGGAAAATCAAGCGTTCATGAAAGCAGGGATAATCGGCATGCACTCTACAAGTTATAAGGATGGCAAGGTGGAACAGACACCTGAGCAGCTGAAGCAGTTCAAGGAAGAACAGCCGAACCTCTGGGTGCTGGAAAATCGTTATGATCCCTATTTATACGTCAACGCAGACGCTTCTGTCCCGGTCAGACAAGTCATGAAAGAAATCACCGACAGTTTTGGAAAAGTAGGCATCGATAATCCATTCGGCGGTATGATTTCGGAAACGAATGCCAAAAATCCAGACAATCTGAAGAAGCTTAGTACCGCCGCATTGAAATACGTCATCGGAGAAGGCACGCTCGACGCGGTAAAGGCCGAAATCGACAGCTGGACGAAAACGTACGGCGACCAGATTGCCAAAGAGTATATGGAGCAGTACAACGCCCAGAAAAAGTAAGGCGGATACAAGAGAATTGTCTTCCGGAAGCAGGAGGGCAATTCTCTTTCTTATACGGAATGAAGGAGGCGTTGCAGATGGCTTTGTATCAGGGCGAACAATCGGGGCCACATTTGAAAGCGCATTATACTAAGGCGACGGATAAGTCTATATTAAAGAAAAATGCAAAAAAATACATGTGGTTTTATTTGCTGGCTGCTCCTGGAATGATCTATTTTATTGTGTTTAAATACTTTCCGATGTGGGGCATCTTGCTCGCTTTTCAGGACTTTAGCCCGTTTTTGGGCTTTTGGAAAAGTCCATGGGTAGGCTTTAAGCATTTTCAGGAGTTTTTCACAAATGAATCGTTCTTTCTTCTACTCAAGAACACGCTGATGTTAAGCTTCTATAATTTGACCTTTTATTTTCCGTTTGTCATTTTATTGGCGATTATGTTGAGCGAGCTGCGCTCTGTACTGATGAGAAAAATCGTTCAGACGGTCGTCTACTTGCCGCATTTTCTTTCCTGGGTCGTGATCGTGGCGATTACGCTCATTTTCTTCGGGCCGTCCGGCGTCATTAACCATTATTTGGCCGACACGATCGGCAAGGAATTCGCTTTCATGACTAGCAATGAGTGGTTTCGGTCGCTCGCAGTTTTTCAGGGGATTTGGAAGGAAGCGGGATGGGGAACGGTTATTTTCCTGGCGGCGATTGCAGGCGTAAATCCTGAGCTTTATGAAGCGGTCAAGATGGATGGCGCCGGCAGATGGCGGCGAATTTGGCACATTACCCTTCCCGGCATCAGGAGCACCATTATCATTTTGTTAATACTTCGCGTCGGCAGCATTATGGATTCGAACTTCATGCAGGTATTTCTGATGAGCAATGGGCTCAATCAAGACGTCTCCGACGTTCTCGATCTGTATGTTTACCGGGTAGGCTTGACGAACTCCCAATTCAGCTACGGGATTGCAGCCGGATTGTTCAACTCGGTAATCGGATTGATTATGGTTGTCGTCAGCAACTATTTTGCCAAAAAAGCGGGGGAAGACGGTGTATTTTAAGCCGGATCGAGGTGAACAAACGTGCGGATAAAAGATAAATTTACTTTATTTGATGCAACGAATTCATTGTTCATGCTGCTCTACAGCTTGCTTGTGTTTATTCCGTTCCTGTACATCGTGGCCGTTTCGTTCAGCGGCGGTGGAGAATCGTTGGGGGGAAATTTTTTTCTCGTACCGAAAGAATTTTCGCTGGAAGGATACAAGTATTTACTATCGACGAATCGATTCATAAACGCGATCGGCAATACGATTTATATCACAATAGTCGGAACGGCCATTAATTTGCTGTTTTCTGTAACGCTTGCCTATGCATTGTCCAAAAAGTTTTTGCCGGGCCGGCGTGCAATGATGTTGATCATTTTTTTCACGATGATGTTCTCGGCCGGGTTAATACCGAATTATTTGCTGATGAAATCGCTTGGGCTGCTGAATACTTACTGGGCGCTGATGCTGCCGGGCGCTACAAATGCATTCACGATTATGGTGATGAAAACATTTTTCCAAGGGCTTCCAGAAAGCTTGGACGAAGCAGCTCGAATGGACGGAGCGGGGGAAGTACGGATCTTATGGTCGGTCGTGCTGCCACTTTCGATGCCGGTTATGGCAACATTCGGACTTATGTTTATGGTCGGCCACTGGAATGAGTTCTTCGGAGCCGTCATTTATTTGAGCAAGAGCAGTATGTGGACGGTGCAGGTGCTGTTAAGGCAAATGATTATCGTTGGCACAGCAGATATCAATGATTTAAGCATGGCTGAGAAAACGGCCTCTCAGATTGGCGACAGCATCAAAATGGCGGCCATCATCATCGCTATGATCCCGATTGTAACGATTTATCCGTTTTTGCAAAAATATTTTGCGCAGGGCTCCATGGTAGGATCGATCAAAGAATAGCGCATGTATGCTCCCGGCATAAGGTATAATGTAGCTGAAAGGCGGCGATGACAGGATGAGAGCGTCGTTTCTAAGCTTTATACAAAGAAGCTTTTTTGTGAAAGTGATCTTTATTTTATTTCTCGTTTCAGTCATTCCTCTGCTTATTTTCGCTTATTTGACGGTAACCGTCTCCAATCAAACGGTCATGGACAAAGTCAAGAAGCTCAATTTGCAGGTCGTGAACCAAGTCATGGAACGCATCGACATCACGATGTCGCGCATGCAGCAGGTAAGCTCCCAATACGGGATATCGCCCAGCATTATCAATTTAATGGATTCGCAAAAAAACTTTTTCAATTATGTCGTGCAAATTCAGGAGCTGCAGCGTGTTTTGGATACGGGCAAGGCGGTAATCGGGGACATCGACGATATTGGAATCTATTCGGTCGAGTCCGGGGAAGTGATCACTTCGCTCGATCCGATTGCTCCGCTTACGCAATCGCGTTACGCCAATCTCGTTGCACGATTCGAGCAATCGAACAAGCCTTTTTTACTGGTTGACGATCGGAATACCGAAGATTCCTTTTTGCAAAACAACAGCTTTTTCATGCGAAAAGTGCCGTATTCCAATGGAACCGGCTATAAAGGCGTTTTTATGATCACCCTGCCGAACGATGCGCTGAAGAAAGCGATTCAAAATATCGATTTGGGACCGCAAGGCGCGGTCTATATCGTATCCCCGGACAAGAAAGTGATCGCCACGACCAGCAGTGAAGGTTCCTTTGACCTGATCAAGCATACCGGACAGTTGCTGGACAACTGGCAACAAAGGGAACGGAGCGATCAGTTCACGCTTGGGCACTCGCTCGTATCTGTGAAGCAATCGAAATATTTTCACGAATGGATTGTCATCTCTGAAATCCCGGACAGTCAGTATTCGGAGAGCACGCATTTTATAACGAAAACCGCCTTGGTCGTGCTGTTCGCGCTGATGCTGCTAGGTCTGATCGTTTCGCTGGCAGTAGGATACAGCCTATACAGCCCGCTGCAGCGGCTCAAACGTCATATGCGGCTTATCCAGCAGGGCGATTTCACGACGCATTTCACCAATTATCCGAACAATGAAATCGGCGATTTGGGCGTTATGTTGAACAAGATGGGTTTCCGCCTGCAATCGCTTGTTGAGGATTTGCAAAAATCGGAGGATTTGAAGCGCCGCAATGAAATCCGCGTGCTGCAGTCGCAAATCAACCCGCATTTCATGTACAACACTTTGAACACGATCAGCGTGTTCGCCACGCTCAGGGATTACAAAAAAATCAAAATGATGATGCACAATCTGATCTCGATCCTGCGCTATTCGATGGAAAACTACGAGCAGCTCGTTCCGCTTTCACTCGAGCTGAATTATATCGCCGATTATGTGAATATGCTTCGGCTTCGGTACGATCGCCCGATTCACCTGCAATTGGAAATCGAAGAGTCTCTGAATGACATGCTCATTCCGAAATTGCTGCTGCAGCCTTTGATCGAAAACTCGCTGTTCCACGGTATATTGGCCAAGGAGGACGATGAAGGATTGATCATCGTCCGGGCTATCCAGACTACGGAAGAAACAGTTCTGCTGCAAATCGAAGACAACGGCAAAGGAATTGATCCGGATCGGCTGGAAGCGCTTCGCAGCGATTTGGCGCGCGGTCTGCCGGGTGAAAGCATTGGCGTGAAAAACGTATGGGAGCGGGTTAGGCTGCTCTACAGCGAGCATGCGGAGTTTCAGATCGAAAACACGGGGAACGGAACGGTCGTATCTATCCACTTGCCATGCGGCAGACTGGACTATGAAAAGGAGGATCGTTCGCTATATGGCACCGTATAAAGTGTTGATCGTCGAAGACGAAAAGCCGGCCCGGGAAGTGTATAAGCAGATGATCGCCGAGGAAAGCGGTCTGTTCGAGCTTGTCGGGGAGGCGCCGAACGGGGAAAAAGGGCTGCAGCTGTTTATAGAGTACAAACCCCATTTTCTGGTCACGGATCTCACGATGCCGGTTATGGGTGGAATCGAAATGATGGTGGAGCTGGCCAAACTGGAGCGGGAGATGCCGCTTATGGTCATTTTAAGCTGCCATAGAGACTTTCACTACGCGCAGAAGGCGATCGAGCTGGGCGCTTCGTCGTATTTGTTGAAGGAAGACTGCCTGGCGTACGATTCGCTGCTTGCCGACACGCTTAAGCAGCTGATACCGAAGCTGAACGGTCGCGGTTATGATGCCGCCAATATGGATGAGCACTCGTCCATTAGCGGACACGCCATCCACGTTCATCCGAACAGCGTCATGGAAAATGTCATCCGGCAGCTGCAAGCTGATTTGAGCAAGGCTTATCGAATGGAACAAGTGGCAGCGCAAGCCGGCTACAGCATGCCTTATTTCAGCTCCATGTTCAAAAAAACGACTGGCCGGACGTTCACCCAATATATCATGGAGCTGCGGATCAACAAAGCAAAGCAGATGATATCCACCACGAATCTTCGAACAAACGAAATCGCCGAGCGGGTTGGACTGGAAAATTACCGGCATTTCAATAAAATATTTAAACGGATTGTCGGCATGAATCCAAGTGAATACCGGCAAGCCATCACCCGTAAAGAGGGAAGTTGACGAAAAACCGGAGCATGAAATGATGAAGGCCATCGAATTTATTCGTCAATATTAAGGATAATAGCGATCTAGGACAAGAATTCAATATAGCAACATGTTTGAAAGTACATCCTTTACCTCCGTATCTACGCTGCGGGGGTTTTACGGCTATGGATAGGAGTCATCGGCTTGAAAATAAGCAATAATGGAAATTAGCCCAAGGAGGCCATGAGGAATATGCGAACTAATGAGAAAAACGAGCGTTCGGAAAAACCACTTCTCTCTTTCCAGGTCATTACAGATACTCATATTAACTCCGATCCGGAGCACTCTTACAATCACCGCATGGAGCGGGCGCTTAAGGACATTGCCGAGAACGCCCCCGATAGTCGCGGGATCATGCATGCCGGGGACGTTACTGATCACGGATTTCCGGGCGAATACGAGGAGTTTTGCCGAATTTGGAACGAGAACAAGAAGGGGCTGCCCAAGCTGTACCTCACGATGGGCAATCATGATGTCGGACTGGGTGAGTGGGAGTCCCGCCTGTCTCAATTTCTTAACGCGACCGGAATGGGAGGAGCCTTTCACGATCATTGGATCGACGGCTACCATTTCATTTTCCTGGGTACCGAAGTGGGACTGGAATGTTATTGCTCGTTATCTGACGAGCAGTTGGAATGGCTGGATGCCAAACTGGAGGAAGGGGCGTCAGCGGATCGGCCGGCTTTCGTATTTCTACATCAGCCGCTCCTGAATACGGTGTCCGGTTCGCTCGAAGCGCAGAAATGGAACGGAGTGACGCAGGACGCGGAGCTTAAAACCGTCCTGTCGAAGCATTGCCGTCAAGCCATTCTTTTCACGGGTCACACGCATTGGGAGATGGAGGCGGCGCGTCATTTCTACGATGGTGAGACGACGCTGCCTCCCATGTTCAACTCGGCATCCGTAGCCTATTTGTGGACGGACAATGACAAGCGAAAGGAGGGCAGCCAAGGTTATTACGTCGAGGTTTACAGCGATCGCGTAGTGGTAAGAGGAAGGGATTTCGAACGGGGAGCCTGGATAGAGGCGGCTCGGGTTCAGCTGATTTATCCGCTCGATTAAGGGCTGCGTTTATTTCTAAGAGCAAGAACCGCTTACGGGGTAGTTTACTCTGCGCCCTTATCTTTTTAGTCGGAATGCGTATATGGCGGATGAACAATCCTGATTCGAAAATCGCAGTTGATAAAGCGATAGCCCGTAAAGCGACCTGTGGCGGCCACGGGGGCTTTTTTTGATTCATATTTCTAAATTTCTTGTTCAGTAGATCACTTCAACCTTCGGCTATCGGGTCGGGTATCCTGCCGGTTTCCGGATTCGTATCCGAGCAGGCAGGATCTTTCTCGATGATCGCCTGGCTAAGTTAGCTTCAGATCCTTAGGGATTAGAGGAGTTTGCAGTATTAACTTTATCCGTCTTTGGGGGGATGAGGGACGGTCTAATTTTTTGCTTCTTACCCTGAATTTATTTTCAATAATCTGGGGGTTTCGGCGTTTTCAGTGAAATGAGAAAATAGCCGCAAGCGTAGAACTATGAGGAGACCAAGATGGGCGGATCGTTCAATCCGGTCCTTCTTCTTTAACGAACGCCGGGAAAATATCGTGAAACGATGATGCAAGCCAAAACTGGCTTAGACGCATAAAAGGGCAGCCTCTTAGTGGGCTGCCCATATTTGTTTATGGACATGTATACTGACGATTTTTAATGTCGTAGTGATTTCTTTACTTCTATCCTGCATTTCTTACGAAAATACACAGGAAATGAAATAAAGAGCCTATTCATTTTCGACTTCGTGAAGCTACACTTGGAACCAGAAGCCAGGAAAATTTAACCATCAGTAAACTGTTGACAATTGAGACGTCATCAGCGTCACCGTCGTCAAGCAAAGAATAGCAGCTGATGAATGGACCTATTGGGTGTCCAATCAACATGCAGCCTCTTCACAAATGAAAACGCATGCAAAAATGGGCGTGTACAAAGAACTGGAGAAAGTAACCGGCGTGAAGGTCGAATTTCATGAGAAGTGTTGATTTCGGCTACGACCCGAATTTTTTTGTAAAGGGGGTGATGTATTTCCGGACGGTACCAGACGAGTTATTTAGTCATTCCGATTTATAAAAAAAAGGAGATGTAAAAGTATTGAAAACTAAGCAATCTTTCCGTTTTACCAAGTTCGCTGCATTATTCGCGACACTCCTCATGGCCGCACAGACGGTGGATTTAGGCATTCCTACAGCTCATGCTGCTTCGGCTACAGTTCAATCCGCCGACATGCAAGTTACGATTGACGACCAATTTCCAAGGGTCATTCAATACGAATGGCTGAGCAACGGAAAAATCATGTACGGTCAAGAGGACGCTCTTTCTACGGTAAACATCAATGGCGTTTCTTATACGCCAGCGGTACAGTTCTCGAAAATAGCTGCTAATAAGGCAAACTATACCCTTACTTTCGCTAGCATTAATGTTGTGCTAACCGTCGAGATTGAGGTTGTCGATAATGTGCTCAGCTTCAAAGTGACGAACATTTCAGAAAGCGGTTCCACGCTGGTCCGAACAGTTGAAATTCCGAACCAAAGTCTGATCTCCGTCCGTGATACGCAAGCAGGCGCGCAGGAAACGGGCGTCGACGTGCGGTCATGGAACAGCTCGAAGGAAGAATACAATCTGCTTGCGAACAAAGCGCTGGATACCGCCCCGGTCGGGAAATCGTATGTGATCCTGAATACGAATGAGCTTGCGGCATCGGTCTACAGCAACGCATTCGAATTCGTGCCTGAAGACCAAAAAATCAGCCCGACATACAATGAGTACGAGAAACATTACGTTTACCAGACTGTGGCAAAAAACGGCTATAAGAAACTGGGCGTTTGGAGCCATCCTTGGACATACCGGGAAATTTACGGCAGCAAGCAAGACACCGTTGAGCTCCCCTACGTGAAGGTTGCTATTAACGCCGATGCGAATTCGGACGGAGTCGTGAACTGGCAGGATGGCGGTATCGGCTATCGGAAAATTATGACGCTTCCTTACGGCTCCGACATCATCCCGAAAGTGTCGCCGCACATTTCCCACACCAGAATGCTGACGCAATGGCCATTCCTGCGTGTGCTTGATAATCTGAAGAAATTTTATCTGTATTCGGACGGCTTTGGACAGCTCTTTGAGGCTAAAGGCCAGATGGAAGGGAATAATCTTCAGCCGGATTATGGTAGGAATTTCGACTCAAAAGCTGGCGGACAGACGGATCTGAACATATTAGCGACGGAAGCACTCAAGTTAAATGCATATGTAGGCATCCATATCAATCATAAAGAACTAAATCGCGCAGCGGATTACTACAGCCCAGATAAGTCTCAAGGGACATTAGACTGGAAAGGTATTGCCCCTATAGAGAACATAAAGCGCTGGGATGATGCGATCGATAACGGGCCAACCGGTTTGGCTGCCAGAATCGCTGAAATTCGCCAGAACGTACCCGACTTGAAATGGACGTACCTCGATGTGTATACCGGTAATGGTTACGCTCAGTGGAAGCTGGCGCACGAATTGAACAAAAACGGCTTTATGATCGGCACGGAATTCAGTGGCGCACTCGACCGCTACAGCATTTGGAATCACGTTGTACAGAACGAAAGCAAGGTGGAAAGGTTCATCAGAAACCATGTGACCGATGAATTCATGTACGATCCGATTTTGCTTGGCAGCCGTCATGCAGGCTCCATGTCATATGGAGACGATGGAGGCGAAGATCAGGGAGATAGTAACTTAACTGTCCAGGATCAGATGAAAATCTTCTTTACGAATAACTTGCTCTATAAATACATGCAGAATCACGAAATTATGAAGATGAACATCGATCAGACGTTGAATCAATCGACAAGTGTTACCTTCCAAGGAGGTTTGACCGGTCAAGTCGTGACTCCGGGCACGGTAACGAATGACGGGACGAATGTTACCAACAATCCTAAAGTTGAATTGAGGAAGAATGGAGCATTGATCGCAACGTACCAAAAAGAGTTTAAAAAGAAAATCGTACCAACCACCGATGCAAATTATCACGGTAAGACTGTGACGCCTCAGCTGACTCAATATTTGCTTCCATGGGATCCACAAACAGAGACCAAATTGTACCACTGGAACTCTGTTGGCGGTAATACGACGTGGGCACTTCCTGCTAGTTGGGCAGGCGTAACGACTGTGGATCTGTATAAGCTTACGGATATCGGTAAAGTATTGGTGACGAACTTGCCGGTGACCTCCGGTCAGATCACCATCAACGCGATCGCGAATACGCCTTATGTTGTCTATAAGGGCGGTCAAGCGGATGCGATCACCCCGGCATCCCAATTCAATTTCGGTTACGGCGGTCTGGTCAAGGATCCCGGTTTCGACAGCCGCATGCTGAATAATTGGAACGTCACTTCAACCGGCGGCAGCACAAGTCATGTGTCCATCCAGACGGATGTAGGCGGGGGAACGTACCTGCAGGTGAAAGGGAACAACGGCACCGATGCAACCATTGCCCAGACGCTAACCGGTTTAACGTCGGGCAAAACGTACCAGGCATCCGTATATGCGGAGGTCAAGAACGGTCGGACGCTGACGATCGGAGTGAAGGACTATGGCGGTGCGGAAATGACCAATACGCTCACCAAGTCGAACATTCCGAACAAAGAATACAATACGCCCCGAGGTTGGTCCGGAAATAGCTATATGCAGCGGATCTTGGTCAATTTTACCGTACCGGCCGGTTCTACAAGCGCAACCTTCTACATGAAAGCGAACGCGGTTGCCGGATCGACAACAGCGGAAGCGGATTTGGACGATATTCGTGTGGTCGAGCTTGTAAATAAGGCACCGCAAGGCAGTCATTACTTCTTCGAAGATTTCGAAAGCAACCAGGAAAGTCTCACGCCGTTCGTCTATATGAGCGGGACTCATCAAATCGCGAGATTGCATGCAGGATACACTTACAATACGCTGGGCGGAAACTATTCGTTTAAATTGACAGCTGGCAATAACGCCTCTGGTGAAATCGTTCGCACGATTCCAACGAATCTTAAATTGCTGCCGAATACGATCTACACGGTAAGCTTCCCGTACAAAGTGCAGTATGCGAACAGCTACAGCTTTGCGTTAACCAGCGGCTACGGATCGAGCGCCGTTGATCAGTGGAGCGATACACTCGACGTTGGTAAATACTTCTACAGCAAGACGTTTACGACGGGCAGTGCAGATGATTACAGCTTCCGCATTACCAAAAAATCCGGCGGATTGAGCTTGGATAGCAATCAGGAGCTCCTCATCGATGACTTTACCGTGGATGCAGGCACAGTGACGCCGGTCGAGACAGCGGATCAGACGTTCGACGACGGACAGTTGGGCGGATGGATCGCCGGATACGGCGATGGGCAGCTCCAGGTGTTGAACCAGCAGCTATCCTTGAATACGAGTCAGTACAGTACGATAGCGCTTGATCAGAATACGCCAGATATCGCAGACGGCGAAATGACGTTCACGATCACGCCGCAATCCGGCAATACAGCGGGTGCCGTCATCCGTTACACCGGGCCGGACAGCTATACCAAAATCTATTATGATACGGCTGCAGGCGGTTGGTTCTATATGGATCCGCAAGGGCACACGGGAACATTAAACGATCCCCCTCCGGGAGAAAACAACGGCATTCATCTGACCCAAGGCATCCCACATTTGGTGAAATTGACGTATACGGGCAGCCGTTATAAGCTCCAGGTTGATCAAGTATTGCTCTATGACGGCGATATTTCGGGGCTAAAAACAACAGCTGGACGCACCGGATTCTACGTCAAAAAGAGGACGAACGTTTCCATCGATAATGTGACGTTAAGAAACCTGGGCGCACCATCGGGCTCTACGCCGATAACGCCGACGCCGTCGGACGAGCTTCCTGAGCCGGTCGAGATTCCACATTCACAAATGACGGCAACGGCGACGAGTCAAGAAACTATTAGTGCCAATAATGCCGCAGCAAACGTATTAGACGGCATTACAAATACGTTTTGGCATATCCGTTGGCGCCATGTCGATCCGATGCCTCAGAGCATCACGTTGAGTTTGGGCGGAACTTCCAAAGTCACGCAGCTGAGCTACTTGCCCAGACAAGATGGACAAACGAACGGCATCATTACGTCCTACAATATTTATACGAGTACGGATAATGTGAACTATACCAAGGTAGCAAGCGGAACGTGGAATGCGAATGCGACCTTGAAGCAAGCGGTATTTGCTCCGGTTTCAGCAGCTTATATCAAGCTGGAGGCGATCGCGGGAGTGAACGACTACGCCTCAGCAGCAGAAATTAATGTCTATAAGGTTGATGATGTTCTCGTCCGTTCCATTGCAGTTAGCGGCGAGAACGGAAAAACTTTAATCAACCAGGTGAACGGAACGCTGCAAATGACCGCTGCTGTGCAGCCGAATAACGCCGCCAACAAGGCGGTTACATGGGCTGTATATGGCGACAATGGGACGACTACCGATGCGGCGACTATTGATGCGAGCGGTCTTCTCACCGCTCATAAAAACGGAGTCGTAACTGTAGTCGCTCAAGCGACTGACAATTCCGGCGTTAAGGGCCAAAGTAAGGTAACGATCGATACGCAGCCGCCTGTAACGATCGATACAACGCCGCCTGTGACGACAGCTACCGCAGCGCCGGCAGCACCAGACGGCCCGAACGGCACATACGTGAATCCGGTCACGGTCACCTTGGTCACTTACGACAGCTTATCGGGTGTGGCCAAAACCGAGATCAGCCTAGACAACGGGACTTCCTGGCAGCTGTATACGGCGCCCGTTACGTTCGACACAAACGGCTCCTATAACCTGCTCTACAAGTCTACAGACAAAGCGGGAAATGTCGAGCTTCCTCAGCTGTTAGGCTTTACGCTCGCGACGAACGCAGTCAAGGTGCAGCTCAAAGACAGCAACGGCAATCCGCTTAGCGGCGGCAACGTGATGTATTATGACGGCGGCTGGAAAGATTTCGGCATCACAGACGCTTCCGGATCGGTAAGCAAATCGCTGCCGAAAAAGTCCTATACATTCGCGTTGACGTATGAAGGGACACGCAGCGAGAAAGTGCAAAATACCGGTACCAACGCCGTTGTCGGCTTCCAGACGGTGAACGTCAAGGTGCAGCTGAAGGACAGCCAAGGGAATCCGCTTGACGGCGGTGCGGGCACTTATTATGCCGGCAGCTGGCGGACGATCGGCAGCACGAGCGGCGGAGTGGCCAGCAAGGAACTGCTGCCCGGGTCCTACACATTTGCAATGAAATACGAAGGCACGTACAAGGAGAAGGTGCAAGATACGTCAACGAACGCCGTCGTCGGCTTCCAGACGGTGAACGTCAAGCTTCAGTTGAAGGACAGTCAAGGTAATCCACTTGACGGTGGTGCGGCCTCCTATTATGCGGGCAGTTGGCGGACGATCGGAAGCACAAGCAGCGGCGAGATTAGCAAGGAGCTGCTGTCTGGGTCCTACACATTTGCGATGACATACGAAGGCACATACAAGGAGAAGATGCAGGATACGTCGACGAACGCTGTCATCGGCTTCCAGACGGTGAACGTCAAGGTGCAGCTGAAGGACAGTCAAGGTAATCCGCTTAATGGTGGTGTTGCCTCCTATTATGCAGGCAGTTGGCGGACTATCGGAAGCACGAGCGGCGGTGAGGTAAGCAAGGAGCTGCTGCCCGGCTCTTATACGTTCGGGATCTCCTACGGGGGGGCACACAAGGAAAGCGTGACTGATACATCTACCAATCCGACGGTTGTATTTCAGCAGTAAATAAGTCTATAGGTGAACCATCTGCGAGGGCTATCCTCCGAATCCGAACGGAATCGGTCGGGGGATAGTCCTAAACGCGTATGTGTATAAATTTATAATTGGTAATAGTATTTGGAGGATGTTGCCCAGCGCAGACGCGGGAGCATTCTCTTTTTTTGAATTTATGGAGAATAGTTAATTATTATAATAGTATATTTCATTCGAAAATTAAGCCTTGCATGCGACAGGTGTTGTCGGTTAGAGTATATAGCTGAAGTGAATAAAGCCAATTTTCTGAAATCTGCTTTCGTTAATGTCGATAATAAACAGTAGACGAATCAGAATAATCTGCTGCAGTTACTGAAAACACCTTATTTTCTATCCGACTATAACGAGGATTTAATTGCCCGATCATATAGACTTCTTCAATTGGTAGGTTACAATATTTAATAAAAAATAAATCTGAGAAATGAGTGTGTCTTGTTTTGAAAATGCCTCTGATTTTACGTCTGATCAACAGTCGAAAAAGCGCACTTTCGACGATGATCGCCACCAATTTGTTCATACTTCTGATACCGCTTGCAATGGGGCTGTTTTTATATTCCAAAGTGGAACAAAGTCTCGAGAAGAGCACGAATCGCTCCAATGCGGCGATGCTCGAGCAGTTGAAGATGTCGCTGGACAATAAATTGTCAGAAGTGGATAGTTTAATGCGCCAGGTTACGCTCGACCCAAAGCTGGATTATTTGCTCAAAATCCCTGCCAATGCTAACGATGTTGATAGATACGGGTTCGTTGAATTCATGCGAGATAAGATGAGCAGGTATGGGAGTATGACCAGCAGTTTTATCTTTGATTATTACGTTTATTTCGCAAGCAGCGATACGATTGTTAAGGCCGATTTGTTGACTGATTCGCGGACGTTTTATTCCACCTATTACGCCATGAAAAACATGTCGTATGATCATTGGCGAATGCTATTGAAACAAGAGCATAAGATGTCCTACTTACCTGTTGCTTCACTTTCCACTAGTGTCGATCCGAATACAAACATCGAATATATGCCAAAAGAAGTTATTACCTATATGCAATCGCTGCCCGTCCTTTCGCAATCTGACAATTTAGGCTGTTTTATCGTGTTAATTGACGTCGAACAGATTAAACAAATGTTCGCCAATCTTGAATCTGCAAGCCATAGCATCATTTACATCATTGATGATACAGGGAAAACGATCATGGGTACCAGTGAAACGCCGTTTCCGTCCGATTTACTAAGTCGCATGGAAAAAAGCACGGTTCCTTTCGAATATCGGTTTGCTGGAGCTGATCAAATGGTGTCGTTTACGGCTTCGCAAAAAGCGGGCTGGAAATATGTTTCCATAACGCCAAACGACGTTTTTATGCAGCAGGTCAATCAAATTAAAAAATGGTCGATTGGGCTATTCGTCCTCTGTTTGATTGCCGGGTTGTTTGCTGTAATTGTCGGGGCATACCGGAATTATAAGCCTCTCCAAAAAACAGTGAATGCGATTATGCACGGAAAAGACATGATCAAGCGTCCATCCTCTAACGAATATGAGTTTATCCGGCAAACGATCGAAGGCTCAATCCACGAAGAGAAAAACTTGCGAATCACTTTGGCGCAGCAAATCCCTTTCATCCGGGCCAACTACTTATCCCGTCTTTTACAGGGCTATATGGACGTTGACGTTTCTGCGGAAAGCGAAGATACGCTCAGCTATATGGAGCTAGCGTTTGTAAGCGATCGTTTTGCCATCCTCCTTGTCAAGATCGAGGACATTCATGGCTTTACCAAAGAAGAATCCGAACAGGAATGGGCGTGTGTAAGGTTTATTGTGTCGAATATCGGCATTGATTTGATTGAGCTTAATCATAAGGGATTCTCAGTCGAGCTTGACCGTGATCGGCTCGTATTTCTTGTCAACCTGGAGGCGGGTCGAGATCAATTCGCCGAAACTGATATTCGGGAAATCGCTCAGTCACTCTACAACGTCATCTCGCAAAGGTTCAAAATCGACATGACAGTGGCGACCGGAGGGATTCACCAGGGTCCCAAAGCGATTCGCAATTCTTACCCGGAAGCGCTGGCGGCTCTAGAATATCGACTCATTGTGGGGAAAAATGCCATTATCCATTTCGAAGATATTATCGATGCCAAGCAGCACTACTATTATTCGCTTGAAATCGAAATACAGCTCACCAATTTCGTTCGGAGCGGCGACACCGACAATGTTGAGAAACTGCTCGATAAGATTTATTCCATGAATTTCGATTCAAGCCACATGACGCCGGAGCTTGGGAAATGCCTGTTCTTTAACGTAACGAGCACGTTTTTAAAAATCCTTAACTCCACGAAAATGAACCAGGAGGAAGTGCTTGGAGCGGACTTCGATCCGATCAAAGCGGTTTTCAGCTATCCGACGGCGCAAGATATGCACCTGAAAACGAAGGAGCTGTATGACACACTTACCCGTACGTTCAATGTGGACCGATCCGATCACAATACGCAACTGCTGCAGGAGATTATTACCCTGATTGACCAGAGTATCGATGATCCGAACCTCGGACTAGCGCATATCGCGGATCATTTCGGGATGACTCCGCAATATATTTCTACTTTCTTCAAAAAAAATCAGGGGAAAAATCTGTTAGATTATGTGACGCATAAGAGGATCGAAATCGCCAAACAACTGCTGGGAAGCAAGGATCTGACCATTGCGCAAATCGCGGAAAAGCTCGGGTATAATAATTATGTCGTATTCATCCGCGCCTTCAAAAAGCTGGAGGGCATTACGCCGGGCAAATACCGTGAAACGATGATGCCAGCCAAAACAGGTTCAGACATATAAAAGGGCAGCCTCTTCGCGGGCTGCCCATATTTCATTATGGACGTATATACTGACGATTTTTAATATCTAGTGATTTCTTTACTTCTATCCTGCATTTCTTACGAAAATACACAGGAAATGAAATAAAGAGCCTATTCATTTTCGGCTTCGTGAGGCTACACTAGGAACCAGAAGCTAGGAAAACAATAGCTTGGTTTTAAACAGCAGCAAACGGTTGACAATTAAAAGGGAGGCAAAAACGATGAAGAAAAAATTGAAACAAGTAGGTTCCATCATACTGATTTCCGCGCTCACGATTTCGGTTGCGGCTTGCAGCAAGCAAAATGGGGCGGAGACGCCATCAGCGTCACCGCAGTCAAATAAAGAATCGCAGCCGCCGAAGCTGACGAATCTGACCTACTGGGTAGCTAACAACACTGCAGCCTCATCACAAATGAAAACCTACGCTGAAATGGGAATGTACAAAGAGCTTGAAAAAATAACCGGCGTGAAGGTCGAATTCCAGCATCCACCGCTTGAAGTCCAGCAGGCCAAAGAACAGTTCAACCTGATGCTTGCCTCAAGTCAACTGCCGGACGTTCTCGAAACGAACTGGACTGCAGGGACGTCGTACTATCCGGGAGGACCTGAAAGAGCGATTAAAGACGCCAAAATTATAAAGCTGAACGATTTGATCGATAAGTATGCACCGAATCTGAAAAAACTGTTGGACGCACACCCAGACTGGAAAAAGCAAGTCACGACGGACGAAGGCAGCATGTACATGTTTCCGTTTATTCGTGGTGATGACAAGGTCAGAGTGTTCTTTGGACCGACGATCCGTCAAGATTGGTTAGACAAGCTCGGGCTGAAAATGCCGACGACGATCGACGAATGGTATACCGTGTTGAAAGCGTTTAAAGAAAAAGATCCGAACGGCAACGGCAAAGCGGACGAAATCCCAATTTACCTTGATAAGGAGTTGTTCAAATCCGATGCTCCATTCCTTGGCGCATGGGGAATCAATTACAGCTATTATCAAGACGGTGGCAAAGTTAAATACGGCCCAATTCAGCCGGAGTATAAGGAATTCCTGACAACGATGAACAAATGGTATAAGGAAGGTCTGCTTGACAGGGATTTCCCAGCTCCGAACGATAAATTGTTCGATAACAAAATGACGACGAACCTCTTGGGTGCATCCGCAAATTTCGTCGGAGGAGGCATAGGCAAGTTCGCTGGCCTCATGAAGGAGAAAGACCCGAACTTCCAACTTGTCGCTGCTCCATATCCGGTATTGAAAGCTGGGGACAAAGCGATTTGGGGGCAAAGAGACTTTGCTACTAACGGCGTCGGAGCCGTAATCACGACAAGCAACAAAAACCCCATTGAAACAGTCAAATGGCTCGATTACGCTTACGGCGAAAAAGGTAATAGTTTATTCAACTACGGCGTAGAAGGTGTTAGTTACAAGTCGGAGAATGGTAAAGCTGTATTCATGCCAGAAGTTTTAAACCCTCCGGCTGGAGTTCCCCTCTCGCAATCGGTAGCGAAGTACGTCCGGGCGGGCTGGAGCGCACCATTCGTGCTCAGTGACAATTTCCAATTGCAATATCTCGCACTTCCACAGCAGAGGAGTGCTTTGGAAATTTGGTCCAAACCGACAGCCGAGCGCAAAATGCCGCTCGTTACGCCAACGCAGGAAGAGAGCAGCAAATTCGCTTCGATCATGACGGATATTCAGACGTATCAAGACGAAATGTTTCTTAAGTTCATCATGGGCGTGGAGCCGATTGATAACTTTGATAAATACGTCAATAAGATTCAGAGCATGGGTATCGAGGATGGAATCAAAATTCAACAAGCGGCTCTTGAACGCTTCAACAAGCGTTAATCGAGAGTTTGGACTGGGAGATGAGATAGGTTCATCTCCCAGATCTTATATCGTATCTATAAAGAAAGGTAAGGAGAGACGATGACGCAAAATACCGGAACCGTTCAGGCAAGCAGAACCTCAACCAAAATTTATCGAAATCCGACCGTCTGGCAAACTATTCGTGCCGATTTGAAGCGTCATTGGGCCATTTATTTAATGGCTTTGCCAGTTATCGCTTACTACCTCATCTTCCATTACGGACCGATGTACGGTTTGCTAATTGCCTTTAAAGACTTTTCTCCTGTGAAAGGAGTTTGGGGGAGTCCATGGATCGGCTTCAAACATTTTGAAAGCTTCTTCAACGGAATTTACTTCTGGCGGTTGATCAAGAACACCGTTTTGATTAGTATATACGATCTTATATTTGGATTTCCTGCTGCAATCATCTTGGCACTGCTGCTCAACGAGATTCGCAATAGTATATTTAAACGGGTCGTACAGTCCATCTCCTATTTGCCGCATTTTGTTTCGATCGTCGTTGTTGCGGGTTTGATGATCGACTTTTTGGGCCGCACCGGTCTCATTAACCAAATCATTGGCTCATTCGGCATCGAACCGATTGACTTCATTAAGGAACAGGGCTGGTTCCGCTTCTTGTTTGTTTCCTCTGGCATATGGCAAGGAATCGGCTGGGGTTCGATCATTTATTTGGCGACATTGGCAACCATAGATCCGACGCTGTACGAGGCCGCCCGTATGGACGGGGCTAACCGCTGGAAGCAGACGCTGCACATCACGATTCCCGGTCTCATGCCCACGATCGTCATTTTGTTTATTTTGCAAATGGGCAATATGCTGTCGGTTGGCAGTGAAAAGGTGCTTCTCTTGTACAATCCTCTCACTTATGAAACAGCGGATGTCATTTCGACCTATGTTTACCGCAAAGGGGTATTGGAAGCGAGCTATAGCTTTACTGCGGCCGTCGGGCTTTTCAACTCCGTTGTCAGCTTGATTCTGATCGTAGCCGCCAACAGCATCAGCAAGCGGCTCAGCGAGAACAAGCTGTGGTAGGTATATATTCATCTTTAAGTGATTAGAAAGGAAATAAGCACATGAAACTAACGATTGGGGAACGAACGTTCAGCTACTTCAATACGCTGTTGATGATCGGCCTTTGCACCGTCACCTTATACCCGTTCTTGTACGTGCTGTTCGCCTCTCTCAGCGATGCAACCTCATTGCTGCAGCATCGCGGGCTGATGCTCCGTCCGGCAGGCTTCGATCTTGACGCCTACAAAGCCGTATTCAATAACCCGATGATCGCGAAAGGGTACCAGAACACGCTGCTGTACGTGGTGCTCGGTACGGCAATCAATCTCTTCATGACGTCGATCGGCGCTTACGTGTTGTCCAGACCGAATTTATATTTCAAAAATATCATCATGTTTTTTATTGTTATAACGATGGTGTTCCAGGGCGGTTTAATTCCGAGTTACCTACTCGTGGACAAGCTTGGCATGATGAACACAATGTGGGCGCTTCTCATACCCGGCGCGATCAATACATTTAACATGATCATCATGCGCACCGCATTCCAGGGCATTCCAGTTAGTTTAGAGGAATCGGCAAGAATGGACGGAGCAAACGATTGGACGATTTTGTTTCGCATCATTATTCCGCTGTCGATGCCGGTCATTGCTGTCATGATTTTATGGTATGCGGTCGGACATTGGAATTCCTATTTCAGCGCACTGGTTTATTTGCGGAACACCGAAATGTATCCGCTCCAACTCGTGCTCCGCGATATTTTGATCTCGAATAACACCGATTCATTATCGGCAGGTTCTGCAAGCGATGACAAATATGCCATTGGAGAAACCATCAAATACGCGACGATTATCGTCTCGACGTTACCGATCCTCTGTCTATATCCGTTTTTGCAAAAGTATTTCGTCCAAGGCGTCATGATCGGGGCGATCAAGGAGTAAAGGAAGGGGTTCCCATTGTTTAGGGCTTAAATCCCAATAGCATACATAAACGTCTGGAAGCCTGCACGGGCCGATGGCGTTTTTTGCATGGGATGATCAAATACTTGAAAGCTATGTGGGTTAGTGTTAATCTCGCAAACTCGTATAGAGTTTTAGTTGAATTTCGGAGGAGAGCTCTTATGTTAAGGGTTAAAGACGAAGGAATACGAGATATGAGGAAATATGACGAAGCTACTATTCTGACTAAATCTTTTTGCGAAGACGCGATTCAATACGTGTTATCGCAAATCGATCGGAATCTGGAGACGTTTACAGACAAGTTTCCGTCGCCGTCCAGCATAAACAACGTATACGAACCATGGGACAATATGGAATGGACCCCAGGATTTTGGACGGGGATGCTGTGGCTGGCTTATGAAGTTACAGGAGATATGAAATATCGGTTAACAGCTGAAGGGCAGTTGGAAAGCTACCGGAAACGGTTAGAGGATAAAAAACATACAGCCACTCATGATCTGGGATTCCTCTATACGCTCTCTTGTGTTTCCGCCTACAAGCTAACCGGTAACGAGGAAGCGAAAAGAACGGCACTCCAAGCAGCTGATTTGCTTCTTGAGCGGTATTTCGAGAAAGCGGGAATCATCCAGGCTTGGGGAAATCTGGACAACCCAACCCAGCGCGGTCGCATGATCATCGACTGCTGCATGAATTTGCCGCTGTTATACTGGGCTTCCGAAATGACCGGTGAACGGAAATATTATAGCGCTGCGGAAAATCACGTCAAGCAGGCCGCCGCTTATTTGATCAGAGACGACGCATCCAGCTACCACACGTTCTACATGGATGTGGAGTCGGGTGAACCGAAATACGGTAAGACAGCGCAAGGATACTCCGATGATTCATGCTGGTCGCGCGGGCAGGCTTGGGCGATGTACGGTTTTCCACTCAGCTACATTTACTCAGGGGATTCCGGATTGCTCGACATGGGGCAAAAAGTGACGAATTACTTTTTGAACAGACTTCCGGACGATTACGTGGCCTACTGGGATTTAATTTTCACCGAGGGTGACGAAGAGAAAGACAGCTCTGCGGCGGCTATCGCCGCATGCGGTATGCTGGAGCTTGCCAAGCATTTACCCTTGTCGAACATAAACAAGCGCACTTACGAAAATGCCTCGCTGCTTATCCTGAAATCATTGGCTGACGGGTATACGGCCAAGACTGATCCGTGTTCCAATGGTATATTGCTGCATGGCGTTTACGGCAAGCCGTTCCCTGGCAACGGTATCGATGAATGCTGCATTTGGGGGGACTATTTTTACTTTGAAGCGCTTGTAAGGGTTTATAAAAATTGGGAATTGTACTGGTGAACGAAAACGGACACATGGTCCGGGAAATTCGAAAGTATAAATAGGAGAATGTCTAATGAAACAGCTAACAGCAATTATGATAGGTGCAGGAGCCAGAGGAGCTGCGTATGCACAGTATGCGCTGGATTATCCGCATGAATTGAAATTCGTTTCTGTGGCCGAAACGAATCCGGAACGGTTGGCCAAATTCGCGGAGCAGCACGGCATTCCGGCGGAGCGTCAATATACGTCTTGGGAGCAAATTCTCGAAGAGCCGCAGCTGGCCGATATGGCAATCATCTCTACACAGGATCGGATGCATTATGAGCCAACGTTAAAAGCGTTAAAGAACAAATATCATGTTTTGCTTGAGAAACCGATGTCTCCAGATCCTGTGGAATGTATCCAGATGGAATTGGCCTCCAAAGCGAACGGACGGCTGCTTACGATCTGTCACGTGCTCAGGTACACGCCGTTCTGGTCGGCAATTAAGCGCCTTCTTACAGAAGGCCGTATCGGTGAGGTTGTTTCCATTCAGCTGAACGAAAACGTCGGTTACTGGCATATGGCACATAGCTTTGTACGGGGGAATTGGAACAACTCTGACAAGTCAAGCCCAATGATTCTAGCCAAATCGTGTCACGATATGGATGTCTTATCTTGGCTGATGGATCAATCTTGCCTGCGCGTCAGCTCCTACGGCTCTCTGAAGCATTTCCATTCCGGCAACGCGCCAGAGGGCTCTTCGGATACTTGCATCAGCTGTGCAGTGGAAGGAACGTGCCCATATTCGGCGCCACGCTTTTACTTTGGCGAAGGGAAAGCTTGGGCGCGGCATTTTACCGAAGAGCTTACGCGGGAAAACATTGTGAAGGGCTTGAAGGAAACGGATTACGGTCGCTGTGTCTACAAGAGTGATAACAATGTAGTGGACCATCAAGTCGTCAACATGGAATTCGCGGGCGGCGCCACGGCAACATTCAGTATGTGCGGATTCACTCGACACCAGGAACGGCGCATTCAGATTATGGGTACAAAGGGTGAGATTCGCGGCGAAGAAGACAAAATTACGGTTATGGATTTCCTTACTCATGAAAACATCGAGATTCAAATCCCAAAACAGACGTCAGGGCATGGGGGCGGAGACAGCAGCATTGTCCGTAGCTTCCTGAAGGAAGTACGCGACTACAATGGCAGTGAGAGCCTTACATCCGCAGCCGCTTCGGTACGCAGTCATCTGATGGCGTTTGCAGCGGAAAAATCCCGATTAAATAATGGCGAATCTATTAATTTAGATGCATTCTATAAAAAGCTAGATAGTGATTGGAGAGATAACCAATGAACCCATCTATAGAAAAGAATGTAAGATCTCTTGAAGAAGTAGGCCATAGTGATTACGGCTTTGAGCGGTTGTATCACTTGCCGGAGGGGTGCTTCTCTGGAGATGGAATCACGCATGAGGGCTATCGATACCTGAGGGCTGGCGAAAGCGTTTCTTTGCGCTTTTCGGGAAACGATATCGGATGGCTCCCGAGCGATGGCCGGAACTACAGATTAAGGCTCACCGGGGAAGTTGATCTGCCCCCCATTTGGATGACGGAACAGCACTTTCCTCCGCTTTACCGTTTGATCGACGATAGTTTGTGCGAACCTGTCACCCACCATAGCCGATTCAGTCTGGACTTGAGAAGTACAGGTGAGGATTATCCACGGGAAGCTTACACCAAAGTAGTCTGGAACGAGGTCGAAGGTGAATTCCCAGAAGTAAGGAATGCCGGAGTTAAATCGTTAGGGATGTCGGTTTGGTGCAAAAAAGAACAAGTGGAGCTGTTGCCGGGTGGATCACTCGAGATGGTGGCGGAAGTGTTTTATCTAAAGGAAGGGAAGCATCCACGGGATATTTCCGAAACACCGGATGCGATTTATCGGATCGACATTGGTGCAGGCACGTGCGGTTGGGAGCAAAAAAGCGTCGTAATCCCGGTCGAAGGCAAGCTCGCCTGCTTGCTCGTACACGTTACCGGAAGCCACTATTCTGGAAACGTCTGGTTGGAAGATCCATGCCTGAAAGCGGAGGGATCCCTCAATCTGCTTCCCCCGTTTGCGCCTTCCGTGCCGTTTTCCACTTCTTTTTCCTGGGTGGGACGGAACTTGTCCAAAAAAGAATGGGCGAAGTTCCGCGTGAATATCAATGGACAGACTGTATGTGAGGGAGAATGTTTTCAACGGGATTACCGCTGGCCGGTGTCCGAGTTCGATATTCCTCATGGCGTCCTTCATTCGGGGGATCATGACATGACGATCACACTTGAATCCGACTATCGGGAACCGCTTCCCTACAAGCTGAGATCGGTCGAATTTGTCAGTCGGCCTGGTGATTTCGGTATTGTGTCATGCCCGGACATCGTAACCGCCGGCGAAGCTTTTGGCGTATGGGTTCAAGCGGGGCAGCCGGGTATCAAGGTTCAAGTTTCGGTGAGCGGTGGATCGCACATCCAGCCAGAACAAAGCGAGTTTATAACGGAATGCCAAGGACTTAACGAGATCCGCTTTTTCGCGGAACGTACCGGAGGAAGAGCGACGATCGAGCTGTGCACCGAATACGGTACGTGGAGTGATACAGTGGAACGTGCCGTCGAACGAGACGACGATCATGTGCTGACCGGAACATCCGACCCCGTTTACATCGAAACGGATACCCACGAAATGGCATATTTCCTTACTTGGTATATGAACCAACAGATCGGCAACATGACCACATTCCGTCCTGTCTACCGGTGGTCGGGTACGAGATCACTCAGAGAGCGGGATTGGAAGCAAACGAAGGAACTATGCGAAAAACTTGGCCTGCAATACGCCCTGATCGTCGAAAGCAGAGAGTTGTCTGGATGCGGTGTTAATCCGGACAGAAAGACGCTAGACGGTCCTAACTATCTGGGAAGTCAAGCGCATGAACGAGATGGATTTTCTAGTTACTGGGGGGCACGTTCTGGCGCCGAACGGGAGCTATATAGCGACTTGCTGAACAGAATGTCGCGCTTGGAAGGGAATGTCGTATTCCAAACGCCTGTGCGAACATCGCATGGCATTTACTATAATTTGGATCCGCGGGCGGCGATGGACATGGAACAGGCTGCTCAACAGTTCGTCAAGAACGTCGGGCTCGTTCCGCACTACGCGTCGAGGCACACAGGACCTTCCGTCTTGTTCAAATATTTATACCAGGCCGGGATTTCTTGGCAAGGAGCGGAATTGATGTACGGTCCGCATGAAGTCATTATTTCAGCGCTTCGAGGGGCATCTCGTGCATACGGTCGTGACAGTTTCGGCGCGCATCTGGCAGTACAATGGTCAACGACGCCACACGATACTGAACAACGTTATCGGCGGTATCGGCTTGCTTTATATTTGTGTTACATGCACGGAGTCGATCAGATCAATACGGAAGAAGGCCTATGGAGACTGGAAGAGCGTTTTGCCGATCTGGAGAGGTTCAGCGTGGCTTGTCGCCGTCATACGGACGAACAGCGGAATTTCTACAGGTTTGTTCGTACGCATACCCGGAGGGGCAGGCTGCACGGGCCGATGGCGTTTTTGCATGGACAGAATGACGGGTGGACGTGTTTTGGTCGCAGGAATGTATGGGCCCAACAGGGGGATGAATGGGCGTTTTCCGCTCCGGAAGAAAGCTGGGATCTATTAAATGTCTTTTATCCACGGTCGGTTCTTTCGCCAATTTACAGACATCCGTGCCCCTCTGAACCGGTCGGCTACTATACCGGTACACCGTATGGCATCGCGGACATCGTTCCCGTTGAGGCGGATGATCAGATACTTGGAAGCTACGCGTACATGGCCTTTCTTGGCTGGAATACGGCGGATGCGGCGCAAATCCAAAAATGGATCAGGTACGTGCGGGAAGGCGGAACGCTACTCATCGGGCTGCCGCATCTGTACGCGTCCAAAAGTCGTTCGGATGCTTATGGAGAAGCGCCAGCTCTGGTTGATTCCCCAGACATTCAGCAATTGATTGGCGCCGAGATTACAGGCTATCAAAGCACGAAGCTGGATACAGGCGAAACGCTCGAAATCGGTAGATTAGAGACATTGACTGCCGCTGTCCTAGCGGCAAGCGCCAACGGAGACCCGTTGATTCTGGAGCATCAGTTGGGAAAAGGAAAGGTTCTGTATGTGAATGCGAAAGCGTATCCTGCAGATCAGCGGGTTCGGGGATGGTATGAACAGTTGTTGCATGGCTTTGGGGCGTCCGTTATAGAAAGGGAACGTGAGCGAGGCTGGATAGTTGGTAGCTCGGACATCGGGTTTACGGTTTATGATAGGGAAGACGGCTTGCGTGTGATTTACACGCTTAATATCAATTGGTGGGAAGAAAGCTTATCTCCTGTTGGAACAGCCTTGCTATGGGGAGATCAGGAGATTGAAGTGTCCGTCAACCGGGATGACATGCATATGATCACCTTGTCAACAAATGTGGGAATAATGACAGCTGACAATGAAACGGACGTCATTGATTTGCGTGAAGACGAACAGGGAGCTAAGTTGACGGTTCAAGGTAGCGGAGACACAGAACTTACTGTGTTCGTCAGATCGAATAATTCAAATAGCCTTCTGGTTGCAGAGACCGAATCGGGAGAATCGCTGCCGATTCGATGCGAATGCTTCCCGCATACGTGGAAATTGAACGTCCATCTGACAGGCTCTGAGATTATCAGACTGAGTTTGGAAGTGTGAGAGTCATACATCAGGAGGTATTCGTATGAACGATGAGATTCGTATTGAAGATCTGAATCCGGGATATGCCATCTCTCTCGTGCATGCAGGTAAGGGATTTGTGATGGATAAACGAACCACTTGGGAAGACGCTATAGACCTTGCTTTTTATTTAGCTAAAACTACACAACTACCTGTTAATTACCAGGGGGATGTTCAAGAAAGAAATAAAAGAAATTATCTATGAAAGCGAGTGATGAAATGAAAATAGCAGCACAGCTCTATACATTAAGGGATTTTTTGAAAACTCCCGAGGATATCTCAATCAGTCTTAGAAAGGTTAAACAAATCGGCTATAATGCCATTCAAGTTTCAGGTATAGGTCCTATCGATAATAAGGAATTGAAAGAAATTGCAGACCGGGAACAACTGACAATCTGTGCGACCCACATTCCATACGCGGATTTAACCGATAACTTAGATGCTGTTATTGAAAAGCATAAGATTTGGGATTGCAAATATGTGGGATTAGGAGGTATGCCGCTGGTAAATCGCAGCAGCAAAGCAGGATTTGTTACTTTCGCAAAAGAAGCATCGGAAATTGGAAGAAAATTAAAACAGGCAGGATTGCAATTCTTCTATCATAACCATTCTTTTGAGTTCGCAAAATTTGGTGGGAAAAGCGGGTTGGAAATCCTCATTGAGGAGTCAGCCCCAGAAGCAGTGGAATTCTTACTTGATCTCTTCTGGGTACAATCTGGCGGAGCGGACCCGATACAATGGATAAACAAATTGAAAGGAAGAATGAAACTCGTTCACTTGAAAGATTTTGCAGTGATGAGTGATGGCGAACAGCGATTTGCCGAGATTGGTGAAGGTAATATGAATTACGCCCAAATTTTGGAGGCGTGTAAACAAGTTGGTGTTGAATGGGCCCCGGTTGAACAAGACGACTGTTATGGCCGAGATCCATTTGAATGCTTGGCGACCAGCTTCAATAATTTGAAGAACCTTGGAGTGGATGTTTAATTTTCCCGGCGATGGCGAAATGGTTTGATAGAGAAGGAGTGCTGCTGAATTGTCTATTCATGACACTCAACATTACATGGTATCCATAGAAGAAGTGCGAACCCTGCTAAATCAAAGCATACACAGCAGTATACTCGTTGTGGATGAAGAGGAACGTGTTATCCTTGCAACAAGCCAATTTTTGAAATTTTCGGGTTATTCGGCAGAGGAGATTTCGAGCATACCGTTCTCCCAGCTATTTAAGGTGAAGACTTCGCTTCAAGAGCTATACGAATTATATTTTGGCGGTGAGTCGGGCTCAGTAGAATGCCCCCATGGTTTCATGGTGAGCAAGAGTGGCGAGATTATACAATATCAATTTTCGATGGTTAAACTCATTCGTGATGAGAAGTTAGTGTACTTAATTGTCATGATGAACCGGACAGAATGTTCACACTTAAATTTGCTGCAGCGTTTTTCGGATGTTTTTTTGAAGGATATTAATTTAGGTGTCATATTAATTAGTAAGGACTTCACATTGGTTGATATTAGTGATATGGCATGCCAAATTCTTGGTTTGGAACGCGATCCGATTCTGAACATGTCCTTGGATGAGGTGTTTGCTGCAGTTCCCTGTGAACACCGATTAGTTCAGCGTACCATTTTGAATGGTATAGTTGTGCGTAACCATGCGGTCTCGTGGACGAATAATCATGAACGCTTTGAGCTGCTGCTCGATTCCAATTTGCTCAAAGACAATCAAGGGAATACGGTAGGCGCCTACATCATTTTCAAAGATGTGACCAATATGCGCTCTTTGGAGGAAATGGTTCAACGCAGCGACCGACTTGCGATGATCGGACAGATTGCTGCGGGCACCGCTCATGAGATTCGTAACCCGTTGACATCAATTAAAGGGTTTCTTCAGGTGCTTAGACGCACCTTTGAAGTACAGGGCATGAGCAAGGAGCAAAGCTACACCGAATTGATGCTCAACGAAATTAATAGGATTAACGAGCTGGTGAATGAGTTTCTGTTGCTTAGCAAACCTAAACATGTTTCCTATGGACTCACCGATATTTCTGAGGTGCTGCGAGGGATTTTGCCGATTATCAATAATGAAGCAATTCTATATAATGTGCATCAGCAATATGAGGCATCCGATCACTTACCAGAAGTTATTGCGAATGAGGAACTGCTCAAGCAAGTATTCTTGAATGTATGCAAAAATGCCATCGAAGCCATGTCGAATGGAGGAGTAATGACGATCTCAGCGAAAGTGGACACAGCTGAGCGAAACGTCTGCATAGGTATTCATGACACAGGTTCGGGTATTCCAGTGTTTATCATCGATAAAATTTTCGATCCGTTTTTTACGACCAAAGCTACAGGAACAGGACTCGGGTTATCCGTGTGCCAGCGAATTATTCACGATATGGGGGGAAGCATCCGAGTGTCATCCAATGGTCATGGAACCACCTTTACAATCGTCATTCCCTATGTCTGATCCTACATCAAAAGGCTGTCCCAAAGTCTAAATGACTTTGGGACAGCCTTTTGTGCGCTTGGCAGCAATATGACAGGGAATATTGATGTCATTTTAATGGGCGGAAACTAATCCTTTTTATTTGCGAGATTGGTTAGGTGTAGTGCCAATATGCTTTTTGTACACTTGGCAGAAGTAAGAGAAGTTCGGGAACCCGACCTTTTCCCCAATGTGCTCCACTGGCAGATCGGTTTCATGAAGCAACCAGCTTGCCTGGCGAATTCTTCTGGCTGTTACATATTCCATCAGGCTGCTACCGGTTTCCTCGCGGAAAATACGTGAGATATACGTCTTTGTCAAGTGCAACGCATCAGCTAATTGTGAAAGATTGAAAGTCTCATGATAATGCTCCTCAATCCACGCCATAATAGATTCGGAATGACGCTTAGGACGCGTTGCTTCTGTAGCCTCGCCTGATTCCTCCATTATTGTATCGCCAAATCCCATATCCTGAAGAGCATGCAGCAATCTAACCGTCAAAAGGGCGAATTCATGCAGGTAGTTGCTGCCTTTGATCTGCGATAACCGCCTGTGAAACAGCTCAAACATACGCGATAGTTCATTTTCCCCTGCTAATCCTTGAAGCATCTGGATCGGCAATGCATCCTGCCACAATCGGCGGTAATATTGTCGTAAATGAGGGAATGCTTCGAAATAAGGATCAAATATAGTCGGTTCAAATGAAATAATTGTTCTTTCATAGGGGTGCTGAGGAGAGACGTCCATTTGAATTCTATGAAGCTGGAACGGTTGGAAGAAAAACAAAGTACCTGGTTCCACTTTAATTATCTGTCTGCCAACGGTGATATGACCCTTTCCGTTGTAGATGTATAGGAATTCCATGCCTTGGTGGTAATGGTAATAGCCGGTAAAGTCACGATCCGTATAACGGCGGTAGCTTAACCGATAAGGCGTAGAGGCGAGGCTGACATTCTCAAGTCGCTTCATAAGTAGGACAACTCCGGTTCCGATAAAAATTCTTCTAACAATATTTTAGCATAGGGTCCTGTTTTGTGCACGATTACAACATTTCGGTGAAATACTGCTAAACTTTGTCACAGCGGGTTGTTGTAAAATAGCTGTATTAGCTATGAAGATCAATTAATGAAGGAGTCAACAGTCGATGAATAAACGTCCACATGCTGGAAAACTGGCTAATTGGCTGCTGTCATGGGTGCAGCCGAGCGGTGCAATTCATGGATTTCATAATCATTCTGTATGGGGCTCGAATCCTTATCGTTGGGGGGATTTCACCAGCAGCCACAGTACATGGGGGAGTCCGTTGATGCCTGCTTTGTCGATGCTTATTAAGGAGAGACGAGAATCTGAGCTGGAGAATCAACTTCTTCAACTAATACGCTTTCAGACATCCAGCTTCCAGGCAGACGGACAATATGCCCATATCGGCTTCCAGATTGGGGAGAGCGCCAAATTCGGCTTAATCCATAATGGAATCGCCAACGTCTCTCTTGGTCTTACTTTGAAGTACGGGGAAGACTTTCTGAGCGACGAGATAAAGACGGAAATCCGTTCTGCGATGGAGCGTAATTTCGAAGCGATCGACAGAATATATCCTTTCGGCATTATGTACAAGCAGGGAAGAGCCATCAGCAACCAAGAATATGCCCGTATCTGGGGGAAACTGCTGCATCTTCGAGCGTTCGGCGGGGGCGAGGAGCGACGCGAAGAACTCAGGAAGCAATTGGACTATATGATCGAGAAGTTTCACTTCCGGGGGCTACCGGACATGGATTGCGAGGCGTCTTACCGTTATGATAAAGACAAAACTAGCACAGAACCCGGCGAATATTACGGTTTGTTGATCGGCCCCCTCGTTTTAGCTTACGAATTGTTTGGGGATGAGCGGTACATGACGCATGCAGGGGCGCTTTGCCGGCACGTTGTCAGAAGCGTTTGGAACGACAGCAGAGGGTGGCTAAGGATGCATCGGGTCTGGTACAAATCAGGAATTCTTTGGGCGAAGCTGGACGAGCCGATGCTTATAGCCGGAATGGGGATGACCTTGTACGCGGTGGATCAATATATCCGGCATGTACCAGATACCGAACTCAACGAATACTTAGTGGGTTCCGACTGTACTTATGCCACTTATCAAAATGCGCGAGGCTACTTCGCTTCTGCGACGGGCTGGGACAATGAAGCAGATGTCGCTCCATCGACCGCTTGGCATACGCATGATCTTCTCTATCTTGTAGCGCGTCATGGGGCGGATGAGACATTTTGGACCGATCTGAACGATAAAGAAGCAGGCAGTCGAACATCGGTACTTCTCGGCAATGGCTGCATGTGGATGGAGAGGGATCAGCATTGGACGATCACGGATTATTTTGGCCGGGACGTATATCAGCTCCTTGGCCGGAAAGATGAAGAGCGTTTCGGACGCGATATGAGCTGGGTCGGCGGGGAACGAACCTTGCCGGACCATTTCGCTTTCGGTCCTCGGCCTGCATTCATGAAAACAAAAGAGGGAATTTATCTAATGCCTGGTCAATGGGAGGAATCCGATCTGCAGCTATCCTCTGCGGCGGACATTCCATACGCCGGCGTCTGGAAATAAGACACGAATTAACAGATCCAATTCCACAACAGGTACAATAGAAGAAGCGGCCTTCTCGAATAAGAGAAAAGGCCGCTTCTTTTTACTACCTACTGCTAAATCTCCTGAATGTCACTTACTCTTGATTTAAGTCTATATTCCGTGGGGGTTGTCCCAAAACGTTTTTTAAATAAAGTGAAGAAATGCTTTTTGTTTTCCCAACCAACTTTTTCGATAATCTCATCTACAATCCAAGGGGAGTCCTTGAGCATTTCTGAAGCTTTGACTAGACGGATTTCTGATATGTAGTCGGCGATAGATCGAGAAGAATACTCACGAAATAGTTTTCCTAAATAGGCAGGAGTTAGCTTAAATTGATCAGCTACCATACTGGAGGATAAGGAACTGTCCATATAGTGCGTTTCAATGAATCGCATGGCGTTGGAAACGACAATATCCGATTTTTCGGTACGGTTTTGTTCGATTTTGCCTACAATAGCTCCAACAAGGGCAATAAATTCAGCATTAATCTGGTCGAATACTTCAAAAGATTTAATTTTATTATCAAAAGAAACGAAATCTAGACCAAAGGATATGGTGCCATTTTTCTCCATAAGATTCACCATATTAAAGATGCTTGAGGATAAATAAGATAACGTAAACATGATGGTATTGAAGCTGCAGTCTGTCAATTCCTGAATCAGATCCCAATAGGCTGCTTTGGCCTCTTCTAATTTGGCTTTCTGAATACAATCTAGAAAATGCTGCACCGCAGCTGTATTGATACTAAAATCGGACCATTTTTCCTTATTTATAGATTGTTGTGTTAAAAGGCACGCATGACCGTATTTGATACGATAATGGGAAAGCTCCAGTGTCGTTTCATATAAGGCGCGAACATCCATAATCGATGCAACCGGTTCGCTAATAAAGGCGGATACACTAATGGCGCAGTATTTGGCATATACATTCTGAATTTCTTGTACTAAACTCGTCAAATGTTCGGTTTGAGCCATGGAACTCTGTTCGTCCTCGCTGTATATCTCTATATTTAATAAGGTAACAACGTGATCACTTCCCGCATCGATGGATTCGCAATGATAATACGGATTTATGATTTCGTTAGCAATATTAAGCAGTGAGTATTTCAATAAGGATTGGTCTTTCGAGCTGTAATTGGCATGAAAGGCTGCATATTGATCTGTTTTAAACAGAATAAGAGCGATACTGCTTTTTGGATCAAAATGTACATTGTGCTGTTTGAAAAGCGCTGCATAATCTACGTCTTTCACGTTTTTACTCAAGAGGAGATCATTCAAATAATTTTGTTTCAACGTGAAGAGATTTGTTTTTCGGAAATCCTCCAGAGAAGTCAGCTGATAATGGGTAGTCTGAATGGAATCCGTGATGTATTCGAATTCATTGTTATGCTCCCGATTCGGAACCTGTGTTTTATTCAGACGTCCAATTGTTTTTCTGAGATTTCGTACGGGATCATAGAGATTTTTGGAGAGTAAAAAGCCCGTAATGAGACAGATTATGAGCATAACCAGACCTATTGATATTGTAATCGCTTTCAGCTTGCTTACGGTTCCGGCAATATATTTGTAAGGTGTAATATTTACCAGAATCCATGGCGATGTTTCGTAAGAAATATAAGTTATGATAGATGAAGTGCCTTTAAAATCAGCTTTCAAAACGCCTGATTTGTTAGGTGATGCTAATAATTGGGAAACCACAGGTTCATCGGATAAGCTGCTTAAGAATAAGTCTTTTTCTTGATCTGAATTCGCAATGACTTTCCCGTTATGATCGATGATCAAGATATTATTGCCGTTTAAGGAATCGTTTTCTTGATAGGAAGCCAGGGTATTAAATATCCAATCCATTCGGACATTGATGACAAGCGCATTCTTCAACCTTTTATCAGAAAAATATTCAGGCAATGTGTAGGAAAATACATTTTCGAACTTCATTGGCTCCAATTCTGAAATTGGAATTTTTCTGGGAGTAGGTGTGAGCGGCAGTAAACCCTTCGGATCTTTAAACATTTGAACCAATTCCGTATCGAAATACTGATCTTTCCTAATAACTGGATTCGGTCCAATCGTATAGTACGTGTTCGTTCTTCCATTATAAACATTGGCAGAATAAATAAAGGGCGCACTTCCCAATGAGGTATCGATGATATTCATGCTGTTACGCACATCTAGAATGGGAATGTCTTCGCCATACATTAATTTCGCTGTATTTGGGTTATTAAATATGGAGGTTGCGTATGTTCTCACGTAGTTATTGATTTGCAGAGCATTCTGATAGATCTGGTTCATCAATTTCTCATTAGACGAATTGATGAGCCGTATGCTGTAGTTCGTAAAGTTGAAATGAAGAAACAATAAGAGAGCGAGCATGATCAAAGTAAGTAGAAAGGTGATTTTGGTAAACATGCTATAGAAATATAACTGGCCAGTATAAAAAAATCTCTTCTTCATGCGAATCTCCCTTTGTGAAATAATCTGGTTGTATGGTATTTATTATAGTTGAAATACAACGAATTTGGAATTGATTTAGTCTAGATTGAACTTATTCACATAATTTAAACCCCCTATTTAAACCGTTTCTTCGTTTTTGTATCTATCTTACTCGAAACTCCATCTGTTACGATAAATGCCAGAAGGAGGTGATTCGAATTATGCAGCTCAGAGAAATGTGGAAGGATTTTAGCAAAAACAAAGTTTTACTTGCTTTGACTTTACCACTCGTGATTTATGTATTTATTATCAGTTATTTACCTATGTTTGGTGCGATTGTCGCTTTCAAAAGATACCAGTTCAACAAAGGCATTTTAGGAAGCGAATGGGTAGGCATAAGTAATTTCAAGTTTTTATTCGAGTCTCCCGATCTTTGGCGAATTGTTCGTAATACGCTTGGATACAATTCAGCGTTTATTGTTCTGAATTTGCTGGGATCCATCTTTGTAGCCTTACTCTTGTATGAGATAACAAGTAAGAAGATGCTCAAAGTGTATCAGTCGATCATGTTCTATCCTCATTTCTTATCGTGGGTAGTGATTGCCTACATGGCATACGCTTTTCTAAATCCAAGATCAGGGATGTTAAATCAATGGTTAGCCGATCTCGGTTTAGGAACTGTTGATTGGTACAATATGACGGGTCCTTGGATCTATATCATGCCAATCGCTAATATGTGGAAAGAGATCGGTATCGGCGCTATCATCTATTATGCCGGACTCTTAGGCATTGACCCTACCTATTATGAGGCGGCCAAAATCGATGGAGCGAGCAAGTGGCAAATACTTACCAAGATTTCTGTACCATTTCTGTATCCACTAATGACGATTCTTACGATCTTAGCGATAGGTCATATCTTTACTGCCGATTTTGGCTTGTTCTACCAGCTTCCTATGAATTCACCGACCATTTACAGCTCGACGGACGTTGTCGACACCTACATTTTCAGAGCATTAATGGAGTCTGGCAATATTGGGATGTCAAGCGCAGCCGGACTGACGAAATCAATTCTAGGGTTACTGCTTGTTCTCGGAACGAACGCTTTAGTTCGCAAAATAAATGCCGATAATTCGTTATTTTAGATAAAAGGGGGAGGAGAGGGAATGGTTCGTGCCAGGTCATACCGGCTGTCCATGCTGCCGATTCATTTGTTTTTCATAGCTGTTTCTGCTTTGTTTCTTATACCGCTTTGGTCCATCATATCGATATCATTGTCCAATGAACACGATATCGCGAGCTTCGGTTACCGCTTAATTCCGATTAAGCTTGATTTTCAAGCTTACCGCTACATATTCGAGAATCCGTTAACCATTGTAAACGCGTACAAAGTTACTTTGTTCACGTCAGTAGTGGGAACACTTTTGTCCGTGCTTATGATCTCCATGTGTGCCTATGCCTTGTCGAGGTCGGATTTTAAATACAGTAGATTCATTACCTTCTACTTGTTTTTTACAACATTATTCAGTGGAGGTATTGTTCCATTCTATATTCTAATGACGAAATTCCTCCATTTGCAGAATACGTATCTGGCTTTGATTCTTCCTTTATTGGGGAATATCTGGTATATGTTTCTGATGCGAACTTTCTTCAAGGCGCTGCCAGATTCTCTAGTTGAATCGGCCAAAATCGATGGTGCTGGTGAGATGAGAATTTACGTGACGATGATTGTTCCACTTTCAACACCAGTCTTAGCAACAGTAGGTTTGATGCAATTGCTTGTTTATTGGAATTCATGGTTCAATGCACTTCTATTTATCAATGATCAGACCTTGTACCCTCTTCAATATTTACTGCAGGTTATGATGAGTAACATTCAAGAAATTTTGAGGAATATGTCAAGTGGCGGGCAGGTCGATGCTACAGTGTTAGCTCAACTGCCGACTGAATCCATGAGAATGGCCATGTGTATGCTAGCCATAGCACCGATGCTTTTTGTCTTTCCGTTCTTTCAAAAGTACTTTGCCAAAGGTTTAACAGTGGGTTCGGTAAAAGGTTAGCCCTGAGTACGAATTAAGATTAGAATTTCAAATTCTAGTTTTATAATAAATAGATAATCATGGAGGGTTGTTTATGTATAGTAGAAAACGTAAGATGAGTGTGGTTTTGACTTCAATTATAACAGTAGGGGCACTATTAACAGGTTGTTCAGCAAAGACAGAAACTCCGAGTAGCAGCACCAGTACTGCCAAAACAGATGTAACCCAAAAACCAGAATTAAAGCCTGTAAAGCTAGTTTGGTATATGCGCAGTGCAGAGCCTAAAAACTATGCTTCTGTTGTGGAGAAAGCAAACGAAATTATCAAAAGCAAAATCAACGCAACCGTTGAATTCAAATTTATCAATCCAGGCGATTATGAGAAAAAGATGCAGCTAGTCATGTCTTCAGGGGAAGAATATGATATCTCTTTCACTGCAGGCTGGGTGAATAACTATTTAAATAACGTCAATAAAGGTGCTTATATTCCACTAGACGATTTGTTGGCTAAGTACCCAGATTTGAAAAACATGTTCAAGAAAGAAATTTGGGAAGCACTTAAGGTCAACGGGAAAACGTATGCGGTTCCGAACAACCAAATCATGGCCGACCAGCCAGGAATGTGGTTGAAGAAAGATCTTGTCGATAAGTATAAGTTGGACTTGACCAAAGTGAAGTCGTTGAATGACCTGACACCGGTCTTCCAGGCAATTAAAGATGGTGAGCCAGGCGTTTCCGCTATTAGACAAGGAATTCCGCTTTCATTCGGTGAGCCTACTCCAACGATTGAAGGACAGGTCTCTCTTGCACAAGTTGGAGGATTTGCACTAGATACGAAAACTTGGAAAGTATTCTACCAAACCGAGCAGTTAGCATCTCAGTTCAAGTTGATGAGAGAATGGTATCAGAAGGGCTTCTTCCCGCAAGACGTTGCTACGATTAAGGATGAGTTATCCTTATTCAAGGCAGGCAAAGTATTCAGCCGATACAACCGTCAAAAACCAGGAAGCGAACCAGAACTTAAAGCACTCTATGGATACGATGTTGTGAATATCCCTTCAGGTCCACCTTTGATTACGAAAGCTTCTGTAATCAGTACATTGAACGCAATTAGCACAACATCCAAAAACCCTGACCGCGCTATGATGTTGATCAACCTGATTGATACGAATAAAGAGTTGTTCAATTTGCTGAAGTATGGCATCGAGGGGCAAGATTATACGAAGGTTTCTGCAAATCGAATCGAAATCAAACCTAACGCTTATACATTACCAGGCTGGTTGTTCGGTAACGAATTTAATAGCTTTGTCGTGCCTGGCCAGCCGGATGACATTTGGGAGCAAACAAAGAAGCTGAATGATTCCGCTGTGATTGACCCTTCCATCACATTCACATTTGATCGTAAAAATGTTGAGAATGAGGTCGCACAATTGAATGCCATTACGACAGAATACGCGCTTGTTCTTTCAAATGGACTTGATGATGTAGATAAAATGATGAAGGCCATGATGGATAAACGAAAAGCAGCTGGTCACGATAAAGTGCTGGCTGAGATTCAAAAGCAAGTCGACGAATGGAGAAAGACACAGAAATAAGTTCTGACTAAGGTGTAGGGGGGATCCAGTATCATCGGTTCCCTCCAATATATTTCTTAAAGAAGGCATATAGATGGATCTTACTGGAAAGGAGGCAATAGTTAAGAATAAGAAACGTAGCTTAAGACTCTAGAAGTTTGTTTTGATCTGGATAATTGAACACAAAATTATCAAAGAGGAGTGAGTACAAATGAAAGTGAACACAAATCGATGGAAGAGTCGATTATCGAAATTGTTGTTGAGTGCCTTAATTATTGCACCATTGTCTGTAGCAGCCCCAAGCTCTGAAGTGAAGGCCGCAGGAACCACTTTTTATGTGGCAACAAATGGAAGCGATTCCAATAATGGAACATCGGTAAGCACCCCGTTTCTAACGATTCAAAAGGCTGCTCTCACGGCGCAAGCTGGGGATACGGTCTATGTGAGGGGTGGGACGTATCGTGAAACAGTTACCCCAGCTAATTCTGGCACTGCGGGAAACAAGATTACTTACCAGAATTATTCGGGTGAACCCGTTATCGTAAGTGGAAATGATGTTATATCAGGGTGGACGCAGGACAGTGGAAATATTTATAAAGCTCCTATGAATTGGACCTTAGGGGCAGGTAACCAAGTGTTTGTGAATGGTGCCATGATGGATGAAGCACGTTGGCCTAATCAAACAGGTACTTTGCTGCAGCCGACCCGAGCAACTGCAGATAGTGGTTCTAATGCCACACATATCGTAGATGCGGTTCTTCCCGGAGGAGATGATTTCTGGAACGGAGCCACACTTTGGACGACAAGCGGAACTGGATGGCTTGCCTTGACTTCAACCATTACTGACTATGTTGCAGCAACGCATACATTGACATTTGATGCTTTAAGGTATCCGGGATCTGCTTACGTTCCAGGATTGGGTGACAGATTTTATTTGTCAGGGATAAAAGGTGCTTTGGATGTAGAGAAGGAGTGGTGGCATGATTCAGCCAACTCTATGCTCTACTTATGGGCACCAGGTGGTGGAACCCCGTCAAGCCAAACAGTTGAAGCAAAAAAAAGAATGGACGCCTTCGATCTATCGGGAAAAGGCTATGTAGATGTTAAAGGAATTCAGACTATAGCTTCGACAATTAAAATGGATGGTTCGACCAATAACTGTGTGCTTCAAGGCATCACTAGTACATATATTTCTCATAATAAGCTGAATACAACAGCCAAGGAACAAATCAACCTAGGAATCATCTTGGATGGTACCAACAATGTAATCCGTGACAGCGAGCTTGCCTATAGCTCCGGCAGCCTTCTTACGGTTAAAGGCACCTCGAACCAAGTGATTAACAACAATATCCATGACGCGGGGTATATACCGGATTGGGACGGGCTAGTGAACCTTAAAGGGGAAAAAAGCTTGATTAGCCATAATACCGTGCGTGATGCAGGCAGATCTACCATTGCCTTCTCTGCCGGAATGAGCGCGAATGAGATCGAATATAACGACATTTATAATGCAGGCTGGCTAAGCACTGACCTGGCAATGATCTATGGTGCCAATACAGATGGAGGGAATACGGAGATACATCATAATTGGGTACATGATACCAAGTCTCCTAGTTTAGGTTTAGGTATTTATCTGGATAATGTCACCAGCAATTTTATCATTCATCATAATGTGACTTGGAATAACGTCGGCATTCAGCTGAACATGCCTTCGAGCTATAACCTGATCTACAATAATACCGTGTGGACCGGTGCTACTACAATTAATACTTATGCTAATACTGCTGCTTGGAATAAGGATATGTACGGGGATCGGATCTTTAACAACATCATTAAAGGGTTAGAAGCAGAAGTAGTTGCAGCGAATCAAACTAACGGCTACAATCTCACGAGCTCCCCGGGGTTTGTAAATGAAGCCGGTCATGATTATCAGTTGCTTTCTACTTCAGCTGCCAAAGATGCAGGGATCGTCATTCCTGGCATTACAGATGGCTATGTGGGCAGTGCTCCTGATATTGGTGCATATGAGTACGGAGGAACCAATTGGACAGCAGGTCACAATTTTACGACACCGCCTAGTCCGACCTATTCTACTCCTAATACACCTAATATGAACTTGGCTACGAACGCGGGATTTGAGCTAGGGGACCTTACCGGCTGGTCAACAACGGACGCTGGAAATGCTGTATTGGTAAATGAGAATCACTGGGGTAAAAATGAAACGCAAGGCCAAACTCGTTCACAGTTCTATGGAGTAAAGCTGAGCGGTGGGGTTGACGGTGTGGCTCAGACGATTACAGGCTTGCAACCGAATACGAATTATGTTGCTGGAGGCTGGCTCAGAACGCCCGCCGGTGAAACTGCCGTGTTAGGTGTCAAAAACTATGGTGGATCCGATGTGTCGACCCCATCTACCAGTTCCACCTGGACCTTTGTTAAGGTCAATTTTAAGACAGGGGCAGCGAATACAAGCGCCACCATTTACTTCAAGAAAACTTCTACTGGAGACGGGGTAGCTTATGCCGATGATGCAGGGCTAGTGCTTGATCCAAATGTTTACCAAACCATATATTCGTTTGACGGCTTTGAAAGTGGATTTAGTAATTGGGTGGCAGCAGCAGGTTTTCCATCATTAAGTGTAATTAACCATTCAGGTGGCCACAGTTATAAGGTCAATGAAGATATTGATAACATCTATCAACAATTCAACACTAGCTACAACAAAGTGGTTACGATGTGGTTTTATGACGATGTCACTTTTAGAACCATGCGAAATTCAGCGTTTGTGGATGACGGTGTAAATAGTCGGGCATTAGAGGTCTATACCCCGCAAGATCCAGATCATTACTCATATCGGGTAGACGGTACACATACGGCAACAACCATATCCAGAAGCACAGGCTGGCATGAGTTCAAGTTTGACTATACTTCAGGTACTAAAGTGGATATGTATATCGATGGAACACTCGTTGCATCACCGACTGGCGTGACTAGCTTCAGCAAGATAAGGATAGGAGATTTTTGGGCTGGAGATACGACCACAACGTATTTTGATGATGTAAATGTTCAATAAAAGTTGTAAGAGCCGGATTTGGAGTGATCATACTCCAGGTCCGGCATTGTTAGAAATTCTAAAGAAAAGGATGGGACATATGAGTCAGGTCTCTAAAGTAACTACATTTGGTGATATAGAATCTAAGCTTACGGAGTTTCTTGCAAGGCAGGAAAAAATAGAAGCGAACCCCGACACAGGTGTGAACCGTGAGACGTATTTGGATCTGGTTCAGGGAATTGTTGACTTCTTCAAAGGACATCAGGATGACAAGGGGGCGATCTTGGATCCTGTGGTCGGTGAGGAGAGGCAATATTCCACACCTAGTTTTGCGGCGACTACAGCAGCATTGGTGAAGTTTCGGGGAAGAACGGATTTGCTGGATCCTTCGTGTAGGGCCTTGACGTACAGCTTGGAATGTTTAATAGAAGGGAATGCGAAGTGCGATAACCACGGCAACTTCTACACAACGCAGCTCGTTCATGCCTATTCGTGGCTTCAGGACATTGCCCAACCAACGTTAGTGGAGAAATGGAAGAGCATGTTCGCACGTGTCAAGTCGGAAATTGCTTATCGGCAAGCTTTCCATAACTGGTCTGTTGTCGCAAATGCTGGGGAAGTGATGCGTTTGGAGCAGGGGATTGGTGGAAATCTGGAAGAGATTGATGCAAATCTCGATATTCAAGTGCCACTTGTAACCGATCTTGGCATGTATGTGGATCCGAACGCTCCTTTGTCTTATGATTTCTTTTCTCGTCTGTTTTTCCAAATGATGTTGAATCATGGTTATAACGGACGACATAAGGATTTTCTTGAAGAGACATCGCTGAAGGGTGCGCTCACATCCTTGTTTATGCAGAGCCCGACAGGCGAGATTCTGTTGGGTGGCCGCAGTGCTCAGCATCAATGGAACGAAGCGGAGCAGTGCTATGTGTTTGAGACGTATGCGAAGCATTATCAAACGCTTGGCGACCAAGCGATGGCGGGCGCGTTCAAACGGGCTGCCAAGTTGTCACTTGCTTCTATCACTCGTTGGGTTAGACCGAGTGGAGAGCTGAATATTGTACGAAACTGGTATGACCCAAGCGAACGTGTCGGTTATGAAGTGTACTCGTTCCATTCCCAGTACAACTTGTTATGTGCCTTCATGCTGGCAGCTTGCTATGCGCAGGCCGATGAAGCTATTCCTGAAAAGGCTTGTCCCACCGAAACTGGCGGTTATGCCCTATGGATTGAGCCGCACTTTCGAAAACTTGTGCTAAACGGCGGCGGGTACTACGCAGTAATCCAAACCAAGGGTGAAAGGAACTACAATCCCACGGGCATTATTCGTATTCAAAAGCGTGGATTGACACTGCCGATTGGGCCGGCGGATATGGTTGCAACTGAGGGAAATCCGGACGAAGGGGCCATTTCTTATGCCATCAGCACGTACTACCGTGAGAAATGGCAGCGTACAGCGGATATGACACGTGGCGATCTGGATGAAGTGAAAGTAGATATTTTGGAAGAACAGCCTGACCGAGTTGTGGCTCAGCTTACGTATATTGGTGGACTAACAGTAAATATTTGGAAACGTAAGATTACCTTGGATAAGACCGGTGTAACCGTTGAAGATGAAGGCTCGATGAATTTCCACGAGGAAATTCCGATCCTATTGTTCGACGGTCGAGATGAGTCGGAGGTTACTCTTTCAGACCGTCAGTCACAGGTGAGGCTTCGTGACGAAATGCAGCAAGTGGAGATTCTTGAACCTACAGACGAAGGACTTGCTTGGACCGAGCGAAGCGGTCTTTCCCGAAATGGCAAGTTGGGTTCCCTCATGTATGCGACAAAGGGAAATAAGACGTCTTACCGAGTTTCATTGAGCAAAGTGTAATTTATACATATGAATAAGGGGAGAGAAACAATGACACAACTGAATACACCAACTAAAAATTGGATAGACGAGGCGTGGGAGCGTACGGTTGTTAAGGTCAGTAAAACAAGCAGACGGATTGGTGCGACCTTTCCCCATATTTCAGTAAATGGGAAGTATGACAGCATGAAGGCGGAATGGTGGACCAGCGGCTTTTGGTCAGGTCTGCTGTGGTTGATGTACCGGGAAACCGGAGACGAGAAATTAATGGAATACGCCGCTTCGTGCGAAGAGCAACTGGATGCTGTTCTGGAAGATTATTACAAACTAGATCATGATATTGGGTTTATTTGGAGCTTGTCAGCAGTAGCCCAATATAAAATTACGGGCAATGATCAATCGAAGCGTCGTGGGTTGATTGCAGCAAGTCATTTGGCTGCAAGATTCAACTTGAAGGGAAACTTCATTCGTGCTTGGCCTGACAATGCAACGGAAAGTCGCACGGGATGGGCTATAATCGACTGTACGATGAATTTGCCAATCCTATATTGGGCATCCGAAACGCTTAACGATCCAAGATTCAAATACATTGCTATGGCCCATGCTGACACGGTGCTACGTGAATTTGTTCGCGAAGATGGCTCTGTGCGCCATATTGTTTGCTTTGACCCTTTTACGGGGGAGCGAGTTAATGTTCGGGCGGGACAAGGCTATTCGGAAGATTCTGCATGGTCGAGAGGGAATGCATGGGCGCTTCATGGACTCGCTCTTTCCTATCGCTATACGAGAGAGCAGCGGTATCTGGATGCGGTGAAACGTGTTGCACATTTTTTCATTTCTGCATTGCCTAAGGACAGTGTGCCGTACTGGGATTTCCGCGCTCCGAAGGAAGAACAGGATTGCGTGGATACATCAGCAGCCGCTTGTGCAGCGAGTGGTCTTCTCGAAATTGCGAATTGGGTTCCGGAACTCGAAGCCTCCCTATATAGAGAAGCAGGAGAACGTATCATTAGATCGCTCTACGAAAATTACGGGGCTTGGGATAGCGAGGAAGAAGGTCTCGTTACCAAGGGAACTATTTATTACAAATCTGAACGTTATCCAAATCATGTTCCGATCATTTACGGCGACTTCTTCTTTGTGGAGGCTTTGACCAAACTGAAAGGCCAGAGGGAAGTGCTATGGTAGGCAGCGCGGGGTAACAAATATAATCAATAAGGTGTATTAAAGTTGGGTCACACAACGGTTAATTGTACCAATGTGTGGCCTGTTTTATTTTTTCACTTTATTGGAGCGAGCGGGTTTCGTTTCGACGACAAACCTGATGATTCGGCACTGCGGACACATGTGCGCGCTGATGAAGCTGTATCATGAGTTTTATAAAGCGAAGCGGTAAGGTTGATGGTAGTGAGCAAGCATCATGGGTGAATGGTGCCATTATTCCCGTGGATGGCAGGTATCATCTTGGGTATTTGCTAGCTTAAATCAGACGTGACTAGAAAATACTCCTTGGATGGGAATGCGTAAATGAATTTGAGAGTTTGTTCATTAATCTTGCTGTTGTAGTTTTTTTCTATATTTCATTGGTGTCGTGCCTACAAGCTTTTTGAAAGCCTGGCAGAAATAAGGGAAATTGTTCATCCCCACCTCAATGCTGATCTGCTCAATTCCTTTGTTGCTTGTTATTAATAACAGACAGGCTTGTCTGATACGTCTGGCGAGAATATAATCCATCAAAGTAGCGCCGGTTTCTTGTTTAAAGATACGAGATACATAATATTTGGATATATGCAGATGATCCGCTAACGTATCGAGTGAAATTTCTTCTGAATAATGTCCCTCTAGCCAATTCATGATTTTTTCAGAATAACGAAGCTGTCTTTGTGGATTTAATCCATTTCCATTTTCAATTGGATTTCCAAATCCTTTTGCATAGAGAAATTGAAAAATCTGCAGCAGGAGTAAAGCGAAATTTTGCTGTTTGGCATCGAGCTGGTATTTGGAAAACCCTGTATGATGATGCTGAAATAATTGGCTGATAAAGCTATTATTATCAATTTGCTGGAGCACCTGCTCTTCGAGTTCATTTTTCCATAAATGCTGAAAATAAGCATTCAAGTGTGGAAATGAAGCGAAATAGGGTTCAAATATAGAGGGCTCTAAGGAGATGATCGTTCGTTCGAATGGGGCATCCGGATGAACTTCAACTTGAATGTGATGTAGTTGATATGGTTGCAGGTAGAGGAAGTTGCCAGAATGAATCGTGTAGACTTTGCTATTTACTACAATTTGCCCAGTGCCTTGATGCACATATAAAAATTCCATACCCTGATGGCAATGGTAGAATCCTTTATAATTCTCAGTCGTTATCTTGCGATAGCTGAAGCGATAGGGGATTTCATGTAGTTCTACATCTTCTAGGAATTTCATCGTCTGCATGCCTCCTGATGATTAGCTCAGAATAGTGTAACATGTCCTAATCAATCATGACAAGAAAACAACAATTCCATGCAAGACAGTGTAACTTTGAGCTATAAGGTAGACAATGGAACAATGGATCGGATGGGTGAGTTATTTGACAGGAAAGCTGTTATGTCCGGAAGGAATCTCTTGTTACAGGATTGCATTATCGTGGTCTATCAAGGAACGTATAAGCTCCCTACAGATTAACTAGGATTTATCCACCATATATAAGGTTTACAACATATAAGGATGCGAAAAATTAAGCTTAAGTAAAGTAAAAAAGAAAATGTTCACAACTATACGTAATCCATGTAACACCTGTGGGTTGTGCAAAATAACAACATTTCAGTGTCATACAGCAAAACTAAAAAATGACCTAATGAATTATAATAGTAATATCAATGAATGAAGATAAATAAGGATGTGAACAAAGTGGAATACACGACATTTGGCAAAACGGGAGCTAGGGTTTCGAAGCTGGGTCTTGGGGGTGCTCCACTTGGCGGGGATTACGGTCCGGTTACAGATGAGCAAGTAACAGAGGTGATCGATCGGGCGTTGGATCTCGGGATCAACTTTATCGATACAGCACCGTTATATGGAAGAGGAGAAAGCGAACGCCGTATTGGGAAAGCGCTGCAGGGCAAGAGGGAGAAAGTATTTCTTGCGAGCAAAGCTGTTATGCGGGGGGAGTCCTATTCGTACGACAATACGATTCGTTCTGTGGAGGAGAGTCTTAAGCGCCTAGGGACGGATTATCTGGATCTCATTCAAATGCACGAACTTTCGGAGATGAACACGGAAATAGGAATGAACGAAACTATTCCCGCCTTTCTGAAGCTGAAGGAGCAGGGGAAGATTCGAGCCATAGGAGTAAATGCTTTTAATCCAGCGCTGTTGCTACCCTTTATTCGCTCAGGACATATCGACTCGGTACAGACATTCTGTCGTTATATGCTTATCGATTATTCGGCCATGGATGAGCTTCTGCCGACTGCCCGAGAGCATGGCGTATCCGTTATTAATGGAAGCGTTCTCGGAATGGGGCTTCTTGCGGATAATCCAGCGCCATTTATAAAGCAGGATTCGCCAATGTTTACAGAAGCACAGCGTCGAATCCAAGAGATAGCCTTCCTTCGGAAATCGGAGCCCAAGGGGTTGATTGAGCCTGCCATGCGGTTTAGCCTTTCTAGTCCGGACATTACAGTAACATTAACTGGAACGACTTCGTTACGCTCACTTGCCCTTAATGCAAGTTATAGTGACGGAGTAGGCTTACCTCAGGATGAATTGGATCGGCTGCTTACTTTATTTCCAGGTCAGCCAATAACATGGTAATAGGGGGATGTTGAAGAATGTCTAACGTAAATGCAAGCATTGAAACGGATGCATCGCGTGCACCGTGGGTAGACGAAATTTGGGATAAAATCATCGGCAAAGTAGGAAGAATGAGCGAGACCATTGGCGCTGATTTCCCATATATCTCATATAACGGAAAATATAATAGTGAAGAAGCCGATTGGTGGACGAATGGGTTCTGGCCAGGCCTGATGTGGCTGGTTTATCGTGAGTCCAAGGAAGAGCAGCTTAAAGAGACAGCTATACAGATTGAAGCCTTGATGGACCCTGTGCTTGCCGATTTTTATCCGCTGCATCATGACGTTGGGTTTATGTGGAGCTTATCTTCCGTGGCTCAGTACAAGCTGCTTGGCTGTGAGCTTTCGAAGCGGCGGGCCATGACGGCAGCTAGTCATCTGGTTGGGCGTTTCAATGCGAAAGGCCAATTCATTCGGGCTTGGAACCAACCGGAGCGGGTTGGTTGGGCGATTATTGACTGCATGATGAATTTGCCGCTTCTTTATTGGGCAAGTGAAGAGTCAGGAGATCCGCGTTTTAAGCACGTGGCGGCTTTTCATGCGGACACGACTTTGCGTGAATTTCTTCGTCCGGATGGCTCGTCACACCATATCGTGTGCTTCGATCCAGAAACCGGCGAGAGAGAAACAGCGCTTGGCGGACAAGGTTATTCACCGGATTCAGCATGGTCCCGCGGTACTGCATGGGCGTTATACGGCATGGCCCTTAGCGCACGCTACACGGGAGATCAACGTTATATCGATGCAGCTAAACGTGCAGCGCATTTTTTCCTCGCCAATGTTCCCGAAGATGGATTACCGCCTTGGGATTTCCGAGCTCCTTGGGAAGAAGGAATGGCGATGGACTCAAGTGCGACCGCCTGTGCAGCCAGCGGCATGCTGGAATTGAGCTTATTAGTCCCTGAGGGCGAATCTGAGCTCTATCGCCGTGCGGCCGAGAACCTAATTTTTAAATTAAATGCAAAATATACGACTTGGGATGATCCGAACGAGGAAGCGATTCTTCTGATGGGTACTGCCAATCGACCTAAGAAAACTCACGTGAACGTACCGATGATCTATGGCGACTATTTCTTCGCTGAAGCAGTCTGCAAGCTACGCGGCGCACATGATACATTCTGGTAGGAGGGAGCATCCAATGACACCAACTAACAAATCCAATTCCACTACCGCTGCCATCTATGCGAGTGATTCATGGACAGCGCCAACTTGGGCGCTCACGGAGCGGAAGTTAATCGATACATTGAACGAGGCCGCAGTGGAATATGTACGTAGATATACACGAGAAGATGGGACGATCGTTTGGCGTGAAGACTGGCCAGGAATGGACGGATCGGATGATCCCTATGAAGCGTTCATGAATTTATCCCTGCTTTACGCACTCGGCGGCAATGAAGAGATTCTGCGTTTGTCCCGCCTTATGTTTGATGCGATTACTTGGCAGTGGACTGAATATGGTCAAATTCATAATGAATTTGATGCGTATTATGACTGGATGCATCACGGCGAGGGTTCCTTATATTTCTATTTCCTTGGCTTGTCCGATCCGCATTTGTTGAAGAATCGTCAGCGTGCTGTTAAGTTTGCTGAGTTATACACGGGTAAGAATCCGGAAGTGCCTAACTATGATGCAGAACGAAAGCTGATGCGCTCACCAATTACGGGCAGTAAGGGACCGCGCTTCCAGATGACGGAAGAGGACTGGGTAACCCATAGAGGTGTGCTCGATGATTATTTGGCACCATTCGAGGACATTCCAGGTGTAGACTTCGCAAGCGGGAAGTGCAAGTGGTCAGATGATAACATCTACAGTGAAATCATAAGCAGAATGAACGAACGGAAAGCCAAGGGAGATGTCCCGCTGAATTTGAACGCAACCGGCTTGATCACGAATGCGTTTATGTACACGGGCGATGAATCGTACAGGCAGTGGGTGTTAGACTACTTGTCCGCTTGGGAAGAGCGTACGCTTCGTAACGGCGGATTAATTCCAGACAACGTCGGATTAAACGATATCATTGGGGAGTACAACGATGGCAAATGGTGGGGTGGCTATTACGGCTACCGTTGGCCGCACGGTTTCATGTCTATCATCGAACCGCTAACCAATGCAGGCATGAACGCTGTGCTTCTGTCTGGTGATCGGAGTAAGTTAGATTTGGCACGTTCGCAATTGGACCGTAATTGGGACTTAGGTAAAGAGATTAATGGGAAATGGCATGTTCCGAATAAGCATTTTGATTCCGGCTGGACAGACTACCGAATCCAAGTTCCAACCTATCCGATTTATTTATGGACGATATCGATGGCTGAGGAAGATGCGGCACGTGTAGACCGGATTCCCTATGAAGATCATTTCCGGTTGATCGATATGCCCACGATTTCTGGTAGAAATCCGGCTACACGCAAGGAAACCAAGCATTACATTGCAAATACAGTACCTTGGTACTTATATATGCGAGGGCAGTTCCCTGACTATCCAGAGCGTATTTTGCAGCAAAATCTGGAGCTAATCGCGATTCAATTGGAGAAGCTTCGCTCTCCTAAGGGGGATCCAACCAGCTGGGATTGGGATCATCCTTACAGTATTCATGAGTGGCAGGAATTTTCTCCTGTCTACTTCGAAGGCTTACTGCAAATGATGTTAGGCGCTCCTATGCACATTTCTCACGGTGGATTACAGCATGCCAGAGTGCGTTATTTCGATGCCGACCTTAAACGCTGCGGTCTTCCAGAGGACATCGGTGCTATGGTGGAAGCGCTTGGTGATGAGTTTGTCACCTTAACGCTTGTGAACCTATCGGCGTTCAAGGAACGTGAATTAATCGTACAAGCGGGCAGCTTCGGTGAGCACCAGTTTACCTATATGGAGAGCTTTAATCAAAGCGGCCAGAAGGTTGGCGAGGGAGAGCTCGATGGGAAATGGTTACCGGTTACCCTTGCTCCAGGAGCAGGAATTCAATTGAAACTTCATATGAAACGTTATGTGAATCAACCGACCTATGAGACGCCGTGGAGTGCAGAAGTGGCAGGGGGGACGGCGAAGCTTATCCGAGGCCGTAATCAAGTATAGGGCGTAAGAACGAGGAGAGTATGTAATCCATGACATCTATTCGTCAATCATTTACTAGAGATGTTAACCATGCCTATCTCGATAGCCATGTCCATTTCTGGAGGCTGGAGCGTGGCGATTATCATTGGCTTAAGCCGAGTAATCCGGTTCTTTATCAAAATTATGTACCATCGGATCTGTTTGGTCTTGAAGATGCTAATGCTTTACGTGGAATTATCGCCGTACAAGCGGCACCGACAGTGGCAGAGACGGAGTTTTTACTTGAACTGGCACGTGAAAATGATCGAATCCTCGGTGTTGTAGGATGGCTTGATCCTTTCGCAGATTCATTCGTTGACGAATATAGACGTTTACGTAACAACCCGCAATTCGTTGGGATCAGGTTGGACCGTTCCGTCTTCGAGCAGTGCAAAGAGCAAGTGCCATATTGTCTAATCGCGCATCTTCGCCTGTTGGAGGAAGATGGTTTTCCCATCGACCTGCTGATCGGACCGGAACAGATACCAACCGTACTTAAATACCTTAAATACGTACCTCACTTAAAAGCTGTTATTAACCATCTAGGTGGTCCACCTATTCAGAGTGGTGATTTAGAACCTTGGTCAGCATACATCGACGAGCTATCCAGCTTCCCTAATGTGTATTGCAAGTGGTCCGGCATGATCACACCCGCTGGTGGGATGAATCTGCATCTACTTAAACCGTTTATTCGTCACACTGCGGAACAATTTGGACCCAACCGTATTATGTTCGGTAGTGACTGGCCGGTAGCTTTGATGGCAGGAAGCTATAACGATGTTGTTCAATTATTCGAGCAGCTGCTGCCTGAGCAGTGGAATGACAAGGAGCGAGCAAGCGTACGCGTCAACAATGCCAGGGCATTTTATTTTGGGATTAAGGAGAGTGAAGGATGATACATAGACTCCTCTACTACTCCCAACTTCGCAAAGGAATGGCTAGCGAATTTCAACGCATCATGAAAGAAGATACCAACGCGCTGCGTAAAGAATGGGCAGCGTTAGGGCTATCGAATGTCTCCGTTTTCTCTTGCGATCTATATGTTTGTGTGTATGCTGAGGCATCTAATGGTCCGAGTGTACCAGTATGGGACTGGCCGATGTCTTTCGAACAATACCTAGAGAAATGGCCAACTGAACCTGATCATGACGTTTATTCTAGTGAAACACTGCACAGGCTTGCGATCCCAATGATAGACGTTTTTCATGACGGGTTGCCGGTAGACACTGATTCCTGGCTCGGTAGCGGACGGGTCGAGGAGCGAGTAGGCTCGATTGCCAGATTGAAACCGGATATGGTATCGAGCTATATCTATTATCATTATCAAAAGCAAGAAGAGTCCCCGGACAGCTTTAATCAAACTTACATGATCGGTTCTTTTGGCAGGTTATTATTTTCCTATCATGAGTTACCTTCTAGGGTCAGTCCATTAAAACGTCAAGGATTGCTGACCACGAAGCATTCTCCGGACAATTGGCACGAGGTGATGTACCCTCATTTTGAGCCATGGGAAGAAGCACCAGAAGGGCAGCATCTGTGGCGTAAAATGGAGCGGCTAATGTGACAACTGCCGGTTATGAGTCAAGTGACTCTTAACCGGCAGTTGCTATTTTAAGCTCTTATTCGATTTCGTTTATTACATCGATGGTACACTTGTTTCATCGCCGACTGGCGTGACTAACTTCAACAGAATAATGATAGGAGATTTATGGTCTGGAAATACGAACACAGCGTATTTTGATGATGTAAATATCCAGTAATAAGTGAAAACCGGATTGGAGTCTTCCTACTCCAGTCCGGCTTTTTGACGTTAAGGATCATATGTGCAAAATATCAACAAAACCGTGAAAACCAGCGAAACTTTACAGCCAAGTTATGAAGTACGATAAGGGTGGGGCTCAAATCCGTACCGATGGTCAGATTTCACAAGTGGTCATAGTACGTGGGGAAATCCTTTGATGCCAACAGTTTATGGGAGTTCATGGAATGTACTTTTACGTAAATCTGAAGCTTTTTTTCCTGTAAATTGTTTGAATTGTCTACTGAAGAAATAAATGTTGCGGTAGCCTAACGCTTCCGCTACTTCCGTCACTTTCATACCGCTAAAACGCAGAAGATGTTCGGCACGTTCAATTTTCGTCTGAATGATGAAAATTTCTAATGTGACCTTCATGATTTCTTTGAATTTGATGGAAAAATATCGGGGAGATAGTTGGACGCGTTCAGCTAGATTTTCCATGCAATGTGACATGCTGGGATTTTGCCGAATAAAACTAGCTACCTCCCGAATGGATTGTTCAAGATGATGGCTCGCCGAAGATTCCTTTGATTGACCATCCAGATCGTCACGATGTAAATAAATGAGCAGCAAATTTAACATTAGCTTGGCTTCTTCTGTACTACCAAACCTTGGATTGAGAAGCGTTTCCACGTATCGATTCAACATGGTTTCGAACATAAAGGAGTCCGAAACGATCCGGTAAGCATCCGGCAAATCGACTTCTAAGGATGGAAACGGAAAATGAATATATGTGATGGTTAGCGGTTTATGCGGATTATGTTTGGCCAAAGTAAGGTCACCCGGACGAAACAGAAAGCAACTGCCCCGGGAAAGTGCATACGTATGCCCGTTTAGAAGCATCTCGCCTTCACCGCTCCATACATACCACAAATCGCAATCTTCGAAGGGGCGATCGATCCTATCCCATTTCCACGAATCTTCGCAAGTGATTTTGCCAAAGGATACACCTAATTCAAGAGATAAATGCATTATAGTCATAAATATCCACCTCCAAGTTTATGTAGTATAGTATAAATGTTTTACTGGTATAATGCATTTATTTTATCATATTTTTCAGATAAACTGAATGTATATTGAAGTAAAATAATATAAATAAATTGGGGGCTATCATATATGTTGAAACCGTTTATGGAGATCGAAGATTGGGACAGAATAGGATTATCTGTGGCTGAATCGGCGAAAAGATTGCAAAGAATTGCTTATATCGATCGGCAATTGATGAGAATTGAAGCGGGTCATATGATCGCGAGGCCTGAATATGAAATCAAAGGCGCTTTAGGAAGAATGGTCTGGGAAGACGCCAGCCACTATGATCAATTTCGCAATCGATGCAAGCAGATGCGTATGAGTACGGTTGCTTTTGATAAATGTCCAGATCCGTTTCTTGAGCGTACTATGACTAAATTGCTGGATTCAGGAAATACCTTATCTTTGCTCGCGGCGATGTTTGAGGTCATCAAACCGGCGCAGATCGAAGCCATTCAAGATTATCTCTCTCTAGCTCAGCCAATCGCTGATTATCCAACCATTCATATGCTGAGACATCAACTGATGGATCGAGAAAATCAAGTCCAGTGGGGGCTCGAAGCCATTCGTGCCATCTCCAAGCAGACAAATGAGGAAGAACGCACGCAGGCAGAGAATTGGAAAGCTTGTATGAAGGATTACTTGCTGGCTGCCAGTGGTGTAAATGGTCTGGGAGAGCGTAAAGAACTGGACCCTACACTTGAAGTCGCTTCCACTTCGTTTGAATTACCGGAGTCGAGTACGCGTGACAGTCGTTTCAAAAAAACCGTTGCCAAATTTACGGATGTTACTTTTGAAGATAGTGATGCAGGACGGTTTAAAAGGATGATGTTTACCCGATTTAATGAAATGACACCAGCTGAAGCAGTAGCCTGTGTTCACTTTGCTTCCCAAGGGAAGCCATGGTTATTTTATTATGATACTGCTCGTCATTTATGGGATGAAATCCGGCATTCCTGGTTTGGAGAAGCTGCACTGCGAATCCACGGTTTCAATATTTATGAGTCAGCTAACTGGACAGGCTGGTATGATATGACCAAGAATCTGTTTAGCATCGAGGAGGCTTATACCCATTTAACGATTGCTATCGAAAAATCAGCGATGAAATATCCTCCGGGGAAACGGGAGGAATGGGAATTTTGTCGTGACGTTGTGAAGGACTCCTTAATGACCACGTTTCAGGATTTTGATTGGGCGGATGAAGTCGTTCATGCCGGCTTTGGACAGAAATGGGTCATTGACCATCAATATAATGGAGATAGTACGCAAGCTCAGCAAGCGGCCGACCTCACTTCGGAAAAGCGGAACGCATTTATGGCTCGTTATGCGAACTAAGGTAAGGAAACGAAGAACTTTTTTGCCGGTGACTATTGAGATTGTTAAGATGACAGGACATATTATCGGAGGTACAGCATGTTTACAGCAAACGAACTGGACTATTTAGAAAGCTTATCCGGGTTAAACCCTATTCAGCAAGACATCGACGCGTTTAAGCAAAAATGCAAGTTAGATGATCTCGAAGAGACCGGAATAACTCGTGACAAATATTTGGACTTTTCAGAAGCGCGAGTTCGTCAATTCGCCCCATTTTTAAGTGAATACGGGGGGATGCTGGATCCAGGCGATGGGAAAGAACACGAATATGCAACCGCTGCATTTGTAAAAGCCGGAGCTATTCTACTAGCAAACGATCGCTGCAAGGATCTCAAAGATCAGATTTTGCTCGCGATGGATTGGGCCAGCACCTGTTTGGGTGAGAATAAAGTCCCTGACGATCATGCGGATTTCACGACTCACATGCTGGTTCGGGCATATCAGATTCTGGCGCCGATGGTAGATAGAGATCGGAGCGATACTTGGAAAGCGAGTTTGTCCAACGTTGAGCCTGAGGTAACGTATTGCCAAACGGTTCGAAGTTTTCCAGACATTCGTACCATCCGTAACTGGGCTACTTATGCGATGCATGGCGAAATGATGAGGCTTAATGAAGGGTTCACGGACTCTATGGCTTTCATTGATAAGTATTTGAAACCGCAAATGCCGCGTTTTACGCGTGAAGGGCTATACCGCGATCCGAATATTCCGGTCGCTTATGATTTGGCTGCGCGTCAACAACTTAGCGGGTTAATAGATGCCGGTTATAACGGCGAATGGAAGACATTTCTAGAAAGGCAGCTTCGCAAAGGTGCTCAAACGATGCTGTTTATGCAGTCTACCACCGGGGGAACGAGTTGCGGAGGCAGGAGTAACCAGATTATTTGGAATGAACTGACCTTTGCCAATCTGTGTGAACGGGAAGCCTCGCTTTATGCCAAAGAAGGAGATCAAGAATGGGCAGGTATCTTTAAACGAGCTGCACGCAAAGCACTACAATCCATTCTGCGCTGGATAGAGGATCCCACCGAATTTCGGTTGTTGAAAAATAGGTTCGATAGCGGTCTCCGTAACGGTTGGGAGTTCTATGCCTATTATTCGACATACAGCTTGTATGCTGCTCAAATTGCAGCTTCATGCTTTGAAGGTGCTGACGAAAGCATACGCGAGAAGGCAGCGCCTTCGGATTTGGGCGGATATGTCGTGCCGATAGAGTCCTTCAACCGGATTTATGCTACTACGGGACCTCAGCAAGGAGCTTATCATCTCGTAATGGATACTGCCGCGCAAATGGGTCATGACGCAACTGGATGGGTGCGGCTCCACAAAGCGGATTATCTGGAGGAAACGGCGCTCTCAATGGGGATAGCTGGGCTGAGCGGCAATATTCACTTGAATTATTTTGTGGCCAAACAAATCATTCCGCGCCCCCATACGCCAGCAGCTATCGGGCTGACTTGGAGGGATGGACACGGTGCCTGGCACAGGTTAGCTGGCTTTGGCAGAAGAAAGCACGAAACGTTTGCTTCTTTGAATGAGAGCGGGGCGCCAACAAATCCTGAAAAGCTGCATTGGAATGCTTTGCTTGAAAGTGGGGATGTAGATGATGATGGGCTATCCTTCAAAATACGTTACGAGTCTACGGGACTTCAGCTTTTAAACGATATGGACTTGCGTATACCAGATGATCATCTGCACCCAGCTTATTTGCGAGCTGTCGCTGATATACTGCCTAGGCCTGGCATCGAAGGAATAGAGGCGATCACGGAAAGCTATCGGATTGCCCGAGAAGGCGTGACAACGACATGGTCGGTGGAGGCAGCAGAGGACACGGAATTATCCGCAATTGGTGTAACGGTTCCGGTTCTCGTGTCAAACGGAACCGATGAGACAGTCATCCGCGTGAAAGGGAATAAGCTTTTCGTCTTTTATTCGAATGCCATCTATGCTATTCAGCCTGATGGTGAATCTAGCGATGTCGAACTTGAGCTTCTTCCTGGGTTGATGCCGAATCGAAATGGCAACTATCGTCTCGCTCAATGGATTAGCAAGGATGCGAAGAAGGAAATCAAGCTTCATTTCTCATTAGAACAGGGATAATCTAAAAATAGGAGGAAAATAATTGAAAGATCGCTTGATTACTCATCTCGGTGAAGATCAACAAGCCTACAAGCAAACAGGTTGGCCAAATCTACCGCTTGATTATTTCCGATCCGATAAGTTCAACTCACCACATGGCATTTGCGTCGATTCACAGCACAATGTATATGTGGCGGAGTGGACGCAATTCGGCCGTATTACCAAGTTAGCTCGCAAGTAACGAGAAGGGGATGTGCTTTTTCAATTATTTGAGTATAAAGCAATTAAGTAAAGTCGATTACTTCTTCCATCCCCAGTACGAGCTCCATCGTGCTGGGGATGGCTTTTTTATAAATATTTAAATGATTAGTCGCTTTAGGAAGGGATGAGAACTTATGAAAGTTTCTTTATTTATCACATGTTTAAGCGACCTTGTATATCCAGTTGTTGGTGAATCCATGGTTCAGCTGTTGGCTAGATACGGAGTGAAATTGAATTTTCCTGGGGGGCAGACATGTTGCGGTCAGCCAGCTTTCAATAGCGGTTACTGGGATGAAGCGAGGGGTGCGGCATTAACACTACTTGAGGCTTTTGATGACAGTGATTTTGTCATATCGCCATCTGGTTCATGTATATGCATCTGCGTTCGCTGAAGAAAACGCGCAAAGACGTGTCCTTGCATGATCCCATCGGAACGGACAAAGAGGGGAATGAGATTACGTTGATCGACATACTTGGCACGGAGGCCGATGATGTCGTGGATAAGGTACAGCTCAAGATAGAGAAGAGCAAAATCTACCGTAATCTGGAGATATTGGATGATCGGGAGAAAGAAGTCGTGGTTGGGCGGTTTGGGCTTGAGCTTGGCGGGGAAGAGCGGACGCAGCGGGAGATTGCGAAGGAGCTCGGCATCAGTCGCTCCTATGTGTCGAGGATTGAGAAGCGAGCGCTCATGAAGCTGTATCATGAATTTTATAAGGCGAAGCGGTAAGGTTGCGAATCGGATACTTCATTTATTTGGACATTGTGCAAGTAATGGAGGTGAAGATTATGACGTTAATTCATATCGAAAATGCCAGTAAGTATTATACAATGGGCGAGGAAACGATTAAAGCATTAGATGATGTCTCGATAGATATTGATCATGGAGAGTTCGTGGCCATCATGGGGCCTTCAGGTTCCGGCAAATCCACACTGATGAACATCATCGGGTGTTTGGATGTTGTAGATAAAGGTATCTATGACCTGGATGGTCAAGCAATAAACGTGCTTAAGGATTCACAGCTTGCCGAGATTCGGAATCGGAAGATCGGGTTTGTATTTCAGAGCTTTAACCTGCTGCCGAGATTAAGTGCTTATGAGAATGTGGAGCTTCCGCTCATCTATCGCGGGATGACGAGAAAACAACGAGAGCCATTAGTCTTGCAAGCGTTGGAAGCAGTGGATTTGTTGGATCGCAGGAAGCATTTTCCTTCAGAGTTATCTGGCGGGCAACAGCAGCGTGTTGCTATTGCTAGGACGTTGGCTGGAGATCCACCGATTATTTTGGCGGATGAACCTACAGGAGCATTGGACTCGAAAACAGGCGCGGAGATTATGGATATTTTCAGGCGGTTGAATGAGCAGGGTAGGACGATTATTGTGATTACGCATGACCGGCAGGTTGCGGAGCAGGCGAAGCGGGTTGTGAGGTTTCGGGATGGGCGGTTGTTGCATTGAGTTTGGAATGAAAAAATATTGGGTATTATGAGCAATTGTAGGTAATGGTGAAAGTAATCTTGATCAATTATTTGGTTAGAGGCTCATTAAATATCAAAATTCGTTCTTACTCTGTAAAACCCGTGCAAAATTGCGCGGGTTTATTTTTAATGTATATTGGTAGTAAAAAGATAAATGCAAGGCAGCTCAATAAAATAAAAGAATTTATATCCATGGAAGTTAATGTTTCGGGGTCCTGTACTCTGATTTTGTAGATTTTGCGGGATTTCGTCCAATGGATAGATCCAACTTAGACACATGGTATAAGATAGGCATGTGTAACTGGTGGATCCTTATAGCAAATGAGAAACAAACCGCTATAAATCCCTGTAAAAACATTGACAACTTAAATAAAGGGAACCTATAATTAAGAAAGCGGTTACGTAAACGTTTTTATGAGAAATGAGGGCAATAATTATGCGTTCGGGTATTAAGCAGGTAGCTGAACATGCTGGTGTTTCAATAGCATCTGTGTCTCATGTTATTAATAACACCCGCTATGTATCGGATGGAGTTAAGCGCAAGGTTTACCAAGCGATGGAAGAGCTTGATTACCGTCCCAATTCAGCAGCCAGAAGTTTGCGCAGCCAGAAATCTAATACTATCGGCCTTATTGTGCCGGTACTCCCCTCGGATACCTCTAATTTCTTCTTTATGATGGTAGCGCAGGGGATTCAGTATACATTGAAGCAGCACGGCTATCATTTGCTGCTGAGCAACAATACAACGGAACAAATTGAAGATGAACAAGAACAGATTAAATTGTTTAATTCCAAGTTGATTGACGGTTTGTTCATTGCTTCTATTGCTGAAGATGTCAGTTATTTAACTGATATTGTGCGTTCGAATTATCCCGTAGTGTTTATCGACCGTAAACCTGCCGGTTATATTGGGGATTGTGTGCTGGCTGACGGCATCGGAGGCGCTTATGAAGCAGTCCAAACCCTTATTTTAAAAGGCCACCGTCGAATAGGGATGCTAACCGGCGAACTTGGTATTACAACGAGCAATGAGCGCTATGAGGGATATAAAAAAGCATTAGCAGATCACGACATTCCATTTGATTCTTCTATTGTGAGGATCGCGGAATCCAACCTTGAGAGCGGTTACGAGAGCGTTAAAGATCTGCTTGTGGAGCAGGAAATAACTGCGTTGTTCATTGCTAATAATGTGTTAACAATGGGCGCCATGAAATACATGCAAGAACGGCGGATTCAAATCCCGGCCGAGCTGGCCATTATTGGCTTTGACGATTACGATTGGACTCAGATTACTTCCCCGCCGTTGTCGGTTATCCGGCAGCCTTCTTATGAGATCGGCGTGAAGTCGGCAGAGATCATGTTAGAGCGGATTGAGAAACCAGGTACGATTAGCAAAGAATACAGACTACCAACCTCGTTAATCCTGCGAGGCTCATGTTAAAAAGCTGATCCGGCTTTTTTTGACTTTCAGAAAAACGTTTGCGTAAACGTTTTTCTGAAAAAAGAAAGGGGTTGTATCATTTATAATGAGCACATTCAAAGAACCTCTCAAACAGATCAAAGCCAACTAAGAGCTGTATCTTCTCATTTTGCCAACTGTGATTTATTTCATTATTTTTAAATATTGGCCGATGTACGGGGGCCAAATCGCATTTAAGGATTTCATCGCGATGAAAGGGGGTTTTGTTTAATCAGAGTCTTAGAAAACTTAGCATCGTCCTTTATTGTTTTTTAACTGGCAGGGTCCACAGCGATAATCATTGATTCGTTTCGTTCGGGCGATTATCTCGAGTCTTCCGTTTATTTGTGCAAACGTATATATAATCGTTACAGATACAATTGTCCGCGGTAACGGTGGGGCGTTTACGGGAACAATTTTGATGATTTTACGACCAAGGGAAATTTGACGTTAGATGCAATACGGAAGTTCCAAGCTCGACTTCCGACCAGGGGAGGCCTTCGCTTCGGCGTTCGCTTTTGGCAGCCCTCTGACATCGAGGGCTTTTTCTATTACTACTTCATCACGCTTTACTCCTGGGATAAGTCTGAGGGGTAAATGATTATTCTAGGTTTCGCTTATCATCATTATTTGGTGGTTTGCTCGATGTGATACAGCCATAAAATAGGGGATAGTCTAATATGAAAAGTATTAAAGTATTATCATTTATATTAATTGCCGTTGCTTTGGTTGCATTTACCGCATGCTCTTCAAGTAAAATAACGGAACCTTCAAAAACATCTGAAGAAACGGTTGCACCTTTAGTAACAGAAAAAGCAGTACCGGCAAAAAAAGAGAAAGAAGTAGTGGTAGGATTTACTTTACAAAATTTAAGTAATCCATTCTTCGTTGCGATGTCCAAAGGCGCTACTGCAGGTGCTATGCTGCATGGTGCTGATGTAATCATAGTAAGTGCAGAAGGTGATTTGGCTAAGCAAACAGCTCAAATCGAGGATTTTATTACAAAAAAAGTAAGTGTGATTCTTCTAAATGCTGTAGATTCCAAAGGTATAGCAGGTGCTGTTAGTCAAGCTAAAGCGGCGGGTATCCCCGTCATTGCAGTTGACGTAGGTGCAGATGGAGGTGTGAACACTGTTGTAACCTCAGATAACTTTCTTGCTGGAAAATTAGCTGGGGAATATATTGTTAAGCGCTTAAATGGAAAAGGAAATGTTGTTGTCATTGATGGTCCTCCTGTATCTGCTGTAACAGATCGTATCACTGGATTTGAAGAAGCAATTAAAGCTACTCCAGGAATTAGGGTAGTTGCTAAACAAAATGGGTATGGCAACCGTGAAACATCGGTTACATTGATGGAAACCATTTTGCAACTCAAAGGAAAAGGAAAGATTGACGTTGTATTTGCAACTAATGATCCTTCTGGAGTTGGTGCTAAAATTGCTGTTGAACAAGCAGGTCGCGACAAAGAAATGTTTATTGTTGGTGTAGATGGAGCGCCAGATGCCGTTAATGCGCTTAAAGAAAAGAAAAGCTTTGTTGCAACCTCAGCACAGTATCCATTTGAAATGATTAAATTGGCAATGGATGAAGGCTTTAAAGTTCTAAAAGGCGAAAAGGTAGAATCGTTAATTAAAATTCCTGTTGACCTGATTACTCAAGATAATGTAGATACATACAAAGGCTGGTAGTATTCTCAATAAAATTTCGAAAGCATAGTGGTGAGAAATATGTATAAGATTATCATTGCGGATGACGAAGACAACGTAAGAGAGGGAATACGAGATAGTCTAAACTGGGATGAGCTGGGATTTGAGGTAGTTGGCGACTTTGAAAATGGACGTGATGTGCTCCAATCCCTTAAACATCTTCAACCTGATGTCGTTTTAACCGACATCAACATGCCCTTGATGGATGGTTTAGAAGTGTCACACTATCTCTTTGAACATTATCCTCAGACCAAAATAATTATTCTTACGGGTTACGATGAGTTTGAATACGCCCAGCAAGCCTTGAAGCTGAAGGTGCATGATTATATCTTGAAGCCGAATACGGCTGATGAATTATCTCAAATTCTCTCCAGAGTAAAGGCGGATCTTGATGATGAGAATCGTAAGGTGGAGGATTTAAGCAAGCTTAAGCAGCAGCTTAGAGAGAGTTTGCCTCTCGTCAGAGAGAGGTTCTTGAATCAGTTGGTTACAGGAGAACGACGAGAAAGTAAGCTTGAGGATAAGCTTGCCTATTTGGATATTAATTTATCGGGAAGCCATTATTTAGTCGCAGTGATTGATGTAGATGATCATGGAGAACTGCAAAGATTTTATCCCGAAAGCGAGAGCGAACTGCTATATTTTGCAGTGTGTAATATTAGTGGGGAAATTATTACAAGAAAAAAGAAGGGAATCGTGTTCCAAAACAATAATGAAAAAACAATTGTAATCCTCTTTGGCGAGAATAGGGAAACGCTCCGTGAAGAGGCCGTGCAAATTTTCGAAGAGATCAACCTATCGGTAAGAGAGTATCTGAAGTTTACAGTGTCAATTGGTGTTGGAGATATTTGCGCTTCTCTAAATAAAATTCATCATTCTCATAAAAGGGCTTCAATTGCTCTTGATTATCGCTTTTTTCTTGGAAAGAATCGGATCATACATGTCGGGGACATTGAAGGGGAAATGAGTGAGAGCATTCCTTACGATAAACATTGGGAAAGAAAGCTCGCTACTACCTTAAAGTCAGGAACTCAGCAAGAGATAGAATTGATCGCCCAGAAAATCATTGAAAATCTTAAGGAATCCTATCTGCCAATGGATCGCTGTTATATTCACATACAGCAAATAATCGTCTCGATTTTGGATGTTTTGGACGAGCTTGAGATTCGTGAAACACTTCATAACACATCTTCAAGCCCATTGACCGAAATTTACGGGTTAAAAACACTTGATGAAGTTGAAGATTGGCTGAAAAATTATTGTTTGCATACCACGGGTGCCATCCTCGAAACAAGAAACAACTTTTGCAAGATGCAAGCTTTGAAGGCGGAAGCATATATAAAGGAAAATTATGCGGATGCGAAAATTTCCATGGATATGGTTTGTAAGTATCTGGCTCTAAGCACAAGTTACTTTAGCCTTATTTTTAAAAACCATACCGGAGAAACTTTCATAAGTTATCTAACTCGGATTCGTGTGGAAAAGGCGAAAGAATTGCTTAAATGTACGGATTTGAAGACTTACGAAATCGCAAATCGTATAGGCTATGTTGACCCCCATTATTTCAATTTAATTTTCAAAAAAGCGACGGGTATGACCCCGACTGTGTATCGCAGAATGGTGTAAAGGGGCGTAAACATGGTAAGAAATCGAATCAGGCACTTTTTTCGTTTCAAAAGTATCCAGTCAACCATTGCTGTCGCTTTTTCATGCTTAATTGTGGTCACGATTACGGTGATTGCATGGATGTCATATCATCTTTCCACAGATGCAGTGAAAAAAAATTCACGGGACTATACCTACCAACTCATGGGACAAGTAAGCTCGAATATAGATAGTTACATCAATTATATGGACAATATTTCACGAATGGTTCTTTCCAATTATGATATCAAAGAGTACCTCTTGAAGCAGGTATATCTTGGTGCAATCGGCAAGGAAGATTTGAAACAGAAAATATCCTTCCAACTGAATACAGTGTTGAATACAAGAAAGGATATTTCGTCGATTCTTATATTTGGTACAAATGGAGAGATTATTCCTTACAATGAAAATATTAAACTAAATCCACAAGTGAATCCAACGGTACAAAGCTGGTATAAGAAGGCAATTGAAGCGAAGGGGAAAGTCGTTATTTCTTCTTCACATGTACAAAATATGATTCTTAACGACTATAATTCAGTGATATCCTTAAGTCGTGAACTGAGTAGTGATGTCGGGAATGAAAAGCTTGGCGTTCTGCTTGTAGACTTGAACTATAGTGTCATCAACGATATTTGCAATAAGATTAAACTTGGAAATAGGGGATATGTTTTCATTGTGGACGCAAATGGAAACATTGTTTATCATCCGGAACAGCAAATGATTAACAACAATCAGAAAATTGAATTGATCTCTGAAGTTATGCGTACTCCTGGCAGCAGCTTTGTGACTTCAGAAGGTAAAAATAGCCGGATGTACACGATTAAAACATCGCAAAGCACCGGATGGAAAATTGTCGGAGTCACTTATGTGGACGAATTAGTCTCCAATAAGAATGAGTTGCAAATGTATACTTTTTTTGGAGGTATAGGATTTCTTATCATCGTAGTGTTGCTCTCTATTATTCTATCCCTACGTATTTCAAGGCCCATTAAACATCTTGAAAGTTCGATGAAAGAGGTAGAGAAGGGAAATTTCGACATTCAGGTTGATATTCAAAGCTCCAATGAAATCGGGCACTTAAGTAATCGATTTAATCGAATGACGACAGAGATCAAAGAACTGATGCTACAAAATGTGAAGGAACAGGAGTTAAAAAGAAAGAGCGAGTTGCAGGTGTTACAAGCTCAGATTAATCCTCATTTTCTTTATAATACGTTGGATTCAATTATATGGATGGCAGAGACTGGAAAGTCGAAAGAGGTTATCCTTATGACAGCTTCCTTAGCAAAGTTATTCCGTTTAAGCATTAGTAAAGGACAAGAATTCCTTTCTATTTTTAACGAAATCGAGCATATCAAAAACTATTTGACGATCCAGAAAATGCGGTACAAATCTAAATTGGATTTTGAAATCAATGTGGATAAGAGTATTCTTTCCTATAAGCTGATCAAGATTATTTTACAGCCTCTAGTAGAAAATGCCATTTATCACGGAATAAGAAATAATGCGGGGAAAGGTAATATTCAAATAACTGGTATACGTAAGGGGGACCGTATTCTTCTTCAGGTCATCGATAATGGAATTGGAATGTCTCCAGAGGAGATCCAAAACATATACCAAAAAGATCGTACGAATGCGAAAGGTAGTGGTATCGGCGTGCAAAATGTGGATCAAAGAATCAAGCTCCATTTTGGCGAGCCGTATGGGCTGCATTTCGAGAGTGAATTCGGGAAAGGAACTACCGTCAATATTTGGCTGCCAGTCATAGAATAGAAGTAAATATATAGCCCTAGCCTGATTCATCATAACAGGCCGGGGCTTTTTTGTTCAGTAGAAAAATTTCAACACTTGCAAGAGAATTTTCTATTATTTTTAGTTTTTATCGAATGTATGATTAAGACACAGAAAACAAAACATCCACTCTTTAAGGGAGGTGAGGTTTCATTTAGGTAAGTGAATAAAGTCTTTATGCCTATCTTCACTTGGGGGATTTAGCAAGAAACTTATTGATGAAAATTATAAAAATACGGAGGAAATTGAAAATGAAAAACATGAAGATTTTGTTGTTACTATTTGTTGTATTTGCACTTACTGCTTGTGGTAAAGCAGTGGAAACCAAACCCGCAGCAGCAACTGGGGCGCCAGCGGAAACAGCTAAAGCTGCGAAAGCAGCAGATCCGACACCTGGAAAAAAAGTAGTTATCGGTTTGACCGTGCAAAACTTAAGCAATCCTTTCTTCGTGGCGATGTCCAAAGGTGCAGCAGAAGCTGCTAAGAAACACGGTGGTGAAGTAATCGCCGTTAGCGCAGAAGATAATTTGGCTACACAAACGGCTCAAATCGAAGATTTTATTACCAAAAAAGTAAGTATGATTATTCTAAGCTCTGTAGATACCAAAGGTATTGCAGCAGCGGTGGGTCAAGCTAAAGCAGCAGGTATCCCAATCATTTCTGTCGATACAATTTCTGAAGGCGGCGTTAATGCGAGTGTAACTTCCGATAACGTTCAAGCAGGACGTATAGCGGGTGAATACTTGGTTAAACGGTTGAATGGAAAAGGAAATATTGCCGTATTAGATGGTCCTCCAGTATCCGCTGTAACAGATCGTATTGCAGGATTTAATGAAGCTCTCAAAGCAGCTCCAGGAATTAAAATAGTTGCTAATCAAAATGGTAACGGTAATCGTGAAACATCGCTTGCTAAGATGGAGACCATCTTACAAGCAAACGGTAAAGGACAAATCGATGCCGTATTTGCTATTAATGATCCAACAGGTATTGGCGCCAAAATTGCTGCAGAGCAAGCTGGTCGCGACAAGGAAATGTTTATCGTTGGTGTGGATGGATCTCCGGATGCAGTGACGACACTTAAAGAAAACAAAAGCTATGTTGGAAGCTCAGCACAAAATCCATTTAATATGATTACAATTGCTGTTGAAACGGCATTTAAAGTTCTTGCTGGTGAAAAAGTGGAACCATTAATTAAACTTCCAACTGACTTCATTACGACAGAAAACGTAAAAGACTATAAAGGCTGGTAATATTGAGTCATTATTACCGATGTGGTACCTGCTAGCGGGTACCACATTGAAACATAGGTATGCTCCTATAGGATATTTATAACAATCGAACCATTATTTTATGAAAGGGGTTACAAAGATGGCGATTAGCGCCCGAAAGGTAAAAAGTAATGTTGCGTTAGGTCTAGCTAGTTTTATGTTATTTTCTAATGTGCTAGCTTTTAGCAGAATAACAACAGCCGCGAATGATTTACAACATCCTGTCATAATTGAGAATCCTGATTTTGAAACTGGCGATCTATCAGGATGGATGACAACCGGGAATGCATTTAGCGATCTGCCCTCATCTATCCAGAATTTTTTGGGAGACCATCCTTTTAAACAGAACGGGACTTATCATGCATGGGGATGGAATCCGGAGGCAGTAGATCCCAGCGATAGCAGCAAAAACATCTCAGATTCCAGAACAGGAACGTTGAAATCGAGTACGTTTAGGCTTTCTGGGAATGGCGAGGTTAACTTCTTGGTTGGCGGAGGCAATGATATCGACAATTTGTATGTCTCTCTCGTTCGCGCTTCTGATCATACAATCTTGTTTAAAAGCGCGGGGTTCGCATTGCCGGATCAATTTGAGAGATATGTACGAGTGAATTGGCAAGCTCAAGATTACAAAGGGGAAGATCTCTATATTGAAGTTGTGGACAATAGCACAAGTCAGCACATTAATGTGGACGATTTCCATGTATACAATGTAACGAATAGTATTGACAATCCAAGCTTCGAAACGGGAGACTTGAGTGGTTGGAACGCTGAGGGCGATGCTTTCTCAGTCTCAAACACGGTAGCTTATGGTGAGGATCAAACCTCTTATTATCAAAAAGGAAAGTACTTTGTATCGGGCTTGACCGGTGATGCCGGAAGTGCAGAAGCAAAGTCAGGTTCTCTGCAGTCTACCTCGTTCAAGCTAGAAGGAACAGGCGAAGTAAACTTTCTTATCGGCGGAACGAATGATATGGATCATACTTATGTTGCTCTAGTCAGAGAGTCCGACGATACAGAATTATATAGAGCAACCGGTTCTTCTCTAGGTGACGGTCCCGAATCCATGAAAAGAGTGATATGGGATGCTTCCACTCATCTTGGCGAAGTGGTCTACTTGAAAGCTGTTGATCTGGGTCAAGGACACATCAATATAGATGATTTTCACGTATATAATACAATTCATAACCTTGTAAACCCTGACTTCGAAACGGGCGACTTAACAGGATGGACCGTTGTATCCGGAGAAGTACCCGGTCAAGTTTCGCCAACCGTAAATTATTGGCATGAAAATCCGATTAATAAGACAGGTCAGTTCCATTTTTGGGGCGATGACATGAAGCAAGGATCTATCAAATCCAGTGAGTTTATCCTTGGTGGAACTGGCGAGATTAATTTCATGATGGGTGGCGGAAATCTCAATACGCAGTATGTTGCTTTAATGCGTGCTTCTGACAATACGGAACTGATGAGAGCAAATAATACACAATTTGCAGATTCGGAGGCGTATGCAAGAGTGACTTGGGATGCTTCGGCATACCTAGGCGAGCAAGTCTATCTAATGCTTGTGGACCAGATAGCAGCAGGCGGATGGCAACACGTGAATCTTGATGATATCCATGTTTATAATCTGCCTCATGACATTTTGAATCCTGACTTTGAAACCGGGGACTTGACGGGTTGGACTGTCACGAGTGGCGAGGCGCCTGGTCAGGTTACTTCTGAAGTTAATTACTGGCATCCTGACCCGATTAATAAAGTCGGTAATTACCACTTCTGGGGTGTTGATTGGAAGGAAGGCAGTATCCAATCAAGTAAGTTTGTGCTTGGCGGTAATGGTGAAATTAGTTTCATGCTAGGCGGAGGTAATTTCCCCCAAACGGAGTATGTTGCGCTTGTTCGTGCTTCTGACGGGAAAGAACTAATCAAATCCACGCATACTGCTCATGCAGGTTCTGAGGGGTATGATCGAGTTGTGTGGGATGCTTCTGCATTTACAGGTGAGGAAGTGTATCTGAAAGCAGTGGATAGCGTGCCTGGCGGCGGATGGCAGCATATTAACCTTGACGATATTCATGTATTCAACAACGATCCAGCCGATATCTTGAATCCAAGCTTCGAAACAGGCACTTTAGAGGGCTGGCAAGCTGCAGGTGATGCTTTTACAGGAACTGCTTCCGCTGAGACAATGTCGGGTGAAGACCCAATCAACCAAATAGGCAATTACTATATTCAAGGCTTAGCTGGCGCCGGTTCGGGTAATGCGAATGCAAGAACAGGCTCTCTCCAATCGTCAGTCTTTAAACTTGGCGGCAACGGTGAAATTAACTTTATGTTAAGCGGTAATCATGATCCGAATAACCTATACGTTGCGTTAGTAAACGCGGAAGACGATTCAATCCTATTCAGTGAGACACCGGCAAATGGTGAGGTAAACCCTGAATCTCTTCGACGGATCGTTTGGGATGCCAAAGCCTACTTAGGGCAAAAGGTGTTTTTGAAAGTTATGGACAATAGCCTAATAGGACATTTGAATGTCGACGATTTCCATGTTCGCAATACAGGTTCTCCCTCTTATGTGATGAATAATGAAGATTTTGAAAAAGGAGATTTATCTGGATGGACAGTAGGTGGCGACGCTTTTTCAGTTTCTGATCAGGACACTGATTCTTCGGGAATTGCCTACGGGCAACAGCGCAATTATCATGTTGTTGGAAATAACGAAGCGACAGGCACTTTAACATCCAGCACATTCAGGCTGGCAGGGACAGGGACTGTTAATTTTAAAATTAGCGGAGATATAGACGTTGACCATCTTTATGTGTCATTAGTTCGAGCATCCGACAATAAAGAATTGTTTAGAGCAACAGCTCACAACTCTAACAGTTATCAAACCGTTATTTGGGACGCTTCGAAATTTATAAACGAAGAGCTTTATTTCTCCATTGTCGACAATGTGGCGACAGGTCATCTCAATGTCGATGATTTCAACTATTATGTGTCTCATGAAGTTATGAATGGCGATTTCGAAAGCGGAGACTTACGAGGTTGGAAGATCGTTGAGGGTAACGCTTTTGATAATACGGTAACAACGCAAGATAAATTCTGGGGAACAAAGCCATTTAAGCAAAATGGACTGTATCATCTTTGGGGCTTTCAAGGCGGTGGAGACGGCAGAAAGGGAGTTATGGAATCCAGTCATTTCATCGCTTTGGGCGATAAGAATATCCCTACATCGGGAAGATTAACTTTCCTGATGGGCGGCGGTTCGGATATCGATAACTTATATGTTGCGCTAGTAAGGGATCGAACAGGCGAGATTCTTTTCACGACTACAGGCAATAGTGATGAACAATATTCAGAGCATGTTTTTGACGCTACCCCGTATGCCGGTGAAGAACTGTATTTCCGGATTGTGGATCAAACAACTGCCGGATGGGGACACATCAACCTAGATCGCTTTGTAACGGTGAATGCTGTTTCACAATTGGAAAACCCTGATTTTGAAACTGGCGATTTATCTGGGTGGACACTGGATGGTGAAGCATTCGTAGATTCTATCTCAAATTTAGCCGGGAATGGAAACTATGGAACGTATTATGTGAACGGGAATAAAGCGAGTAACCCTGCCTTGACAGGTACATTGTCATCAAAAGTATTCCAATTGACAGGGACTGGTATTCTGAGTTTTTTGGTCGCTGGAGGCAAGGATGCTGATCAACTGCATGTAGCCCTAGTCAGAGCTTCTGATCATATGGAGCTGTTTAGTGCCACGGGATCGGACTCAGACATATTTCAGGATGTTACATGGGATGCTTCAGCTTACCTAGGGGAAGAAGTATATTTTAAAGTCGTGGACAATAAGACCTCAGGCGCTTTTGGTTATATCAATGTAGATGATTTTCAATTGAGTATTCCGCGTGAAAACTATTCAGAACCATACAGACCACAGTTACATTACACACCTGAAAAAAATTGGATGAATGATCCAAACGGTATGGTCTATTATAATGGAGAATACCATCTGTTTTACCAGTATAGTCCTTTTTCCACATCCCCTGCTTTCGATAAGATGCATTGGGGGCATGCGGTAAGTACAGATCTTACCCATTGGAAAGAACTTCCACCGGCAATAGCGCCTGATGAACATGGTGCCATATTCTCAGGCAGTGCTGTAGTAGATGCGCATAACACATCCGGATTTTTTAATGAGGAAGGCTCCGGTTTGGTAGCGTTCTATACTCAAAATGGATCACAGCAGGTGCAGAGTATCGCTTACAGTAAGGATAATGGCAGAACCTGGACGAAATATACAGGAAATCCTGTCCTGTTGCCGGAAGCTGCAGCGGATTTAAGGGAACCTAACGGAACTGCGCCGGATTTCAGGGATCCTAAAGTATTCTGGCATGAGGCTACTTCCAAATGGATTATGTTATTAGCGGTAGGTCATCACATCGAGTTTTATTCATCGCCCAATTTAAAAGAATGGACTTATGAAAACTCATTTGGAACTGACGGACTTGGATCACATTATGGCATCTACGAGTGCCCTGATTTGATCGAATTGCCCGTCGATGGAGATCCAACCAAGAAGAAATGGGTTATGATCATTAGTATCGGTGATGGTAACGGAAACAGAAGAGATGTTGACCCTCAGCCTCCTGGCAAAGGATCGGGTATGATGTATTTTGTCGGCACGTTCGATGGCAAAACCTTTACACCGGATGAACGGCCAACTCCTGATCAATCCAATTGGTTTGACTATGGTTCAGATTTCTATGCAGCAGTAACATGGAGCAATATTCGGGATGAGCAAGAAAGACCCGTATGGCTCGGCTGGATGAGTAACTGGAGATATGCGAGCAATACGCCTACAAGTACTTGGCGGGGTGGAATGAGCATTCCGCGTACGGTTGAGCTTAAGACGACAACGGATGGAATCCGTCTGATTCAGGAGCCGGTTCAGCAGTTGGAAGAATTAAGAAAGCCGGTTCTGCATTGGACCAATTTCCAAGTTCAACAGGATAATAATGTATTGCAAGCCGTATATGGAAGTACAATGGAAATTGTCGCGGAATTTGGTATTCAGGATGCATCAGAATTTGGATTCAAGGTTCGTAAGTCCAACTCTCAGGAGACAGTGATCGGGTATGACACGTCAAGTCAAAAAGTGTTTGTGGACCGTACACATTCTGGAGGGCCTGACGTAAGTGATATTGTCCCTGTCCGACAAGAAGCTCCTCTCATTCCGGAAAATAACAAAATCAAACTTCATATCTTCGTAGATGAGGATACCCTTGAAGTGTTTGCAAATGATGGAAGAAAAGTTTTCACAGATCAAATATTCCCTGATTCGAACAGTAAGGGCCTTGAGCTATATGCTGAAAATGGGGAAGTGAACGTCAACTCTTTAAGTATTTATCAGCTTGACAGCATTTGGGCAGATAGGTCGATCAAGAAGCTTCAAATGGATAAAAGAAGCTACACGCTTGAAACGAATGGAACCCACTCAACCGTTGTATCGGCTCTTGTTTTAAGGCCAATGACTGAAACTGTAAGTCAAGCGGTATATGGCGGTGCCATTCATGATGCAAACAACTCTGTAACGGGAATCGTGTATGGAGGTTTGCAGGGTATGCCATTAACGGTATATGGATATGTCGATCTAACAAGCAAAAAAATTGTTACGGACCAAGCAGTATTCAAAAGCTCTGATCCTTCTGTAGCCATTGTGAGTGCTGCTGGCATAGTGTACGGAAAGCGACCAGGTCAAACCTTGATTACAGCTGCGTATAAAGGACATGTGACAACAGCTTCTGTCACTGTTTTTCAATCAAATGAATCTCATTCAGAATCTACGCCAGAAACCCCAGTAACTACAGGGGCGGGCACAACGCCAAACAATCAGGGCAGACTTGTTGTTCCGACTAGTGTACTTAATAAAATTGCTGTGGGTATAGTTTCGAAAGAGACGTTGAATAAAGCGTTGGATGCCGCAAGGATTGACGCTAAAGGCACCAAAAAGATTACAATCGAATTGGACAAAGCGGATGATGTTAAAGGGTATAGCATCGAGATACCATCTACGTTCTTATCGAGTAATCATGCTAATCGACAATTTGAAATTCGTAGTCCAATAGGCACGATGACTTTATCGAGTCAGATGTTTACCGAAGGCGCGTTCAATGAGAATGACAACATTGTATTAAGTATGACCCTTGTTGATCGTGATGCGGCTGGTAGCGGCAAACAATCTGAAATCGGAGCAAGACCGGTTCTTGAATTAATTGCCACTTTGAATGGTAAAGTTATTCCATGGCGTAATGCGGATGCTCCTGTACAGGTAGCTATCAATTACACGCCTGTAGCAGAAGAAATGAACAATACAGATCATTTAGTTGTCTGGTATCTGGATCCATCCGGCAGCATCGTGCCTGTTCCAAATGCCAAATTTAATAAAGCAACGGGTGAAATGATCTTTAAAACGATCCATTTTAGCTATTATGCAATTGCTTACGTGAATAAGTCCTTCGATGATCTTAATGATTATGCTTGGGCTAAAAAACAGGTCGAACTCCTTGCATCCAAAGGCATTATTCAAGGCACAACAGAGACAGCTTTTGCTCCGCAAAAGGATGTTACAAGGGCAGACTTTATTCTGCTGCTTGTACGCGCACTTGAATTAACGGCCCAAGCGGATTCCAGCTTTGATGATGTTAACTCTGATGATTATTATTATGAAGCGGTCAGCATCGCCAAAAAGCTAGGTATTACCAATGGCATAGATGGAAGTCATTTTAACCCGAATGCTTCCGTTACAAGGCAGGATATGATAGTTATGCTGAATAGAGCGATGGCTACAGCGAAACGCGATGCTGCCAAAGGTGCAAAATCGGATTTGAATGTATTCCAGGATAGTAATGATATTTCGTCATATGCGATTGACAGTGTTTCTTCTCTTGTTAAATCCCATATTATTGAAGGAAATAATGGGAAGATTCATCCATTCGATCATACGACGAGGGCTGAGACGGCTGTAGTGCTTTACCGATTATTGTTACAGGAATAAGCGCAGCTAAGACGAATGTGTTGGTGTGAAGAGAAGTAACAAGATATAGCCCTAGCCTGTCATAACAGGCTAGGGCTATTTTGTTAAGTGAGAAAATTTCAACAGTTGAGAGAGAATTTTCTATTATTTTTTGTATATATCACAGGTATGATTAAGGTGAAAAAAACAACAATCCACTCTTTTAGGGAGTGCGAGGCAAATCGACAACATGACAACATGTGGCAACGTTACGGGAACAGACTTATTCTTGTATCATTCGGAGCCAAAGGTTGTTTTTTTCGTGTTTGCCACTTGCCATCAATAATCTGTTAAGGGGGTGATATCATGTCGTGAATGAAATAGCTTGTGGAGAGAAGGTGAAATAATGAATTGCTGTACTAACAATCAGAAAATATAAGGAGAGCTGATACATGAAAATTAAATGGCTACATTTGCGGGTCCTGTTTTTCACAATGGTTATTTTTACTTCAAGTATAGTCATTAATTCCCCGGTTTCAAAAGCGGTTTCAAGCGTTGTCGCTCAATGGAGCTTCAATGAAGGGACGGGGAATGTGACGAAGGAGCAAATTTCCCAGATAAATGATCCGATCCATTATTTTAAACCTGCACCTGCTATTCCGGAATGGAAAACAGATGGCATTAGCAGTAGCGCTCTGCTTTTTGACGGCTATTCAACATGGGTATCGCATCCTGCCATTTCCATTCCACAGAGCAAAATAAGCGTTGAAACCTGGGTTGCTCCGCGGGCTTATACATGGGGTGATGATTTCAAGCTAGATGCTATTGTCAATCAGCAATCCAAAAGCGCAAATCAAGGGTTTTTATTAGGTATGTATCGTTATGGGACATGGTCCTTCCAATTCGGTTCGAACGGTACCTGGTACGATGTATGGTCCTATGAGTCCTTGCCTAAATTCGAATGGTCCCATATCGTAGCTACTTATGACAGCGCTTACGATAGTACGGGAGGGTTGGCTGTGCTTTACTTGAACGGCAAGCAGGTAGCTTCGAAAAGAACGCCACTCAATACGTTGATTACTTCATCCGCGAACAATTTGTTGATTGGGACTAATAACGAAAGTACATACGGCGCTAGTCCATCCTTGTTTCCGTATCATACATTTAACGGACTAATTGATGAGTTGAAAATTTATAACGGCGCTTTGACAGCAACTGAAGTCCAAAATTCGTACAACTCGTATTTGACCAACCTTGGTAGCAACTTGCCAACACCCGATTTGTCTTTTGATCGGAGCGTTTATAACGGGGATAATTACCGACCGACCTACCATGCCATTGCGCCCCAGCATTGGATGAATGAGCCACATGCACACTTTTTTTTTAACGGGCAATATCATTTGTTCTACCAATTTAATCAGCAAGGGCCTTACTGGCACAATATGCATTGGGGCCATTGGGTCAGCATGGATATGGTGCATTGGAGGGATCTTCCCCCTGCGCTCGCGCCTTCACTTTTCCAAGTTGATCCGGACGGCGATTGGACGGGCAGTTCGGTTATCGATGACAGTGGGAATCCAGCGCTGTTTTTCACGGCGGGTAACGATGCGATCTTGTACCAATATAAGCTGAAGCATCCCAGTTACTTACTGTATATCCCTCGTTGTTAAGTCCCGTTTCTTTGAACAATATAGCGTTGTCGGAAGCTCGAACAAGAACAACGTACAAGTTATTAATGTCTTGCCCTCCCCCTACGCGAAGGTTGATTAATCCGTTCCCTCCAAGCACAAAGCTTACGGATCTCATCGCACCAACTCGATCATCGCCTCCATTATTGAATTAGAGTGGTCGATAATTCGACAGGAGGTTTTGGTCATATCAATCTCGATGCCGTGAATGTTCCTGTTCAACCCGGTTCTCTGATAGGCCAGTTGGCGAACCACGATTTTGAATTCGGCAACTTAAGCGGTTGGAACGTGACAAACGGCAATGCATTCACCGACGGCGACGTGAGCTCCGCATCGACTTTTTGGAATCCGCCGCAATCTTTCAACAAACAAGGTACGTATCACTATTGGGGCTTCAATAATGGAGATGATGGTCGGGTCGGCTCGATGCAATCCACCAATTTTGTGCTTGGAGGGGACGGACAGATCGACCTTCTCGTAGGGGGAGGGCAAGACTTGAATAACTTGTACGTTGCTCTTGTCCGGGCTTCCGACAACGCTATCTTATTCAAAGAAACTGGACTAAATAATGAGGCGTATACTCGAAAGAATTGGGATGCATCCGCATATATAGGAACGACATGCTACATTAAGATGGTCGACAATGCGATGGGTGGCTTTGGCCATATCAATGTTGATGATGTGAATGTTCCAATTAGAATCCCTTAAATGATTTTGATCAAGACCGTCTGACTCTATTCCGATAGAAGCAAACAAGACTTAAAGACTTAGCCTGATTCCATATCATGCTAGGTCTTTTTTACCACATAAGAAAGTATAAGTTTTCGGTTCCCGAAAACCGCTTTCTTATTGGCGATAAAACCTACCTCTAAACGCGATCGCTCATCTTTGAATGGCCTCGATAGAGGTTTTCTCATATCTGAACGAAGATAATAGAAAATTTTCAACAGTTGCGAGAAAATTTTCTATTATTTTTTGTATTTATCACAGGTATGATGAAGACACAGAAAACAACCATCCACTCTTTTAGGGAGGTGAGGTTTCTTTTAGGTAAGTGATTAGTGTCAATCATGCTTGACTTCATTTGGGGGATTTGGTTGTATCCAAAAAAAAGGAGGGAGAAAAGAACATGCTAAAGAGTTTTACAATTGGTTATTTGTGTCGCTAAACGTGATAGACAATTGGACTCTAAAACATGTTCATAGAAAAACCAATTACACTTTAATTATCACATATCTTCCTATTGTTCGCCAAACCTATTTAATAAAAAAAATATAATAATTCGGAGGAATTTGAATATGAAAAACATGAAAATGATCTTATTGCTTTTTGTTGTATTTGCACTTTCGGCTTGTGGTAAAGCAGCGGAAACCAAACCCGCAGCAGCAACTGGGGCGCCAGCGGAAACAGCTAAAGCTGCTAAAGCAGCAGATCCGACACCCGGAAAAAAAGTAGTTATCGGTTTGACCGTGCAAAACTTAAGCAATCCTTTCTTCGTAGCGATGTCCAAAGGTGCAGCTGAAGCTGCTAAGAAACATGGTGGTGAAGTAATCGCAGTTAGCGCAGAAGATAATTTGGCTACACAAACCGCTCAAATCGAAGATTTTATTACCAAAAAAGTAAGTATGATTATTCTAAGTTCCGTAGATACCAAAGGTATTGCAGCAGCAGTCGGTCAAGCTAAAGCAGCTGGTATCCCAATCATTTCTGTTGATACTATTTCTGAAGGAGGCGTTAATGCGAGTGTAACTTCTGATAACGTTCAAGCAGGAAGAATAGCAGGTGAATACTTGGTTAAACGGTTGAATGGAAAAGGAAATATTGCCGTATTAGATGGTCCTCCAGTATCCGCTGTAACAGATCGTATTGCAGGATTTAAGGAGGCGATCAAAGCATCTCCGGGAATTAAGATAGTTGCTAATCAAAACGGTAACGGTAATCGTGAAACATCGCTTGCTAAGATGGAGACCATCTTACAAGCAAACGGTAAAGGACAAATCGACGCCGTATTTGCTATTAATGATCCAACAGGTATTGGCGCCAAAATTGCTGCAGAGCAAGCTGGTCGCGACAAGGAAATGTTTATCGTTGGTGTGGATGGATCTCCGGATGCAGTGACGACACTTAAAGAAAACAAAAGCTATGTTGGGAGCTCAGCACAAAATCCATTTAATATGATTACAATTGCGGTTGAAACGGCATTTAAAGTTCTTGCTGATGAAAAAGTGGAACCATTAATTAAACTTCCAACTGACTTCATTACGACAGAAAACGTTAAAGACTATAAAGGCTGGTAGTTTTATTCTTGCGATGTGGTTACTCTCTACCCGGGTGTCACATCGTATTCATTCAATCGTCAATAAATGATATTTATTATTAAATTGGTTGGAGTGAGAATATGGAAGCTGTGCAAGCGGAAATTGAAAAAAACAGTTCCTCTGAATCGTCGTCACAAGTGTTAAGCATGCGAGCGATTTACAAGTCTTTCTCAGGGGTTACCGTATTAAAAAACATAAATATCGATCTGCATAAAGGTGAAGTACATGCTTTAATGGGAGAGAACGGTGCCGGCAAGTCAACACTTATGAAGATTATGGCAGGGATATATCGTCCAGATAAAGGCGAAATATTGTATCGAGGCAAATTGATTACATGGCATAATGCCATGGAAGCGCGCGAGAAAGGCATTAGTGTCATTCATCAAGAGCTGAATCTATCCCCGAATATAACCATAGGTGAAAACGTATTAATGGGAACCAAATTCCCGAAAAATAAGTTCGGTATGGTGGACTGGAAGAAAGTTCACGAACGAGCCCATTCGCTATTAAAATCAATCGGATCTGATTTAGATCCTAGATCATATGTCTCAACCTTAAGTGTTGCCCAACAACAAATGGTGGAAATCGCGAGAGCCCTATCTATAGAAGCAGAAGTTCTAGTGATGGATGAACCAACTGCTTCGTTAACACATAAAGAAATAGATAAGCTGTTTATTATTATTAATGAACTAAAACAAAAAGGTGTTGCGATTGTTTACATTTCACATCGTATGGATGAAATTTTCGGAATTTCTGATCGTTGTACCATTTTGCGTGATGGAGAGTGGATTACAACGATTCCTATCGCCGAAACCAATCCAGAGCATCTGGTTAAGACAATGGTTGGCCGTGAATTAAACGATTTATTTCAAAAACCGCCTTCACATACGAGCTGGATTAAAGATAAAACGCCGGTTTTAGAGGTTAAAGGTTTATCTGATAACAAAAATGTAAAGGATATTTCGCTAGAGGTGCATTCAGGAGAAATTGTTGGGATTTCAGGATTGGTAGGGGCTGGAAGAACAGAATTAGTCAGAGCGATCTTTGGTTTATCGGACATATCATCAGGTGAAATTCTGATTAACGGTCAACCAGTGAGAATCTCTTCTCCTGAGGATGCTATACGATATGGTATTGCTCATGTTCCGGAAAGTCGTAAGGAACAGGGATTATTCCTGAATATGTCTGTCAAAGAAAATATTATGATGGCTGAAATGTATAAATATCGAAAGGCGGCCCTCTTAGATTGGTCGCAAATAAGCAATGAAGCTGACAGGTATATAAGAGAATTAGGCATTAAAACGGCAAACAAAGAACAAAAGGTGGTCAGCTTAAGCGGAGGAAATCAGCAAAAAGCGCTGCTTGCACGTTGGTTATCCATCCAGCCTAAAGTGCTTTTGTTAGATGAACCGACAAGAGGTGTCGACATTGGCGCCAAAACTGAAATTCATAAAGTTATTTGTAAATTAGCCAAAAACGGTCTTGCTGTGTTAGTTATTTCCTCTGAGCTGCCAGAAATATTAGCGCTGAGTGATCGTATACTTGTTATGCATGAGGGTAAATTACGGGCAAACCTACAACGCGAAGACGCGACGCAAGAAAAAATCATGTATTATGCAACGGGGGAGATCAAATGAGCACTGCAATGGAAGCAATCGTTAATAAAAAACATAATGTTGGATTATCCATGAGAAAAATTTGGAATCAACTAGGCATGTTAATTGTGTTAGTTGCTATTTGTATCATACTCGCCATTTTTGCACCTAATTTCACGGATACGGGGAATATTCTCAATATATTAAAACAATCATCCGTTAACGGAATTCTTGCGGCGGGTATGACATTAGTTATTCTGACTGGCGGGATTGATTTATCTGTGGGATCTACGATCGCACTTTCGGGCGTTATTTCCGTCATGCTTTCAAAACAAGGAATTAACCCTATTATTGCCATGTTCGCTGGGATTGCGGTGGGATATGCAGCAGGCTGGATCAATGGTTTTCTAACTGCAAGAACCAAACTTCCATCCTTTATTGTTACATTAGGCAGTATGACTTATATAAGAGGCGCTGCTTTTGTGATTAGCGGGGGATTACCTACCATACTGGCTTCGGAACCGTTTAAGTTTATTGGATCAGGGAAGATACTATCGGTTCCAACCCCCATATACATTATGCTCAGTGTGTATATTGTTATGTTTATCGTACTTAAATACACGATGTTTGGCAGACATATTTATGCGATTGGGGGAAATGAAGAGGCAGCGAGATTAACAGGTATTAAGGTTGAAAAGACATTAATTAATGTGTATGCCATTAGTGGTTTATGTGCGGGATTAGCTGGTGTAGTTCTTGCAGGGCGTTTAATTTCCGGTCAGCCGAATGCTGGAAGCATGGCCGAGCTTGATGCTATTGCTGCCGTTGTTCTCGGAGGCACGAGCCTAGCAGGGGGAATTGGGCGAATTCAGATGACTATTATTGGTGTGTTAATCTTAGGCGTAATTAGAAATGGGTTGACACTTTTAAATGTTAGCTTCTTTTGGCAAACCGTTATTACAGGTGTTGTTATCGTACTTGCGGTACTTTTGGATCGTCTCCGCAGCGATAAGTAAGAGGAAGGGCTGTTAATATGGTGATATTTCGTTTCAAAAGATTACGTACCCGCACACTAGTCACGATTCTACCATGGTTAATTTTATCCATGTTTATGTTGTCTGCGTTAAGTTACAACTACTCTAAAAATATCATCAATGCAGAAATTCAAGATAAAATGGAATATCAATTAAATGCAACGATCAACAATATGCAAACCATATTAACAGCACACAGTAAAATACCTGAAAGCTTAGCACGCACGATTGAACCTGTAGGTGACAAGATTGATAAGGGTAAATATTTTCAAATTATTCAAGGTTTGTTGTCCACAAACCCGGATACCTTTGGAGTTGGAATATGGTATGAGCCCTATCAATATAAAAACTATTTGCAATATTACAGTTCCTATGCTTATCGGGATAACGGTCGCATTTTATTTTCCAATGATTATGATACGAAGGAATATAACTATCCTGAAAAAGATTGGTATCTGCTTGGTAAAAACACAAAAGAAACCATGGTATGGACGGATCCATTTTTTGATAAAACATCGGGCGCTATGATTTTAACAACGGCGGTTCCCTTTTATAATAACAATAAATTTCAAGGGGTAGTTACAGCCAACATCAATTTGACTAGCTTGCAGCAGAAGATTTCAGACATTCATGTTGGAAAAAGTGGATGGGCATTTTTGTTGGATCGTAATGGGAACTTTATTGCTAATAAAGATAACCAGAACTCCACCAATCATCAAATCATGGATGACTTTAATGTCAGTTTGGCGCAAATTGGCCAACATATACTGTCGAATAACAAAGGAAATGCCATTTTTAGCGACGATAGAGGTTCCAATACCGTGTATTTTCAGACAGTTCCGGATACATCTTGGAAACTGGCAATCGTCATATCGCAGGAGGAGCTTTATCAGAAGCTAAACGATTATTTTATCATCTCGCTTATGATTATCATTGTGTTGATATGTTTTCTTATCATGGTGATTTATTTCTACAGTTTATATATTACTAATAACATTAAGAGAGTAAATGTTTTTTCTCAATCGATGTCAAGCGGAGATTTAACACAGACTATACCTGTAAGAACGGTCGATGAATTTGGACAAATGGGCACAAATCTAAATACAATGGCAAGTAACTTGAAGTCCATTTTATTACAAGTATCTGCAAGTGCGAAAAGCGTATCTGAAACTTCTGTTCTTTTATCTGGTAATGCAGAACAATCCGCGAAAGCAACAGAAGAAATTGCACAATCGATTCAAGAAGTAGCGAGTGGTACGCATACACAACTTTCATTAACGGATGAAGCTGTTGAAGAAACAACAGACATGTTTGTGAATATCAAAAAAATTACGCAACGAATTGAACTTGCAAGCCAATCAGCAAAGGATGCGCTGCAAACGGCCATTGAAGGGAAAGCGGATATTGTGGAAGCAATAAATCAGATCAATTTGATTTCAAGAAACTCTCTCGATTCGGTTGGGATAGTCCGACAGTTAGAAGATAAGTCCAGAAGGATCAATCATATTATGACCCTACTATCCACTATCGCCAAGCAAACGAAAATGCTTGCTTTAAATGCAGGTATTATTGCCGCCGAAGCTGGATCAAATGGAAAAACATTTTCGGTGATTTCTCGTGAAATTCGCCTTCTTGCTGAAAATTCTAGTAAATCAAATAGTGAGATCGAAACATTAATAACAGAGATCCAGGAGGATATCTCGCAAGTAGTGAAAGCGATGGAAAATGGAGATTCATCAATTCAAGAAGGGAAGCTGCTTACGAAAAATGCTGGAGATTCCTTCACTACGATTCTTAACTTAGTCGATGGGGTATCTGGGCAAGCGGGCGAAATGACCAATGAGATTAGAATGATTCAAATGAATATGCATAAAATGGTTGAAAACATGGAGGTAGTCTCTAATCTCTACGGAAGTTCAGCAAGTTCAACCAATCACATCTCGGCAACGACAGAGGAACAGACAGCGGCAATCCAAGAAGTTGCTTCTTATTCCAACGAATTAGCCCATATGGCTAAGGTCTTACAGCAATCTGTAGCTTCATTTAAACTCAAGTGATTTGTAAATCGGATGTGATTAAGCGATACATAGACTAATTGACTTTACGTGATAATAGTAACATCAGGTGGTCTGCTTTCAGCTGATAGGCAATTTGGGGAAATCTCAAATAACCTAGGAATAGCTATTCAGACCTTCTTTTGTCATTAGATGTAAGCGTTTACATTAATAATGGGTTGGGATGCGGCATACTGCGAAGAAAACAGATCTACCAGCTGGATAGGTTATTTCCTTTATTCTAAGAGATATCGTAGGCACTTCCCCTCACAAGGGGTCAGTTCAGCACCTACTCCCAACCCGTTGCAATATCGTAGGTGGTAATGCCGTGAGGACATGTAATTATGAGCGAGATGGTTTCTTTTTCCGATAAAAAGAAGGATTAACGCCTTCTATTTTTTTGAACGCTTTACTGAAAGAATGAATATCCGGAAATCCGATAAGTTCCGCAATTCGTTTTAAAGGTTCATCAGTGAATTGGATCATCTCTCTTGCTTTTTCTATTCTCATTAATTGGTGATAGTGGATAGGACTCATTCCAAATGTTTGATTAAACAGGGTGATCAAATAGTACTTGCTGATTCCAGATATTTTGGCAAGTTCATCTAAAGTCACCCTTTGACCAATGTTATGCTTTAAGAAAATTCTGACTTGCTCCAACTCATTGATATTGGAAAATAAGTGAGGATTTCTGTTCCAATAGTTTTCGCGCAATAATGCGGTGAATAATTGAATAAATAATCCCTTAATATTTAATTCATAAAATGGCAGCTTCATTTGAAATTCTCTTATAATTTCATAAAGTAATTTTTCTATAGCTAAATGATACCGCAACCGTATATGACTAGCTAGAGGAATAGTTAATCTGTCAATCTCGTCGCTTCGGAACCACTTCATTTCATCGTTCGTCATATTTTCTAATGTTTTAAAAGAAACTTTAACATCGGGACTATCTTCTTGATAGAACAAATCAAAATGCAAATGGGGCTGTCGAACTAAATCAGTTCCAATTTTACTAATCGAATGCCTTTGTTTGGGGCGAAAGAAAAATATGTCACCTGGTTCTCCAAAATAAACATCATCCTCTACAGTAACTTTTAATCTGCCTTCTTTGAGATAAAGGATTTCATAGTCAAATAATACCCTTTCCTCCAAAAACCAAGGAAATGAGACGTAGCTATCCATAGCAATTCGTAAATAAGGAGACAGATTGTGTAAGTTCAAGTATTAACCTCCAACCAAAATATTTGACAAATTAATCAAAATTTAAGCCAACGACAATGTTTCATTATTAGTATATCATTGGTTTTGTGGAAAAGAAAACGTTTAACTGAGAAAAGAAAACGTTTTCTGAGAAAATCAAACGGTTTTCGAGAAACACAATTTTTGATAATCTTTTCTATTTACTTGGGGGGATTCCTGGTTTGAGGGTATTGGAAAGCATAATGACAAAACAAATGAAAATGATGGAGGAACTTACTATGAACGCTTGACAACCTAATAGTCCTTTAGGGGGACTGCCATTTGTTAAATAATAATGAGGGGGTAACTTTTTATGAAATTAAAAGGTAAATTATTATCTGGTGTTCTTGTACTATGCATGTCTTTTTCAGCGATTTTGGTTGGATGTTCTAGTAATGAACAGAACCCTGAAAGCTCTGCGTCCAATAAAGGACAACAAACTTCTGAGAAAGGAGCATCTGGCTCGTCGGATAAATCCATCACGGTTCTGGTTGAGGGCGGAAGTCCGGCGAACACGGTCGCTACCCAAACGGCGGAAGAATTTAAGCAAAAGACTGGCTATGAAGTGAATATTGAAACGGTTCCCTACATCGGTGTCTATGACAAATTGAATGTAGAAATGAAAGCTAACTCAGGAGCATACGATGTTGCCACGATCGATATCTTGTGGTTTCCTGCTTTGGCAAAAAACTTGGTAGCTATGGATGACTTAATGACGGATGAGGTCAAAAATGATTTTGTACCTAATGTAGTCGATGGCGGTAAAGTGAACGGTAAAATTTTGGGCATGCCGGTTTGGACGAACTCAAAAATTTTATTGTATCGAACCGATTTGTTTAATGATCCGAAGGAACAAGATGCATTTAAGGCTAAATATGGATATGATTTGAAGCCGCCTACGAATTGGCAGCAATACAGGGATGTCGCCAAGTTCTTTACTCGTGATACGAATAATGATGGGGCAACTGATCTATATGGTACAGGCGTATTAGGAATGAATAACGGGGATTCAGTTGCCAGTTGGTTGGATCATGCCGCGCAAGCAGGAGCCAAACCGTTGGTTGTGGGCAAAGATAATAAAGCCTTAGTCAACTCGGCACCATATGTAAAAGCTCTGGAATTTGAAACAAAGATTTTACGTGAAGATAAGTCTGCGCCAGAAGGTGCACTAAACATGGCGTCTTCTGAAATTTCTGAAATGTTTTGGAATGGAAAAATGGCTATGATGCTTGAGTGGGCTCATTTCTTTGTCCCTTCTAACGATCCAGCCAAATCGAAAGTAGCGGGGAAAGTGGGGGCGGCGCCAATGATTGCCGGAGAATCCGGGGTAGGGGTTGTACCAGGACCTTGGTATCAAGTGATCCCGAGCACTTCCAAAAAACAAGATATCGCAAAACAATACGTGAAATTTATTTATGAAAAAAATGAATTGTTTATGAAAGCATTAGGAGTGGCTGCACGAAAATCGGTCTTTGACAAATACGGCCAAAAACCTGAATATGCACACCTGAAAGCGCTTGAAACTACACTGGCTGCCAGTCAAACACAGAATCGTCCAATATTGCCCCATTGGAACGAAATCGAAAATGAAGCATTAGTCATTGCAATTCAAGTAGCTCTCGCCGGAAAGGAAACGCCGCAAGAAGCATTAAACAGAGCTGCAGCAAAAATTAATGAGATACAAGGGAAATAAATGGAAAAGGGGGCTCAGGTTCGAGCCCCTTTTTAACCGAATTTAATTCACGCAGAAGGATGATGGTTATGTCCCTAAGAGATCAGAAGCTTTCTTTCCTATTTTTTCTTCCGGCTTTCGTCTTCATGATCTTGTTTTTTGTTTACCCAATGATATTGCTCTTTAAAGATAGTTTTTTTGACGATGAAGATCCTTCAAAATTTATTGGTCTTCGGCATTATTCTCACGCTTTAACTTCGGACACATTCTACCAATCCTTAAACAATACAATTGTGTATGTGATAGGGGCAGTTGCAATTGAGTTAATATTGGGCATGTTTCTTGCACTTCTGCTAAGTACAGGGTTTAAAGGCGCCAATATCATTCGTACTTTGCTTTTGAGTCCGTTAATGATTTCTCCTTTGGTTTGCGGTTTAATATGGAAATTTATGCTGAACGACCAATTTGGTATTTTAAATGTCATTATTTACAAAATGGGTTTGATCAAGAACCCACAAAGTATTTTGTGGTTATCTGACAGCAAGTTCGCGTTATTGTCCTGTATGATTGCCGATGTATGGCTTACAACGCCATTTATGATGTTGATATTATTAGCGGGCATACAAGGTATACCTGAAAGTTTATATGAAGCTGCCCGCATTGACGGAGCAAATAAGTTTCAGAACTTCTTGCATATCACACTGCCAAGTTTAAAACCCGTCATTGTAGTTGCAGTTGTCATACGTATGATTGATGCAGCTAAATCATTTGATATTATTTGGGTTATGACACAAGGTGGTCCTAGCGGATCCTCTTCGTTAGTAAGTACATTAATTTATAAATCGGTGGCCAGATACAATCAAGAAGGATATGCAAGCGCAATGGCTGTAATCTTTATGATTATCTTGCTGGCAATCTGTTCATTCTTTTTTAAACAATTCTGGAACCCAAATAAGAAAGCGGTTCGATAGGAAGGAGATCAGCAAGATGGTTATTACCATGAGTAAACAAAAATCTAGAGTTGCCGGTTTATTTGTATTCGTCATCTCATGTATTTTTTTGATTGTTACTTTATTTCCATATGCGTACCTTGTGTTATCTTCACTTAAACCGCCAAGGGAAGTGATTTCCACAAACCCTACGTTGTTGCCTTCTGTTTTTACTTTAGCCAATTATAATGCCTTGTTTCATCAACTGGCAATCGGCAAATATTTTGTTAACAGTCTTATAACTGCAATGTCAGGTACACTATTGAGTGTTTTTCTGGGTTCATTAGCTGCTTATGGCTTAACCAGATTTGCATCAAAGTTAGGGAATTTATTTCTACTTTTTACTTTGGGTGTTCGTATGACGCCTCTGATTAGTGTTGCAATACCGATGTATCGTATTATTGGGCAATTAGGTTTAATGGATACAAAATTAGCATTAGTTTTAGTCTATACCAGCATAAACATTCCCTTTGTTATCTGGATGATGATTGGTTTTTTTGACAATTTGCCAAAAGAGCTTGATGAATCTGCGCGTGTCGACGGATGCGGGATGTTTGGAACTTTTATGCGTATTATCTTACCGATCTCGCTGCCTGGAATCGCAACTACCTCAATTTTTAGCTTTATGCTTTCCTGGAATGATTTCTTGTTCGCATTACTTTTAACAAGCACTTCAGCCAGAACGGTGCCAGTAGGAATTTCAGAGTTTTTAACAGCTTACGGTTTGGATCTAGGCCCCATGACGGCTGCGGCAACCATATTTAGCGTGCCTGTCATGCTGTTTTCGTTTGTAATGCAAAAATACATTGTTCGCGGAATGACAATGGGTGCTGTTAAAGAATAGAGAATTTGAATGATGAAATAAAGAGTGGAGGAAATATTGATGCAATATGATCACCATACGTTCCATAATCTCATGTTAGGTAAAGCAGAACAATCGGCTGCAACTATAAAGGACCATGTGGGTAAAGACCCTATGCGCTTAAAGTTTCATTTTATGCCTCCCGCCTATTGGATGAACGATCCTAACGGGCTTATATACTATCAAGGAGAATATCATATGTTTTACCAGTTTCACCCCTATTCAGCCGAGTGGGGTCCGATGCATTGGGGCCATGCAAAAAGTAAAGATTTGGTTCACTGGGAACACCTTCCTATTGCACTTGCGCCAAGTGAAGTCTATGATCTTGACCAAAAAGGCGGATGTTTTTCCGGAAGCGCCGTCGATGACAACGGGATATTGACTTTGATCTACACCGGCACGACTATAAAGGAAGGGCGTGTCATTCAATCCCAATGTATAGCTTCCAGTACCGATAGCGTGACATTTCAAAAATATGTAGGAAATCCGGTTATCTCTGTTCCTCCAGAAGGGAGTTCCTCTGATTTCAGGGATCCGAAAGTATGGAAACACGAAGATAAATGGTATATGGTCGTAGGTTCAAGTAAAGATGGAAAAGGAAGAGCTTTGCTTTATCGCTCGAATGACCTGTATGTATGGGAGTATGTAAGTGTATTGGCTGAGAGTGACGGTACGATGGGTACGATGTGGGAATGTCCAGATATTTTTCAGCTTGGCGATCGTTATGTACTAATGTTCTCCCCAATGGGAATGGGTGAAAAAAAAGCGAGTTATTTAACTGGTTCATTAGATTATAGTAGTGGGAAATTTACTTGGGATTATTGTGGAGAAGTGGATTGCGGGTTCGAGTACTATGCTCCTCAATCCTTCCTTGATGATAATGGAAGACGAATTATTATAGGTTGGTTGAACGCTTGGGATTGGATGCCGTGGTTTAAGTCGTTCGGTCCGACAAAAGCAAACTATTGGTGCGGGGCCATGTCTCTTCCGAGAACGGTTGAATTGGATACAGGCGGACGTTTGAAGTTTCTTCCGGTTGAACAATTGCAAACTTTGCGTAAAGAGCATTACGTAGTAGAGAATGTGTTGGTTGAGGAAGGACGAAGACCCGTTCCCAAAGAAATGAATGGCGATTGTTTGGAGATCATGGTGAAGTTTTCATTGGAAGATTGCGATGCGGAAGAATTCGGATTGCGATTGAGATGTTCTGAAGACGGTAAAGAAACCTTGATATCCTACGATGTCAACTCCAAGGTACTCCGGTTTGATAGATCCCGTTCAGATTCGTTTAGTGAAGGCGTACGAACGTGCACGCTCGAGACAACGGCTAATGGTTTGGTAGCATTGCAAATTTTTGTTGATACTACATGTATAGAAATCTATGCAAATGAAGGGCGCTCCGTGATGTCAAACAATATCTATCCTGATCCAGCGAGTACGGGGATTGATATTTTTTGCCGTGGAGGAAAGGTTAAAATGCTTTCATTAAACGTTTGGAAACTCGAATCGATTTGGCGGTGATCCTAAGTAGTATGATGTGTATGGAATTCTTCTGATCCCAATGTGAGACAGCTTTTATGGGATGTTAGCGAACACCTAACTTTTTCTACGGTAGAAGGATGGGGTTGTTCCTTCTACCATTTTAAAAAATCTGCTGCTGAATGCATGAATGCTTGGAAAGCCCATCTTCTCGGCGATAATGGTAAGCGGGTCGGTGGTAAATTGGATCAAATGGCGTGCTGCATGCACACGCATGGTATTGAATCGGACTCATACTAAACGCTTTTTGAAAGAGACGAACCAAGTAATGTTTGCTAATTTAGATGGCCGTGTAATCTTTGTGGAAACTGGTTACAGCCGGATTTAATAAAGCTGCAAGCCGAAGGCGTTCAAACCCGGATTTTCGTCTGCTTCGAACGGCCATTGATGCACCGAAGAAAAATACTTACACATTTGGGCGGCGGCGTTATGCAACAGAAGCAACTGCTTCCGATGATACGAACCGAGGTGCAGAGAAATTTAAACGGATACGTTAGTGCGGAAGCCATTCTTACGAATATCGATAAATACATCGTTCCTCCGGGATTAGGGGATAATGCCGGACTGTGCGGGGCGTTGGCGCTTGGTTTGAAGGCGTTGAAAACATCTAACGAATAAACCGAATGGCCTATTGTTTCTGTGAAAGTAAGAAAATCGCCTCATCCTGCCTTCTTGGCAAGGATATTAGCGATCTTTTTGACCATATAAGGATTTATAACTTTCCGAGTCTACGGAATCGACCAATAAACCGAAACGTTCTTCAAAGGATAGTTCATTCATTCGTGGATCTTGAAGCTGCCGTAAGTAAGCGTCGGCTAGGCCCTGCAAGCGCAGTTTGCGTAGGCAGGAAAAGCACGAATTCGTAAGGCTTTACTTCCAGCTATATCAAGGAAAAAGTAGTTTATGAACAAACACACTAAATTGATAGGAGAATTTATTTATGGCTAGTAAAAATTATTACGACGTAACAGAGTGGCCTGTCGGTAATCCGTATGAGGATATTGGTGAGGTAATCAATAGCATTATAGCAGATATTAAAAGTAGGCAAACGGACACTGATGTGAATAAAGGCGGAAAGCCGGGTGCGGTTATCTATATTCCACCGGGAGATTATCATCTTGGCAGTCAAGTAGTTATAGACATCAGTTATCTTAAAATTATGGGTTCTGGACACGGGTTTACATCTTCGAGTATTCGTTTTAATACTTCTGAGAATGAATGGGCGGATTTGCATGAATTGTGGCCGGGAGGAAGTCGCATACTCGTAGATATTCCCCTAGAAGTAAATGACGAGGAATATAAAGGAGCTGCATTTTATGTTGAACGAAGTGGAAATCCCCGAATAAGTTCGGTAGAGTTTTCTGACTTTTGTATTGATGGTTTGCATTTTATTGAAGATGGTTCAGGAGAAACAAATCCGGAAAACACATACACTAACGGGAAAACGGGTATTTATGTTGCAAGTGCTTGTGACTCATTTCGGATTACAGGCATGGGGTTTGTGTATTTAGAGCATGGAATTACTATTTATCATGCAGATGCACTGACTATACATGATAATTTCATAGCTGAATGTGGTAACTGTATAGAACTACGAGGTTGGGGACAGGCTTCAAAAATAACCGATAACTTGATAGGAGCCGGTTTTAAAGGATATTCAATTTACGCTCAAAATTTTGGTGGACTTTTGATTACAACGAATAATGTTTTTCCACGAGGTGCGAGCAGTGTCTATTTTGATGGTGTGACACGTTCCAGTATCACAAATAATAGACTTCATTCATTTTATCCAGGAATGGTGGTATTCAGGGAAAATTGTTCGGAAAACTTGGTTTCTTCAAATCACTTTTTACGTGACCATGAACCTTGGACCCCTTTTCTGGGAATAGACAATGGTTTAGATGATTTGTATGGTCTCCTATATATCAGTGGCAATAATAATTCTGTAATTGCTAATCACTTTTCTGAAGGAATTAATACTCAGAACATCAAGCCGGTAGGTGCAACACCTGTAATCATACGTATTGTTTCGGGTAATGGAAATTATATTTCTAATAATCATGTTGTTGCCACGGAGGTTCATGCCAAGATAAGTGATTCTTGTTTCTCTGCGCAAGTAGACGCTTTGTTGACTACCGAAGCATCAGAGCCGCTTACCGTAACAACAGTAATGGTAGAAAAAGAATCGCTTCAAAATACGATTCTTGATTCGGGAAGTGATGCACAGGTTGTTATGGACAAGATTGTAAATGCATTCAGAGCCACTCCAACGCCAGGAGCATAAATAATATATTCAACTATGTTTTTGTGTAGTTTTTGTTCCAAAGTTTCAATTGCAAGTCGGACACTTGAATTATTTCGTTTGTCATTTAATTTTTGGGGTGCTTCCTAGCGATGGAAGTGCCTCTTTTTATAGTGGTTCCCATATTTGGATAAATGCCAATAAAGTAGACAGAAAAAAGGAATGTTTCTTTAGGAAGACTGCCAGAAAATGTCAAGTTAAACCTTCGAACAGATTGCATGATGAAGAAAATCTGATTAAGTTCAAAGTAGGTGAAATGTTTTGTGAGCAAAAAGGGTGGACCTTTATGGTAATAAGCGATGTGTCGCGGATTGAGAAGCGGGCGCTCATGAAGTTGTATCATGAGTTTTATAAGGCGAAGCGGTGAGGATCAGGAATCGCATATTTCATTTATTATGAGATCAAGTAATTACTATGAATTATTAACGTATAACGTATTCGTGTTGAAACGGAGCTGTGTAAACCTTGTAGACAGCTCCTTTTTTTATTATGATCACTTTCAGAGCAAGATTTTAAAGCTAAGGGAAACATTCACTATTTCATTTGAAGACGGTAGGCTCTTGGCGTTAATCCCGTCAGCTTTTTAAAAGTTTGATAAAAATGGCGCATTCCTTGGAAGCCGCAGGCTAGCGCTATAGTTTCGACGTTGTCATCCGTCGATAGAAGCAACCTCTTTGGCTCGGATAAGTCGTTTAGCATTCACATAGTCGGTCACATCCATTCCTGTCAGTTGCTTAAAGACGCGGGAGAAGTGGCTGTTTTCCGCTTTCGACATTAATCGGATCCGAGGACAGCATGAACAATCAAATTTAAATGGCGGATTAAAAGCTGGTCCAACGGAAGCCAAATCACATACATGTGAACTAATATTAAAAGAGCAGCGCCTCCTTGTCGGATGGTAATTAACTGACAATGAGGTGCTATTTTATGCAAGTTGTTCTAAAACGTTATCCCGCATCTTTATTAAAGGGGGGATAGATCTTTAATCTATTTATTTTGTAATCGCATACAAGGTCTCATAATAAAGGTGTAAGAGAAAATCAAATCTATAAGGAGAAGCAAAAATGGGGGGGGCACGAAAAAGAAGTTGTGAGGATCCATGTCGCTTGCATCAGCCGCATGTTAACCAACCAAAAAGTAAATGAACAACCATAATAAATAAAATAGAGGAGCGCAAGTATGTACAATCTACCGAAACCTCATCACCCGCTTGTCACCCATATCTTTACTGCCGATCCTTCGGCGCACGTATTTGAGGGGAAAATTTTCATCTACCCGTCACACGATCTCGATCATGACGGCACTGATAATGACAATGGGGATCAATATGCAATGGAAGATTATCATGTTCTATCCATGGATGGCTTCGAGTCCCCCGTTATCGACCACGGCCAGGTCCTTCATCTAAAAGATATTCCCTGGGCTTCCAAACAACTCTGGGCTCCTGATGCTGCTTTTAAGGCCGGCACCTATTTCTTGTACTTTCCTGCCCGGGATCATGATGGGATTTTTCGAATCGGTGTGGCGACCAGCTCATCGCCGGCCGGTCCTTTTCTTCCTCAACCGTCTTATATCGAGGAAAGCTTCAGTATCGACCCAGCCGTGCTTGTTGATGACGACAATCGGGCTTACATTTATTTCGGCGGTCTTTGGGGTGGCCAATTGGAAAAATGGCAGACCAGTACTTTCGAGCCGGAAGCGGTGGGGCCGGCGGCGGAGGCGCCTGCGATAGGTCCTCGGGTCGCTCTGCTGAGCGAGGACATGCTGTCATTTCAAACCGCTCCATTAGAAATTTCGATTGTTGACGAAAACGGCGGCCCGATTCTCTCTGGAGACGAGGATAGGCGCTATTTTGAAGGACCGTGGGTACACAAATATAACGGCTGGTACTACTTGTCCTACTCCACGGGCACCACCCATAAATTAGTATACGCCGTCAGCCGGAATCCGTTGGGACCGTATACCTTCAAGGGCACGATCTTAACTCCGGTTATCGGCTGGACAACTCATCACTCCATTGTCCAGTTCGAAGACAAATGGTACTTATTTTACCACGACAGTTCTTTATCCGAAGGCGTTAACCACAAGCGTTGCGTCAAATATACGGAGTTATACTATAACGAAGATGGTACGATTCGGGCGATCGCTCCTTATTAACGAAAAAAAATTTGGCCTTGGCTCTTAAAAACTGCGGGCGGGACATCCTGTTCTCCGCCTGCAATTGGGGAGCCGACAACGTATACCAATGGATCCGCGAATCGGGTGCCCACATGTGCCGGTCAACGGGAGATATACAAGACAACTGGGAGTCGATTAAAGACCTGGCGAAATCGCAGCTGGTCGGCTGCAGAAACATGGAGTACAAAACACGTAATCGGGTCCGACCGTTTTTTGACCATAACGTGCTTCGATGATTTTTCTCCGTTTTACTCTGTTAAATATCATTTCAAATACACCTCTTTTTCATGACTGACCATGGTATTCTATGATTCTGCCGAAACAGGGTGCACCTATTTTGTCGGACGGCAAGAATTTGACCCTATTGTGGACGCGAGAACTTGACCCTTTTGTAGGGGAAGAAGAGCGGGAACTACGCTAACGGGAGATTAGCTAAGAAGAATAGATTATTTCATCCTTACTTACAAATTAATAATAAAAAAAGGTGAGGATTGTAGTAATGGGACCTGTACAAGGTGTGCAAATTTAGAGCAGTACAGACAAGCTCCGTTTTCATACGACTATAAATCGCCCAACCTACAAGTTTTCGGCCATGTAAATCCAGCACGCCGGCAAGATAGAGCCAGCCTTCTGCAGTCGCTATGTAGGTAATGTCACTCAACCATTTCTCATTGGGTTTACTCGTTGTAAAGTTCTGGTTCACGATGTTATCAGCGACAGGCAGATTGTGGTGGCTTGAATTTGTTGTTGCTTTATATTTCTTTACCACTTTCGAGCGGATCCCGTTTGCTCGTATTAAAAGAAAAAAATGCGGACTTGATTACAGATATTAGGGCTATGGCCAATTCACGCTATGAAGGGGATAAATTCATTATTGTTGGAGTAAAGGATCGACCAGAAGGAAAAGAAATAAAGGGAATATTCGAGATCAGCAAGTCGAACGGATTACTAAACATCCTGTTTTTGGTCTAAACGAATTTGTCCGTGCTGATTTTAAATTAGCCATGTCTCCAAATTCGGAAGTGGTTAGACATCTGATGGTTGGGTTTAGTCCATCTCAGTCATTTAGACTTAATATTTACGAATATGGGTTGTGCGATGAGGAATATGGCTTTTAGTTAGTACGATTGGATGCTCGGGAGAAGCAATACACCTCAATAATGCATCAAGGTACTGTATTTGCTGATGGCGATTTTCTGTGGAAGGTACAAGAACAAAAAGGGACACAACTCCAATCCTTTCTAGAATCCCGGAGTTCCTATGTTAGAAATCTGGGCTTTTTTCACGTATTAAACCATATGTGGCTTTCTTCAGCTATAGCTTGTGGTTGCTTGTATATGGATATTTGTTCTTTTCTCCACTGTTCATAGATGCCATCATTGTGATTCACCGAGCTATATGAGAATAGATCAATAATCGATGAGAATAGGTCATTGTTTTGAAAAAAATGATATCTTATAATAACTTTAATGAAACCGAATGAAAACGCTATCAACACAAGGTGCGTCCTCAAATTCATCGATGACCTTTTGCGCTGGAGTAGAGTGAAATTGCCATTTCGGCACTCCATATTTTTTTTGGATATCGTTATGTGTCAATAAATACGTTGAATATACCATTAAAAAGGGAGCGTTACATGGTGCAAATACAAAAAAACAGCATGACAAGCAGTTCAATAAGAAAATTTCTCTATATACTTCCTTTTATGATTTTACTTGGTATCTTTGCATATTACCCGCTATATGGTTGGGTTTATGCATTCTTTGACTACACGCCGCCAATTCCGCTGTCCCAATCGCCGTTTGTTGGTCTGAAGTGGTTTCATACCTTGGTCGAAAACCAAGTAAAGATCGATCAAACCCTTCAAATACTTAAGAACACGTTTGGGATGAGTGGCTTGAATCTGCTATTCTCCTGGCTTCCAATGATTTTCGCCATATTCCTAACTGAGATCAAATCCGTACGTTTCCGGAGGTTTATACAGACGGTAACAACCTTGCCGAACTTCATCAGTTGGGTATTGGTCTACTCATTGGCATTTTCAATGTTCTCTAGTGAAGGTATAGTCAACGGACTTTTGAAACAACTTGGATTTATCGATTCCCCTATATTACTTCTTCAAAACTCCGACCATGTTTGGATTATGATGTGGATTTGGACGACCTGGAAAACATTGGGCTGGTCAGCCATATTGTATATAGCTGCGATTATGGGGATAGATAATTCTCTATACGAAGCGGCTTATGTAGATGGCGCGACAAGAATGCGCGTAATCTGGCATGTCGTATTGCCGAGTATGGTGCCGACCTATTTTGTTTTGTTGATGCTGCAAATTGCGAGTTTTCTGAATAATGGCTTGGAGCAATATTTCGTATTTCAAAATGCATTTAACAAGGATTCCATACAGGTTTTAGACTTATATGTTTACAACCTTGCAATGGGGGGCGGCAGCTATTCAGTGTCCGTCGCGATCAGTATGCTAAAGAGTTTGATTAGTGTTGTGCTTCTCTTTTCTGTGAACGGACTATCAAAAAGATTAAGGGGAGAGAGTATTGTATGAGTGATACAGCAGCAGGGCTGGCGCCGAATGATAAAGTGCCCGGCAGCCATCTCACCAGAAAAATGAAAGTCCAAGTTAGCCTAACAGACAAAATGAGTACTGTATTAATATATGGGCTGTTTTCCCTGTATGCGCTTATATGTGTATATCCCTTTTACTCCATCATTATTAATACCATAAGCGCAAACGATATCAGTGCCAAAGGTGATGTTATCTTTTACCCGATAAATATCCAATTTCATAACTACGTGGATGCGTTTAAAATACCGGGTTTGTGGGATGCAGCCATTGTATCTGTAGGAAGGACCGTGATTGGAACCGCTTTGACGGTAGGGGCTTCCGCCTTCCTGGGATTCATGTTTACCCAGGAGGATATGTGGAGGCGAAAATTATGGTATCGCTATACGGTTTTAACCATGTTTTTTAATGCCGGGGTTATTCCGTGGTATTTGACAATGAGGTCTTTGCATCTGACAAACAATTTTTTGGCCTATATTCTGCCGACAATCGTAGCTCCGTTTTTCATCATTCTTGTAAAGACTTTCGTGGAATCAACGCCGAAGGAATTGCAACATGCGGCAAGTATCGACGGGGCCGGGACCATGACCCTTTTTTTCAAAATCATGTTGCCCATCTGTAAGCCCATATTGGCAACAGTTGCCATATTTGCTGCAGTGGATCAGTGGAACTCCTTCCAGGACACGTTGTTGTTGGTCACGGAGAGCAAGCTTTATAGCTTACAGTTTATTCTATATAACTATATTAATCAGGCAAGTTCCATATCCAGCATGGTAAACCTGCAGAATGCCGGTTCGACAGCGATCGCAAGTCTGGCAACAAAGCAAACCACTACGTCAATTCGAATGACGGTGACCATCATTGTTGTAGCGCCTATTTTGCTGGTTTATCCGATTTTCCAAAGGTTTTTTGTTAAGGGGATTATGATCGGTGCAGTGAAAGGATAACTTGCACCGGTTTAATAAATTGAAAGAATATGGGGGTTGAGTATGAGTAAATCTAGTAAAGCAGTAAAAAAACCGATGTTGTTATTGTTTGCTAGCCTCTTCATGGTTTCGGTAGCATTGACCGGCTGTGGAGACGAATCTAACAATAAGGCTGCATCAACGGAACCAAGTAAGTCACCAGACTCCGGTACTGAAGCTACATCCAAGGCTAGTACAGCAATAGATCACAGTAAACCGTTGACCATTACCGTTTTTGACAATGCAGCAAATTATCAAGGCGAGCAGAAAGGGTGGTATGGAAAGCTTATTAAGGATAAGTTCAATATCACATTGAACATTCTTGCTCCGCAGGTTGCCGGCGATCAGCTATACAAGACAAGATCGGCAGCAGGAAATTTGGGCGATCTCCTGATCGTCAATAACAATCAGTTGGAAGAATTAATTCCAGCCGGTCTGATTATGGATCTCACGGGTAAGATCAAAAATACCCAGAACCTGTCCAAATATGTGGACAATCATTTCAAACCTTTCAATGCAGCATTCCAAAAAGTAAATCCGGATGGCAAGATTTATGCTTTGCCGACTTTTGAGGCAGATACTTCACCAACGACATACTCGGAGCAAATCCCTTACTCAAGCCCAATAATGCCTTGGGATTATTTCAAGGGAGTTGGGGCTCCCAAGCTGAACAATCTGGATGATCTTTTGAATGTGCTGAAACTTATGCATGAGAAATATCCGAAGACGCCGGATGGTAAACCGATAGCTCCGATCACCTTGTGGAAGGATTGGGACAGCAGAGGCACTATGGAAAATGCACGTTGGTTGAGCAATTGGTACGGTTATGAGCAGCCAGAAGGTACCACGACCATCCAGTTGAATGCAAAAGGCGACATCGTTCCACTCATCGATGACAACAGTATGTATAAGAAAATTCTGCAATTTTATTTTAAAGCAAATCAGATGGGTTTGGTTGACCCTGACTCACCAACCCAGGATTGGAACAAAGTATCGGAAAAGCTGACTAACAAGCAGGTACTCCTCTTGTGGTACTCATGGGAAACAGGGTTCTACAATACGATTGAAAGAGGTAAAAAGGGTGACGGGAATGTTGCTATTCCGATCGCTGACACGCACATCATTCAGGCAAGCGATGCCTATTACGGCAATGGAAGAGTATTTGCTATCGGTTCCAAAGCCAATGATCCCGATCGGATCATGGAATTCATGGATTGGCTGGCTTCTCCTGAAGGCCTGCGCTACTATGTGAATGGATTTGAAGGCTTCAACTACGAAAAGACGGCAGACGGTAAATTTAAGCTGACCGAGGTGGGTCAAACCGCATTCCAGAAAAATACACCTGTTCCAGATGAGTACGGAGGCGGCGGATACCAGGACGGACAAAGCAAACTGAACACGATGATCATAAGCGATTTTGCCAAAGATCCAAAGACAGGGGAGTTCTATAACAGCAATTACTGGGCCGCAACAATTGAAGCGAACAAGACAGCGCTAACGACGGATTGGCAGAACACCTATAATGCAGAAAACGCAACAGATTACTACATGAAACATAAGATGATCGATATCGTCCCCAATATCAATACAAGTTTAGGAAGCGATTCATCAGATATTAAAAACAAACGCAGCCAGATTTCTGACTATGTAAAGAACACGTCCTGGAAAATAGTATTTGCAAAGAATCAAGCAGAGTTCGACAAGCTTTGGGAAATGATGAAGAAAGATGTGATAGGCCTAGGTTGGAATGATGTCTTTGCCTCGGATACGGAAAAAGCGCAAAAGATTGTTAAAATGCGTGCCGATGCACTAGCTAAAAAGTAAATTTTAATGAATGAGGGATATGTATGTTCTTATATATCCCTTATTCATTTTCTAATTCTAGGCGAATACACCATCCTTCGTTGATATTCCTCAGTTCTGGCAAAGGCACTTTCGTCGAAATAGTTCGCCTGATGAAAGGAGAAATCAAGCATGCTTAGAGTCGTTAACGTAGAAAACGGATTAGTGCAAGGGCAATCAGCAGCTGATCCCCGCATCACGAGCTTCAAAGGGATTCCATTTGCGGCTCCGCCCATAGGAGAGAACCGCTGGCGTGCTCCCCAGCCCGTCAATGATTGGGAGGGCGTGCTCAAAGCATACGAATTCGCGCCGGTCTCGATGCAGGTCAGACAAGAAATCGACGACAACAATATTTATACCCGGGAATGGGCCGTGGAACCAGACATCGCCATGGACGAGGACTGTCTCTACCTTAACGTTTGGACCCCAGCTAACCGTACCGATGAAAAGCTGCCGGTGTACGTATGGTATTTCGGAGGAGGTCTGCAGGTCGGTCGTACGGCCGAGATGGAGTTCGACGGGGAACGCATCGCCCGAAGAGGCATCGTCGTAGTCACGATCAACTATCGTCTGAACGTGTTCGGATTTCTATGCCACCCTGAAATCACGGCGGAATCGCCGGAAGCTCCCACGAACTTCGGCCACCTTGACCAACAAGCTGCTTCAAGATGGGTCAAACGCAATATCGCTGCTTTCGGCGGTGATCCGGACAACATCACCATCGGCGGACAATCTGCCGGCGGCGGCAGCGTCATGAGCCAGCTCACTTCACCACAGAACAACGGCCTCTTTCAGAGAGCGATCGTGCAGAGCGGGGTATTCACGGAGCTCTACCCGGGAGCCCGCACGCCCAGGTTTCTGCGCGATATAAGGGAAGCCGAACAGGAAGGCGTTCAATTCTTCGAATTTCTCGGCATTTCCTCGCTTGTGGAAGCGCGGAAGCTTGATGCGGTTTCTCTCCGAGACAAGATGCTGGAATACAATGCGTTCTGGGGCACCGTCGTCGACAATAAGTTCAGTGTTGGCAACGCGTTCGAATTGTTCCTTCAAAACAAGCGCTTGCAGGTACCGGTGATGTTCGGCCATACGTCATCCGAGTTTTTCAGCGCTCCGGAGGCCGGTTCGCTGGACGAAATCAAGAACTTGGCCGTCGACCTATTCGGCGATGATGCCAATGAATTTCTTGAAATTTGCGGATTTTCGTCAGGCAACTTCGATGAGGTCTTGAAAAAAGCTTCGGTAAGTGGCATCGAATACGCAATAAGGATTGCCGGGCAGGCCAATGCGGATACCGGCGCCAATCTCCCGCTGTACTATTACAATTTCGATGCGGAAATCCCAGGTTGGGATAACCCTGGTACGTTCCACTCGGTGGATCTCTGGTTCTTCTTCGAGACCCTCGCCAAATGCTGGAGGCCGTTCGTCGGCAAACATTACGATCTTGCCCGCCAAATGTGCAATTACTGGGCGAACTTCATTCGTTGTGGAGATCCGAACGGCAAAGATTCTACGGGAGAGGACTTGCCGTGGTGGGAGCCCTATACGCCAAAGGCACCGTACGGCATGCGATTCGTGGATCAAGCCGAGTTTTCCAGAGAACAACCCAGCGATATGATGCAGCTCCTCGTGAGACAATATTTCAAGAGAATATCCGTTGAATTCGTATGCGGAAGGTTAGATTGACAAGGGGAGGAAGTTCCATGAAACTGGAATTCGGCAACTATATCCTGATCTCCAAAGAGGGTGGCATTGAGGTTCAAAAAAACGGCAAACTTCTCTATTTCAACAAGCGGCCGATGTTCGTGACGGTAAAGACCGCCTTTGCCGTCAACGAGTTTTACGACCAAGCTTACGCCGACATCACCGCTTCCGGTGATAAAATCGTGGCTGAAGGTACGTTAACCGTGCCGACAGGCTCGGGATTTTCCTTCACTGACGTATATGAAGCTGCCGACGCAGGGTTCAAGGTAAGCAGGAATGTCAAGGTGCTGAAAGCGGGAGACGACCTTGGTTTTTCAACCAAGGTCTCTTTGACGATTGCGGAATCGGATGACGTCCATGACTATCACTGCTTCGGACGCTCACGATGATGGTGTTCATTTTGATGACATCGAACAACCAGAGCGTAGGCTGCAGGGAGGAGATTTAGCCATGCAAGAGTTGAAAGAGAAACAGGTTATCATTCATGATGGTGACTTAAAGCGCAGGGAATATGCAAACCTCGCCTGTTCTTATCGAGTGCTATCACCATAATCAGCTGCGCCTTTACCATTTCGATGAACATCTAGTTTTCGATCTAGACAAGAGTGCCAAACGAGCCGTCGTTCCTTTGCTTCGTTGACTGTCTTCATACAGTAATATATGCTATTAAATAATTGATGTATTGTCATTTTTTTGATACTGGAGGATCATGATGACCAACATTTTCTATGTTGAGTATGATGCCGCTCACGCAAGCAATTTTGTGTTCGATATCCCTGAGGGCCATAACTGTTGGCTGCTCGTCGTGACCCATACACCTGCCCTGTTCTGGGTCAATGAAGAATTGAAGGAGTACCCAGCACACAGTGGAGTTTTATACCATCCCCATCAAAAAATTTATTACCGGGCCTGCGCGGAACAATATAAGAACGACTGGATTCGTTTCGAATCTAACGAATCGTACGTAACGGAAACATCGCTTCCATTCGGAGTGCCATTTTCATTGAATGACCCTGAATACTGCCACAAAATATTCCAACTCCTCGTCAGCGAACACTCTTTTCAAAAAGATTATAAAGAATCATCCATTGACTGCTTACTGAGAACCCTGTTTAACAAGCTGCTGGAATCTTACTTTCAAGAAGTAATTACGCCCAAATACTACAACTTGTTATCGCTTCGGACCGCCATTTACAGTAATCCTAGCCAGGACTGGGCGGTTCCGAGAATGGCCGACTCTATCCGCATCAGTCCTGGGTATTTGCAGACAATTTACAAGAAGACTTTCGGGATTTCTTGTATGGATGACGTGATTACAAGCCGCATCCGCCAAGCCAAGGAATATTTGTTGCACGGCTCTCTATCCATCGCGGAGGTCGCTTTACGCTGCGGGTATAACAACGTGGAGCACTTCTGCCGTCAATTCAAGCAGATTACGGGCTTTACACCAAGAAAGTTTCACAAGCAGATGGAAGGCGCGTCTGTTGAGAGGGCCGCCAAACCGTAACTTACACAACAAAACAGGAGACTCTTCGTCAAACGTCCTACGTGGTTGCATGAACCATTGAATCCCGAAACGGTGATCCCCTGGACGAAGTCAGCATAAAGTTCTGATCGCTGTTTAAGTTTATCAATGAAGACTTGAAGTTGTTCCAATTAATCGTAGTGGACATGACGGCAACAGTCATCAGACGGGCTTGATGGCGGGCAAGAGAATATTATAGTAACAAAAATGTTCTGACAGGTCTCTTTCTGAGATGCAAGGTTCATGACTATTAAACGGTTCAGCTGTCACGCTCAACGATACGGACAGCCCAGCTTTCGTGGGACGCCATCAACATTTCACTTGTTCGGTGAAGACGGTTCTCGACTTTATGCCGGTTACGGATGGCGAAGAAGCCGGGATTTCCGTGTTTATGAATGAACGTCATCATTATGCCTTGGGCATGCGGAAACACGTCAGGGTCGAAATGAATTATTTCTTCGCAAGCAAGTGGGATCCATCCATGATGAAACTTCCTCCATCGCTAGGACCTCTGCATGTGTGCGGCTTCGAATCGAAGCCTCCACAACATATCGTACCTGCGGCATTTGATTGGTTCGAATACAAGCCTGCTGATTATAAATAGAATACGATTGTAAAGTGAGGGAGCAATCATCATGAGTGAAGCACGTTTAGAGTACAAAGAAAGACTATTTTTTCGCTCCGCAGCCAAGCATTGGGACGAAGCTTTTCCGATTGGCAATGGACGGCTGGGAGCTATGATTTTCGGAGGGCCATGCTCCGAACGATTGCAGCTTAATGAAGATTCCTTATGGTATGGAGGGCCGAGGGATCGGCATAACCCGGATGCTTTGGCACATCTTCCGGAAATTCGCCGCCTCATTTTTGAAGGAAAGCTCAAAGAAGCCGAGTCCCTCGCTTCGCTTGCCTTAACTGCGATCCCTGAAACCCAGCGTCATTATGTGCCGCTCGGCGATCTGTTTCTTCATTTCCAAACATTAGACGATAATCAAGTCATCGATTATGAACGGGAGCTCGATTTATCAGAAGCAGTGGTCAGTATTTCCTTTAAGGCGGGTAAGGTTCATTATCGTCGCAAGATCTTTGCGAGCTATCCGGACGGCGCGATTGTGATTCGATTGACGGCTGATACGCCGGGCCAAATTTCCTTTACGGCAAGAATGGGAAGGGAAAGGTTCCGATACGTTGACCGTATCCGCACAGAAGAAGGTAATTCGATCATGATGAGCGGCAATAGTGGCGGAGGTGTTAACTATTGCGGTGTGTTGATGTGCAAACCAGAGGGAGGCCAAATGCGTACGATTGGGGAGCACTTGGTCGTGACCAATGCCGATGCTGTCACATTGGTCATTTCCGCCGCCACGGATTTTCGAGAGTCCGACCCTGAATCCGCAGCGTTTGCGAATGCCAAGTGTGCTGCATCACGGGCGTATACCGATTTATTAACGGCCCACAATGAGGATTATTGTAAACTGTTTGAGCGGACATCGTTAAGGCTTGATGCTGCATTCAATGCTGTGGAACAAGACACCTCCAAACGATTGGAACGGATGAAAGCTGGAACTGAAGACCCCGGACTTCTAGCTTTATATTTTCAATATGGCCGTTATCTGCTTATTGCTTCAAGCAGACCAGGATCTTTACCTGCGAATTTGCAAGGGATTTGGAATAAGGATATGTTGCCGGCCTGGGACAGCAAATTTACCATTAACATTAATGCGCAAATGAACTATTGGCCGGCTGAGATCTGCAATTTACCCGAATGCCATGAGCCTCTTTTTGAATTGATCGAACGGATGATTCCAAACGGTCGCCGAACCGCTCAAGTCATGTATGGGTGTGGTGGCAGTTCTGCCCATCACAATACTGATATTTGGGCGGATACCGCACCGCAGGATCTTTATCTACCCTCGACATATTGGCCCCTTGGTCTAGCATGGTTATGTCTGCATCTTTGGGAACATTATCAATTCGAGCGGAATGAGGCTTTTCTGAAACGTGCTTACCCGATGATGAAAGAAGCGGCTGCTTTTCTTGTTGGTTATATGGTCGAACTTCCTAGTGGAGAGCTTGTCACTTGCCCCTCTGTCTCACCTGAAAACACATATAGATTGCCGAATGGGGAAACGGGCGTGCTTTGCTATGGGCCATCCATGGATACCCAGATTGCTCGTGAATTGTTTCTCGCATGTCTAGCGGCAGGTGAACAGTTAGAGACGGATATGGACTTCTTGACAACGCTTAAACTTACAATGGATAAGCTGCCACAGCCTCAGATTGGGCGTCATGGACAAATACAGGAGTGGATTGAAGATTATGAGGAAGTGGAGCCAGGACATCGTCATATCTCACACTTGTTCGCCTTGCACCCGGGAACACAGATCACCCCAGAGAAGACACCAAGCCTAAGTGCTGCTGCTCGCCGGACACTTGAGAGACGACTTGCAAACGGAGGCGGACATACAGGCTGGAGTCGCGCCTGGATTGTGAATTTTTGGGCTCGGCTTGGAGATGCGGAAGAAGCATACAAAAATGTAACTGCCCTATTGACGCACTCCACATTGCCCAACCTGCTCGATAACCATCCACCATTTCAAATAGACGGCAATTTTGGCGGGACTGCGGGTATCGCGGAAATGCTGCTACAAAGCCATGCTGACGCCATTCATTTGTTACCAGCTCTCCCTAAAGCTTGGTCCAATGGTGAAGTAACGGGGCTTCGCGCCCGCGGTGCGGTAACGGTAGATATGGCATGGAAGGATGGTCAATTACAGCATGCTGTACTGAAGCCAGATTATAAAGGGGTGTATCGTATTCGTTGCAATCTGCCCATCCAATTATGGATTGAAGGGGAGATTTACGAGCCAACGCAACTCGACGCATCAAATTATTCGTTTGAGACGGAGGCAGGGACTGCGGTTCATGTACTTGCTAAGCCCGAATCCAAGCCCGCGAATTGAGATTTCGGTATTATCGTTTAACCAATACTCCTTAGAATAGAGGTGTTCGGAGTGTTTGCCAATTTTAAAATGAATGAAGTAAGGTTGACCGAGGACATTTCGTAGGAAAACCAAGGCGGATGAGATCGTCGATATCATGGTGAGGTGTGCCAAGCCAAACGGTTATCTGGGCGCATTCGAAGAAGAAACGCTCAATACGTTCAATATTGCACAAGGTGAAGAACATCGGAAAGCCGTATGCGGGAAAACCGCTCGTGCTATTTGATGAGGGGGGACAGGGGGACCTGTCCTCCACTCTTCAAACAGCGATAGTCTAGGACTTTATTTTCTCGTCCATGGCTGTCGCTGTTTCTTTTATTGGAGTCAGTCTAAATCTTATTTTATAGAAGGCTACCGATTTTGTAATTCTAAAACCCGCGTGGGATCAGCAACCCCCTGGGGTGACCTTGTTGCAAGCAAAGGATGCAACTGGTGGTTATTTGGCATGCAGGATGAGCCAGCCAAAGGGATGAAAGGTACGATAGAAGATTGGCTCGGAATGAATGATCCAAAAGTTTTTATTGATTATGTGTGTCTAGAATGTGGGTGCATAGACCAGGTTCCTGATTTCATTGTGTATGAATGTACATGGGGAGATGAGGACGGTGAGGAACCGAAGTTCTTTTGCCCAGAATGTAATGGAACGGGTAAGAAAGGAAAAGCCAAGGGTTGGATGAATCGTCGGCTAGAAGTGTTTATTCACCCGTAGGGTAATTTTGTTCTTGCCAATAACTTCGTCGATGCTGTAGGGAAATGCTCAATCATTGCCTTTGTTGACGAATGATTTAAATAGGCTCAAAATGGTGGGAGGCCGATCCTTGTAGGTGCAGACGGACAACCTTGCTTGAAGTAAACAGCCAGTAGATGGGTTGACTTATTTAGTCGAACATTAGATTTACATGACTGTAATTCGTAGGGGTAAGACCTATATTTTGTGAATTGTAAGCGTATTCTTGAGAGGTATAATAAATAGTGTAAGTAAATAAGTGTTTGGCCTATAGGATCATGCATCTTCATGGAGACAATAAGGGAGGACTAGAAAAATGGTTAAGAAAATAAAACGACCTGCTTTAGCTGCAATGGTACCCGTTCTGGCTCTAGGATTAACGCTGACAGGCTGCAGCGACTCGAAGGATGCGGCAAGCAGCACCGCTTCACCTAACGGTAGTCAGACAAGTCCGGCAGCAACGAAAACCGACGCGGTCAAGCCAGTTACATTATCTGTGTTCATTGGTGGACCTGGTCAACAGCCGACTCCTGACAACAAGATCTACAAGATGATAAAAGATAAAACTGGCGTTAGCCTAAAAATGGAGTTTCTGGTCGGTGACCTGCAGCAGAAGATGGGCGTTATGATTGCCGGCGGTGATTATGCGGATATTATGTCTGGGGATGATAAACTAATTGCGGCCGGTGCTTTTATTCCCCTCGAGGACCTGATTGACAAGTACGCACCGAATCTGAAGAAGCACTATGCCTCCGTGTTGAATCAGGCCAAGGATCCTGCAAGCGGTCACCTTTATGTTCTGCCAGCTTACGGCGTGTTCAGTGGTCAAGTTAACGATACTTCGTATGAAGGACCAGGCTTTTACCTGCAAAAGGATGTCCTGAAGGAAATGGGTTATCCAACTCCTAAAACGTTGGACGATTATTTCGATATCATTGCGAAATACAAAGCGAAACATCCAGATATGATCGGGTTCGAGACGTTGAGCTTCGACTGGAGAAACTTCCCGCTGCTTAATCCGCCTGAGCATTTAGCTGGTCACCCAAATGACGGTGGTGTTATCGTCGAAAACGGGAAAGCGCAAATTTTTGCGGACAAGGATATTGCCAAGACCTATTACAAGAAGCTGAATGAGATCAATGCGCAAGGTTTGATGGATAGAGAGGCACTGGTACAGAACTACGATCAGTACTTAGCTAAAATTGCCAGTGGCCGCGTCATTGGGATGTTCGACCAGCACTGGAACTTTGGCGATGGAGAAAATTCTTTGAAATCACAAGGTAAATTCGGCAGCACATACGTAGGGTTCCCGCTCTTATATCCAGGTGCCAAAGAGTACTATCGTGACCGTCCAGTTTTGAACATCAACCGCGGATTCGGGATTTCGACGAAAGCCAAGGATCCGGTTCAAATCATCAAATTCCTTGACTCACTAATGACCGAAGATTGGCAGAAGACACTCCAATGGGGTATTCAAGGCGAGGATTATGAGGTAAAGGATGGCAAGTTCTACCGTACGCCTGAACAGCGCGCGAAAGCAGACGATAATACATGGAAGCTAGCGAATAAAGCGGATGGGTTCTTTGGTGGCCTGCCTAAGATGCAAGGGACGTATAGTGACGGAAATGCAACAGATCCGGGATCACAGCCACAGGAATTCTTTGACAGCTTAAAGCCGCAGGATCAGGAAGTGCTGAAAGCATACAACCATAAGACATGGGCAGAGTTCTTCAAATCACCTGTAGAAAATCCCGTATACTACCCAGCGTGGAGCATTGATTTGGTGGATGGTTCACCAGCCAAAGTGGCCAATACGAAGCTGAATGACCTTGCCATAAAATATTTGCCGAAAGCTATTATGGCCAAACCGGATGACTTTGAAGGTGTATGGAAGGAATATGTGGAACAGATTTCCAAAAGCAATTTCAAAGCCTACGAAGATCGTATTAATGAACAAATTAACTGGCGTATTCAGAATTGGGGCAGCAAATAAGAAAATAGAACATGTAGTAGAGTGGGGGAGATTCAGGGTCTTCTCCGCTTTACTTCCTAGGAGGGAATGTCGATGGCCGAGACCATACTGTCCAAAAGACCAACGAAAAAGCAAAAAATTGATCCGGAAATCGGCGTCGGTTTAAGTTGGAAGACGCTCAAAAATCAGAAGCAGTTAATGCTGATGTCGTTTCCCATCGTGATTTATATTCTGATTTTCAATTATGTACCGATTTGGGGCTGGTTGATGGCGTTCCAGAATTATCGTCCGGCTTTGAAATTTTCCAAACAGCAGTGGGTGGGGTTGAAGCAGTTTAAATTTCTCTTTCAAGATGATACGTTCTTGACCGTGCTTCGCAACACGCTTGCCATGAGTATGATCAATTTGGTTCTTAGCTTTGCAACAGCCATTATTTTAGCTCTTTTACTGAATGAAATTAAAGTTCGTTTCTGGAAACGGTCCATCCAAACGATTTCTTATCTGCCTCATTTTCTGTCATGGATCATTGCTGCGGGTATTGTAGCGACTTCGCTATCCGTCGACGATGGTATCATTAATCAGTTGTTGATGAAGCTGCACCTCATTAATGAACCTGTGATGTGGCTTAGTCAGGGCAAATATTTTTGGGGGATTGTGGGCTTGTCTAATGTGTGGAAAGAGGTGGGATGGAATACCATCATTTACCTTGCAGCTATCACCTCGATCGATCCGTCGCTGTATGAGTCTGCTGGGATCGACGGTGCAAACCGTTACCAGAAGATCCTTTACGTCACACTGCCTGGGATCAAGTCGACATTTATCATTCTATTAATCATGAACATCGGACATATTCTGGATGCAGGCTTTGAAATTCAGTACCTGCTCGGCAATGGATTGGTCGTCGACTGGTCGCAAACGATTGATATTTTCGTTCTAAAGTACGGGATTGCTCAAGGCAACTATTCGCTGGCCACTGCGGCAGGTATTTTCAAAACAGTTGTAAGCATAATCCTTATTCTAATTGCAAATTCTACCGCCAAGCGCCTTGGTGAAGAGCGGTTGATATAAAGGAGAGATGACGATGGGAACAACGACTGCACGCAGAATTCGGATGGAGCCGATTCTGTTCCATACGATTAACGGCATCTTCATGCTCGTTCTTGCTATAGTAACCTTATATCCGTTCCTCCATACACTAACGATTTCATTCAATGAGGGCAATGATGCGCTTCGGGGAGGCATCTATATATGGCCACGTTCATGGTCATTGCAAAATTATAAGGCGATTTTCCTTTCCGGTACGATTTACCATGCGGCGTGGATTTCAGTCGCTCGTACGATTACAATGACGGTGATAGGTGTATTCCTTACCACCATGTTAGCGTATACACTAGCACAGCCTCACTATATCTTTCGTAAAATCATCGGTTTAATTTTTGTGTTGACGATGTATTTTAATGCAGGACTTATTCCTAACTACTTTCTGATCAAAAGCCTGGGACTTCTGAATAACTTCTGGGTGTATGTGCTCCCAGGAATGGTGAATGCGTTTAATCTCATTGTCATTCGGACGTATATTCGAACGCTTCCATCAGGCTTGGTTGAGTCTGCGAAAATGGACGGAGCCGGTGATTTCACCATATTTATACGCATCATATTCCCGCTATGTACGCCTGTACTAGCGACCATCGCCTTGTTTATTGCAGTTGGCTCTTGGAATTCCTGGTTCGATACGTTCCTATATGCTTCGTCTGATTTGAAGCTGAGTACACTTCAGTACGAAATGATGAAGCTGCTTGGATCAACGATGAGCAGCAACAACGATCCCGGTCTGATGGCAGGGGCAAACACAAATCAAACGAAGGCCATGGTTACGCCTGCTTCCATACGTTCGGCGATCACGATTGTGGCGGCGGTTCCGATTCTATTCGTATATCCTTTTCTGCAAAAGTATTTTATCGTCGGCATGAACCTTGGAAGCGTCAAAGAGTAGGAAGGAATAAACTATGAGGATAATCATTTCCCGTTTCAGCTCGGAGCTGGGGCGGTTTTTGCTTTATTTAGGCCGATCCTTTCCTTTATAATAGACATATCTACTCCCTGAAATGAGGTGTTTCCCATGTTAAGGGTCATGTTTGCCGATGACGAGCCCTATATGCTAGAGGGATTGCGGTCAATGATTGATTGGAATAAGCTAGGCTTTGAAATATGCGGGGAAGCGCCGGATGGCGAAGACGCATTGGCCATGATGGCGTCGACCCTGCCTCATTTGGTGCTGACGGATGTTCGAATGCCTGTCATAGATGGTTTGGAATTGATTGAACAAGCTTCCTGCCTGTATCCTGAAATGAAATTTATTATTTTGAGCGGATACGCGGATTTCGAATATGCCAAAAGAGCTATGCGACATGGTGTGGCCAATTATTTGATGAAGCCTTTAATTGAAGATGAGCTTATAGCTGCGGTGGAAGCGGTCGCGAATACGATCCAGGAGCGTGAAGCTCACAGCCAGTACGAAAGCGCTGCCTTGGATTGCTTACGATTGGAAACGATTTCAAGGTTATTGCAGGGAGAAATCAGGCAGAAATGGATTGAGCAAGCGAATGCTTTGTTAGATCTTCATGAATATTCAAGCTTCCGCTGCATCTTACTTGAACCTGACTTTCAGGCTCATGTCCAATCGGACCTGATACAGGTTATTGTGGATAGGATCAAGCTTCCTCAAGCGACTTTACTTCCATTTGGGGTAGGCAAAGAACGACATGGATTCTTGCTGGTCTCGGGGCCAGAGGAGCGCGATCTTTCTCCCGCAATGATTACAGAGCTAATTGCCAGTGTACGAAATAATTGGGGCAGAGCGCTCTCGTTTTCAGTAAGCGGCGAACACAAGGGACCGCATGCGTTAAAAGAAGCATTCCGTGAGGGACTTTTGGCCGAAATGTGCAAGTTCCCTTCTGGAACGGAAGGGATTTACATCTATCAAGGAGAGTGGTCAGCGGAGACGCTGCCTGCCTTTGTTGGAATGACGGAATCCATCCTAGCTGCCGTCGGGAGTGGGTGTCCAGAAACGGTGCGAACCCACGTGCACCACCTATTCATCGCTCTTTCGAGGCAGTCCGTCTCCGGATCTTGGGTGAGCGCTTATTTAGGCAACATTAAGCTTGAAATTCTTAAGGTTGTTACCCAATCCGGAGGTGAGCATGTGTTAGCGCCGAATTGGTTTGCATCATACGTGCCAACAGATCTTGGCCTCTTGGAACGCAAGGTCATGCAGGAATTCCTGCAAGCTGCAGAGTGGATTGGCCAGAAGAAAGGCATAGGGCAAGATGCGGTCATATCCGCAGCGGAAGACTACGTCAAATCGCATTACAGCGAAAAACTGCAACTCCAGCATGTCGCAGAGCATTTTCGGCTGAATCCGGCCTACTTTGGCCAGAGGTTCAAGAAACAAGTTGGCCTCACCTTCAATGAATATTTACATGTCGTACGAATTGACGAGGCTAAAAAATTACTTCGTCGTGAAGAACTGAAAATATCCGATGTCGCTGATCGTGTCGGCTACTCAGATTCTGAACAGTTCGTAACCAAGTTCAAGGCACTTACCGGCCTGTTACCCTCTGCCTACAAAAAGGGATGACCTACAACTGACAAGGAGATCGCATATGAGCCGGAGATGGAAGCTGTTAAGTATAGTTAATGATATTCCGCTGAAATTCAAGTTTCTGATCATTTACTTGATGTGTGTGCTGCTTCCCATTTTGTGTATAAACGGTTTATTTTACATGCAGGATAGCAAAAACACGGAACGTAGAGAGATAGATAACTTGCGAATTTCCCTGAATCGGGTCGGAAGTGAAATCATGCAGATGGTGAACGAAGGTGTCGTGATTGGCAACGCCGTAGCCGCTGACCGTGTCTTTAATGAAATGCTTGAGTATACGTACTCTGATAGTGTCGCCTATTACGAAGAATACGATCGTTACCTCCGAGATAAATTGGGTCAGTATCCGAATATTTACCCATATATATCTTGGATTGGCGTGTATACCTCTAACCCAACACTATCCAATGGTGGAAGTTACTTTGTGCTTAAGCCCAGTGATCTGCAGAGTAAATGGTACCAGAAGATGAACGAAAAGAAAGATAAGGTGACAGTGACCGCTTATTTGGATACGAATCCCATGAATCCCGAGGAGAAATTGGTATATGTCAGCATTAGTCGGAAGCTGGACAATTTCCCTGACCTTATGGCATTCTCCAAATATCTGCGCATCGATATTCGGATGGATAAGCTGCTGGAGCTGTTTGATAAAGAACACGATTACTTGCAAATCAAGCTCGTGGATGAGGAAAATCAGCTTGTTTTGGAATCAGCAGGTACATTTAAAGGTGTTGACCCTCTGTTGCAGATCCTGCCTGTATCTAGCGATAATCAGCTGGCAGGCTTACCTGGGAATAGCTTCGTCAGTCCTCTCAGTACCGCCAGTTACATGCTTAACTGGCGGCTGATCGGGATTCCGGAGGGAAGTCGAATCGCGGAGGAGAGGAAAGGGGTTATCCACTTTTTTATATGGCTGACACTCATCTCTACGATTATTCCGACGATATTGATTTATATCATTATGCATTCCTTTAATTTCCGGGTAAGAAAGCTCTCCAAACATATGCAATTGGTGAAAAACGAGAGGTTTGAACCCATCACGATGTATGAAGGGAAAGATGAGATCGGCAATCTTCTTCGCAGCTTTAATCTGATGACAGGGAAAATACGCAATTTAATCAATGACGTATACAAACTCGAAATTCAAAAAAAAGATTTGGAGCTCGAACGCGTGCAGGCAGAGCTGAAATATTTGCAAAGTCAGGTAGATCCTCATTTCCTGTTCAATACGTTAAACGCGATTCTCGTCGTCTGTAAGAAATATCGCTATGAGCATGTGACGGAAATCATACAAAACTTGTCCCAAATTCTGAGAAGGCTGCTAAGCTGGAAAGAGGACTTGGTAACTGTAGAAGAAGAGTTAAGCTTTACCGAAATGTACCTCCAGATCGAGAAATTCCGATTCCAAGATCGGTTTCACTATGAATTGTCCGTTGACGAATCTGTTCTCGCGTATCGGATCCCAAAGATGAGTATTCAATCGCTCGTAGAGAACTCTTGCAAACATGGTCTTCAATCGGTTAAAGGGAATCGCAGGATTCGAATATCTGTAGAGAGAGCAGGAATGAACTTGCTCATGAAGGTCGAAGATAACGGAATCGGTATGAACAGTGCGAAGCTGGATGAGATTGTTCAGAGTCTATTTAAGGGAGAAGACAACGGCAAGAACATCGGACTTCGCAACGTGTACCGCCGCTTAAATCTGTTTTACGCAGAACGTTCTCTCTTCCATATTGAAAGTATCCCCTTCGAAAAGACAAGTGTTACGATTCAAATCCCTTTGAGTCTCATCAAGAACCAGGAGGAGGCTATTGGACATGTATAAAGTTATTTTTGCTGATGACGAGCCTTTTGCCTTGGAAGGGATAAGGCTCATGATGGAGTGGGAAGAGCTTGGCTTTGAAATTGTGGGAATGTGCGAGAATGGCGAAGAAGCATTGGCCTGTATTGAAGCCTGCAAGCCCGATCTCGTGGTAACAGATATTCGGATGCCGGTGATTGACGGTTTAGAATTGATTGAAAGGGTGCAAAAAGCAGGCAGTGATCCGGTATTCATTATTTTAAGCGGGTACAACGATTTCGAATACGCTCGATCTGCCCTAAGGTACGGGGTTAAGCATTATTTGCTTAAACCAGCTTTAGATAGGGAATGGGATGCTATCATTCAACTTGTTATTCAGGAGCTGCAGCACCGAGAACAGCAAAAGGTACGAAATGACCTTGTTGCTAATCGTCTTGTACCGACTATGCTTGCTCAGATAATTAGGGGAGAAATTTCGGCAACGGACGAGACCGTAGGTGAGATACTGAATCCTTTGGTAATAGGAGATCAGGGATGGAGGTATATCCATTTCGAATGGTTGAGCGGCACAGAGCAGGAACTGGATGCGAGGTACTTACAGTCGCAGAAAGTTTATCCCATTGACTTATTTGGGAATCAGGAGGGGCTTGTCATGCCGTCTGTCCCTGATATCAAGGAGTGGGCTCAACATGTATATGAAGATCTTCGTCAGCGCGGTATCGAATGCTGTCTTTCGATAGGACCACACGTGGACTCCCTCCGACATATTGCAGATTCGTATACAGGTGCTCTAGAGGCATCCGTGCATCATTTCTTTCATGTATCAGGGGGTCCACTCGATTACGAAACGATTCATCTCACGCAAATTAGCTATGACCTCCATGCGGTTTCTATCGTAGACGACATTCACATTGCGATCGAGGCGCTTCAGGTGAAACGGATTGGCGAGCTGATTAAACAAATGTTTGTGATGCTGTCTGCTAACAAAACGGCTCGGGAAGTCGTCCATTTGTTGGTCATCCGCATTGTTCTGAAGAGCGCTGCCGTCATGCGGGAGATGGGCATCGATTCAGAGGCACTGCCTCGTGTTCGCGATTTTTTGAGAAGGGAGCATCGTTCCTTAAAAGAAGTGGAGGAATCCCTGCAGGTATATATGCAGCAGTATTTGAGCCAGTTGAAGCAGCATAAAGACAAATTCTCGGGCCATCCCCTTCGGGTTATTGAGCGTTATATCCAAGAACATTATCGGGAAACGCTAACGATTAAAGATATCGGAGAACGGTTCTTTATGAACCCGGTTTACTTAGGCCAAGCGTTCATGAAGAGGTGCGGCGTAGGCATAATTGAGTATATTCATGACCTGCGCATTCATGAGGCGAAGCGAAAGTTGTATGAATCGGATGAAACGATTCGCGTGATCGCGGAGCAGATCGGATACGCTAACTATCATCATTTCCTCAAAGAGTTTGAAAAACGTGTGTCCGACAAGCCCGCCGTGTATAGACAATTAAGCAAAGCCTAAAAGAACAGGGAGTGAATCCTATAGTCTGTACCGCTTCTACGAAGGACGTGTATTTCTTTTCTAAGAGATACACGTCTATTTGCGTAGATAAGAAAGTATAAGTTTTATACTTTTGCTTCGCATCTACCTTGACAAACGCGCTCGTCCTAGAAGGACGACGGAGTCGTTTATCCTTGTATGAGTGTGACTGGAAACATTGCATCCAATTTTTAATGCTTTTTAAGAATAGGGGGGAGAGACCTTTAATCTGTGAATGGTAAGTGTATTCAGATTCTATATCATATAACATAGATGGCCTGTTTAAACAGGATATGATGAGGAGGCTTGCCAATCCATGAACAACAAGGTACCGAATTTGCACGATGCTTTTAACGGAATATTCAGAATCGGGGCCGCCGTTAGCACGAAGACCATCCGATCCGAGGGGGATTTCATCGCCCGGCATTATAACAGCATTACCGCGGAGAACCAGATGAAGTTCGAGGAGATCCATCCTGAGGAAGATCGGTATACGTTTGAGGCGGCGGATGAAATAATGGATTTTGCTTTGCAGAACAGGATTGCCGTCCGGGGGCATACGATGGTCTGGCATAATCAAACCTCCGATTGGGTGTTTGAAAGCCCTTCCGGCGGTCCAGCCAGCAGAGAACTGGTTCTCTTACGGATGCAGGAGCATATCCGTACGGTAGCCAGTCGTTACAAGGGGAGGGTTTATGCGTGGGACGTGGTCAATGAGGCGATCGAAGATAAGGCGGAACTGGTGATGCGAAGTACCAAATGGCTGGAGATTCTCGGTGAGGATTATATCCGCCATGCCTTCGAGGCAGCACATGAAGCCGATCCGAATGCGCTTCTGTTCTATAACGACTACAACGAAACAGAGCCGGTCAAGCGGGATAAGATTTATAATCTCGTCCGTTCCTTGAAGGAGAAGGGGGTTCCGATCCACGGAATCGGCATGCAGGGACATTGGAACATCCATGGTCCTTCCCTGGATGAAATCCGGCAAGCGATCGAGCTTTACGCATCCCTCGATCTGGAGCTTCACATCACTGAGTTGGATCTTTCCATGTTCCACTTTGACGATAGACGGACCGATCTGACGGTGCCCACCGAGCAAATGTTGGAGCTGCAGCAGCAGCGGTACGAGGAAATCTTCGGGCTTTTTAAGGAATATCGGGATGTCATTACGTCGGTAACGTTCTGGGGAGCGGCTGACAACTATACCTGGTTGGACAACTTCCCAGTTCGTGGCCGAAAGAATTGGCCGTTTCTGTTCGATGGGGAGTTTCAGCCTAAACAAGCATTCTGGCGTGTAATCGGATAAGCAATTTTGGATCTGGAGCGTCATCGCCGCTCCGGGGGCCAAGGCCAGGGCTATGAGCTTGTGACGGTCAGCCGGCTGTTGGAATTAAGCAAGGCGGAGCAGTAAGTCATCGACAAAGGGGGCGTCCCGTAGGTCAATTTATGACCTTTTGGGACGATTTCTTTTTATTAGTAAGAGAACTAATTTTTAATACATTCTACGCCATAATTGAGGGGGGATTATTCTTTATTTTGAGTATGTGAAGCCAATTACCTAAGTTGTAAAATGAAATTGAAATAAGATTGTAAGCGATTGCAAGAAAGAGGAGGATGCTTGTGAGAAAGAAAATTAATGTATGGATGGCAATCGTGCTGCTGTTTGGGATGATCGCCCCCCAGCTGCTAGCGCCTTTGGAGGCAGCAGCCAGCGGATCGGTGGTTTTGTCCCAAAGCTTTGAAGATGGCCAAACAGGCGGCTGGGTAAAGGTGCCTTGGATGGGGGACGGAAGCATTGCCGTAACGTCTGCAACATATTCCGAAGGATCCAAGTCCTTGGCGATGACGAACCGTGCTGCAATTAACAGCAGCCCGTTCTTGGATTTGACTTCGTTGACGAAACCCGGCCATACGTACGATTTATCACTGAAGCTTAAACTCGGAGCAGGAACCGACACCTTTCATATCGCTTCTAATGTCGCCGCCGCCTCACTGACTAACCAATATCCTTGGCTGGTAGGGGATAAATCGGTTAGTTCCACAGAATGGACCACCTTTGAATTGAAGGGGTACCAGCTCCCGAGCGATACCACGGGGTTCAAAATATGGGTTGAGTCGAATAATTCCACCACGACGGAGGATCTCTATATTGATGAAGTGTCGCTAACGGACGCCACGTCGATTGATCAGCCGGGGATCCAATCTACTTTTGAAGACGGGCAGGGGGAATGGGTACGTAGGAACGGATCCGGCAATATCGGCATATCGTCGGTTGACAATCACACCGTCGGCGGCTCCACGAGCTTGCTGACCATGGTAACAGAACGATATGACGGACCTTTGCTTAACGTCCTGGGGGAAATGTCTGTGGGCAACAAATACAATTTGTCCACATGGGTAAAAATGGCTTCGGGGCAGTCCCCCACTGCATTGCGGCTCTCTGTACAAAGCGGTGACAGTTCTTATGCCAATGTTTCATCTAACGTGACGGTGACATCTGATCAATGGGTACAGTTGACCGGCACGTTCACATTAACAAGCACTCCGACTGTTTTAAATGCATACGTGGAAGTAGCCGACCAGTATAGCGATGCAAGATCCTTCTATATGGACGATTTCGATTTGTCCAATGTGGGCCAAGTAGCCCGACCAAAGCCGATTCAAACGGATATTGATCATTTGAAGGACGTCTATGCGGATAACTTCAAGATCGGTGCTGCGGTGGCTGGCGACCAGCTTACTTCCGATGTCCACACACTTCTGGATTATCACTACAGTTCCATCGTCGCCGAGAACGCCACAAAGCCGGGCTCTCTGGAACCGACAGAAGGGCAATGGAACTGGACGGAAGCAGACAAGACTGCACAGTATGCCAAGGATCACAATATGAATTTCCGGTTGCATACTCTTGCTTGGCATTCACAGGCTGCGGAATGGATGTTTAAGGACGCCCAAGGCCAGCCGCTTGCAGCAACACCGGAGAATAAACAGCTGGTGCTTGAGCGTCTCACGACTTATATCCAAACCGTTGCGCGTCACTTCACTGACATGGGAGTACCGATCAATGCCATCGACGTCGTCAACGAAGTCATCGACCCAGGACAGCGGGACGGCATGCGGAAGAGCGAGTGGTATAATCTGACCGGCCTGGACTTCATCCGTACAGCCTTCATAGTTGCTCGGCAAGAGTTCCCGAACGCAAAGCTGTATATCAACGATTACGGTACACAGGATCCAGTCAAACGCGATTTCTTGTTTAATTTGGCGACGAAGCTGAAAGGCGAAGGAGTTCCGATTGACGGTGTAGGCCATCAAACGCACATCAGCATCGGCGGCCCCTCTATCGAACAAGTTTCCGATTCCATCCGGAAATTCGGAGAAGCCGGATTCGACAATCAGATCACAGAGCTTGACGTTTCCGTTTATACGGATAGCTCAACAACCAGCTTTGATGAGAACATGCTTATTAAACAAGGGTACCGCTACAAACAATTGTTCCAAGAGCTGGTTCGACTGGACAACGAGGGCAAACATGCCGACCCGAACACTTCAGCATATAATCCTGACGGATGGATCAGCAATGTTACGCTATGGGGGATTGCAGACGATCATACCTGGCTGGACAACTTCAATAATATCATCCGTAAAGATGCCCCACTTCCGTTCGACGTACAGTATCAAGCCAAATATGCTTATTGGGGAATGATTGAGGCAGTAAAGACGCTGACGCCTACCCATCTTCCCATAACTCTACAAACAGCACTTACGGCTCAAGGCACACCTGCAAATGCTTCGGATTCGGTTTGGAATACGATTCCGACAATCAAGACCCAACAAGCAGGTACGCTGCAGGCTCAAGTGAAAACGTTGTGGGATGACCATAACCTATATGCCCGTGTAGCGGTCAAAGACAGTACCAAAACCGCAACGGATAAAATCGATCTCTTCGTAGATAACAATGGAATCCAGAAGTATACATTCGCACGAAATGATGCTCATATTACCGAAACCATCGACGGTTATGTACTGCAAGCATCGATCCCATTGGCAGGCACCTTAGGAAAGCAAGTGAAGTTTGACGTAAGAGTGACCGACATGGGAACTAATGACGGTACAGAGCATGGCAGCAACGGCGTCATCGTTTCCTGGAGCGATCCTCGGAACGTCCAAGACAGCGATACAGCAGGTTACGGGGTCTTGACTTATATCGATGCTACCAAGGCGGGAAAAGCTGTTTACGGAACCCCCACCATCGACGGTGAACTGGACAGCACGTGGGCGGACGCACCGGTTTATTCCACCGACGTCATGGTAGAACAACATAACAACGCAGTCGCCAAAGCTCAAATCCGTACGATGTGGGATGAACATAAACTTTATGTTTATGCCGTCGTGCAAGATAGCAAATTGAACGATGCTAACGCGAACCCATGGGAGCAGGATTCGATTGAAATCTTCGTTGACCAAAACAACGGAAAAACGGATAGCTACCAAATCGACGACGGCCAATACCGAATCAACTTCAAGAACGTGAAGACCGTTGGCGGTCATGCAACCCAAGACAACTATACATCGGCCACCAAACTCATTGATGGAGGCTACGTTTTAGAAACGGCAATCGCGCTGGATACGATCACTCCTACTGCAGGAACCATGATCGGATTCGACCTCCAAGTCAATAATGCTCAGGACAGTGGAAGCCGGGAAAGCGTATTTTCATGGAACGACCCGACAGGTCAATCCTATCAGAATACCTCGAGATTCGGCGTTCTGACGCTTGAGCCGAAGCCTGCACCGTCCCAGAGCGGTTCTACCTCGACCCCCACACCGGACGGATTCTTTAAAATGGACGACCAAAAGGGCGGCAAGGTCGAACAAAATGGGGCGATCATTGATTTGCCGGCCGGAGCAAGTGGCAAAGATATTATCGTGGTCGTCAAAAAGCTGAGCGATCCCTCAAAGCTGAATACCGACCCGAATTTGAAGCTGGCCGGAGATGTGTATGAGATTACCAAGGACGTGGCAGGACCGTTCCAGAAATCAGTCACGATTACCCTTCCGTTCAACACTAGCTTTTTGGATGATGAGCATGAGGTGGCACTGTACTGGTACAATGAAGAGATCGGCAAGTGGGTCAAACTGGACGACATTAAGGTCGACCGGGAGAAAGGTACCGTTTCCGGCAGTGTGACGCACTTCACCAAGTTTGCGGTATTGGCGGCAGAAAAGTCCGCGCCTGTCGAGGTTCCGGCCTTAACTGATATTAAAGGACACTGGGCCGAAGCAGGGATCCAAGCCCTTGTGAAGGCCGGTGTGATCGACGGTTACCAAGACGGTTCATTCCGGCCTGAAGCAGCTGTAACAAGAGCCGAGTTCGTATCCATGATCGTCAGAGCTTTCCACCTGACGGCAACAGGCGGAGCTGGGTTCTCCGATACCGGCAGCCACTGGGCGAAGGATGCAATTGCAATAGCATCCGCACTAGGGATTGTAGTCGGCTATGAGGACGGAACCTTCGGCCCGTATGACAACATCACCCGGGAACAAATGGCCGCAATCCTGGCTCGTGCCGCACATTTGGCACCTGCCAACAGTGGACTGGACTATAAGGACAGCGGCGACGTCTCCGCCTGGGCTCAAGGACCGCTTATGGCTTTGACCGCCAAGGGTGTGCTGAAGGGCTACGAAGACGGTACGCTGAAGCCGAAGGCATTCAGCACCCGCGCAGAAGCGGCTGTTATCATCATTAGGATTTTGGATGCTCAACAGGTGCAATAACGCCAGCAAGGAATAGAAGGAAGGCTGTCCGCACGTGGATTTCATGTGCGGCAGCTTTGTTTTGGGGCTTCCGGAGAGGGGTTAACCTTGTGGCGTAAATTAAGCCGTGTTTATAATTCTAAGGGATTCCTTAATCTTAATGTGGAAAAATATATCCGAAGGGACAATAATGATCTATGAGAAGCATAAATGTGACGTCTGTGCCTGCCGAATATCTTAGGTCAGTTAATGAAGAGCTTCAAGGTACGGTTCAGGAGGTTTCCTATAAGCTAGGCAACTATATTCATTTGTCTCGACAGCTTGTAACGGATCGGAACATCGAGATCAGTGAAGCAGGAAGAGAAACCGTTGCGGGAGATGCCATATTGAAGAAATGCAACGTCTACTTGCCTGCGGGTTATGACCCAAACGACACTACTGTCAGATACAATGTATTGTATTTGCTTCATGGAGTAGGCGGGGATCAACATGAGTGGTTAAGCAGCAACGGTAAGGTTGATGGACGATTTATCATTTGCAATATATTTGACAATCTTATTGTAAACGGCGATATCGATCCGCTGATCGTCGTATTTCCCAACGGAAGAAGCGCGTACGACTGGACGGATAGCTCCTTCAATTCCGAAGGAACCAATATGCTGGGATTCTATTACTTCGATTATGAGTTGAGATACGATCTGATTCCATTTATAGAATCAAACTACAAAACTTACGCAGATATAACAGTCACTTCACATGAGGGAATAATATATAACCGCACGCGCAGAGCGATCGCCGGGCTTTCGATGGGGGGAATGCAAGCCTTGAATCTGATCCTCGGCGGTTACCGACATGATTCGACGCGAATCACTGGCACAGAGAGTCCCTGGAACAATGGGTTGGATAAGACTGTGCTCGCGCCAGGCATGATAGATTTGTTCGCTTATGTCGGAGCTTTTTCAAACGCTCCTACGTCGAGTGATGGCAAAACTCTTGGAGTCAGTCTCACATCATGCGTCCATAATCTTCATTTGCTATATACCACCTGCGGCGATGCAGACGGAGTAGCAAATGGCAGCTTTATTAAATCTATAGATGGGCTTATACATCAATCGGGGAATCATCTTAATCATTTTTATCAAATTCGGATTAAGGATGGTTTGCATGATTTCCATGTTTGGAATAACGGTGCCTACAATTTTAGTCAATTGATATTCAGAAATTGTGATGATCCTGTAAGGTCCCATGTTGTAAGGAAAACACTTTAATGAGGTTAGCAGAGCAACACGAACGGGCGAGCTCCGTGTAATGCTCTTGAAAAAATGCCAGTCCTGGGTCTTGTCCAAGGCTTGGCGTTTTTCATGCTAGGGGTAACGCTAGCAAAACGTGGATTTACAACGCTAAGGAGTTCTGGCATAAAAATAGCCAGTTTTCACCACGCTAAGGGTGTAACCGGCTATTTCTGTTTAAGGAGTCTTGCTAATATTCGTTGTTCTATGTCTTTGAAACGATTGAAACCGCGGCCAACTCAAGGACGCTGAGAGAAAAGGCGGAGTCTTTGGCGATTCATCTTGAAGGTGGAAATAGAGAGGGATTTCTCCATCTGTTCAACGAACTGACGGAAACGGCTTTCGATGAACGCGGAAATGGGGGACCTTTTGCCTTGGAGCTGTATTATACGATTGCGCTATTCTTCTTATCTTACATTAACCGTTGGGAGCTGCACGAAAAAGTTGGAACAACCGGGCTTATGCAAAGAGATAGGCATTCTTCTTGGCAAAATAGTTTCGAGTTTTTGAAACAAATCGCAGAGTCCTTATTCGATCTGCGATTGAGTGTAGAACGGAATAGGGCAGCTGCAGTGATAGAGAAAGTCCGGTCGTATATTGAGGATCATCTGGGCGAGGATTTGTCTCTCGTACGTTTAGCTAGTATGATTCACTTCAACCCGTCCTATTTATCGCGGCTTTTTAAACAGGAAAGTGGAGTCAATCTATCTGAATATATTGATGAAGTTAGAATGGAAAAAGCCAAAAATTTGCTAAAGAGAGACGAGCTGAAGATTGCGGAAGTGGGCGCGCAGGTAGGTTATGAAACCCCGCACTCTTTTACTCGATTTTTAAGAAATCTACCGGCGTGACTCCTGTGGAATATCGTGAGATTGTAAGGAAATAAGGATTTAGGCATCATCTGCTTCTGGGTAAAAGGAGAGATAGCGATGGGAAATGTGACGATAACGAATCCGATCATCTGGGCTGATGTTCCGGACCCTTGTGTTATTAGAGTAGGAACTGCTTACTATATGGTTAGCACAAGCATGCATTCGATGCCCGGGTGCCCGATCATGAAGTCCGAGGATTTGATGCATTGGAGAATCGTGAACTACGTTTACGATATCTTAGAGAATAATGACGCACACAATTTGCTGGATGGGAGAGGCATTTACGGCAAAGGGGCATGGGCCGCAAGTTTACGCCATCATAATGGCAAGTTTTATGTGTGCTTCTCAAGTAATGATATGAACCAGTTTTACTTTTACTGGACGGCAGATATCGAGAACGGGAGTTGGGAACGCTCTGTAATTGCAGGAATTCATCATGATCCGAGTCTCCTGTTTGACGAAGGCCGCGTTTATGTCATTTACGGCAACGGGAGTATTCGTATTACAGAGTTGACGCCTGATGTGATGACCGTAAAATCTGGCGGCATCCATCAACTGCTTTTCGAGACGGAGCGTGACGGTATCATGCTGCGATGCGAGGGATGCCATGCGTATAAGCTGAACGATTATTATTATTTGTTTTTCATTGAATGGCCTAGTACCGGAAACGGCCGTCGCAGACAACTTTGCTATCGTTCAAGGGAGCTGCTGGGTCCTTACGAACATAAAGTAATTCTCGATGACGACATGGGCTACCGTAATAACGGCATCGCTCAAGGAGGCATTGTCGACACGCCGGCGAATGAGTGGTATGCCGTATTATTTCAAGATCATGATGCTGTGGGGAGAATTCCTATTGTGCTTCCAGTTTCTTGGGTGAATGATTGGCCGGTCATTGGGATGGATGGAAAAGCGCAATTGGTATTCAAAGCGCAATTGCCAAGCGCGGCACCTACCCCATTGGTAATTAGCGATGAGTTCGAGTATAACGAAAATAAATTGCTGCTTAATTGGCAGTGGAATCATAATCCGGATAACCGGCTTTGGTCTGTGACCGCGCGCCCGGGCTGGTTGCGATTAGAGACAGGATATATTACCAGTAGTGTCTTATTGGCCCGCAATACATTGACGCAACGGACGGAAGGTCCGGTATGCATCGGAATTACGGCGATGGATGTTTCACATATGAAGTCGGGTGATTACGCAGGATTAGTTGCATTGCAAAATCATTTCGGGACTGTCGGTATTCAAGTTGCAGCAAACGGCATCCGCTATGTTGCGATGTGTATCAATCGAGGAGATGGCGGTGAAGAAACGGTCGAGCGGCTTCAATATGAGGAGAGCCTGATTTATTTGAAAATTCACTTCAATTTTGCAAATAGCATTGATCTTACAAGTTTTTACTATTCAGCTGATGGTGAAGAATGGAAGCAAATCGGAAGTCCTTTGAAGATGAAGTATACGCTGGATCATTTTATGGGCTACCGGATCGGGTTGTTTAACTATGCAACCAAACATGTTGGTGGGTATGCTGACTTTGATTTTTTTCGATTTACAAAGGTGGATAGTAGCGTATAGTGAGATGACCATGTCCCATGCACATGCTAAGCAGGGTATTGGTATACTAGCTAATCAAGCCTCTGATTCTGCTTTAGCAGGATTGGGGCTTTGTGCTGTCTACTGGCAGCAATTTATGAGCTGTCGTTTTTAATTAAAGGAAGTCGCTCTATCGATAGAAATCTACGTTGCTTCGTGTCCACAATGTCAAGAGGTTGTGTACAACAAGCAACGCCGTCTATAAAGTTGAATAGAATTTTACCAAGAAAGTACTGAAAATTCTAAATAAAAAATAACCCCATTCTCAATTTGAGGATGGGGTTATTTTTCTTTAAATACTTCTTTAATAATAACTTTCGCTTTCTTCACATCACGTATATTATGCCGCAAGAGGATATCTACAATTTCTTGAATTTCCTCTTCTTTTTCACTTAATTTGGTTTTGATATTTTTAGAATAACTGAATAACTCGTGGATTTCGATATCTAACGCATCTGCGATCTTTGCTAAATTAAGCATGGAAATATTTTTCTCAGCTCTTTCAATACCACCGATATAAGAGAAATGGAACCCTGCAATTTCACCAAGTTGCTCTTGGGAAAGTCCTTTTTCCTTCCGATAATCCCGTATCCGAGATCCAATATATTTCAAAATGTGATCAGACATTTATACACCTCTTATAAGAAGTGTAGACAAAGAAAAAAAGAAGAGACATACGTTGTTTTATATCAGAATCTGAAATTGGTGCAGTTACGATGAACTTTTTATGCTATTATCACTTCTGTGACTTTTAGATATATTCACATGAATATTTATGCATATACTGTATAAATGCATTTTCTCTGTTCCAAATAATTTTGAAACTAAGGGATTGTTAGAAGAGGAGAAAAGGCAAAATTCAATTTATTGTGAAACAAAACAAATGGAGCCACGCGGGTTTGCGGGCTCCGTTTTATAGTTATTTATGAAACATCACATTCTTTTTTTTTTTTTTTTTTTTTTTTTTTTTTTTTTTTTGTGCAATGTATAATAATTCATTTATACCTAGTCTGGTACCTAACCAAGACTAGGTATTTTTAGTTAATGGGGAGGACAATCGTGCTTAATTTGGAGATAAAACTAAATTTTTTTGAACAATTAGTAATTAAGAAGTGAGGTGACGTATGTCCATCAATGTAATCTCCAATCTATGAAATATATATATAATTTGTATTCCTTTCATTCATTATACTCATACTAATTTGAGGTGTGTACTCAATGGGAACAACAAGGAGTCTGTAATTACTGGGGCAGCTAATAAAATCGGTTTTGTAGGCTTAGGTGAAATGGGATTACCTATGGCTTTAAATTTACAAAAGTCAGGTTTCCAGGTATTTGCATACGATCTTAATCAAGGCATTTATGAAAAATTACAACAACAAGGTATTATCTGTTGTGATTCCATTAAAGAAGTAGCTGAAAATTCAGATTATGCTGTTGAAGAATTGCCTCTCTTTAGCAAGAAGTATAGTTAATTATCGTCAGTTGTTGGAGGAAGTACTTGGTGGAAATTTTTTTTATAAATTAGAATTTGGTGAAATTAATTTACAGTATTTAATTTATGTGATACTCTTGATCTTGCCAAACATTATAAACATTAGGAGGGGAATTCATTGAGATTAGAAAAGTTCCGTGGAATCATACCGGCTTTTTATGCATGCTATGACGATCAAGGAGATATCTCAGAAGCCCGAACCAACGCATTATGTGATTATTTGTATGAAAAAAAGGTTAACGGCGTCTATGTCGGAGGAAGTTCTGGTGAGTGTATCTACCAAAACCTAGACGAACGTAAAGCGGTGCTTAGCTATGTAGCCAACCGTTTGAAAGGCAAAATGACGTTAATCGCCCATGTGGGGGCACCTTCTACAAGAGACAGCATTGAATTGGCGAAACATGCAGCAGCTTTGGGATATGATGCCTTATCTGCAATTCCGCCTATTTATTTTAAGCTGCCGGACAGCTCGGTTTATAAATATTGGAATGAAATTATCGAAGCAACTCCACTAGATTTTATTATATATAACATCCCTCAAACGACAGGTTATACGTTGACGACATCGCTATTCGAGAAACTTCTTGCCAATCCTAAAGTTATTGGAGTTAAAAACTCATCGATGCCAACGATGGACATCGAACGATTCAAAAGAGTCGGCGGAGACAATGTCGTCGTATTTAATGGCCCGGATGAACAGTACGTCGCAGGAAGAATTATGGGCGCTGATGGCGGAATCGGAGGCACCTACGCGGCTATGCCGGAACTATTTTTGCAGGCGAATGAATTCTTCCTTCAAGGCAAGTTTGAAGAAGCGAAACGTATTCAAAGCCATATTAATGACATCATTATCGCGCTATGCTCGCTGAATGGGTCCATGTATGCCGTTATTAAAGAAGTCCTGAATCGTAGAGGCGTAAACATTGGCAGCGTTAGAGGGCCGCTCGAAGGAATTAGCAACGAAGATATGGGACGAATCGATAACATTATTACTATGATCGATGAAGCGACTCAACAATTCTGCAAATGATGAAAAAAAACCATTGTATGCTTTGGGGACTCCAATACGTGGGGCTACAACGCGGAAACGGATGCAAGATTCGATGAGGAGACGAGATGGACGAGCCTTCTCGCCTCACATTGACTATATGCATCTGGATGCGGCTGGTCATCGAAAGATGGCGAAATTTATACAGAGACACATCACAAATATATTAGACAAGGGGTAGATCTATGATGAAAAACAAACGCTTTCCTATAGCTGTTTTGGCTTTGACGATGTTGGCTTCGATTGTTGCAGGCTGTACAAGCGGTAATAAAGAAGCTACTAATACTAGCAATGCAGGACAACAATCTACCGGTAAAAAGGTGGAGCTGAAAGTGTGGCTGACACCACAGTGGAAAGGTGTTATGGATTCCACAGAACCAGGCGCTGACTATGACAGCTTCTTGAAAGCCGCGGCTGACAAATTCACGGCGCAATACAAAAAGTATGATGCCAAAATTAAAGTAGAAGTTATTGCAGGCGACCAACGCGATCAGCTTCTCAATGTCAACTTAAGCAGCGGCACGGCGCCAGATGTATTTTTTGAAAGCGTTTTTGCAATGGGCGATTATGTTCACCGCGGTGCCTTGGTACCGTTAACTGATATTGTGGATGATGCATCCAAAGCCGATATTTCCAAAAACTTTTGGGATGCGGTGACCTTCGGTAAAGATGTTTACTTCTATCCGTTCCAACATAATCCAGGAACTTTGGTCTATAACGCGGACATGCTCAAAGCAGCTGGACTAGAGAAGTTCATCGGTGGACCGAACGATATTAAGACATGGACATTAGCGGAGTATGAGCAAATTCTGAAAGGTCTGAAAGACAACCTGCCGAAAGACAAATACTCCAATGCTTATCCGATGTCACTTTATGCTGTCAATAATCAAGGGGATACATGGAACCTTGCGTATATGAGAATGTTTGGCAATAAATTTTTTGATGATAAAGGGAATATCGTGCTAGATGATGCGAACGGTGTTAAGGCTGCGTCTTGGTTGAAGAAAATCAGGGATGCAGGTTACACGAATCCGGGACCTGAATCGGTATCATCCAATGATGCGAACGGCATGTTCCGCAATCAGCAGCTAGCGATTAGCTTCACGAATCCGGTCTTGTTCAACAACACCAAAGCGGATATGGCTAGCGGCAAAAGCACCAAGTTCGATGCACGTCTGGCTAACATTCCGTCCGAAAGCGGAGATCCTTTATCCTTTACGTACGTAGTAGGAGCGAGCGTTTTCCAAAATAAAGACAAAGCGAAAGTCGAAGTAGCCAAAGATTTTGTTAAATTCTTCTCCACGGATCCGGAATTGGTCAAGGCGTCCAAGAATGGTATCCCTGTAAGAAGTTCTGTTTCCAAAGAACTTAAGGACGTAAACCCACTCTTTGCTGCATACGATGCAAACTCCAAGTATGTGTTTAATTTCAGCGGCAACGTTCCAGGTTACAGTCAGTTAAGAGAAGTTCTTTATCCAGAGCTTCAAGCCCTATATACAGGTGCCAAAACACCTGAGCAAGTGGTGAAGGATTATCAAACCAAAGGCAACAAGGTCATTCAATCCAATAAAGAAAACTCGGTTATTTATCAAACGAAGTAATGAATAATCAATAAACGATTAACGGCCTTAGGATCAACGCGATCCTAAGGCTAATAATTAGAAAGGAAAACCGATATGAGAATACGTAGTCAATCCATCAAAGATAGTATCACCGGTTACTTGTTTATTTCTCCTCAGATGCTGATTTTCTTAGTTTTCTTGGTATATCCGATTATTGAAGGTATTAGACTTAGCTTGTATAGGATCAATTATCAATCTGAAAAGTTTGTTGGACTGGACAATTACGTGGCGCTGTTTAACGATCCTGTATTTTTTAAAGCGCTCATCAACACGGTTGTGTTCGTTGTTTTTATCGTTATTCTTACGGTCGGATTCGCGTTGTTTGTAGCTTCCGCTGTATTTGACAAGAATGCCAAGTATGTTTCATTCATTCGAGGTAGCTACTATGTACCCGTAATGGTTTCTATGGTTGTCATGAGTATGGTATGGAGTTTCTTACTGAATCCTGCTAATGGGCTAATTTCTTATTTCTCGCAGGAAATGGGTCTAGGCACTGTTAATTTACTGGGGAAAACAACAACGGTTATGCCGGTTATTATATTCGTAACATTCGCTACAAACGTTGGGCAAGCGATCATTCTCTATATCGCCGCGATGCTAGGTGTACCTAAGGATTTGTTTGAAGCGGCAGAAGTGGATGGCGCGAGCAGATGGCAGGTTATTTTCAAAATATTAATTCCTTCTGTCCAATCCACAACGGTGTATATTGTGATCATCAACATCATTGCTGTTTTGAAAATATTCGTTGTTATTCAGCTCTTAACAGGCGGGGGGCCGAATAATTCTTCCGTGACGCTGATGTACTATCTCTATAATAACGCATTTAAATATAATCAACTCGGCATGGCTTCTGCTGTTGGGGTTATTATGTTCGTGATTACGCTATTGTTGTCCGTGCCTCAGTTAAGAAGCTTAATCAAGGAGAAGTGAGGGGGTATTCAGCATGTCGAAGTCTAACAACAAGAAGAAAATGGAGCGATTTGATCTCATATCGAATGTGATCATCTTCATCTTCGCGATTTTTAACTTGTTTCCATTATATTGGTTGTTTACAAGTTCACTTAAGAACAGCTCGGATGTTGTGAAAATGCCGCCTGACTGGTGGCCGACCACGATCACTTTCTCCAACTATGCGGACGTGTTTCAAAGTCAACCGGCTTTAAGATGGGTATTCAACAGTGTGTTTGTTTCTGGCGTCACCACGGTCCTTGTGATCGCTGTCGGAGCGATGGCTGCTTACGCCTTTTCGAAAATTACGTTCAAAGGCAGCAATATCATCTTCATCATTTTTGTTTCGAGCTTGATGATTCCTAAAGAAATCATGATTGTCCCTTTATTCCGAATCACGCAGCAATTCGGGATGGTTAACAGTTACAGCGGCATGATCTGGCCGAACGTGGCCACTGCATTTGGTGTGTTTTTGTTAAAAGGCTTTTTCGATGCGACTCCAAATGCGTTAAGAGAAGCAGCTAGAATTGACGGAGCAGGGGAATGGAAGACTTTCGTTCAAATCATGCTTCCTATTGTTAAACCAGGTATTGGTGCGTTATTTATCTTAAACTTCGTTCAAGTATGGAACGATTACTTATGGCAGTCCGTCGTTGGACAAGAGAAAAACATGAAAACGTTAATGGTCGGTACTGCAACCTTAATGCAGGATCTTAATCCGAATTTCGCATATAAAATGGCGGGAGCTACGGTCGCTGCAATTCCAATGCTGTTAATCTTCGTATTATTCCAGCGTTACTTTACCCAAGGAATGACGGCCGGTGCAGTTAAGGAATAAAAATTTAAGTGTGGAGTTGGAACCGGATGGATACAAATAAAACTATTCTGGATATGATAAAAAGAAAATTGGTCGTTTCTTGCCAAGCTTTGCCGGAAGAACCGCTGCATAGTCCTTTTATTATGGGGAGAATGTCCTATGCGGCATATTTAGGTGGAGCCTCGGGGATTCGTGCAAATAGCGTAGAGGATATTCAAGAAATCAAGAAACATGTGAATTTACCGATTATCGGGATCATCAAACAAGTGTACAAAGGCTCCGATGTCTTTATCACGCCTACCCTGAAGGAAGTAGAAGCGCTTTATCAGGAAGGCGTAGATATGATCGCGATGGATGCGACCGATCGCATAAGGCCGGATGGTTCTACGATATCGGAGCTATTTCCTGGGCTAAGAGCGAAGTACAAGGATCAGCTTTTTATGGCGGATTGCTCCACCTATGAAGAAGCTGTCAGGGCTGCTGAGCTTGGGTTTGACTGTGTGGGTACAACGTTATGTGGTTATACCAAAGCGACGAAAGACAAATCATTGCCTAATTTCGAATTGGTTGAGAAACTCGTGACCATGTTATCCATTCCCGTCATCGCAGAGGGTGGCATATCGACACCCGAGGAATTGAGAAAATTATTTGATCTAGGAATCTATTCGGCTGTTGTGGGATCAATCATTACGAGACCGATGGAAATTACCAAAAAATTCGTAAGGGCTATCCTATAACCCATGACAATGAAAATCTTAGCGGCGGATATTGGCGGTACCAACACCAAGATGGGCATTTGCGATGAACGAGGAAATATCGAACAATTCAAGGAATATCCCACGGAAAGCCTGATGGGAGGCCCACATGTCATCGAAAAATTGCTTAGCGAGCTGGCGGCATATGCGGATTACGATGCCATCGCGATTAGCACAGCCGGACAAGTCAATTCCGATGAAGGGTATATTGTGTATGCGAATGACAATATTCCCAATTACACAGGAATGAAAATTAGGGAGATTGTTGAAAATCGCTTCCATAAGCCTGTTATGGTTGAAAATGATGTCAACGCGGCAGCATTGGGCGAGGCCTATTTTGGCGTAGGGGAATTGTTTCAGGATTTCTTATGTCTTACGTTCGGGACCGGTATCGGCGGATCTATCGTCATCGATCGTCAAATATATCGAGGAGCTAACGGGGTGGCGGCGGAATTCGGCCATATCGTTACTCATCCGTTATCGGGAAAGAGCGATGGGGAAGGAAAGCCTTATTATGAAACCTACGCCTCAGCGACAGCATTGGTTCGAATGGCTCAACAAGTGGATCCGGAATGTGTGGACGGGAAGGTTTTTTTTGGTAAAATAAGATTAGGAAACGAACCATTACAACAAATCTTACATGCTTGGACGGCTGAGGTAGCCATAGGTCTAGCTTCTCTCATTCATATTTTTAATCCCTCGGCGATCATTGTAGGGGGCGGTGTGATGGAGCAAGATGAGCTAGTTAGGTTAGTCGAGGTAAAAACGCAAGAGTTGATCATGGAAAGTTTTGCAGACGTGAAAATTCTTAAAGCTTCCCTGGGAAATAAGGCTGGTTTATTGGGCGCGGCCTCATTATTCTTACGCTGAAAGAGGCGCATTAGCATCACTACTGCGCATCATGTCTGAATCTTGGGGTTAAAGAGGGTGACAGTTTGCGCGCAATCAATATTTTTACAACCATTCATTCTAAATATAACAACCTGACAAATACGGAAAAAAAAGTGGCGGACTATGTCCTGGAGAACTTGAACAGTGTTGTCTATATGTCGATTACGGACCTCGCAGATATTTGTGGAGTTGGCGAATCCAGCATATTCAGGTTTTGCAAGTCCTTGAGTTATAAGGGCTACCAAGATTTCAAAATTGCTCTGGCGCATAGCATCACTGTGGAAAATGAAATTCCGCAGCTGACTGAGAAGGTTTTGATGAATGATTCAATCGGACAAGTTGCTTCCAAGGTGTTGTCAACCAACATCAGTGCGTTGAACGAAACGTTTAATTTAATTGATAGCTCCAAAATCGATGAAGCCATTAACTTTTTACTCCAAGCAGAAAAAGTTATATTTTTCGGTGTAGGCTCATCATTAATGACGGCTATGGAAGCGAAAATTAAGTTCATGCGCATCACGAACAAAACGGAATGCACAATCGATTCACATCTTCAGATGATGTCGGCGGCATTGATGACGAAACGGGATGTCGCTGTGATCATCTCGTACTCCGGTTCAACCAAGGATTCGATTGAGGTGGCGAAAAAGGCAAAGGAATGCGGGGCAACCGTAATTTCGATTACACGCTTTGTAAAGTCTCCATTAACTTCGTATTCTGATCTTACGCTGTTATGCGGCGCAAATGAAGGTCCTCTGCAAGGTGGTTCCTTGTCGGCGAAAATTTCGCAGCTCTATTTGTTAGATGTCTTATATGTTGAATATTTCAAAAGATCCTACGAGGAATCGATTAGGAACAAGGAAAGTACGGCGGAGTCCGTGGTCGTGAAATTGCTTTGAGGTATTACACATGTACAACTGGGGGAATGGACCATGATTTTAGGTACTATGTCATTGTGGGAAAAGCAATGTAAATTTGAGCATACAGTTATCGCAACGGCCTTAGAGGAACTTAATCTACTGTTTAAAGGAAACTCACCTGAAGGTCGAGTTGAGATCAACGATGATAAGATGTACGTATCGTTTATGGAATTCGATGCTAAACCGATGGATGAGCAACTTGCGGAGAAGCACGAGTCATATATTGATATCCACTACCTGATCGAAGGCGAAGAGACGATCGGTTGGTCTTCGCAGCGGGAAGATGTCCAAGCGGTTAGAGCCTATGATAGTGAACAGGATTATGCGTTGTATGATCCTTCGTCAGACGAGATTTTACTTCATCTCAAGCCTGGCATGTTCGCCGTCTTTTTCCCTAACGATATTCACAGACCTGGCATGGGGCAATCATCGAAAATCAAGAAAGCAGTAGTCAAAGTTCATGTGGGGCTGTTACATCCATAGTGCGCACCCTTTGCTAACGAAACGAGACCATCGGCAAAGATGCCACTTGCCGCTAATCAGCCATTACGGAGAACGGGACCGCAGCGCGTTCTTCGATCGCGGCCGCAGAGGCCGCAATGGACTCGCTTAAGGAGCAATCCTGGTTACGAGTCAAGCCATAAAAAATTAGATCAGGGAGAACCGTACGCGCCGCAGCAGGATCGGCTTGTGCGGTTTCTTTATTGTACGCTTGTATGTCTATCAGGAATAAGGAAAAATGTACGATATTTTCTGTAATGACACGGGGGCGAGCCTATGTATAAAGTTCTAATAGTAGATGATGAAAAAAACATCAGGGAAAGATTGGTCACATCGTTTCCATGGAATGAAACCGGATTTCAAGTCGTCGGCTCCGCCGGTGATGGTCAGGAAGCGCTTGAGCTTATTGAACAGCATGTTCCTCATGTGGTTTTGACGGATATTCGGATGCCGGAAATGAATGGTCTGGAGCTTACCAAAGCCATCCAGGAAACGTATCCACATATTAAAGTTCTTATCCTTTCGGCCTATGATGATTTCAAATACGCCCAGGATGCCATACGTTTCGGAGTAAAAGGGTATTTATTGAAGCCTGTCATGAAAGACGAGATTGTTGACGTTATGAGTGGCCTCGCCATCGAGTTAAAGAAAGATGAAGAAATAGAGTACGGAAAAAAGATAGGGATTCCGGGTGCACGAGAAGAATCGATGTTGATTGACCTGGTCAAAGGCGAAAACGTCAATCAGTACGATGAACCTTGGCTTCGGGATTATATGAGGATCATCGTTTGTTCGTTCGGAAAATGGTTTGAAAAAGACTTAGGGTTGTTCATTCGGAGTTTTATCACTGAAAGGACGATGGTATATTGGAAGGAAAGCCATACCTCGGTCTTATTTTACGGTAACCAATTAGTTCTGTTTGCACACGATACACGGCCGATCAGCAAATATGATCTAAAGGGGAAACTTGAAGATTATTTCGAATTGCTGAAAGCGTCGATCATGTCGGGCTTTGGAAAAGAGTGCGAGCTGTCGATCAGTGTAGGCAATATGATCAAGGAACCGGATCAGATCTCTACTTCCTTCAATCAAGCGGTCTATGCCAATAGTTATAGATACTTCGATGATCATCATTCGATTCTTTTTTACCAGGATTTATTAGTAGCAGGTTCAGATGAACACGCCAAGGAGCAAGCAAATGAGCATTTAAACATCATCATGGATCGATTGATGCAATCCGTCCTTTCCCGCCAAAATAATGAAATTTCTTCCAGTCTTCGGGATTTTTTTGATGCTGTGGAGCAAGGCAAACGTTTAAAAATAGAAGAAATCAGAATTGCCTTTTCGGAAGTTATCCTGTCTCTTCCATTGAAAGCCAAAGAAAAAGGGCTGCCGATGCCTTCTTTGGATAAGAAGCAGGCATTAGAGTTTATACACGCCGCCCATTCCCTCGGTGATTTGAAAAAATGGCTGAAACAAACAATCGAAAGAATTTTGGACGCTCCTGTCGAGGAGAGTGATAAAAATCGTTACGTACAGCTTGCCAAACAACACGTCCACAACCGCTATTCCGAAAAAATCACCCTAGAAGAGATGGCTGGGCAATTATTTATTCATCCGGCCTATTTCAGTTCGATTTTCAAAAAAGAAACCGGACATAATTTTATCGATTATGTAAATGAAGTCAGGGTTCGTAAGGCCGTGGAATTGTTGAAACACAATGATTGTAAGATAAAGGATATTTCCGTTATGGTCGGTTTCCCTACCCATTCTTATTTTAATAAGATTTTTAAGAAAGTGATGGGCGTCAAACCTCTTGTATTTCGGTCCAACCATACTTGCTAACATCACGGGGGGGCTTATTATGTATCGGATGATGAATGGATTTCGGAGGATTTCGTTTCGGAATTTTCTTATGTTGTTTTCTTTAGGCGCTATGCTCATTTTATTATTGTTACTCAGCAGTGTTTTTTTTGTTAAAATCAAACATTTTATTGAGGAAAAAAAGCAGTTTGTCATCAGCACTCGAATGAACCAAATTTCCTTTGAGTTAAACACGAGCCTTAGCAACACTTATTTTATGTTAAACCATTTAACGACGAATGAGCGGCTTACTGACTATATTCATGAATTGAGCAATCACGAGACAAATTCCATCGATAAGTACCGTCTTTCCAAGGATTTTGAAAAATATTTGTATAACAGCAGACAAGAAAACGAGTTCATCGACTCTATATTAGTGATTACTTCCCAAAGTCAATTCAGTTCCGACCACAAATATTTGGATTTCGATCTTAACGGGATCCAAGTGGGAAGCCAGTTGGAGAAGGAGCGTAATTTGGTGCTTCTGAAGAAAGCCGCCGAAAGCCTCATCCCACCCACTGGGGCCGAACCTAGAAATGGACTGACGAATGCGATAAAAGAGTTGGATAAGCAAATGTTTTTTGCCGCAAATATTATGGATAGAGATGGGGTCAATAATGGGGTTATATTGATTCTGCTTAACCCTCATTATTTGAAGGACGCCATTCCTTACAACGAGAACATATCGCTGTTTGACGCCAACCGCCAGTTGATTTTCACTGGAGGTGAGGTTGGGCCATCTGTTGTTGATGAGTTGAAAGGTGTAAAGGCCCCCAAAGAAGGCTTCGTATTTCTCACTGAAAAAGGTCTTGAAGCTCATTATACGACCATCCCTTTTAATGAGTTTCAGCTGGTCTATGTGGACCGGATGGACTTTTATCATGAACAGCTCATCTTAATGGTAAAATTAACGGCCGCCACTTGTTTGTTGGCCTTATTCGTTGCTCTAGTGTCCTCCAGGGTGATTTCAATCAAAATCCTGAAACCGGTTTATCAGGTCATCAAATTATTCAAGACCTATGATTTTACCAAAGACAAATGGAATGAATACGGGGAATTAACGACGAACAAAAGCTACTTAAATCTTAGAGACCGCTTTTTGCTTTATTTTATCATCACCATATTGCTGCCGCTTATTGTCTATATGGTTATCTTTTATTGGCAATCCTCCAAAATTGCGGTTGAAGATTTGAAAAAGAGCCATTATTCGTTGTTTGAGAAAACGGCCAGTTATTTAGAACATGATATCAATCAAAAAGAAGTGCTGATGGCCCGGATTTCGTTGGATACGGCAGTTCAGGATGATATCGTGGCGAAGGATACCAAAACGTTGGAAAAAGAACTGCTTTATGAGAATCATGATTTGGGATTGAATCGGGATGTCATCAGTATTTATGACCGCTCCAACAGCTTGATATTTTCAAATCGATATAAACAAATCGGGGAGCTGGACCCTGCTTTTTACAATAAAATGAAAACATCAGGCAGGGTAATCAGTTATCATCTGACCAAAGACGACTTCGGTAATGCTTCAATTGTCTTGGGAATGCCGATTATATCGCTGGAGAAATATCCGGAAATTGTAGGTTATATTACGGTGGACTTGGATAGCGGATACCTTTCCAATCTTTATGGCGAATTTAAGCAAAACGGTAGTGAGATGTTTATCGTCGACCGGGAATACCGGGTTGTATCCCATCCTGTTACCGGGCAGATCGGAAGGGTGTTGGATATGCCGATTTCGAGTGGAAGCCATATGCAGCAGGGATCCTACGGGGGAAAATATTATGACTTCACGAAGGAAATCAGCGGTGTTCCTTGGACATTCATTTCCAGGTACAACTATTCGGATGTGGAGCAGCAGGTCATCGACTTGTTTTTAAGCAATTCGTATCTATTCTTCCTCATTTTCCTTCTCATGCTGCTGTTTTCATTTTATATGTCGCAGCGCATGCTGAAACCGCTCGGTAGACTGAACCAGATGTTGAATGATTACGAGTTGGGAGAAAGCCATCGCATCGTTTTGGAACGCGTATCCGGAATTGACGAAGTGGACCTGCTGAGCCGCAATTTCAACCAAATGGTCAGAAGAATAGATGATCTGGTTCATGAGACGCTTGTTGCGGGCCAAGAACGAGTCAAACTGGAATACGAGAAGAAAGAAATTCAAATGATCGCCTTACAATCACAAATCAATCCGCATTTTCTGTACAATACATTGGATAATCTCATTTATCTTGTCGAGACGAAAGATGTGGACAAAGCAGTCGAAATGATCAACTCGCTTAGCCGGTTATTTCGTTATATTACGAACCGCGAACAGATGATTCGAATGAACGATGAAATCAAGTATTCCAAAACCTATCTAGGCATCATGTCATGTCGGTATGATAATTTTCAATGTATGTGGCACATCGATGATGGCGTGCTGGCGTGCGGCACCATGAAGCTGATCCTGCAGCCGATTATTGAAAACGCCATTCATCATGGGGCGCGGAACATAAGAAAACATGTGACGATTGAAATTTACTGCCTGCTGCAAGAGGAAACCATTCGTGTTGTCGTAAAGGATAACGCATTAGGTATGCAGGAGGAACAATTATTGGAGGTTCGCAAACAGCTTGCGGACCCTGGGGTGAAGAAGGCGGGCATTTATAATGTGAATGCACGGATCAAATTGAATTTCGGAGAAGCTTACGGATTGAACATCGACAGCAGTTACGGAGAAGGTACGACTGTAACCATCCTCTTTCCGGCAAATCTATAACAGCAGCGGAAACATATAAAGATTGTGGTACAACATCTAAAGATCGTACCACTAATCGAAGCTGCTCTTCCTTATAATTGGGGTGTAAGCGTTACCAAACTACCAAGGAAAGGAGGGGCAGCTTAACCATGGAAACCGCCCTTCAGCAAGCCGAAATCGAAATTCGATCTGTCCGAAAAAAAAATATAAACTGGATAAGAGCAAAGAAAATGAAAGCGCTCTATCTCATGATGCTGCTTCCGATGATTTTGTTATTCATTTTTCATTATGTTCCGCTTTACGGTATTCTGGTGGCTTTCAAGAAGTTTTCACCGGGTTTGGGGATTTGGAAGAGCCCATGGAATGATTTTGCGCACTTCAAGAACTTGTTTCATGATTCCCTCTTTATCCGAGCTTTTAAAAATACCTTGGTTATCAGTTTGTTAAAGCTGGTCGTGGCTTTTCCGGCTCCCATTGTTTTGGCTGTGCTGCTGAACGAAGTCAAGAGTGTACTGTTTAAAAAAGTGGCGCAATCCGTCTCCTATTTGCCGCATTTTATGTCTTGGGTCATCCTAGGGTCCATGGTGGGGGAGGTGCTTTCCCCTCAAAGGGGGATCATCAATTATTTCATCCATGCGCTCGGGGGAACTCCGGTCAATTTTTTATCTGACACCCATTACTTTGTTCCCATGTTAATTTTGACGGATGTATGGAAAGAGATCGGTTGGGGGGCAATCATTTATCTGGCGGCCATTTCTTCGATCAATCCTGATCTCTACGAAGCGGCAGATGTAGACGGGGCCGGACGGTTCAAGAAGATGTTGCATATTACAGTTCCGTCGCTCGTTCCGATGATCGTCATCTTGTTTATACTAAACCTGGGTAATATTTTGAATGCGGGTTTCGATCAGATTCTAAACCTTTACAATCCGGTCGTTTACGAGGTCGCCGACATCATCGATACGTACGTGTACCGGAAAGGCCTTGAACAGTTTCAGTTGGACTATGCGACCGCGGTCGGTTTATTCAAAAATGTAGTGGGCGTGATCCTCATTTTGGGGGCGAATGCGATAATCCGCAAACGAAGCGAACATGGCATTTGGTAGGAAGGAGGAAACAGGGAAATGCTCAAAACACGATTGTCCATTTTTGATACGTTGATTGTATTTTTTATCAGCTTATTTTCGCTTGCAGTCCTATATCCGTTCTGGCAAACACTTGTTCTTTCTTTCTCGGATGCTAATGGCGCGTCAACGCTTGGCTTTCATCTATGGCCGGAACAATGGGTGGCGGTTGCTTACCGGTTTGTGTTTAGCTATCAAAATATTATTTCCGCCTATCTCAATACGATCTTACGAACCGTAATCGGCACCGCGCTCATTGTGTTCTTCACCTTGCTGGTTGCCTATCCGCTTTCCAAGAAGGATTTGCCTTACCGTAATTATTTCACAGCCTTTTTCCTCATCACCATGTTCTTCTCGGGGGGATTGATTCCCAATTACTTATTAATTAAAAGTTTAGGTCTCCTCGATAATCGCCTTGCGTTAATTTTACCTGGAGTTGTTAATGTGTTTTCGATTATCATTATGCGTAATTTCTTGATGACGATCGATAAAGGACTTGAGGAGTCAGCGCTAATAGATGGAGCCGGTTATTTTAAAATTTTGACCAAGATCATCGTCCCTTTATCCAAACCGGTTATTGCGACTGTTGCGCTTTGGGCGGCGGTGGGGCATTGGAACGCATGGTTCGATGCCATGATTTATATCCGTGATCCTCAGAAGACAGTTCTGCAGATGGTGGTCAGGGAAATGATGGTCGCCCTGGATCTGTCGCAGACACAAATGGGCGGCGGCGGAATGTCGAACACGAATTTGCTTCTCAGCAATGTCCGCGCTGCGACGGTCATGATTTCCATAGGTCCCATCATTCTCATTTACCCGTTCGCGCAGAAATATTTCATCAAGGGAATTATGATCGGCTCGTTAAAAGGTTGATTTCATTTGTTTACAGATATGACAAATATAGGGGAGGCAGTTCATATGAAAATTCGCTTAAAGGTTTTATATTCGGCGTTGCTAGCCGGATCCTTAGTTCTTGGGGCGGCAGGCTGCAGTCAGAAGGATGCATCCGACGTTAATTCCACAAGCCCGGCTCAAGGGGACAAAGCTTCGGGGCTGCCCGCGCCGGGGGACTTCTCCAAGAAGCTGGACTTGAAGCTATCCGGGTCATTTACAAGAGGGAAAATCGAAGACGGGAACTGGGTGCAGAAAAAGCTCGAGGAAAAGTACAACATCAAAATCAATAACGTGAAGGTGGACACGTTTAACAAAGACCAGGTGCAGCTGATGGTCGCATCTGGAGATTTGCCGGATACGTTTGCCTTTACGGCTCAGTCCCTGTCGGCATCGGAATTTTACGAAAACGGCCTGACGAGAACGGTCCCGAAAGAAATGTTGAAGAAATACGCGCCCCGTTATTCCAAAATGCTGGATGAGAATGTTCCAGGCTGGGATATGAATTTGGCGCCGGGCAAGAAAGACGAATATTTGACTCTCGTCGGGTATCAGGGACATACCAAAAATTTAATTTGGGCTCCGACCTTCCGGCTCGATTGGCTTGAGAAACTGGGGATCAAGCCGCCGGGCGACATTAAGCCTATTGGAACAAGCGGCGGCCTGGAACGGATCTACTTCACGGATAAGGCGTATACGCTGGAGCAGACGGAAGAAATCCTAAAGGCCTTCACCCAGAAGGACCCGGACGGCAACGGCAAAAACGATACGTATGGCATGCTGCCGTTCAACAACGCATTTACTTCCTGGGGAAGCACCCTGCTCGGGGCATACGGGGTAGCTAGCGGCTACAACCTGGAAGAGAACGGCAAGCTGACGGCCGCTGAAATTTCCGTTAAGTACAAAGAGTTCTTGAAGATGATGGCGAGATGGAATAAAGAAGGCTTGATCGATCCGGAGTGGACGACGATCGACGTGAACAAGAGCTGGGAGAAATACAAGCTTGGCAAGGCCGGTTATTATCCGGCGCAACCTGCTTATGTCGGTATGGACGCTTGGACGAAGGGACGCGCTCCGGCGAACATTGTGGAGAAGGACCCCGCCGTTAAATTGCTCGTGACCGCGCCCGAGATAGGCCCGAACGGGCAGCAAGGGGAAGGCGCCTTCACCCCAGTCAACAGGCTGGGCGATGCTTTCTACATTTCCAAGAAGGTGACGGATGAGCAGCTGGCGCGTATTCTGCAAATCTTCGATTATATCAACTTTGATGACGATTCCCGCTGGACACTTTACGGAGAAGTCGGTACCCAATCCACATGGCAGGGAACTCCGGAGAAGTCGGAGATAAAAGTCAAGCCGGAGTATCCGGAGAACGAAGGGAATATGGGCTTCTGGGCATATAACTTCAGATCGTACGATGACAAACGGGCGTCATATCAGACCTCCGAAGCAACTACGAAGTTGAAGAGTGATTTCTTCGGCAAACCGGACGTGTTGAAGAAGATGGAAATCAGACCTTTCAAATGGGATTTGATGAACCAAACGAAATATGCCGATCTGAACAAACAATATAAAGGCCAATTGGATACGATTGTGAATGAATTCCGGTTGAAGGCCATTGCCGGGCAAATCGATATCGATAAGGAATGGGATAAATACGTGCAAAACTATTTGAATAGCGGCGGAAAAGAAATTTTGGCCGAACTTGACAAAGCGCCGAAAGTAGCCGATTTGTTGAATCAAAAATAAAAACAGGGTGTGTATCTCATGAAAAAAAGCGAAGCCATTACGTTGTTCTATCCGGGTTTGGCCGGATCGGCGACATATCGAATCCCATCCATGATTACGACTGCTAAAGGAACGATTATCGCCGGCATCGATGCGAGAATAAGCCACATGCAGGATAATCCCAACAAGATTAATACCGTAATTCGCCGTAGTGTTGATAACGGAGAAACATGGGGCTTTGTGCAGGAGCTTGTGTCTTATCCGGGAGAAGGACTGGATGGGGCGGCGGCGATCGATACCGCCCTGCTTCAGGACGAAGAAACGGGAACGATTTGGATGCTGTTTTCACATACTCCCGGCGGCATCGGCTTATGGGCGTCCGAAGAAGGCACAGGGTTCGATGAGCATGCAAACAGGCTTTTGTTTGACGGCCTCGGGAACGTCTATATCCTGCTTCCGAATGGTCATGTTGCCAACAGTCAAGGAAATTTAACCCCATACACGGTTGATGAAGAGGGGAACGTCCATTTTGACGGGGTAAGAAAGGGCAATATCATTTTGAAAAAAGGCGTAGATCCCGAAGAAACTTTGTTGGAGTCGAGAACATCCTTCTTGCAAATCATCAAAAGTGATGATGACGGGTTGACATGGTCCAGGCCGATCGAGTTAAACCCCGAGGTTAAAGAAGCATGGATGAAATTTATCGGGTCGGGCCCTGGAAGAGGGGTTCAGCTCAAGTATGGCGCTTACCGGGGAAGGCTTGTGTTCCCGATTTATTTTTCGAATCCCAATGGAAAAATGTCATGTGCCGTCATTTTCAGCGATGATCATGGGAAAAGCTGGCGTAGGGGCACCTCTCCTAATGACGGAAGACGTTTCAACGGACAGATTCTTTCCGCCGAGACGTTAAGCGCGGATGGTGCGGATTTGACCGAATCGCAGCTGATTGAGCTTCCGAATGGCGAGCTGCGAGTTTATTTGAGAAACCACGCCGGTTTACAGCGGACCGCAGTGTCAGTGAGCAAGGATGGCGGAGAGTCCTGGAATGAGCCGGAGTATGATCAGGATCTGCCCGACCCGACATGCCAATCCAGCGTGATGACATACCCGGATTTGAGAGACGGGAAAACAAGGGTTTTGTTTGCAAACCCTGCGGATCCCCGCAAGCGGACTAGCGGAACGATTCGACTGAGCGAGGATGGGGGAAGCACCTGGAAGTATGCCAAGCAGATCGATGAGTATACGTTCTCCTATTGTTGTTTGACGGTTTTGGTTAATGGGGACATTGCGCTGCTATATGAAAGTGATTTTGATTTTTCAGAAAATAAACCGATAACGGTTAAATTCACAAAGTTCACATTGGATTGGATCTCGTCATCCTGACAAGAGCCCAACTGGAACGTCCATTGTTGAGAGCTGATCAAATTTCGGCGGGGATCAGACGGTCCTCGCTTTTTCCTTTACATTTGCTGTTCAATTCGTTAGGAGGAGTAGAAATGTTGTTGCCTCCAGGCAAGTGGAATCCCAGAAATAGCGAAGGAGCTTTCTTGGAGCTGCTGGATGACCGCCTGCTGTTCGCGTACAGCCGCTTTACAGAACGAGAGGAGAGACCGATGTCCAATCCAACTTATGAACCGAAGTTTGAAACCAGATGTTTGCATTCGCTTGTGAAAGTGTTTGCCGATACCGAGTTGAACGAATCGCCGTTTTCACGCGCTACTGTTTTGCATAATGAAACGTATGCGTTCCAGGTTGCATACCGCACGAATGCTGCATACAAAAATATACAAGTATCTGCCGCATCCGATCTTTCGGATTCCATCATGATTCGCACGGTCGGTCTTGTTCCTTCGGAATTTCCGATGTATGCGGACCATGACGGCAATTTACTGCGTTCGACGCCGGGGCTGTACCCGGACCCGCTTTTTCCGATTGACCGGGATGGCGTAAATGCACTGCCGAATCAATGGCGTTCGGTATGGGTGAGCTTGGACATTTCGCAGCAGATAGCCTCCGGCATCCATTCGATTCAAATCCGTTTTGCGCTAGAAAATGGCGATTTACTCGGAAGTGAAACGTTCGAGCTGGACGTCGTGCCGGTATCGCTGCCGAAGCAGCGATTGGTTCATACGGAATGGTTTCATACGGACTGTATCGCCACTTACTATGGCGTTGAGGTGTTTAGCGAGGAACATTGGCATCGTATCGGGCAATTCGTGCAAACGGCGGCCTGTCACGGGATGAACATGCTGCTGACCCCGCTGTTTACTCCTCCGCTTGACACCGCAGTAGGCGGGGAGCGCCCGACGGTGCAACTCGTCGACGTAGAGAAGGACGGAGGAACGTACCGATTCGGCTTCGATAGGCTCAAACGTTGGGTCGATATGGCAACTGTCGCCGGCATTCAATATTTTGAGTTTTCTCATCTGTTTACTCAATGGGGGGCGAAGAACGCGCCAAAAATTATGGCGATCGAGAACGGCGAATACAAACGCATATTCGGTTGGGAAACGGATGCTCACGGCGAGGCGTACAAATCGTTTCTCGGCCAATTTTTGCCGGCGCTCGTCGACTTTATTCGGGCAAACGGGTTGAATGAACGCAGCTATTTCCACGTATCCGACGAACCCAATTTGGATCATTTGGAGTCGTACCGAAGCGCTAGCGAGACAATAAAAGGTTTTCTGGAAGGCTTCCCGATGATCGACGCTTTGTCAGATTACGACTTTTATGATAAAGATCTTGTGGAATATCCAATACCGGCCAACAATCACATCGAGCCGTTCCTCGAGAACAACGTGCCGAACTTGTGGACGTACTACTGCTGCGTGCAGTATCGTGATGTTGCGAACCGCTTTTTCGTATTCCCGTCGGTCCGGAATCGGGTGCTCGGCTTACAATTGTATAAATTCCAAATCGCCGGTTTCCTGCATTGGGGATACAATTTCTGGTATTCACAGTATTCCAAAAAAGCGATCGATCCGTTCCGCGTAACCGATGCCGGTCAAGGGTTCCCATCCGGAGATGCCTTCCTCGTTTATCCTAGGGAGCAGGGACCCGTTGAATCGCTTCGCCTGGAAGTATTTTACGAAGCCATTCAGGATTTACGTGCACTTGAACTGCTGGAAAGCCAAATCGGCCGGGATGCTGTACTCCTACTTCTGGAAGAAGGCTTGGAGAAGCCGATCACGTTCAGCGATTATCCGAACGATGCCGACTGGCTTCTTGGGAAAAGGGAGCAAATCAACCGTAAAATTGCCGAGTCCTGTAGCGGAGTTCCATATATTCGTTTAGGATATACAATACCTTTTATTGATCTGTCAACCGAGAAAGAAAAGCAGGTACTTACGGACAGAGAACCCGGCCAATATCTGGGACAACCGGATTCTGTGCTTTTAAATGACGGAACCATATACACCGTGTATCCGAAAGGTCATGGTATTGGACCGCTTATCTTGAAAAAGAGCAGCGATGGTGGCCTTACTTGGAGTGAACGTCTTAGCACAACTGCAAGTTGGGCAACGAGTCAGGAAACACCTACGGTTTATAAAATTGAAAAACCGGACGGAAAAATAAGACTCGAATTGATTAGCGGTTTAGTTAGAGATGGAAATGTGGGCTTTCAAACCGCTTACTCTGAAGACAATGGAGCAACATGGAGTGAGCTTAAGCCTTATTTTCAAGATCAAGGTAAAGCGGGAATTGTTGCACTGGCAAGCCTAACAAGGCTTAAAAACCCAGACGATAGTTGGGCCTATCGTTGGATGGGCATATTCCACGACTTTTCGTATAACAACTGGAAAACATATCTTACGTTCGATGCGAATGGAAATGAACAGTGGAGTACTCCTGTGAGGCTACTGGCCGAGCATGACGCGATTGAGAAGTATGCGGGGCTTTGCGAAATTGAAGTGATCAGGTCGCCTGACGGAAAGCAGCTCGCGTTGCTGGCAAGGGCACAGTTTAAAAAGACCAATTCGATGATAGTATTCTCCAATGATGAAGGAAATACTTGGACCGAGCCGAAGGAAATGCAAGGTGCATTAATGGGCGAGAGACACAAAGCAGAGTATGATCCGGTGTCAGGTAGACTCTTAATCACTTTCCGCGAAATCATTAGAAGAAGTGCTACTAATTTGGATGATTGGGTAGCAGGAGATTGGGTTGCATGGGTCGGCACCTATGATGACCTCGTTCATTTCAGGGAAGGCCAGTATCGTGTGAGGTTAATGGAGGATTATACGCCTTCAATCAGAAGTGGAGATACCGGGTACGCCGGAAATGTCGCGTTGGCTGATGGCACTTATGTGCTGACATCGTATGGTTATTTTGATTCACAGGATACGAGAGCGCCTTATATTATGACGGTTCGCGTAAAACTAAGTGAACTAGATCAACGTATGAACAATTAGCCCAACTTTCCGCCGATCGATTACGATCGCTCTCCACAATACATTACCCTTGATGAAAATTCGAGCAAGCGTTCGGCGACACAAACACTGTACCATTCAAAAGCCTGAAATAAAGGGCGACTTTGGGGGGGCTGGGCAAGCAACACTTTTATCCAATCAATACGCTGCGGTTGAACACAGCTAGTGGAATTTTGACCGAAGCATCATTACTCGAGATTGATTGATATCGAAGGTTAAAAGCATAGACTAATTGAAATGATGCGGGCTCTAGATTTGATTCTAGGAGCTCGTGTTTTTTATTGTAATCATTCGCTTTGGCGTTAAAGGCTGCGGAATAATGGTCAAAGAATTTGCAAGTGCAGAGTCTAACGACATGAAAATATCTCCAAACAAACCCTGATAAATCGAGGTTTGTTTGCTTTTGTGTGGATATTCTTGTCGTTCTTTTGCGACGAGAACTTCCACACCTCGGCTGCTCCTGCTCCCATCCCCGGCCAATGACAACTACACCACAAACACAAAAAGGAAGCTCTACACCGTTTATCCGAGAGTGGTTTTGGAGACCTGTAAGATGGATTACCTGATCGCAGATGCATTCGAACGGAGAATGCGGGGGAAGGTAGCTTCGAGACACTAGCTATTAAGCCCATAAAGTAATCAGAGCATGCTGCTTCAATCATTCGCTAGATATCAATCTCAGACACAATTTAATGGATGTTCGTGCATTCCCAATTGTAAACGCATACATTATGATTTGAATTATAGACAGTCTTACTAATTATTGAAATTGGAAAGGGTGTATAAATAGTGAGAAAAAAGTGGTCATCGATTTCTGCAGCAATTGCTTTAACATTTACGTTAACTGCTTGTACGCCTAATGTCGGAGAACCTGCTTCTGTCGAAAATAAAAAAGCGGAGCAAACAAATACTGACGGGAAAAAGTTAACATTATGGGTGTTTGCAGAGCCCCATAAACGGTTTTTTGAGGCCATAAAGGAAGAATTTAAGAAAAAACAGCCCGAGGTTACGGTTGAGATTAATTTAATGGAAGGTACAGCTCTTGTCGATAAATACTTAGTTATTTCCAAGTCTGGCGGAGATGGCGCACCGGATCTTATCGATATCGAGCAATCACAGTTTCCTAAATTTATTCGCAGTGATATCCCCTTCGTGCCTTTGAACGACTATTTAAAAAGCAACAACCTGACCGAAGTGATGTCCAAAGGACGGCAGGCGCTGTATACCATTAACGACAAGCAGTACGGGATCGAGCATGCTGCAACCGCCTCTGCTCTTTATTATCGTAAGGATTTATTTGATAAAGCAGGAATTAACGTAGCCGAGCTAAAGACGTGGGATCAATTTACGGAGCAAGCCAAAAAATTAGTCAGCGATAAAAAATATATCTTCCCCGGAAACTCATCAACGAAAACCGGAGGAGACCAAACGTATTTCGAGCTGTTCATTAAACAAGAGGGCGGAGATATTGTCACCAAAGACGGCCACCCCGGATTTAATACACAAGAAGGCCAAATAGCTTTGAAGCGGATGTACGCATGGAAAAAAGACGGCATCATGGATAAAAACTATTACGACGGCCCGGCATATTGGGATCAATTCAAGAAAGGGAATTACATAGCTGCTTTTGGTCCGGATTGGTGGGTCAATCTGCTAGCGGATAACACACCGGAGCTGGAGGGAAAATGGGCGGCTGTTCCAATGCCTTTGGGCGGCCCCAAATCAGTTCCGACTACCGTATGGGGCGGAACAGGGCTGATGATTTCCAAGTTTTCCAAAAATAAAGAATTGGCCTGGGAGTTTCTGAAGCTTGCTCAATTAACTCCGGAAAACTCGGTCAAACGCTTCCAAGTTGTTAACCTGTTCCCTGCGCTTCTCACTTCCGTCAAGGAGAAGGGCTTGCATGAGCAAAGCAAATATACGAAGTACTTCGGCGGTCAGGATCTGGGAGATCTGTACGGTAAGCTGGTAGCTGTAGCCCCGAACCAGAACCAGGCGTGGTGGCGGACCTTGTTCGCGGATGCTTGGAATAAGTATAGATTTGAATTGGAGGAAGGCAAGCTGACTCCCGAGCAGTTTCTGCAAAAGGTTGATGATGAGCTGAAGCAACTGATTAAGAAAAATGAAACTGCCGGTTAAACGGTAGGCGGACTAAACTCTACAAAGGAGATGAGGGGGAACCTGCTTCTCCTTTCTTCTTGTTATAAGGTTTGGACATTGGGCTTAAGGAGGGCTGAACATTGCAAATCAAACAGTCAAAGTGGTTTAAGCTTGCACCGTATCTGTTCATTAGTCCTTTTTTCATTCACTTCGCCGTGTTTAGCTTATATCCGACTCTGTACGGCTTCTGGCTCAGCTTATACCAAGGTGTCAGTAAGCTGACCTACTCAGGATTTAAAAATTACTTGCTCGTTATGAATGATGATGTTTTCTGGAAATCGATGTGGAACGGGCTGAAAGCGTCAGGGGGCAGTGTCTTTATCATATTACCCATTGCTCTTATGGTTGCGTTGCTAATTAACCAGCCTTTCGTAGAAAGGAAGAAGGGGTGGTTTGCGACCTTCTTTTTTACTCCCAATATTACATCGTCTGTTGCGGTAGCGATCATCTTCGGATTCATCTTCAACAAATCTTTCGGCTTTCTAAATACGTTGCTTGCTTTTGCTGGCATCGATCCAATCGGTTGGCTGGAAAATCCGAAGTGGACTCTTCCCGCATTGATCATTTTATTAACATGGAGATATTTGGGCATTAACATCCTTTATTTTATGGCAGGCCTTCAAAATATTCCTCGAGAGCTTATTGAGGCAGCCAAAATAGACGGGGCCAACGCGTTTCAAAGGGTGTGGTATGTGACATTGCCGCTATTGAGACCTATTATGACTTTTATCGTCTTTCAGGCGATTATCGGGTCATTTACCATGTTTGCCGAGCCGTTTGTGCTTGCCGGACCCGGTCAGTCCGGACCGGAGCAATCGCTGCTATTCCCGACCATGTATATTTACCAGCAAGCCTTCCGGTTGCAAAACTTCGGTTATTCGTCTGCAGTAGGTTATGTGTTTACTGTCATATTACTGATCGTAGGCATTATTCAAATCCGGTTGTTTCAGGAAAAAAAGTAAAGGGGGAATGCTACAATGACAGCAAACCGAGTTCACCGTATAGCTGTATATGCTGCCTTGGCTATATTGAGCTTATTATTCAGTCTCCCTTTTCTTTATATGATAGGGATGTCATTTAAAACCTATGATGATATCGTTGCTTCCCCGTTGAATCCGTTCCCGCTTCATCCGACTCTGGACAACTTTATTTTGTTGTTTGAAAAAATACCCTTCTGGACACAATTTTTCAACGGAGTTTTTATTGCCGTAGCGGTCTCTGTGCTCTCAATGGTTGGTAATGCACTGGTTGCTTATGGCTTCTCCCGGTATGACTTTAAAGGGAAAAATGTATTGTTTACCATTGTGATTGCAACAATTCTGATTCCGTCGCAGATGACGCTGGTTCCAAGCTTCATTATGTTCAAACAGTGGGGCTGGTTGGATACGTTCTTTCCTCTAATATTACCGGGAGCCATATCGGCTATTAACATCTTCTTGATACGCCAAGTGATGATGGCGATACCAACAGAGCTGTATGAAAGCGCACGGGTGGACGGCAGTACGGAATGGCGGACGTTCCTGAGCATCGCAGTTCCATTGTCCATGAGCGGTATCGGAATTGTAGGGCTTCTCAACTTTATGAATTCGTGGAACGACTATTTAAGCCCGTTGATATTTTTAACCTCCGAGCACAAAATGACGCTTTCCGTAGGCATTTCGACCATGAACAATCCCTATAAAGAGGATTATGCTACGCCGATTACTGGAGCGTTTCTAATGGCGGTTCCCGTTTTGATTCTTCTGAGTGTTGTGGGCAGGAAATATTTTATCAACGGAGTTGCGGCAGGAGCGGTAAAAGGATAATAAAAAAGCCCGGCATTGCGCTTAGTAAGCGCTAACCGGGCTTTAAATGCATAATAAAAAGTTTAATATTTCGATTCTTCAGAGCGAAAGGGCTTGTTGTAGTGCTCCTTACGAATTTCGCTGGGTGTCAGACCGGTATGGCGCTTTATGGTGCGGGCGAAATGGTAGGAGGTTTTAAAGCCGGACTGTTCGGCTATTTCACCGATATTCAGGCCTGTACTGCGCAGTAATTCCAAGCCTTTTTTTACCCGGTATTGCCATAAGTATTGGATCGGCGTTACCCCCTCATCGCGATGGAACATGCGGATCATATGCTCGGGCGTTTTTCCGGTAATTTTGGATAATTCGCTCAGGCTGAGCTCTTCACCAAATCTTTCGTGTATGGTTTTCACTGCAAGGAGAACAGCCGGATGTTTCAGATGATTCAGTCCCAAATGCAAATGCTCCGTCGCATACAACCACACAGCGGACCGGCCCAGGGCTTTTGCGACTTCATCCCCAGAAGTGCATCCGTCGTTTTGCAATGACATTAGCATATTCGTTAATTGATTTAGTCGCGCCGTCAAAGGGATGTATAGCGGTAGCGACTCGAAATAAGCCGATGCATCCGGTAATAGTGGCTCGACACTCACAGCAATCCAGCGGTGCCACGTGTCACGTTTTTCATTAAAATGAAAAAGCTCCTCATGTCCCGGTTTGAGCAGCGCAATGCTCTCAGGAGGAACTGAGTGGGGGACGCCGTCAATTTCTACAATCATGGATCCGCTATGTAACAGGACAAGTTGCAGATCCATCTGAATGCGCGGTCCGTATTTCCCTCCGGGGCCATAGACCACGGTACCTGCGTAGGCACTGGTTACAACAAAAGAAGGTGGAATGACTTCCACCTTGGATTCTGTTTCCATACGATCTTTCCATCCCTCTCGGACAGCCTTTTCCTTCATTATACTAGAGGGATTTTCTTTTTCAAATCTTCTCTTTCGATTGTTGAGTCATGACGGATGTAGTGGCATACATAGGATCGTCTCCAACGGTTAGAACGGTTCCGTGTAGAAGAGTGAATAAGGTTGCTGTCAAAAATTAATATATCCCCCTTATCCAAAATAACCGGAATTTCCCTGCTCAAGTCGATGTCTTCCACCTCATGGGTCCAAGCCTCATGTTCCTGTAAATTTTTCACATCTCCATGGGGCAGAATTCCGAGCTTCTGCGAGCCGGGGATAACATATAGGCAACCGTTTTCTTCATTCGTATATTCCATGGCAACCCATGCGGCGGTCAACGTATTCGGATCGTTCTTGATATAGTAATAGTCTTGATGCGCCGCTTGTCCGGGGGAACCGGGTTCTTTGTAAAAGTACATGCTTTGCACGCCGGTAGCTTCATCGCCCAGAACTTGGGCCAGCGCGCCGCGTACAATCGGCAACTTCATCATTTGCAGAGAAAAACCGTCATGCAGATGAGGATTGAACAACCGGAGGGAAAAGCGGTCCTTGTCGTCCACCACGGTTCCGCCTTTTCTTGGTTTTGCCCATTCGGGCATAGAATCGGAGGAACGGATAGAATGAATATGCGAATTAAAGACATCGATCAGATCGTCGCTGCAGCCGTTTTTAATGATAATATATCCGTCATCGTGGTACTGCTTGATCTGTTCTGGTGTTAGCGGATTTACTCTCTCCGATTGAACTTGAATGCTCATAAAAAAGCCTCCTTTTTTAGTATTAAACTGATGTGTAACTCCATTTCATATCTATATATTAGTTGATTTAAAAGGGGAATAAAATGCACGCGGATTCAAAATTTTGTGTCTGTAATTGATAATATTAAAATGATTTTCATGTCGCTAAAAGTTATGTATCACACTATTGTGGGTATTACCTTGTTTGTTATAGAAATGAGTTGATTTAAATGAGATCATTACCTAATATGATTGAGAAATATTAATGGGTGTAAAAATAAGGTTTTATATAGCCCCCGTAATTACAAAAAGACTACTACCTAATTAGAAGGAAGTAGTCTTTTTTACGCGAGATACACAGGTCATTCTCAATCTAAAAAGCGACGGGCAGGTCAGCTAGCCCCTGTGAGCTCAACGTAAACTGCCAGTTGACACTGTCCCTTGGAATGCGCAGTCGCAGGTTGGGCATTCGCCTTAGCAGAGTGGTAAACGCAATATCTGCCTCCACGCGGGCCAGCGGCGCCCCCAAGCACATATGGATACCCTGTCCAAAGGCGAGATGACGATTGATTTTACGAGTAATATCCAGCTCCTCCGACTGCGTATACTGCCGCTCATCTACAGTTTGCTCGTCGAACAAACAAACAACATTGTCGGATGACAAGAACATTGTCCGAATCATGTCCCCGTAAACCGCGGACTTTTTTATTAATGGGGTTCCGGTTGAAGAGGCTATTCGTCAGTCAAGGGTAGCATACACCATTCTCCGTCCTAACAACTTCTTTCAGAACGATTACTGGTATCAGGAGGCGGTACTCCATCACCAAATTTATCCGCAGCCGATTGGTTCTAACGGGTTGAATCGCGTAGCAGTAAGGGATATTGCGGATGCTGCGGTAATGCGATCCTTCGGGATGGTTATGAAGGGAAAGAATACCCGATTTACGGTCCGGATCCGCTGACAGGAAATGCGACAGCAGATATCTACAGCCGCATCATAGGGAATGACATCCGCTATGGGGGAGACGACTTGGATGCATGGTTTGAGCAATCGCGAACTATTCTGCCGGATTGGATGGCCGGCCTGTTCTGCGTCGGTTTCTCGGCTTACGCTGGCTTGGGTGCCGGCGCCAAACTTTGTGTCGATGAAAAAGGGGTATCCGCTTGCGGTGAAGCCGGGTTTGGGATCGGCGGCGGATTGGAAGTAGATCCGTTCGAGAATATAGCGGATGACGGCGTATCGGTAGAAGCGACAGCGAAACTTAAAACGCCTGCGGGAGGCATTAGCGGAGGGATCAAGTATAAGCAAAATTTTGACGGGAACTGCCCTCAATTTGGCGGTATTTTGAAAGCCGATGTTGGCCCTTACAGTGTTGATCTATTGAATCCAAGTAAATCCGGCAGGAAATTTAAACTGGATGGTCTAAAAGGAGGCCCAAGCTGGGATATGAAGAACATTAAACCGGGATTGAAAGCGGAAGCTGCCATCAAGGGCAAAGTCTGCGGCTAGATTAGACACCCTTAAATCAGTAGCTGTAGTCTGAATAGAGTAGGCCAATCATATGGCTTACTCTTTTTTTTATGCTGTAAAATAATGACATAATGCGTTTATGATATTTAACAGGAGGCGTCCCACTATCAGGCAATGGGTGAAAGTTACAGTGGCACAACTAAGTTTTAAGTGAATAAAGAACCTGGACGGTTAAATTAGAACAATAACCTACATCAATAATTCAAAGAGCTAAATTGAGTTTCTTCTCAATGTAGTTTTTATCATTTAGAGACCGTTATTGATCTTCCTTCCACCTCCTCATGTATTGCATATTTATACATGTACTGTATATAGACGCGGGTTTTCGGGCTACGTTTTGATCACTGCATGGTCGAGGCGTTGAGGACATGGTCGAATAAGGCAAGATATTCATAACCCCGACCCGAATAAGTATCGGACCGGGGTTATTTGTTGTTAACTGGCGGGATTCGAAAAGGTGCTATCAATATAAAGATGTCGCGAAGCGGCCCGCCAAAGCTGTGATTACAAACGTCTAGTTCGTTTGTCGCAGGGTCTGCTGCGGACCGTTTACGCTGTAGCGGTTAAAGGTCACTTTGCCTTCCACGTTGACGATCCGAAGGGTATGGTCGCCGTCCGGCAGATTGTTTTTCTCAAATACAACTTTATTGTAGCCTTCGAGTTCGGCGCTGGTCAGGTCAATCGTGCCCTGCAGCACGTTGTCGATATATACATCCGCTCTGCCCAGATTGCTCTGCACGTTCGACAGCCAGCGGACGCCGGTTCCCGTGAAACCGAAGGAGGCCACCTCTCCCGGCGATTCGGTTTCGTTCCAGCTTCCGTTGTCATTGGTCTGGATGCCCGGAGAATAATAGACGCCCGGATCGTTAAAGGCGTAATCGTGCCAGCCTGACTCCGTCGTTAACGACTGTTTGGGAATGAGCTCGGCATAGTCGATATTTACGCCTCCTGTATTGCTGCCGTCATGCCGAAGCATTACCGTGTTTGGCCCTTCTACAAGCGTGATATCGGCCGTTATGCTTTTGTAGGCGCCGGTGCCCGTGTTCTTGCCGGTTGAAACGAAGGTCAGCTTCTTAATCATCTTAGCGCCCACATAAAGATTTAACGTGGCGTCCGCCGAAGTGGCGTAACCGATGCGAAGTGAATAATCGCCGGAGCCCGGCATGATGTTAATGATGCTGATACTCGATCCGCTGCCGTGCATGTCGCGAACATAGCTGCCACCGGAGGCGGCGTAGTCTGCGGCCTTCTTAGCGATGCCGCCAAGCTGGCCCTTCTCGGCCTCATACAGCGGGCCCCCAGGAGTAACCGGCATATCCTGCACGGTCAGCAGAACAGGGTCGCTCGGCGCGGAGATGTTGCCCGAATCGTCGAGCGCTTGAACCGTATAGGAGTAAGTGCGATCGTAGGCGATAGTCGTATCGGTGTACTTCGTCACTGAAGACGGCAGCACCGCGATTTCTTCTCCATCGCGGTAAAGGCGGTAGCCGGTAGTCTTCCGGTTGTCGGCTGCTTCGTTCCAGTCAACCGATGCGGAATTCCATGTCGCCATGGCCGCGCCAACCATGACCGGCTTCTCCGGCGCCTGGTTTTCCTTTAGCGTCAAATAGAGCTGAACCGCTTCTCCTGCGGCTATGGTCAGGTCGAGATCCAGGTTGGGGGACACGCTTCGGTCATCGACCGAATAGGAAGCGTTCAGGGTGCTGCCGTCTCTGTACTGCTCCACCCGGTACATGCCGCTCTCCGGCAGCGTGACCCGGACACTTACATGGCGTGCCGGGGTGCCGACCGGTTCGAAGTTCACTACACTGATGATCCGCTTGTCGGACGAGGCACCGACCAAAGACGTTCCAAGTGCGCGCGTATCGACGGCGCGGACATAGATCTTACGGCCGGCCGATTCGTCGCCGCTGAGGAATGTGTAGGGCAGCGGCGCACCATGCGTCGCATAGGCTGCCGCCAGTCGGCGGAAGGTCCGCAGTCGGGTTTCGCCGCCTTCCGCCGAATTGGCCGCCCAAGCCGCCGTGTCGGCCGCCCGGTGCGTACTCCAATTGGCGGAACGAACAAAGAGCGCATAGTTCGGGGAGGACGAATCGAATGCGGTATGCTGCATGATATGGTCCGCGTAGCCGATGTCCCCGCGCAATTCCCGGTCGAAGACAGCGGCGAATTTATACGCTGAAGCACCGAACTTGCTCTGGTCGGCGTGCATATCGTTCGCTCCCGTTTCGGTCATGACCATTTCCTTCGGCAATCCTTCTTCCGTGCCGCCGTTATAGGTCAGCAGATTCTCGTTCAGGGCGCCTCCGCGCGCCTGCGCAAGTCCGGACAGCCCGTAGCTGTGGCCGTTCGTCAGGTCCGACAGGGCTTCGATCGGCCGCCGCTGCGCGGGATCCCGCTCCCAGCCGTACGGCGTTCCTTTGGTTGGCCAGTAGGCCCAGCCGGGAGCGACGATCTTGACCCAAGGGGTGCTTTGCTGTTCCGACTTCAGGAACTGAGCCAGCTCCACGAGCGAGGATTGGTTATGATTGAACACGCCGGGTTCATTGTCCATTTCCAGATAGGTGAAATAGGAGCCATAATCGGCCATGAACTGGCGGTAATAGGTCTTCATGCTGTCAGGCATGTGGCCGGCGGTCATGTCTGGGCCGTTCATAAAGTCCGTGCCGAAGATCCCTCCCACCGGCTGCAGATTCAGGTCCTTCATGGTCTTCAGGTAGGAGACGATGCCGTCCTGCCACATTTTCCTCGTGTCAGAATAGAAGCCCGTCCGCATCATATTCCTGCTGTAGGCAATGCCGAGCCATTCCATCAAATCGGGCAGGAGCCGGGTTACATCGTCGTTGATTGCAAATGAATTGGTGACGGCGGTGCCCAGATGCACATACCGGCCATGGATCGGCTCGGACGCCGGGGCGGAGAGCGCGGTCATCGACAACTCGTCCCACTCGTACCACAGGTTTGCATCCCCCGAAGTATTGGAATAGGACCCAGCGTACACCTCCAGCTTTAGCGTATTTTCCCCGGCCATCAGCAGCTCGTTCGGTATATACAGTCGGTAGAGGTCGCGGTAGGCATAGGCTCCGCCGCTGCCGGCGGTTCCGGCAATCTGCAGGAGCCCCGCCATCCTGCCGTTCGAATAAACCGCTATCTGAGGAACGGAAATATAGGCATTCAGGATGTGAACGTCGAATTCCACGCCGTATGCTGGCAGCGCGGACAGTGTGTAATCGATGCTAAGCGTTTTGTTGACGCTAGCTTTCATGCCTTTCGGGAATACCTTCCAGTCGCTTGGTGCAGCATACGGCAAGTAGACGGCGTAAGAAACGGTCATGGCTTTGAAATCGGAGAATTCGGCGGAGCTTCCGTCATGGACGCCGATGGTCCAGACGGTTCCGGCAGGCGGCTGCATAGCGGCTTCGGCAATGGTGGAGTCGGCCGGGATGGACAGGCTGCCGATGGCAAGCAACAACGCCATGAGAGAGGCGATGATTTTGGCGAGGAAACGGTAAAGGGAATGTGAAGCCTTTCTTGCGGTCTTTCCAGGTAATTCGGGGACGGTTCGATCGTTTTTTTTGCATTTGCTGATCATAGTAAATTCTCCTCCGGTTTAAAATACCCCTTTACGCCGCGGGTTTGCTTGGGTAGGCAAACCGGCGCCCGGCTTGGGCGGAGGAGGAACAACTTTTCATAAACGGCGGCAATCGTTCAAAAAGCTCTTCCCCCGGAACGTCTGAGTGCCGCGCTCCGTATAGAGCGTAGCGTTCAAAGGACATTCTTTTTTCCGGCAGCACGGCTGCCACCCTCGTTCTCCGAATGCAGAGACGAAGAAGGCCCTATGGCTTTGCGTCCTTGCCTTTCGACAAGTTTGCCTTTGTCACAATGGGTGAAGCTGTTTGAAGCATAAGATGGGAAATTGGGACCAGAGTGACGGTCGACAAATTTATACAAAAACTGCTGCGGTTGCTTGGCGTGAGAAAAAGAATGGTAGGTAAAAAGTTGTGTTTTTTTGGAATGATGATAGCCAAGTCAACCTATATATAAAACTTACAGCGGTTTAATAATAGTATCGTCTCGGCCGGGATGATTTGTTAGTATGTAAGAAGGAATGGTCCTTATTGACTGGGTCGAAATAGATATAGTGGGTTTAAATGCCTATTAATCTCTCGTTTCACTGGGCTGAAAGACAGGCGAAGGATCCGAATAGTCAAAACATGATTGCCAGATCCCGGAGCATGAACGGTAACGGAGATGATTTGGAGTAGAAGTTACTTCAAATTTTGACATAAAGTTACAAAATGTTGCAGCGGATTTGATTGTAAATCAGGACAAGCAGCCTAAATAACAAAACAACCCGGTGATGGTTTCATGGTGCGAATGGTAGGAGGGTGCTTCCTCCAATCGCATTCACTGAGGTAGAGGCTGTAGCGATTATTTTTGCGGTGCATGCTTTGCGCCATTACTCCTCGCTGCCGTTCGAAGCGGAATCCGCCTCAGCGCTGAATAAGTTCTATCTTCATATGCCTGAAGACGTCCGGGACCGGATCGACGGCATGAAGGACCGGGTCGATTTCATTACCCCGACAAGGCGTGGCGATGTGTTGTCATAATTTTTGAGAAAATTTTCAGAATTAGTGAGGATAGATTCTCAAAATAGTTGAGAAATCTATAATAATGCATTAACATACAGGAAGTAGTTTATCCAAGTCTTCAAAAGTAGAGTTATTAAACCAATTACGAGACCTGTGGAGTGCTATTCACTCTAAGTTTGGAACGGAAATAAAGGGAAGTAACGGTGGAAGCCCTTCTCATGAAGGGCTTTTGTTTGTGTGCCTCACAGTCGCACAATCTAAGTGGTTCAAATCCACTCGGTAACTTTACCCTTTAAAGTGCCGTAGCCGAAGTAGAGATCCTAATCCAGCAGGCAGGAAGGCAAATCATCCGTTACAAATTTCTAATTCAATCATTAGTACTAGTAAGGCCATTTTACTTCATAGGAGCGTCTGAAGGACCATGATAAAGAAAGAAATCGCGCATATTCGCAAGCATTTTAAATTGGATAACGAAATGCTTAAAATCCACGATATTTTTAACGTGTATATCATGAAGGAAAGCAACGAGATCTACCATTATGAGCGCCAACCGTTCGCCCTAGTAGACAGGGAAAAGCAGGAACTATATATGCTCAATTTCAAAAAACTGCTGACCGGCGAATTAGATCAGAAGATGTATGAGTTAAAGTTTCAGGAGGAAGCGGAGCAGCCTACACAGGTGCTTCTCCATCAAGGTTTAGTGACTGGTAATGCGGAAGAATGGCAAGATCTAATGCTTTTGTTGGTGGAAAAAATGTTGGTGGATACCACATACGAACAGGATACAGTGATTACTTTCGTTCGCGGACAATATTCACGGCCGACTAAGAGTAGGAACGAAGATGCCATGGAGAGCGAAAAAAACGAGATGTTCGCGAATCTATTCATTCTGTGCAGCGTGAATTCTACGGAACAACAGAAGAAAACGCTCATGTTTGACTATGTGGAGAGAGAATTTAAGTATAACGTTTTCGTAGATCCGATCATCAAATTGAACACGCCGGAACAAGGTTTTTTCTACCCTAGTGTGACAGACAACTATTCCGACGTGAATCGCATTCTGTATTGCTCGGGGAGAGCGCATGAACCGAATTGGCATTTCATCGATCAAGTCTTAAATGCAGAGAAGACCGTGACAGCGTTAGAAGAGAGAGCCATTTTTGAGGACATCGTGAAGGAAGTGGCGGGCGATCAACTTGATGCCGCTACGATCGCTCATGTGTATGAGGAAATTCATCGGGTCATCGAGTCCAACGAGGATGAAGAACCTCCAAAGCTGGACTATAAAGATGTGGAACACATGCTGTCGGTCAGTGGTGTAGAGGGCGTGACGATGGAAAAGGTGGAACGAGCGTTCCAAAATGTCGTCGACGACAAAAACTATGAACTCAAAGCAAGCAGCGTCATGCCGAAGTTCACTTCTAAATCGATTAAAATTGATACGAAGATAGCCACGATTTCGGTCAGTCCTCAAGATTTAAAGTACGTGAGACAGGTAAATTATCAAGGAAAACGATGTATCTTGATCGAGGTCGACGAAGACGTCGTGATCGAAGGATTTACGCTCAGTACGGAGACGTTGTAGAGTAGGGAACGTTTACGCAGACGGCGCAATTGGCGTGCTCAGTTTTGTTAAATTGGGCGGGTGTCACACCGACAAGTCCGCTCTGGTAAAGAAGTGAAACTCAGCCCATGCTTATATGCATGAAATTTACGGCATGCCAGATGCAACAAACCGTCAATTTCGCCACGGTGCATAGAAAATTCTAATCATTCTGGAACAACAATTGTTGTTTTGTTTTAGAAATACTTTGAAAACATTTTTATACAATTAAATAAATATACAAAAAGAAGCGGACTTCTGATGATTCTCAGTTGTCGGCTTCTTTTTTGCAAGGTAGTAATCTATGAAGAATAAACTATTGTACCCCATTTGCGGTCAACGCAGCTTTAACTGAAATCTCCGCTGTCAAAGAATGCTATGGCTCTGCTTACACCCCTCACTTAAAACCCATCGCCATATCTTAAAAAAACCTTTACAAAAACAAAGAGGAAACGTGGCCTTGATAGCGAATGATATTTATCAGTAATTAATAAATCAAATAGTTTTATAAATTAATTACTAGGATGGAGATGTTTCCTGTACTTCGAAATCATTGTGTAAATTGATAACAAGGAGATGACTAACAAGTGAAAAAGAAACTGTTAACCCGCTGCTTCACCTGCCTAATGGTCACACAGCTTGTCGCCGGCTCTCTGCTGAATCTTAGCAGCCCTGCAGCTGCAGAAAGCGCAGCCGCCATCGAAGCGGCAGCTGGAATCCCCCGCATGCTCATTACTGAAATGGTCCCTGACTCCGGTGGAGACGATGCGCTGGGAGAGGATCCCTTCGAGTACCTGGAGGTTTATAACAACAGCGACCAATCGATTGACTTCAAGGACTACTCTATTTTATACAGGTACCCGGGGGAGCCTGGCCAGGATTTATTCTGGCGGCCTTACACCGATAAACAGATTATCATCCAGCCTAAGCAGGCTATGGTTTTCTGGGCGGTTACGGCGTCAGGGGAGCCCAAGACGGTGGCTGACTTTAATCAGCATTTTCAAACCTCGCTCGTTGAAAATAAAGACATTGTCCGGATTCCCGGCGGTCTTAACAACCTGAGGGAAAGAACCCTCGTGGTAGCTACTAATACAGGAACCGACATTGTACGTGCGAGCTTTAATCCAGGCGTGATCGATACAGCTGCGGATATGAGTATCGAGTACGGCGTTCCAGACGCCGGCAGTCTCGATATGAAGAAGCTCAGCTCCAAGACGTTGCCGGCCTCCCCGGGAACCTTCAACCCGGCTAACGTACCCGCGGAACCTGTCCTCACTGTGAACGACCCTGTCCCGCCGTCGGTAAAGGATCTTTCGGATCACTCCGGCATTGACCTGATCAAGCCGATTGAGCTGATGGCCGAAGCGGCAGATGATCGTCTTCTTGCGTCCGTTAATCTATACTATAAATCCAACAAGACGACGAATTATAAAATGGTAACCTCGCCGCGCGGCGCCGACGGACGCTTCCGCTACTCGTTGGAGATGATGGAATGGTTCGGGAGCCCGACACTCGACTACTATTTCCAAGCATCCGATACCTTCAACACAACGTCAACGGCTCCGAAAACGATCAGCCTGGCCGGGAATGAGAAAAGCCCTGCGCTGAACGTTCTTGATGGCGATGTTCTGTCTGGTGAGCGGGTTCTGATCGGTTCGTCTAACACCGCAGGGTCCATGTCGCTGTCGATCGACGGCCAGCCGGTCAGTCCAACGGAACGAGCCATGGAGAAAACGGCTTATTTTGTATTTGAAGCGGACGACATAAATGTAGGGCAGAACGTGACCACCATGGGCAGCGAGACGCTGTACTTGATTCCGTTCCAAACCAATGATTACAAAACCATGGTAGTGCCGGTACGGCCCGATTTGTTCAAGTACGGTCAGGCGAATCCGATTGCCCTGCGAGCGGGTTCATCAACCCGACCTTATTATGAGAACCAGCCGGAGCCCGGCCTGGATGATTTCAATATCCGCAATGTCCGGCTTGTTTTGGCGGACGGTACGGTCATCCGCGACCCGAAATATGCGAATCCGGCCACCATACTGGACATGGGAGATAACGGACGCTTCCTTCCGGTTGTGTACTTCAACTTCACGATTCCCGAGCGCTATTGGGACGGGATCTCCTACCGATGGAACACCGCAGCAGCCGTTGACGGACCTCATCGGGTCGAGGTGACTCTGCCTGACGGCAGCAAGGACACAGCGAGCGTGATGGTAGACAATCAAGGTCCGGTTGTAACTGCGAATATTACGGAAGGCAGTACTTACAAAGGGGCTTTTGAGATACAAGCTTCCGCATCGGATGCGGCTTCCTCCGTCAAATCCTTCAAGGTGAATCTGGATGGTAAGCTTATTGAGGTTCCGTATTCCACCTCCTCTGCAGCTCTCACTCCGGGGGAGCATAATCTTGTGCTTAAGGCTGTAGACGCCGGGGGCAAATCGACGGAGAAAACAATCAAGTTCACAACGCCTGCAGAGCTTCCGGGTAAGCCGCTCCTAGCGGCGCCGGCGGACGGTGCACAGGATACGGACACGAATGTGAGCCTGCAGGTATCGGTTTCCGATCCGACCGGCGACCCGCTGAACGTGAAGTTCTTTAAAGGGCAAAAGATCACCGCCGCGGACGCGGGAGTGACCGCTTACAAGCATGCGGCTGATGTAGAGCCTCCTTTGACCTTGACGAGTCCGGGAGAAACGCAGCTGACCGCCGAAGAACAAACAGCCGCCGGAGCCTCCGATGACCGTTACGTCACTAATGACTCTACTGAACAGTTTCCTTATCAGCGCTTTGAAGTGGAAGTGATGGCGGAAACAGGCGCCGGCGATCGTCTCGAGCTAAGTTGGGAAGGGCATTCGCTCAAGGGTCGTAAAGTAGGTTTGTACGCATGGAATTATCCTGCGGCAAAGTGGGATTCCCTAGCGTCCACAGTGGCCATTTCCGAGGAAGACTTTAACCTCTCAGCGGCGGTGGACGGCGGCAATTATGCAAGAAACGGCAAAGTCCAAGTCCTGATTCAGGACGAGATTCCGCGCCGTGAGCAGTACGATTTTACCATTGCCTCTATCCCGGACACACAGATCTACGCGGAAATTCAACCGGAGTATTTTGAGTCCCAAGTCAATTTCCTGCGCGATGCCAAAGAATCGATGAATATTCAATATGTGATGCAAGTGGGGGACATTGTAAACTCCGCAGGCATCAAAGGACAGTGGGAACGTGCGGATAAGTTTATGAAGGTGGTGGAAGACGCCCAAATTCCTTGGGGTTTAGTCGCGGGCAACCATGACGTGTTCGACGGAGGAGCGACGTCAGTGCCGGATTACTCGGAATTCTCGAAGTATTTCGGAGAGAACCGCTTTAAGGATAAGCCTTACTACGGAGAGTCTTACAAAGATAACAAAGGTCACTATGACCTGATATCAGCAAGCGGCAACGATTTTATTTTCGTCTACATGGGCTGGGGTATGAATGATGAGGATATGGACTGGATGAACAGCGTTCTGAAGCAGTATCCGGATCGTAAAGCGGCCATTGTGGTTCATAATTATTTGCAAAATAACGCAACGAGATCCGCAACTGGCAACGAGATTTACCAGAAAGTAGTAGTTCCGAATCCTAACGTATGGATGGTCATGAGCGGTCATTTCACCGGAAGTGCACTGCGTACCGACCAGCTTGACGATAACAAAGACGGACAGCCGGATCGCAAAGTGTACCAGATTCTTAATGATTATCAGGGCATTCCGAACGGCGGAAATGGATATTTGAAGCTTTTGCATTTCGATACGGAGACGGATACCGTCTATGTTAATACGTATTCGCCGTATTTGGACGATTACAATTATTACGATCCGAGCAAGGACGAGTTTAAGCTTTCGGTGGACCTGAAGCCGATGGTGAAAAGAGTGGCGACCGACGCGATGACGGTAAAAGTATACGCTAACGATGCGATTGGATTGGCGCAGGCGGCCAGCGGTTCCACAGCCATGGTCAACTGGAACAACCTGAAAGGAAGCACGGATTACGAATGGTACGCACTGGCGGAGGATAGCTTCGGCGGACGGACGTACTCGGATATTTGGTCCTTCCGCACCCGGGTTACCGTTGAAGCGCCGCAAGGCGTGAAGGTGGCAAACGTGACTGCGAGTTCGGCGCAGCTGAGCTGGTCCCCGATAACGGCATCCGACGGAAGCAGCGTGACCTACCAGGTGTATGGTAGTCATGGGGCCATCTCCACGGTGACCGGCACGGTGTACAATTTGACGGGACTGGAGCCGGATACGGTGTATACGTTCCAGGTCAAGGCTGTACACTCGTCGGGAGCGGTATCTGTGCATAGCGAGCCGGTAAGTTTTAAGACATCGATCGACCTGCCTACTCTGCAGAACGGCCTGCAGCGCTTCATTGCTTCCGGCAAGGTTAGCCATCCGCTCTCCAAACAGCTGGAGAATGTACTAAGCCAGGCGGAGAACCATATGCAGAAGGGACAGCGGGATCAGGCAGCCAAGAAGATCGAGGACTTTTTGATGCACCTCTCTAATAAAGCACATCAAGATTTGGTTGCTGCGGACGCTCAGCAGTGGCTGAATGATAAAGCTGAGGCCCTACTTCGCATCTGGGGCCGATAACCTGCCTGCAATGCGCTAATAAACGAAAAGCCCCTGGAAGATTTCTCATCCCTTCCAGGGGCTTTTCGTTGTGAAAATATCGTCCATAACCCTGTATTTCCAGTTTTCTGAAGGGTGACTGCGAGTTACAGCGACAAGCTGTCGAGCGGGATCTTGAACACGCTCTGCAGGACAAGCCCGACGGCCAGTGCAGTCTCGTCCTCCACATCGGTGAGATGTAGGAACTCTACATTCCGGCACGTTTCCGGCACTTGGGCCATCACTCGAACTTTGAGTTCGTCGACGAACGAGTCCCCCCATACTGGTAGCATAAACCCGGTGAGCAAAACCCGGTCCGGATTGAGCAGGGTGACGATATTGGCAACGGAGTAAACGATCGCCGTTCTCACCACCTCGCTCAGCCGAACGGTTTCGGGGTCTCCAGCGCGGACAGCTTCGTTGAACTGCTCCCAACTCCGACCGAGCGTCCGCAGCAAGCCCCTGGAGGAAGCCAATGTGGTTAGGCACCCTCTGCCGCCGCAGTAGCACTCATAATCGTAGGGCGGCATAAACGCCTTATAGTGGCCAACCTCGCCTGCTACGAAGGAGGAGCCGGTGACCAGCAGCTTCTCTACGACGATGGCGCCCCCGATGCCTCTGGCTAATCTAAGCGTCACATTGTTTTTGGAGGAAATCAGACTTCCGCCCATATTTTCGTTGAGCGCAAGCAGATTGGTGTCATTCTCCAGAAAGACGGGCAGCCCGTACTCATCCTCGAGCAGCTTCGCCAGCGGTATCCGCTTCCAGCCGAGCCCCGGCGAGCGAAGCAGAATGCCTTCGGAGGAGTCAACGAGTCCATGGACGCTGAAGCCGATTCCTTTCAGGCAGGTAGGGTCAGGGATCTGGCCCATGAGTTTGTCGATCACGCTGCGGATCACCCGGAGCAAGTCCTCTTCGGACTCGTAACGGTCTGCCTTCACTTCAGCTTCCGCCAAGCGGACATGCTGAAAATTATATACTGCTCCCCGTGCCGATGTGCCTGACAATTCAATGCCAATCGCACTGAATCGGGAACCGTTAAGCAGCAGGGGAACGCGCTTACGGCCGCTGCCGCTCTCAAGAGATTGCGGTTCGCCTTCGACGATCACTTGATCCTCGAGAAGCCGGTTGACGATGTTGGTGACGGTTTGCTGACTAAGTCCGGTTTTACTAGCTAACTCTACACGGGAGATCGGACATTCCGAATAGATCAGATGCAGCACCTTCTGCTGATTTATGGATTTAAGCAGCGTGTGGCTTGCATGTTTCAATGTGGACATAAGTCGACCTCTTCCTTGAACTGAACACGTTTATACTCTTAGTAGAAATTAGTTTACCACGCAGGTCATTACTGGGTAAAGACAGCGATTTTGTCGAAAGATTTCTGTTGTATCAAAAAGAAAAAAGAGGTAGGATAATAATAAATAAAATTGATTTATTAATTGGGTGTAAATTGTAAACGTGTTCATACCTCGTTAATCAGCGATTTTTAACAGATCCCTTACAAAACGATAATCATCGCCAAACAATTACACTGTATTATTTGATTTAATAAATCAATTTTCTTTATTAATTCGAGGGGGTTTAAGTATGAGAAAGAATTTTGCAAAGCTGACGGCTTTAAGCTTGGCAGTTGCTATGTCAGGTTCTCTGCTTGCAGGGTGTACAGGAAAAACGGAAAAGCCTTCCGCGAGTCAGCCTCAGAATCAGACTAAAGAAGATGTCTACGAAAACGGGCTGTCGAAGACGGAAAAAGTGACGCTGAAGATCGGCTTCTTCATGGGAGGCTATGGAAGGGAATGGTTCGATTATGCCGTAAAATCCTTCCAGGCCAAATACCCGAACGTTTCCTTCGACGTTACAGCATCTGCGGACATGAAGAACATGATTCAAACGAAAGTTTCCGCAGGCAACGATAACGACATGTTCGACATTTTCAACACCACGCCGCCGTCCGGAGCACAGGGCATCATTTCCCTGGCGGAAGCCGGTAAGCTCGAGCCTTTCGATGACATGTTCGACAAAAAGCTTCCGGACGTACCGGGCAAAGCAATGAAAGAACTCATGATGCCGGGCCTCGCCGAATCGTTCACCAAGGTGAACGGAAAGGTATACGAGTTTGCCACCTCGAGCTCTTACGGCGGATTGTTCTTCAATAAGACGCTATTCGAGCAGAAGGGTTGGAACCAGAATCCGAAGACATGGGCCGAGTTTAACGACATGCTTGCCAAAATTAAGGCGGACGGCCTTGCTCCGATTACTTTCCCGGGAGTTTACCCTAATTACTATGACTGGGCCTTTGGACCTGCAAAGCTGTTTGAGCTGGCCGATATCAAAGGAAACGCAGATAAGGTAATCGAGAACTATAAAACGTACAATGGTCCTCAATTTACCAGCGAGGAAAGCTTGGAACACTGGAACCGCCTGTATCAGCTTGGCAAGAAGGGATACTTCCCGGAAGGATTGCCGGCGTTAAACCATACCCAGTCCCAGATGCAGGTGATTCAAGGCCAGGCCGCGATGGTTTCCACAGGAAGCCATGTGGAGAACGAAATGAAGAAGACCACTCCGGAAGACTTCAAATGGGGCTTTATGGCGGTGCCGTTCAGGGATAAGGTGGAACAAAAGCTTTGGATCCGAAGCGGAATCACCAACTTCCAATACATGTGGGCCGGCAAGCCTGATCTGAACAAGAAGTGGTCCAAGGAGTTCATTCTGTGGCTGATGACGCTGGATAACCAGCAGTTTGCCGCAGAAAAAGCGGGCGCCCTCCCGATGAGAAAAGACTTGATTGACGATGCGAGTAAAGTCGTTAAGCTTTCCACCTCTGCGCAGGCGATTCTAAAGTATATTAAGGATAACGATGCCCGGTCGTATAAGCCGCACAGAACCGTTAGCATCTCCGATCCGAACCTGGCCAAAGCCAATAAGATGATGGAAGAAGCCACGGTGAAGATCGTATTAGGCAAGCAGGATCCGAAGCCGATTCTCGAAGAAGCAGACGCTTTGCTCAAGAAAGCCGTAGAAGCTCAGAAGAAATAAGTTTATAGGCGGGGAGGGGATCCTCTCCGCTTTTCCATTTCCCTTGATAGGAGTTGACTTCCCTTGTCCGAACCTAATGTAGTGAAAGTTAAACCCTCTTATTCCGGCCGCATGGGACTGGATAAAGCGCGGACTCAGAAGTGGATTTTTCTCATCCTGGCTGTCGTGCCGCCGTTCGGGGGCTATCTGCTGTTCACGCTGTTTCCGAATGTTTTATCCGTTTACTATGCGTTATTGGATTGGGACGGACTCACGGATTCCAAGTTTGTAGGGCTCAGCAACTTTGTTACCGCGATTCAGGACGAGTATGTATGGCGGGCGCTTAAGCACAATCTTATTTTTATGGCGACGGTACCGGCGCTGGTCGTGCTCATTTCCTTACTGCTTGCTTATCTGGTTACATACAAGAGTTATGTGGAAAATGAGTTCCTGAAAATCCTGTTCTTTTTTCCGAACGTTTTATCGATTGTCGTCGTTGCTTTATTATGGGCGTTCATATATGACGGCACATACGGCCTGCTTAACAGCGGCCTGAAGCTGCTCGGGATCGATATGAACCATTTTTATTGGCTGGGCAACGATAGTACGGCACTGTGGGCGCTGATTCCACCATGGGTTTGGGGAGGCGTCGGGCTCTATGTCATCATTTTCGTAAATGCTATGTCGGGCATTCCCAAGTCGCTGTATGAATCGGCTATTATCGAAGGCGCAGGACATATGACGAGGTTATTCAAGATTACGCTGCCGCTCATTCTGCCCGTCGTCCGGGTCAGCGCGCTGTTCCTCGTGATCAGCACGCTCAAGACTTTCGAGCTTATTCTGATTATGACTAATGGAGGCCCATCCGGCTCCACGGATGTAATCGGTCTCTATATGTTCAACCTTGCTTTCGGTAAAGAGTACATCAACTACGGTTACGCATCCGCTGTCGGTATGATTCTGTTTGTCATCTTGATCACGGCCAAACTGCTGATGGATAAGTTTCTTCCGAACCGGGGCGTAGAGTATTAGGAACATATTTTTTTAAGAGGGGAGAAGATGAAATTGAAGGAAAAAATGACGTTTATGGACGTTGTGTGGCGTTTGGTACTGTATGTGTGGGCTTTGTCAATCCTGTTTCCGCTGGTGTGGGTGTTCTATGAGTCTCTGAAGTCCAATCCGGAATTTTTCAAGGACATCTGGAGCCTTCCCAAAAAGCTGCAGTGGTCCAATTACACTACAGCCTGGACGGAATATGGCTTCGGTCGTTCGCTGCTAAATACGCTTTATTATGTAGGCGGAAGCCTTGTAGTCAGCTTGTTCTTTACTACACTTAACGCTTATGCCTTGACCCGGATGGAGTTTAAGGGACGGCAGCTGATCTGGGGCCTTATTATGCTTTCCTTGTTCCTGCCTGGGATTAACGCCCTGGTGCCGCAGTACGTGATCATGAGGGAGCTGCATTTGACGAACAGCTTAACGGGGTTAATCTTATTGTCCTCCCTGGGGGAGAGCGTGTTCTATCTAATGTTGCTCGGAGGCTTTATGAAGTCGCTGCCCAAGGACATGGAGGAAAGTGCTCATATCGACGGCGCTTCGATCTTCCAGGTGTTCTGGCGGGTGATCGTTCCCTTGTCCACTCCGGGCATTGTTACGGTTGCGATTTTTAAATTCCTGGGCTACTATAACAACTTTATGGGGCCGTTCATCTATTTGAGCGATCCCGAGAAATACACGATTGCGGTGCAGATGTACCAAGCCAATAAAATGATGGAGTTTACGGCGGATTGGGTTACGTTGTTTGCAGGGGTGATGATTGCGATGGTGCCTTCGATCATTGTGTTCATGCTGTTCCAGCGGATGATTATGCAGGGCGCCACTTTAGGTGCGGTTAAGGGCTAAGTAGAGAGATAAGGGATAGCGATAGGAAGGAGCTGTCTTGTGCACAAATGAACGAGAACACAAGCAGTAAATGGCTGAAGTCGGTAAATCAACAAAAGGTGCTTCGACTGATTTATGCAGAAGGGCCAATCTCCCGGGTAAAGCTGGCGGAGAAAACGGGACTGACCGCGCAGACGATTACGAACATTGTAAACAGGCTGCTTGGAGAAGAGATTTTGCACGAAAATGTGCCGTTGGAAAACGGGGTGGGCCGCAAGCCCGTTCCGTTGGTGGTCAAGAGCGAGGAGCTGTACGCACTAGGCATTGAGGTTGCGGTGAAATATGTGCGGGGCACACTGGTGGATTTCCGGAATGTACCCATCAGTGAAGTCACGGAAACGATGTCTTCCGACACTAATGAAGACCATGATGAGAATAAGGTCGAGTGCATCGTTAAGGTGATCGACCAGTTGCTAAAACGGGTGCCGAAGATGAACCAGCTCAAAGGCATCGGATGTAGTATCCAGGGGCTGGTCGATTCCACGGACGGCGTCGTGCTGCTTTCTTCCGGTCTGCATTGGCGGAATTTCCCGCTAAGGGAAAGGCTGGAGCAGCATTACAACCTGCCGGTCTATCTGGAGAATGATGCGAACCTGCTTGCGCTTGTGGAAAATTTGAATGGAAGCCTGGCTGCATCGAATCATAACGTGACAGTAAAATTGGATTACGGCATCGGCGGAGCTCATGTGATGAACAAGCAACTGAATTCGGGGGCTGGACATGTGGCGGGCGAGCTCGGGCATTGTAAAACGTTCTTCGGCATCGAAGCCATGCCGTGCCACTGCGGAGCCAAGGGCTGCCTGACTACGCTGGTCTCTGGAAGCGGAATGAAACGCAACCTGGGATTTACGCTGGAGGAGTTCGGGCATCGGATTCGGGAAGGGGATCCAGTTGCGCGGGAGTGGCTTGCAAAGATGGCCGAGGCGGTAAGCTCCGCCTTAAGTAACTTGATTACCTTCTTGAACCCAGATCATGTATTGTTTACCGGCAAGGTGCTGGACCATACGGGAAATTATCTGATGGACCCGCTTAGAAAGCGTATTCTGGAGAACATTCCGGAATCCTGCCGTAAGGTCCGACTTCTTCGGCTGGAGCAGACACCGGACGATTCGGTTCTGGCGGCTGGGCTAGTCATGAACCGGTTCTTCGACGTTCCGACGATACATTTATCCGTCATTTAACGGGGGTTAAGGCTGTTTTGCGAAAAGGAGAATCCTGCATGAAGATTGCTGTAATCGGCTGCGGTACAATGGGCCGTACCCATGGGGCCGAATGGATTAGAATGCCCGGTATTGAGCTTGTCGGTGTGTGTGATATGCAGGAAGAAGCAGCTCGGGCGCTTGCCGGGAGGTTGGAGACAAAGGCTTTTTCGGATTTCGATCAAATGGTGTCGGAGGCGTGTCCGGAGGTTTTAGATATCTGCTTACCAACGCACATGCATAAGGAATTTGTTCTCAGGGCCGCCCGTCTCGGGAAGCATATCATTTGCGAGAAGCCATTCGCCTTGTCGCTCGAGGAAGCGGATGAGATGACTGCTGTCTGCGAGCAGCAGGGAGTAAGGCTGTTCATCGGTCATGTGGTACGCTTCTTCCCAAGCTATACCGATATTCGCCGCAAGGCTGCAGATGGAGTAGTCGGGAAGCCCGGAGTGCTGCATACAAGACGTATGGGCGGTAATCCGGGTGTTGCGAAGACTTGGTACACCAATAGTGAGATCAGCGGCGGAGTGATCCTCGACCTAATGATTCACGATATTGATTTTGCTCAAAGCATCTTCGGGAAGGCCGTATCCGTGTATGCAATGAACCGTAGGCACGAGGGTCTCGACTATGCCCTGGCTACCCTGCGTTTTGAGAATGGCGGGATTGCGCATCTCGAGGGCTATTGGGGATTTCCGGGCCCTTTCACGACGAGCGTGGAACTGGCCGGCAGTGGAGGTGTCATCCGCTTTAATAGTGAGGAAGCCGTTTCGCTCAAGATGTTCAAAGTAAATAACGATTTGCCTGAGACCCCTGCTCTCCCGCTTCCCAAAAGCCCTTCTATGTATAATCCGTATTACTTGGAGCTCGCTCATTTCGTGGAATGTCTGCAGACCGGCGCCGAGCCGGACATAACGATCGCTGACGCCCGAAGTGCGCTGCAGACGGGCCTTGCCGCGATTGAATCCGCCGCCACAGGTCGTCCGGTACGTATACAGTGATGAAGTTGGACAGGAAGGGGAGAGACGTATTGACTGAGTTAACGAATGTTGTAAAGATAGGTATGATCAGTTTCGCCCATGGCCATGCGGCCGGCTTCTATCACCAGCTCCGGCGGCTGCCGGGAGTGAAGGTAACGGGCATAGCGGATGAGAACCGTGCCCGGGTGGAGCCGTATTTGCAGCAGGATGCCGAAATCCGTTATTTTGCGGATTACCGTGAGCTGCTGAGCAGCGGCTGTGATGCCGTGGTCATCTGCTCGGAGAACGTTCATCATGCGGAGCTCACGATTTCCGCAGCGGAGGCGGGAAAGCATGTGCTGTGCGAGAAACCGCTCGGCTTGAACGTGGAAGAAATGGAACAGATGGTAGCTGCCTGCGAGAAGAACGGAGTCCGGCTGATGACGGCGTTTCCGTGCCGCTTCCTTCCTGCAGTCGTGCAGGCCAAGGCCGCGATCGACCGTGGCGAGATTGGTGAGGTCGTTGCGGTAAAAGGCTCGAACCGGGGCACTATGCCAGGAGGTTGGTTCATTGATCCTGCGCTGTCGGGTGGAGGCGCCCTACTGGACCATTCCGTTCATGTCATGGATCTGCTCAACTGGATGTTGGACAGTCCTGTAACGGAGGTGTACGCTGAAGCTGCGACCCTGTTTCATGAGATTCCAGTGGATGACGCCGGGATACTGCACGTGAAGTTCGCGAACGGAGCTTTTGCTTCGATCGATACCAGCTGGTCGCGCACGAAGTCCTTTCCTTACTGGGGCGATGTTACGATGGAGATTGTAGGAACGAACGGTCTGCTTACCGTCGATGCCTTTGGCCAGAAGAGCGAGGTCTACAGCGACGAGAGAATGAAAGCCCAGTGGAGCCACTGGGGAGACGATATGAACCGCAGTCTGGTGAAGGCTTTCATCGATGCGATAAGAAACAACAGGGAAGTGCCGATTACCGGCAAGGACGGCCTTCGGTCGGCTGCTGTCGCTGCAGCGGCTTACGAGTCTGTTCGCCGGGGTGAGCCGGTTACTTTGGATGAAAGTGGACGAGTGAAGGCTTAGCTGGAAATAAGCTGTCGCAGGAATCATTTTAGCAGAAATTATTGGATTTAGTGGGTATCAGCAAAAGGTGCTGCACCTTATTTTTAACGAAGAACCGATATCCCGGGTGGAATTGGCCGAATTAACGGGATTGACCCAGCAGCGAAGGCCGCAAGTCGGTTCCGCTGACCGTCAATGTTACGAATCTGAGCTCTCTGTATGTCAGGGGGCTTTGCACAATTTCCGCTACGATCTTGTAGGCGAAGCCAGGCGACCGCTACTTGAACGAAGATCACATTCTTCCGACTGTGTGCGAGGTAATCGAGGAGCTTTTGGAGCTAGCGCCGGAACGAAGCAGGATCAAGGGGATTGGCTTGAGCATACAGTGGATCGCCATGTGGCTTGCCGGATTAGGGTGGGGCCAGTTTCCTTTGCAGGAGCGGTTGGAGAATAAGTACGATATGCCCTTCTACCTGGAGAACGACGTTAATTTATTGGCGATCAATGAAAATAATCACGGCAGCCTTGTGGGCTTGTCGAACAATGTCGGCTTGACGCTGGATGAGTTCGCTGAAGGCGTTCGCGCCGGCTTTTGGGTGATCGGCTGATCCCGATCATTGACGAGTGGATTATAGCGAACATGCCGGAAACGTGCCGTGGAGTGCGGCTAAGTTACATGCGGCAGAAACAGGACGAATCAGCTCTGGCCGCAGGCTTGGTGTTGAAGCGCGAGTCTGTCGTTGTAATCGGAAAGAGAGCGTGGAGGAGATCAAGGGAATGCCTGAATATAAATTGCTGGCTTTGGATATGGACGGTACGCTGCTTACCGACGATAAGCAGGTGACGGAAGAAACGAAGAAGTGGCTCCGGAAAGCTGTGGATCATGGGGTAACCGTGATGTTCGCTACAGGCCGGGGGATGCAGACCGCAAGCTCTTTTTGGGAGGAGCTGGAGCTCGATTCGCCTATGGTTCTGTTGAACGGAGCGGAGATTTGGGAAGGTCCGAACCAGTTGATGGCTCGCACCTATTTGCCCCGCGAAACGGTTCGAAGGCTGCATGAGCTGGCTCTCCGGGAAGATGCGCATTTCTGGGGCTATTCCGTGGAGAGCCTGTCCGGTCAGGGCAATTGGAGCGAAGAGCTGTTCGAAAAGGATTGGATGAAATTCGGCATGAAGCATGACGATTTGGGGGTAGTGGCGCGTATCCGTGAGGAGCTGCTCGGCTGGGGTGAGCTGGAGATTACCTCTTCCGCTCCGGTCAATGTGGAGATCTCTGTCGAGGGGATCACGAAGGAAAGCGGCGTGCGGGAGGTTTGCCGGTTGCTCGGCGTCGAGATGGCGCAGGTCTTGGCGGTCGGCGACAGCGAGAACGATATTTCGATGCTGCGGTCGGCCGGGCTTGGCGTGGCGATGGGCAACGCCGAGGAGCAGGTTAAGGCGATTGCTGATGCCGTCACGGCGTCCAACAACGAGGAAGGCGTCGCCAAGGCGGTGCAAAAATTTATTTTCGGCCTGGACATAGCCGAGTGCCGATCGATTGTATAAGGCTTGGCCCCGCGAGCCGGGGGTTGGTGCCGGCATAAAGGTAGGGTCTAAAACAGAGTCGTAAACTTCACCGCTCCCTTCAAGGAATCAAAGTACAGCTGAAACTTGCATACACTGATTCCTGTAGTGAAAATTGGGGTCATATTTATGGAAGGAATGGTAATGTGGAAAAAAAAGAGAAGAATCCGATAGAGCTATACGATCCCGGAATGCGTCCCAATGAAACGTTCGATGGCTCGATTCATTGGTATTCCCCTATGGAGCAGCCTTTTCAAATTTCCGGGTTGGCTTGGTTTGCGCAAGAAAAAATTTATCGCAGATTGCCGACTTTGCCATCCGGAGCTACTCCGGAAGCCGTCGATCGCTTAGCCAATCATACTGCAGGAGGACAAATCCGGTTTCAGTCGGATTCCTCTTCTCTATCGGTAAAGGTGAAGCTGAAAGGCAAAGCCAATATGGTCCATATGCCGGCAACCGGACAATGCGGCGTCGATTGCTACGTGGGTTCTCCCGACACCCTCCTTCCCCTGCGGTACGTCAACACAACGAAATATGACCTCACTCTCACCGAGTACGAATGTGCGTTATTTACCAATTGGAATGCCTCGATGCGTAATATCGTCCTAAACATGCCGCTCTATCAGGGGGTGGAGGAGATATGGATCGGTTTGGATGAGAGCGCAACCGTAACCGCTCCCCCCAGCTACGCTTCCGGGAAGAAAGTAGTCATCTATGGTACTTCGATTACGCAAGGCGGCTGCGCCTCGCGGCCTGGCATGGCTTATACGAACATTTTGAGCCGAAGAATTCCGCTGGAATTTATTAATCTTGGTTTCTCTGGAAGCGGCAAGGGAGAGCCGGAGCTTGCCGAAATCATTTCGCAGATTAATGACCCTGCGTGTATGGTCATTGATTATGAAGGCAATTGCGTGAGCACCGAACTTTTCCGTAAGACACTTCCGGAATTTATTAGAATTTATAGGGGAGCTCATCCGGTAACACCGATCTTGGTTGTCTCACGAATTCGTTACGCGCGTGAGGAGCTGACCCCACACTTGTACGAGGCCAGAATGGAACGTAAGCGTTTCGAACAGTCTCTCGTTAACGAGTTGCGGGAGCAAGGTGACTTGAATATTTATTTCTTCGACGGCTCCGGATCGCTCGGTAATGAAGATTTCTTCGAATGCACAGTAGACGGCTCGCATCCAACGGATCTTGGTTTTCTGCGGATGGCAGACGCACTTGAACCAGTTCTAAAAACACTGCTTTTATAATATCTACATAGCGTACATTCAAGCCGGCAACGATTTGCAGCTGGCTTGTCGTGATATTACATACGACTTTCCAAGCTTCGCGCAGAACGTTGGTATTCCCAATTAAAGTGTCTTCCGGAATACGGCCAAAGCGGAAACCACAGGGAGATCATGGAATATCACATCTTGTCAAATTCCATAATTCTTTAGAATTGTTTCAGAATTCCTTAGACAATTTGTTTCGTAATTCAGTGGAAAACTGAATTCATACAACATAGTGCATAAATATACAACAAGGTCAGTCGATATAACGTCGACTGACCTTGTTTGTTATAGAAATGAGTTGATTTAATTGAGATCAACACCTAATATGATTGAGAAATATTAATGGGTGTAAAAATAAGGTTTTATATAGCCCCCGTAATTACAAAAAGACTACTACCTAATTTGAAGGCAGTAGTCTTTTTTATGAGTTTTCCGATCCCAGGTGGGACAAATCCGATAACGCCTAGAAGATAGCACTTACGGAATGAGGAACGATGACCCTACTCCGTCGATATAACCCCTACGCGCGAGATACGCAGGTCATTCTCAATCTAAAAAGCGACGGGCAGGTCAGCTAGCCCCTGTGAGCTCAACGTAAACTGCCAGTTGACACTGTCCCTTGGAATGCGCAGTCGCAGGTTGGGCATTCGCCTTAGCAGAGTGGTAAACGCAATATCTGCCTCCACGCGGGCCAGCGGTGCCCCCAAGCACATATGGATACCCTGTCCAAAGGCGAGATGACGATTGATTTTACGCATAATATCCAGCTCCTCCGACTGCGTATACTGCCGCTCATCCCGATTCGCTGATTTCGTTAAGACAATGACCATATCCCCCTTCTTGATCTGCTGCCCTGCGAGCTCGGTATCTTCAGTAGCATAACGGGGACCCAGGATCGTGGAGGGCCCATTGAAGCGCAGCAGTTCTTCGACGGCCGAAGGAACAAGACTGAGGTCAGCCTTAAGCTTCACCAGCTGCTCAGGATGATCCAGCAACATTAAGGAGCCGGTGGCGATCAGGTTTGAGGTTGTCTCATGGCCAGCAAAGATCAATAGCGTGATCATCGAATTCAGTTCCGCTTCGCTGAGTCGATCCCCTTCCTCTTCGATGGCGATCAATTGGCTAATCAAATCATCGGCAGGATGCCGGCGCTTGTCGGCAACTAGGCGGGCTGTGTATTCGCCGAAGGCTCGTATGTGCTCCGCGACACCCGGCTCCAGTTTTCCCAGGCCCAGACCGTGCGCGATCACATTAGACCAGACATGGACCTGTGGTCGGTCTTCTTGAGGCACTCCGAGCATATCTGAAATGACGTTGATTGGTAAAGGAGCGGCATAATCCTTAACGAGATCCATCTCGCCTTGTGCTTCCACTCGGTCAAGTAATTCGTCGGCAAGCTTCTGCACGCGAGGTCGTAAGCTTTCCATATATCTTGGTGTGAACACTTTAGACACCAGACCGCGCAACCGGCGATGATCGGGCTCATCCACAGTGAGCATGGAATAACCGGTAAAGAAGGTTGGTGGAGCGGACGGATCAACGTTGCCAGTTAAGGTTTGCCTAATGTCGTTGTTGCCATCGATGGAGCTAGCGTCTACAGTATAGCGGGCATGATCTTTGAGCACCTGCATTGCCACTTCCATACGTGTGACCATCCAGGCTTGACGATCCGTTCCACCCATCGGAAACGAGATAGGAACAACAGACCCCATTGCCCGCATTTGTGCAAATATCGGAAATGTGTTTTCACCGCTGGCGCCACTAAATACGTTGAATGCTGCTTTTCCTGGTACGTTTTGTTCCGAATTATTCATGTCGATCTTCCTTTCTCAAAGTGCCTTTTATTTTAGATGCTAATGGGGACAAGCCTTTCAAAATGACATGGGCTGGCTGTGGGGTCAAGATTCGTAACTTTAATTTGTCCGGAGCACGACAGGTTCTTTCATTTCGACGGTGGACGGCTTCTCAACCGCTTGACTTACACGTTTGATAAAGAACGAGAGCAACAACCCAATAACACCGATCCCAACAATAACGAGATAGGCATCGTTGATCCCCTGTATGCTTGCTTCCGTGATCATCTGAGCTTTCGTTACGCCCTTTGTTCCACCGGAAGCAATCATATTCTGCATATGAGTTTTTGTCCGGTCGGTCATGATGGTTATGAGCAGCGAAGTGCCTATGGCGCCGGAAACTTGACGAATGGTATTCGAGATTGCCGTCCCATGTGCACTCAATCGGTTTGGCAATTGATTCAAACCTGCGGTTTGGATCGGCATCAGAAGCAACGCCATCCCAATGCGGCGTGCGGTAGACATTAGCAACAGATAGGTGTAGCTAGTCGAGTCTGTTAAGTTAATAAAACCTAGCGTTGTAACGATCGTAATGATCATGCCAATGATGGATAACCATTTTGCGCCAAAGCGATCGAAAAGTTTGCCTGTAACCGGCATTAGAAAGCCCATCACAAGCGCGCCAGGAAGCATCATTAAACCGGATTCCAAGGCTGTATACCCGCGTGCATTTTGTAGATAGAGCGGTAACAGCATCATATCCGCATACATGATCATCGTTACAGCGATATTGATAATCGTCGTCAAGGAAAACATATTATACTTGAATGCCCGCAGATCGAGTAAAGGATTACTGGAAACCAGCTGACGCCATGTAAATAATACGAGGGCTACGATGCCTATAATAATAGTAAGAAGAACCTCTGAGCTCGACCAGCCTGCGCTCCCCGCCCGGCTGAATCCGTATAGCAGTGTACCGAAGCCAATGGTCGAAAGTACAACACTGAAAGTATCGAACTCAGTTTCTACTCGTTCCGATACATTCCTCAAAAAAATGAATCCGCAGACAATGACAATGAGGGCGAGCGGAATCATGCCATAAAACAACGTTTCCCAAGCATAATTTTCCAGAATGTAACCGGCAAGCGTCGGTCCAATCGCTGGGGCAAAAATAATGGCAAGTCCCATCATTCCCATCGCAGCTCCTCTTTTTTCGGGCGGGAACAGCGTTAAAATGACATTCGTGAGAAGCGGCATAATGATACCCGCACCGGCTGCTTGAATCATACGTCCGGTTAGCAGAACGGGGAAGTCCGTCGCGATCGCGGAGACAATTGTTCCTAATAGGAATAATATCATCGAAGCCTGGAAAAGCTGCCTTGTGCTGAAACGCTGCATGAAATAGGCTGTAATGGGAATCAGCACGCCGTTGACTAACATATAGCCCGTGGTCAGCCACTGGGCGGTTGCGGCAGAAATGTCAAAATCGGTCATCAGTTCCGGTGTCGCAACACTCATGATGGTTTGATTCAGCGTCGCCAGAAAGGCACCCAAAATCATAACAAACAAAATGGGTCCTCTTTTGATTGAACTACTGATTGGCTCCTTACCTTTACTCAATTTTCTCCATCCTCTCCATATATCTCTAGACTTAATTTACAAAGTGTTAGATAATTAACACTATATAAATTAGATTATATATAGAAAGCTGTCTCTTGCAAGCGACGATTATGGGCCAAAGTGTAAAGTAATAATCTTTGATTACATTTATGTTGCTTAAGCTTTATTTAAAAGACAAGAATGATGAAAATGTAAATTAAAAATGGGAAGGAATCATCCGCATGAACCTGGACAAGCCTCGTACTGACCCGAGGATCCTTCGAACGCGCCAACTGCTTAAAGATGCCTTGATCGATTTATTACAGGAAATGGAGATCGAGAAAATATCGGTTAATCGGATTTCAGAGCGGGCAACCATTAATCGAGTAACCTTTTACCTGCATTATCGTGATATCTCGGATATGATGGAGAAAATGGCTGATGAGATGATTGAGGACATTCAAAATGCCATGAACCGCAAGCCACTGCATCCAAGTTCTGAGGAAGAAAAGGATTTATGGGTTATGGTTAGTTTGCTTGAACACATTGCAGAACATTTTAAATTTTATAAAGTTGTACTAGGTTTGAAACGGGCCCCGATTTTTACGGAGCGTTTGCTAAAAATGTTGACGCAGACCGTTACGAATAGGCTGGAGAACGACCGAAAATCCATCATTCTAAATGCCGGAATTCAAAAAGACATCGCGATATGGCACGGTTCGGCAGCCTTGATCGGCACGATTGTGGCTTGGCTCCGAAACGACATGCCTTATACACCACAATTTTTAGCTAAACAGTTTTTTTTGCTGCTGAATCTTCATAAGGATTGAAATTTTATTTCGTATTATTTGTAGTTAAAAAACATAAAACTATCCTCCAGAATCTTCAAATCTTTTCCTTCCTGCCAAAATGAATGATCACTAATTGCGAAAAGAAGAATTTATTATCATTTAGACGCGTCACGAATTTACCACATATCAAAAAGCATTACACGGTCCATTAGGGACTGTGTTTTTTTTGTTCATTTTTAGTCATTCTTTCAAAACAACTACTTAAACGTCAATGTATCTTCCAGTAAGTGTCTTTTGATAAATTCAAAAGGACCCAAAAATGTTTTTAAATATGTAAAAATTAGTAGCGGTGGGGATTCTTCAGGCTTCACTGAGATGGAGTTATGTCTGCAGCTTTTCTTAAAACAATAATGCAGGAATTATGGATAATTTTGAACCTGCTGGTGACATTGTAGATGAACAGTGGGAAAGAGTATTTGCCATTAATACTACGAGCGTGATGCATGCGACCAGAAAAGCCTTACCTATCTTTTTAGAAAGAATATGTTGTAGGACTTTGAGGAAGGCGAGTACTTATTTCGTCAATAATTTGTAAATTTAAGTTATTGCATTAAGATTACTGCAAGTCCCGCGGTAATCAATGGGTTTACTAAGAGTTTTAAATAAACACCACCAGATACAATATTAGGAAGAAGTCTATCTGAAAAATATGATCAAGCATCGTATGAAAATTTGAGCTTTACGTTAATTCAATCTTTTTTTATATTTCTCATCAATTATGAAAATGCCCCTTGATACAATCACACTTTTTAGGGTTATTTTCTCAATAATTATGACACCACACAAATGTTTCAAAGTTTGTTGTAGTTTAAAAAAAACGAATATACAAAGAGAAAATACATTAATGTACATCCATAAAAAACTGTGCCGGCAGCCCGGCAGCCTTTTCTCAACTAATAAGTAGTAGAATTGAAAAGCATATTGTTTAATTGTTTAGTTATTTTCGGGAGAACAAAACGAAATTGTGATGAGAAGTGTATAGATATCAATTGCCGATTTGGGAAAGGAACATGTATTGTTCCCTCGATTGAGAGGTGTTCTCAATTAGGGGGAACGAAGGACAGGTCGGTCTTTTTGATAGTGCGGCGCTCGGCCCGATGTTCGGCATGGGGGAGATACAACAATTATAGTTACATCAAATGGTCGCAAAAACGAAAAAAAAAGGTCGCCATATTGGATGTGAGCCTCCATATGATTCCGGTAGAATGAGAACAAGGGGGTGAAACGGCAGGAGGCTTATCAATCCAGGTCGCCGATAAGAACGATTTTGGGTCTCCGGTCTTGTATAGCAGGCGCTCTTTGTCTGATGAATACGCTCTCATCCTTGATTGGGTCCGGAATTGGGATCCCGGATCCGCTATGTTTAAGCGCAAGACAATTTCTGGCGGGAGTCAAACATTTCATCTGAGAAAAAGGAGGATTTTGCTATGGGAAGAAGTTACTACGCAATTATCGAGATAACGGACTATGGTCCTTACGTTACCAAACTGGTGCTGCCCATATCGGTGAACGTGAAGGCTGAAGAGGTGAAGCCGGAATGCTTTAGTGTATATGTCGAGCGGAAGGACAAGAAGGGTGAGATCCTGAATCTTTCGAGGAACTGGTTAGAGAAGACGGAAAAGGAGTTAAGTAAGGGCTACTGCGTGGTGGAAGCCGCTTATCCTTCCTGCCACCATGGTATACGGAGAGAGGAAGGGGAATTCGTGACTCTGGAAATGAAGTATGGACCACTCGATTCCTTATCCGCTGCAATTGCTTGTCCAAACGACTTCAACGAGTTTATCTTCAGCGATTATCGAATTACCCAGATTGCGGAAATTCCGGCTGAGGAAGAGAGGCTGACGGGATTGGTATTCGACCTGTGTGCAGGCAATACCATGAAACAGGCGGAGAAGTTCCTGCACGGCATTTCCTCCTATGAAGAGGAGCCGCTAAAGTATGGCTACTTCGTGCCGCAGACTGGAAACGGCAGGCGGCCACTCATCATTTGGTTGCACGGAGCTGGAGAGGGCGGACAGGATCCGACCATCGCTTATACGGGCAACAAGGTGGTGAACCTGGCCAGCGATGCAATCCAAGCCAAGTTTGGCGGAGCTTACATGTTGGTACCGCAGACACCGACCTTCTGGATGAACGACGGCAGCGGACAGTACGGTAGGACAGGTATGTCCAAGTATGGGGAGGCCTTGAAGGCTCTGATTGATGAGTTCATTACCAGGAATGATGCGGCAATCGACACTAACCGAATCTATATCGGCGGCTGCTCCAATGGGGGATTTATGACCATGCGTATGGTGCTGGACTATCCGGATTTCTTCGCTGCGGCATATCCGGTTTGCGAGGCGCTGTTCAATGACGTCATCAGTGATGCGGATATCGAGGCGATTAAGCATGTGCCGATTTGGTTTACCCATTCCAAGGATGATTTGATTGTGAAACCGGAGGAAACTGTAATACCGACTTATAAGCGCTTGATTAAGGCCGGTGCGAAGAATGTGCATTTCTCGTTCTTTGATAAGGTTGTGGACATCCATGGCTTGTTTGCGGATGAAAAGGGAGAGCCGTTTAACTATATAGGGCATTTCTCCTGGATATATGCCCTGAACGATGACTGTCACCTGGATTATGACGGGAAGCCGGTCGTGGTGGAGGGTAAGGAAGTATCTCTGATGGATTGGCTTGCTATGCAGAGCAAGTAAACGAAAAACTTCTGGACAGCAATGCTATCCAGCAATGTGGAAGTGTTAGATGAACTGATTGCTGACGACCTTATCTTCGTCAATCATTTCGGACAAATTTTATCAAAAGAAACTGATATTTAAGCCCACCGTTCAGGCAACTTGAAAATTACTAGAATTGATATTTTAGACCAAAGAATTAGACTCTTGGATATGTTAGCCGTAACCGTTACACGAGTGACTTTAACTGGTACTTTCGGAACTCCATTTGAAGGCGAGTTCTGTTACACTCGTGTTTGGCAGTATCGGATCGGGAAATGGCAAATTGTCTCAGGTCATTGTAGTTCCGTAACGTGATGCTTCAGTCATTGCTCCTTTATAAGTAATCATAATAAGCTAATGGGAACGAGTTAAATTAACCGCCTTTTACTTAATACCGGAAGAAAAATAAGTGGAGGATCAATAAAGCAAGAAGGCAGCCGGCCAGATGCTAGGGCACTGAAGAAGTAGTGATTTTGAAAAAACCATGAATTTAGGGGGTTCAAATATGTCTCCCTACACGCAAAACGAGCCTTAGAAGTAATTCTAGAGGCTCGTTTTAATTTTATTATTTTGGAATCTAGAAATATCGTACTTTTCAGTTCCCTCTTGATTCGGCAAAGGTTTTTAAGAATGATAAAAAAACGGTGATACGATCAGTTTAGAATTATTCAAAGAAATCTGGGCTAGATTTCAGCACCAACCTCTCTCAGGCCAATCATCCGCATAAATCGTTGGACCTGGCCATTCACTTGCACTGGCTGCTCCGGAAAATGTTAGTAACATACAGACTACTAAAAACCCAGTAATGAAACCTAATCTTAATTTTCTCATCAATATTTGTCTCCTTTTTTGTGTGTTTATTAAGCAAAATCCTTGAAAAAAATATCTTAACAGATATTGGTAATATTTTACTAGAGTTAAATAGACCAATACTTTATGCCCTCAAATAAATGAGATATCTTTTATATATGGTAGAAATTACCTATACCCAATAAATTAAATATGAAGTAGAAAAACATTCATCGTCAAAATGTTCACAGACTGTTCACTTATGCGGAGGCTTCCACTGTCTATATAATAACAAGGGTAAAAAGAAAGGATGATGGAAATTGCCAACAACTAAGAAAGAAAGTTTTTATTTTGGGTTGATGATGTGTTTTGGGATGGTCATAGTCATGACATTTTATAATTTATTTACAAACGGCTTGTTTGGCTCGGTATCCTTGAAAGGAATACTTATTCAATTTATTCTGGGCTTTATTACTGCTTTCTTATTGGAATTATTTATTGTCGGTCCTGTGGCAAAGAAAATTGCTTTATCATTACCATATGACAAATCTAAGAAAGTATTTGTGATTCTATCCATTTCATTTTTTATGGTGATTGGAATGGTTCTCTGTATGTCTCTTTATGGATTGGGGAGTGCTTACTTTTCTAACAGCTTGATTGGAGAATCATTACTTGAAAGTTACTTTTCTATAGTTTTTAAAAATTTTATTTTTGCTTTCCCTCTACAACTTATAATTATGGGACCGCTTGTGCGGTATTTATTTAAATTCGTTAAAGATAAAAGAATTACGGAATCTTTAAGCTAAAATATATTCAACTAATGCCGGCCATCCTAAATCGTCATCAAACCACATTGGAGAATTTGCTTCAGCATTTAGACTTAGTAAATCATTTAATCGTAATCGACAATCTTCATTCAAAAAAAATCTTCTTCGACAAAAATCGCAAAAGGCTTGATGCTATGCGGTTTTTTCTTTTTTACTACCAAGGTTTTTCATTATTCTTTTATTCGGCTTTTGTAGACTTACTCTATGTAAGATACTTAGTGGAAAAGAGGGATTGCGTGTTTACGAAAAAAATCATTTTATCTATGGCAGGTACATTTGTTTTAGGGGTTGCGGTAGGGGGAGCGTTGTTATTCAACGATTCGGTGTACGTTGCTGTTCGGGATACGCTGCAGGGCGGTGCGACGCAAAATGCGGTTGGTGGGGTTAATGGGATAACAACGGTTGATATCAAAGCGATGGACCTTGAAACGGCGATGATGGCTATCCAAAGTAATCGTGCGAATTTGTTGGAAGAGCAATTGAAAACTCAGATGGATTCCATTAAAGCCAGAAACGACGAAATTGCTAAACTCAATACACTTTTAGCTGAAATTCAAGGGGAAATTGCTAAACTTCCGGGCGATGCCAAAGCGGGCGATGCTGTGAAGCTAAATGCGACTTTCATTAGCAAGTTGACTTCAGCGGGGGCAATCACGCCTAAAACAAGAGGCGATCTTGATGTTGCGAAAGAACAAATCAGAGGAAAAATCGACTCTTTAAACTCCAGTCAACAAATGGACATGCTTCGCATGCAGAGCTTGACGAACAAACGTAACGAAGCATTTGACGTGATGACTAATTTTATTAAAAAAATGCAGGATAGCAGAAGTAGTGTCATTGGAAATATGAGGTAATGAGATAATTGTCCATCACATCCTCCGCTATCATTGATTATTTACGCAACCATACATTGCTGTACGGTATTCCGGAACAAGAGCTGCGCCTCGTGGCTAATTCCATTGAACTGTTGACGTTCGAGGATGGACAGCCGCTTCTGATTGAGAATGCCTCATCGAATGATTGTTTCTTTATATGGACAGGGAAGGTGCAAGTGTCCTCACCCAACTTGGTGGGAAAGAACCTGCTTCTAGCCGAGCTCGGACCCGGGGCACTAGTGGGTGAAATGGGTCTCGTTCGTAACGAACGAAGACTAGCCCGCGTTACGGCCATCGGTCAAGTCAAAGCATTGCGCCTTGACCGTCAAGGGTTCGAATATTTGGCAGAGCGAAGCCCGTTGTTTTATGAAAGCATGCTCTTAACGGTACGCATTCGAATGATTCATCGCATGCTTCGCAAAGCGACCATTTGGGCTTCGATACCCGATACCGAACTTCGAGGTCTTGCTGAGATTTCGACTCTTCGAAAAGTGGCAAAAGGTGAGCAGGTTATTGCGGAAGGATCGCATGTTAATCAATTTTATATGGTTTGCAGCGGGAGAATGGAACTTCGCGCCGGGGGCAAGAGAAAATCGGTGTTGTGTGAAGGCGATTTTTACGGTGAAACGGCTTTGCTTACGGAGACTCCTTCATCAAGTACTCTAGTCGCACTGACCGATTGTGAGCTCCTTACTATGGGACGTGAGGAGTTCATATACATTTTGAATTACTATGTTCCAATCCAGCAACAGTTTATGGAGATTATTCGCATACGGACACCCGAGCAGATATCCCTATTGCCAAAGGAATTTGCTCAAGTAGAAGAATCAATGGCAAATGCCGCGGTACTGCCCAAAGCCAAAGACAGATGGATCGACCTGTTGCTGTGGCTAGGAGGAGGGTTTCTTATATTCTCCATATTAGCTATGTCTCTTCAAGCGCCATGGTGGAAATTTGCTGCATTGCTGGTGGGGGGAATCGTTGGTCCTGTTGCTTTTGTAGCCTATGTCAGAAGCCGACAATTATTAGGTTTTCGTCAATTGCGTCTCATCACAGTTTTTGCAGCAACGGCGCTTGTTGCGATTCCGTTAGCTTGGTATTTGGAGCGGGAATGGCTTTTTGATGCGCATAATCAAGAGGGTGAGTTTTATCGTTATTACGTACCTCTGATGGTTGGGTTAATAGAGGAAATCGCCAAGTTAATTGTCTGTGTCATGCTTGTCCGAACAAGGTCGATGCATTTCCTGATGGATGCGGTGGTGTTCGGTGCTACGGCCAGCATGGGTTTTGCTGCGGTGGAAAGCGTTATTTACGGTTGGGCGCACTTACAGGAGGCCTCCTCAACGGGAATGCTGGCTGTACTATGGATAAGAGCTTTGCTGTCACCTTTCGGGCATGGGACATGGACAGCTATTGCAGCAACTGGCCTATGGTATGCAACGTCTGTGCGAGACAGCGTGTCTACGCATAAGACCGGAATGATTTCCCGCAGATTGCGTGCGACTGGACTGATTGTTATGGCAATCGGACTGCATGCATTATGGGATTTTCACTTCATTAACGGGTGGATGAAAGCGGCCATGATGGCTAGTGTTGGCGGTATGGGACTCAGTTTGTTATTTGTGCTGATGCGTAACGGCAGACGAGCAGAGTTCAAAGCGCTACACTCCTTGAACCCTTATATGCAAGAGTCGCTTTATCACAATGAAGTATCGGATGAGACACCAAGAGAACTTGTTTGCGACGGATGCGGCACGGTGTCGCCTCAGGACACTCGGTACTGTGCGCGTTGCGGTCATGCTTTGCGAAGCGGATTTCGATAGGCACCTAATTAACTTTGAGAGGGGGCATGTCCAGTGAAGATAGGAATTGTTGGTGACTATAATCCAGAATATCCATCACAGCTCGCCACAATTAATGCACTTATTCATTCATCTAATAAATTAGGAGTCTCTATCGAGCAAGAATGGATTCCTACAACTACTATAATTGAACAAATTGATACCATCAAAGAAACATATCAAGGTTTTTGGATAGCTCCCGGCTCCCCTAATTCTATTGATGGGGTACTAAGTATTATTGAATTTTCTCGCGAAAACAATGTGCCTTTGTTAGGAACTTGTGGTGGGTTTCAATACATCATTATGGAGTATGCAAGAAACAAATTGATGTTGAAGGAAGCAGGACACGAAGAACGAGATCCTCACTCAGGTCAATTAGTTATTAGTAAACTTACTTGTTCACTAGTTGGTCAAATAGGCGAAATCATAATAAAGAAACCTTCGAAAGTGTTTGAAATTTATCAAGAAACAAATGTAATTGAACAGTTTAGGTGTAATTATGGACTTAGTCTAGAATACGAAGCTCAAATTCATGAAGCCGGATTAAAAATAGTTGGAACAGATTCCATGGAAAACCCAAGAATAATTGAATTACCAGAACACAATTTCTTCATCGGTATGTTATTTGTTCCACAATTAAGATCGACCTCGGAAACACCACACTGCATTGTTGATTCCTTCATTGGTTCTGTAATTAATCAGGTTCAGAATAACCCTGAATTAAAGAAGAATGAGATCTGCACACTAAACTAACAAGAACGATAGCTGAATAAACACGAAGAAACGGCAGCCTGATACATGGTTGCCGTTTTCTCAATTAAAGAGAGTTTAAGGTGCAGTCTTGATGGCCAGTTTTGTGCTTGATGGCCGGTGAAATAAGATCTTCACCAGCTGCTCTTGCATATAAGTAGGAGAGTGCGCGTATCCGTTCTCGATCCAGTGAAAGATCAGCCCGAGCAGCGCATGAAGCGAGTAGATGACAAGCAGCTCTTGATCGATCTCAAGGTCTTGATGGACGAGCTCCTCCATTACAATCTGCTTCAAGGATACAAACATTTTCTCCTTCAATATAGGCAACACGTCGCTTTTCGCTAATGTGGTATAGAAGCTAGAGTGCTCCGCAATATGATTAAAAATCTTGATCGAATTCGCATGAAGCTCATGGGGTACGAATTCCTTGTTTTTATTGTAAGGTGCCCGGAAAGACTCGAGCAGATCTTTTATTAATTCAGAAATCAAGTCATCGAGAAGCTCCTCTTTACTTCCATAGTTGGCGTAGAACGTTCCCCTGTTATATTTCGCGACTGTCACGATATCGGTTATCGAGATCGCGGAGAATGACTTTTGTGTCATTAGCTGAAGCAGGGTTTTCCTTAATGCGGTTTTGCTGCGTATGACTCGGGGGTCTGTTTTAGGAGCAGGCGGTTGCATGTTAGATCTTCATCCTTTCTCTAAATTACAAACTAGGGTGTATCTGTTGTTTAGTAGTCAATTCCACCGTTTTTATTGATTGCAGGCATTTTTGCAATTGATTATACTTAATAAACAGATGTTGGTTTTACAACATGTTGTAATATTAACACAATAGTGGAGGTAAGGGATATGAAACTATCCGGGAAAGTAGGGGTTGTAACGGGTGCAGCATCGGGTATGGGGAGAGCAATTGCCGAGCTTTTTGCAGAAGAAGGCGCAAAGGTTATTGTTTCCGACTTGAATGTTGATAACGCGAATAAAGTTGTTGAGGGAATTCAGAGTAAGGGCGGCAGCGCCATCGTGGTTGCGGCCAACGTGGCAATTGAAGAGGATGTTCAGCGCTTGATCGACAGTGCGGTCAGTGAATATGGAACGGTGGATATCTTGGTCAATAACGCAGGAATTATGGATAACTTCGTTCCTGCAAGCGATGTCACGGACGAGCTATGGGAGAAGGTCTTCGCTGTTAATACGACGGGTCCGATGCGTACAACTCGTAAGGTGCTCCCAATCTTCACGGAAAAGAACGCGGGTGTCATCGTCAATATCGCATCGAATGGTGGGCTTAACGGTTCGCGTGCGGGTGCAGCGTATACGGCTTCGAAGCACGCTGTCATCGGCTTTACGAAAAATGTCGGATTTCAATACGCTAAGCTCGGTATTCGCTGCAATGCGATTGCACCAGGAGCGGTGAAGACGAATATCGCTGCATCCATGCAGCCGCATCCATTCGGCGCGGAACGAGCGTCCAGCGGCATGGCCATTAATCCACGTCTGGGTGAACCCGAAGAGATTGCGAAAGTCGCACTGTTTCTCGCATCGGAAGAATCGAGCTTCGTGAATGGCACTACGATCACGGCAGATGCAGGTTGGACGGCTTATTAATGAAGAAAGATACTAGTCAGAACTGTGACTAGTGTCTTTTTTTGCTTTTTAAGCCTTTGCTAAGGGAAAAATCAAGCTTCTTCGTGATCTGCTGTTGATGTAAATTCTAGTCATTTATACGGCCCAGTCATAAAAAATGGTGCGTCACCACTGTTTCCAGCTACAATTATCTTATTGGGAGCAAAATCAAATCCTTATTGAGGTTGCAAATCATAGAGGAGAATATTTAAACATCAAATCTATATATAGGTGATGGCTTGTTTTCCCATTTGTTCCCAAGCTGCAATGAACTTCTTTTTCGCAAGCTTTTTATTTTTTCCGTAGGAATCTAGCGGGTCATTGATATAAACGTAATTCGCATCATAGCCAGTAACTAAAACCGAGTGTTCATGCCAGGTGATTTTGACGGTTCCCGACTTCGTATACCATGTCTCAAACGAGTTCGGATCCAGCTGTTTAAATCTCGTGTTGGTAATGATCCAGACCGGAGTTCCTTTCGTTATCCCATTGACGACGCTGCTGAAATCCGAGCCGGTTAAATCTGTGACTCGATCCGGCATGTATTGTGAGGCTAATTCGTAGATCGGGCCGTGGTACACCCCGTATCCGGGTTGATTGAGATCATACATATCCCCGACAAAACCCTCGTCCGGGTTTCCATGAAAGCCATCCTCCCAATAAGGGACTTTTTTAACCTGAGAAGCAAGTGTCATTTTATCAACATGGATGCCTGCATAATTTAACATCATTGCAAGAGAAGTCACTTCACATCCGCGTGGTAATTCAGGCAATTGAAGGATATGCGGCGCGTCGAGCAGCCTGCCAGAAGACGATTGTACGTGGCCTAATGCGGACCAAGTTATCGGCCCCACTATGCCGTCTACGACTAAACCGGTTACTTGCTGGAAAGCCTTTACGGCTTTTAATGTGAGGTTGCCAAAAATCCCGTCAGCGGCTCCCGGATCGAAGCCTTTGGCGGAAAGGGCTTTCTGTAAGGTGATAACATCATTGCCGGTATCCCCAATGCGCAGTGTTTTATTAGACATGGATGCACCCGCCAATCTTATGAATTTTAGTAGTGAGTATAATAGAATATGCATGGATGGATCGCATGGAGTGGACATGTAGCCTTGGCCATAAGAAATAAACGCCAGCCTTAAGGGCGGAAAATAGTTGACTGAGAAGGGAGTAACCCGGTCCTCGAATTTCTTGTTAATGAACGATACCAGAAGGGCTGCAGCGTGGCAGCCCTTCACTCCGAACTGGCAGAATAGCGCAGGATTAAGAAACCTAAAACACTAGAAAAGTAAAATGGGAGGGATGGATTTGAGGATGGATAAGGGCAAAGCGGTATGGACGGCGCTCCTGCTTCCAACGGCGCTAATGGCCAAGATGTAATTTCTTCGACAGGGAGTTTGAATGATATTATTATGAACCAACTGCTTGAGAGACTGAATTCAACGCATAATCAATCGTTAAGCATAAAGAATGAAAACGGAAGACTGCAGGTTATGTCGGACCCTTTACTCATCGCTTTCACTATAGTACATGTTTATTCCAATTTCATGCGATTGTTTGGATATTTGTCTTACAATCTAGCAAAAAGGGCGTATTAATATAATATAGAGTATAAGAGTATAAGAGTATAAGAATATAAGACAATAAAACTATAAAACTATAAAACTATAAAACTTAGGCCGGCTTTACGACAAATAGCAAAAACGACACCTATTTCAGGTGCCGTTACTGTGAGTTTATGCGGTTGTCCGTATATGGGAGATTAACCCTTTTTGGATTGTTGCTGGAAGATATTTCTTCCAGAATCTCGTTAGGTAAGTTGATGGAGCCCGGCGTGGGCTTCGCAGCCTTCGACTCGAACTTGTGTCCGTACGCTTGCAAGTTCAGCTTGCGCTGCCCGAGTTGCAGCGCTTTCCGGCACCGAAGTCAGTACCTTGCTCAAATTACACGTTGCTTCAAGCTTGACGTCAGAATGAGATGTCCTGTTCGATATGTATAGCGTTGACACCCACTTTATTTTACAAGTGAAAGCTGTTCTCCTGGCTGGAGAGCGAAGCCTTCGATTCCTTGCTCCTTCAGCTGTGCGGTGAAGGCTGCACTATCTTGCACGATGCCTGGGAATGTGCTGTGATGAACTGGGATAACGTTCTTTGCTTGCAGCCATTTTGCTGCAATCAGAGCATCCTTAGGTCCCATTGTGTAAAAATCCCCGATCGGTAGTACCGCGTAATCAATATCGTGGAGCTCGCCGATCATTTTCATATCTCCGAACAAGGAGGTGTCGCCGGCATGATAAAGCGTAACTCCGTTCCAATCCATGACAAATCCGCCCGGCATGCCTGCATAGACGATGCTTTGGGAATCGTCCGCTATAATAGAAGAGCTGTGGAATGCGTGAACAAGCTTTGCTCTGGCAAATCCCAAGTCCACAGTTCCTCCGATGTTCATTCCGATCGTCTTCAGGCCCTTCCAAGAGTAATAGGTAGCGAGCTCAAAGGTGGCGATAATGGTTGCATTGTTAGCTCTGGCGATAGCTTCCGCATCAGCGGTGTGATCCGAGTGTCCGTGTGTAAGCAAGATGTATTGAACTTGAATGTCCTCGGCTTTCGCTTTGGCAACGGGATTGCCGCTTAGGAACGGATCGATGATGATTGAGTGCTCTCCATCCGAGATCTGAATGCAAGAGTGTCCGTGAAAAATAAGGTTCATTTTTTCTCCTCCGTATACCATTTATTATTCGTTTGACGACAATGCGAGTATATTATTTATTTCTTTTTTTGTCAAATTACTGTAATATGAGGATAGCAATTATTCTGGAAGGGGATCAAAAACCGAATGCTGTCAATCGAGAAGCAGATACTTTTCCTGCTGACAAAAAAGCCTTGCATGCATGCTAAAGAATTAGTACAAATTTATACGAAACGCGGATATAAGGAGCAGTCGATCAGGAACGTTCTATCACGAATGAAGAAAGAAAAGTATATTCATGCGGAAGAGCGTTCCCTGTATTCCATAATGGACAAAGGGGAGCAGTTTTTATCCTTCGTGAACCGGAAACCGCGGCAATACGATGTGGACTGGAACCGCAAATGGTATTTCGTGCACTTCGAGGTACCGGAGCCGGAGAGGCAAAGAAGGGATCAATTCCGTTTGCAACTGCTGCAGCTTGGCTTCGGTCAACTATATAAAGGCGTATATGTCTCTCCTTGGGATTACAGAAAGCAACTTTTGTCATTGATTCATGCGGCCTCCATGGATGAATACGTCACTATCTCGGAAGCGTCGATTTTGTTTCGGGATATTACCCCCGAGCGGGCAGCCGACATTTGGCCTCTAGCCGACATCCATCGCATGTATCAGGAGAAGTGGCAATGGTATCAAGACGAATTCGTGCCGGCTTTGAATAAGGAAATCAGAGGCAGGATGGATCCCTTAGAGCTGTTTGTCCTTTATTTACATGTCGGAGAGGTTATCAGCGAGATTAGTCTTAGGGATCCCATGCTTCCGGTTTCTTTGCTTCCATACAATTGGATGGGGCACCGCGTAATCGCCGAATTGTATCGTTCGTTTCAGTCGTTCGCCACCCTCATCCCCAGCTCTTCAAATTATTATCAATTTCTCGTGTAAATACATGAGTGACAGGACAATGCTGCCCGTTATGTGAGCAAAGGCTGTCGTTCATGCCGGCAGACTTTCAAGGTTTTGTTGCACTATCCTGCCCGTCCCTCGGTTTTAAGGGTTTATCTTACGTTTACTCACTTATTCGCAGGATTTCATCACCTTGAATAATAACGATTGCCTGGAAAACAAACTCATTTGGATAAGTGGTCTATTATTTGAGCGTGCGGGAACAGAGGAACCGTAAAAGCCTTTTCTCTAAATCTTACTCTACTGCACGCATATTCCACGAATACCCTGGAAGTTTACCATCCCATGGCTCTACGGGTCTAAGCCCTTTTCGGGCAGGAACTCGGTTCTCCGTGCTTTCTTTTTAAATCCTGCGAATGAGTCAATCTACGTGGTATTCAAAGTTTTATGCAGCTTGAGTAAGAATGAAACTTGCCTTCTCAGGCAAAAATGTTTCTCCTTTTTGGACGATGCCGATCAGGATTCAAGCCACTTTTCCCAGATGTTTAAAAACGGATCTCTGCTTCTTCATATGCTTTACTTTAATGTTATACTCATGTAACTCTCGAAAAACGGGATTGATACCTATGAGCTGTATGGTAGCGAGAAACAAATATTTACGTAAGGTGGAATCCCCTCGTTTGGTTATGACAATCTGCCCTTTCCGTTTTCTCGAAGTGCTTCAGCCAAATTTAGACCGGCTTTTCTCAGTAACTGACGTCCATGTGCATATTGCCTAAGATCACCTGCACATGCCAAAATCGCTGCAACAAAGATGGGACCAAGGCCCTTAATGGATCTTAGCTGGTTCGCCATAAATGACCTTAAGCTTTGAAATAACTATGCGTTCACTCTATTGGGTGAACGTTTATTTTTTACCTGAAGCAAGTCAAACTGGGTGCTCAACTACCGAGCAGTAGTTCTCAATAAGGACACTTTATAATTCTTGCGGTTTCCAAGCATATGAATTACAACAGAAAACAGAAAATTTTGAATATGCCAATATATTTCCCCTTACGCAAATTAGTTGATGTGTTCCTATTATTAGTGACATGGACAACACTGTTTCTCTAGACCCACACATAGTGTGTCGGGTATGATGACTTAAGATTAAAATAGGGAAACATAATCGTTGGGGTGACATAATGGACATTTATAACGAGATTAAAGAAGGGGAAAAAGGGGCTTGGGTAAGTATTATAGCTTATATATGCCTCTCAGCTATCAAACTATTTATTGGTTTTGTATCAGGATCAGAAGCATTGTTGGCTGATGGGCTTAATAATACAACAGATATTATTGCCTCATTTGCTGTTCTTATTGGTTTAAAAATTTCTCGAAAACCACCTGATGATAACCATCGATACGGGCATTTTCGTGCTGAAACGGTGGCCGCTTTAATTGCGTCTTTCATCATGTTCGCTGTCGGTATTCAAGTTTTATTCCAAGCTGTTCAGAAAATTTTTGAGCCGACCATAGGGACTCCTGATATGATTGCCGCATGGACAGCATTGTTATGTGCGATCGTTATGATTTTTGTTTATAAGCATAATATCCGCCTTGCAAAAAGAATTAACAGTAACGCCATGATGGCAGCGGCACAGGATAACCGTTCGGATGCGATTGTTAGTATCGGTGCATTTATAGGAATCATTGGTTCTCAGTTTGGTTTACCTTGGTTGGATCCATTAACAGCAACAATCGTGGGTTTAATAATATGCAAAACAGCTTGGGATATTTTTAAGGATGCATCCCATGCATTAACAGATGGCTTCGACAAAAAAGAGCTAGAGGAAATAAAAAAAACGATTGAAGATACCTCAGGTGTTGGGGCAATAAAAGATATCAAAGCCCGTGTACACGGAAATAATATATTAGTTGATGTTACTATTCACGTAAATGGCAACTTGAACGTAGTGGAAAGTCACGAAATTACAGAAAAGATAGAAGAACGGATGTTGGCTGAGCATAAAATCACACATGTTCATGTTCATATTGAACCCATAGAAGTTATATAACTGTAGGGTCTTGTTTCAGAAAATGATTTTCATAAGCTCATTAGCTACTCGTCTACTTGTACTCAATTCCAATCGAGGACCGACAAAAGACTTGCTTGTACATCAGGCATTGGAATATGGCTTCAACAAGAAGGCAGTCATCGACCATTTGTTTTACGGGACGGAAACGATTGCTGATCAACTGATATCGAGTAATTTCCCTTACACCGATAAAAATATTAAGACTTATGGTTTTGAACCTGAAAAGTCAAAACAGCTGTTGGAGCAAGCAGGGTGGAAGCTGCCGCAAGGAAAGAATAATTCTGGAATAAATTAGGAATCTCTATTCTGGTCTCGGCTTTTTTACTTTGTTTTGAATGGAAGTCGATGCTTAGTGATTCTATTAAAAAAAAACCTTCAGAGCTTATTAATCACTTTTACAAGAAAAGGTATTCTGTCCAAATTTAAAAGCTAAGTCTAATTCGCTTTTTTAAATCTAAAATCATGAACTGCTTTTGCATGTCATGGTTTTTTTTTGGATTATTGCCTAAAACCATAACAAACGCCCCTTCATAGAATACAAAATCTAAGTTTTATGAAGGGAAGAGATTGTGAGTGGATATCCCAATAACAGGCTTTATCATGCATTCGAATGAAGAGGATTCAAATCACAGCCACAAGTTATTTATTACTTCGTGGAATGGTCGTCCAGTTCATGTTCATCCCTTTTCGGGGATTACATCATTTGATGATGGACATAACCACCAATATGCAGGAATAACCGAACCAGCTCCAAGTGGAGTTCAACACGTTCATAATTATTATACAGAAACAGCCTTTAACGACGGTCACACACATCTTATCAACGGAACTACTGGTCCTTCTATTCCTTTGCCGAATGGAGGGCATTATCACTACTTTGAGGGTTATACAACAGTTAATGGATTGCACCCTCACGCACACATGTACAACGGTAACACAGGAAACGAAGTATAGTTACGAAATAATGATTCCAAATGTGAGATGCTGCTGAATGTACTTCCACGTTAAATCGTCTGATTGTATTATTTAGGTCCAAATCTTAATTTCATAAAAATTTCCCAACCCTTGACTGGAAACGGTCAGGTTTTTTTTGTTTCCATGGGGGAAAAATTCTGGGGGGAGTAACTAGTAATGAGTCAGGGTAACAAACAGTCAATCGTAGCGGTTTGGATAAGTTTCGAATAGTAGATGCTGTTAGATGCTGGATTAGCTGACAAAATAAAAATGCAGATTGGGTCGCCAAAATGGCCAAAGAACATAAGGCTAAAGCCATACTGATATCGGGAGGACTTGGAAACGGTTATGAACAGCTGTACGATTATTTTGTAAAGCTGTCATTCCATCGCCTCGGGGCCGATCTCACTCAGTGAGTCGATGCAGAATGCTGTCGACGGAAGGAGCCAACGTGGCTCCTTCTCATTTTCTAAATTGAAAGCAAGTGATTGGCGGTTTTTTTTAAACATATTCCTCGTAGAAGTGCTTCTATAAATTTGGAACCGTAATGTTACATAAGGTGTTATACGATTGATTTCATCAAACAGTACATTCATGAGCATTTTAAATGTGATATTACAATAGCCGAGCTTGCGGAGAAGGTATTCATTTCAAGAAATTATTTAAGCCAAATCTTTAAGAATGGTACTGGGGAAACGATCAATAATTATATCATTCGGGTAAAGATGGAAAAGGCTAAAGGACTGCTCCTAGAACGGAAGCTTAAAATATTTGAGATCGCAGAAAGCGTGGGATATAAAAATATCCCTTATTTTAGTACGACATTCAAGAAATATTTCGGCGTGACCCCTGCGGAGTTTATATCATGAAGAACCTGTTTAAAAGATTCCGCATCGATTATTTGATGTACGGCGGATTTTCCAGTATTATGGTCATTTTGTTGAGTGTTGTGATTTGGTTGACCTATTCGATTTCCACCCAAGAAATGGTTCTCATGACATCCTTTTATCAGCAAGGCTTATTAAGCGAATTGTACAATAAAACGAATTATCACAAATTGGGGCATCACAAAAGTTTAAAGGTGGACTGGCCGATAACTCGGAAGAGACGACAAAGTTACATACGGCAACTCACCTTTTGCATGCTGCGTTAAGAAAAGTATTGGACCAGAAGTGGCCCAAAAAGGAAGTAATATCACTCCAGAACGATTGAGATTTGACTTCTCATTTTCGAGAAAACTAACGAAAGAAGAGCTTGATGAAGTTGAAAAGATTATAAACCAAGCTATTGAGGATCATGTGGATATTTCCTTTGATGAATTAACGGTTGATCAAGCTAAAGAAGCTGAGCCATTGGTCTTTTCGATGACAGGTACGACTACTTAGTAAAAGTGTATACAATGGGTAAATACTCCAAAGAGATTTGCGGGGGACCTCATGTCAAGAACACAAAAGAGTTAGGTTCAATTAAAATTGTAAAAGAAGAAAGTTCTTCTTCTGGAGTTCGGCGGATCAAAGCTATACTAGTTTGACACCTAGCTTGAAAGTTACCTTCGGGTATCACTTGTAGCCATAATTCTTTCTACAATCCATTTTGAGAAAATGGCTATTAGAATGTAAAGTGTAAGAGAATATATACTTGGGAAGTTATACTCTTTATAAATTTTCATCCATTCCAAGATGGGTTCTAAAACAAAAGTAAAAATTATAGATATTGAAATACTAGCAATCAGGAAGGTATTCCACTTAGTAAATTTCTGATATATCAGCATATAAACGACAGGCATTATTGTTAAATCGTATGGTAATAAAATGGGTTGAAGTAAGTAAGTAATTCTAGTTACGTAGGCCCAAACCATTAAATTGGTTAGACATATATCTAATAATATTGATTCAACACCAATAAAAAATCCGTATAGTAATATTTGTGTTAATTTTTTTTTATCTACCATCATACACCAGACAATCCAAGGAATTATGCTAATAAAGATTAGAAACCACCAATTAAATGAAAATAGGTCATGGTTAAGCCAATATTCACGATGTAAATCAAGATAATTCTTTCTAGCCTTTTCTAATTCCTCTATAGATGGATGTTGGTTAAACATTAATTATGACCTTACCTCCATTATTTTGACTATTTAAAAGTATTTCCATTTTGTTACTTTCTTAAAAGCAATTTTTCTGACGACATTGCCGAGCAGCACGAAAGCATCCGGATGGCTCAAAGCATCGATGTACTGGAGCGTTAGCCCAGACAGCAAAAACCAAGAGGAAGCCAAGAAATTCTTGAATTGGTTTATTAATGACCAGGAGGCAGCCGACATACTGGGCACAACCCGGGGAACTCCGGTTTCTAAAAATATTGTGAAAGCTCTTGAACCTAAGTTCAATGCCGCAGATAAAGTAGGAATAGAACTGATCAATAAAGTTGCCCAAGATGGCAATCCGTTTGATCCAGGTCCAGGTAATAAGGGAGGATGGGCGAAATTCTCCAAAGAGTATGATAATATTACACAGCAAGTCTTATTTAATAAACTGACGCCTGCACAAGCTTGGGAAGAAATTATTAAACTTAGCAAAGAAGTCGAACAGAAGTAACCCTATTTTTTACTTTTGATAGGGACGAAAATAGACAAAGACCGTTTATTGCCATTCCCAGGCAATAAACGGTCTTTTTGTATCACATTAGTACGAACAAAATGACGCCTTAAAGCTCGTGAATCGATGATAACATGAACTCAACTCGTAGCCTGTATATTCCAATTTAAACTAGGAAACAATGACGTTGGGTGAAAAATATGGAACATGTGGATATACATAAACGCGTAAGCATGATTGCTGACGCACTTCAGAACCCTTCAGATTTACAGGTGAGATATATTCACAATGAAGAAATTTGCTTAGTTCATATAGAGGGAATTGTTGATTTGCATCTTTGCCAGGAGAGTATCATCAAGCCATTGCTGCCACTTAGTCGAGAGAATTTGTCTATGGAGAATATGATTACTTCATTGACCGCTTTGAAAATCAATGTCGTTCATGAAGATAGAGATATCCCAATGCTATTATTAAATGGTTCAGTGATCCTATTAAGGAAAACCGCCTACTCATCTCTAGACATTAATTTGGAAAATTTTGCAAAAAGAAATATCGAAAGCCCCGAAATGGAGGTCACGTTGCGTGGACCTAAGGACGGGTTCGTTGAAGATCTGTCAACCAATCGAAGTTTGATCAGAAAGCGGCTGAGGTCCGATAAATTAAAAATCGTTTCAGTTACTATAGGTAACTACTCAAATTTATCTGTAGAAATGTATTATATGGATGGAATTGCGGATAACGAGTTAGCCGTACGGATTGAAGAACAAGTAAAAACCTTAGATCTACGTTATATCACGGACTCGAGCTTCATTGAGAGAAGTCTCGATAGAAGAAAATTTAAACTATTGCCGATTATTCAACATACCCAGCGGCCCGATACAGTTGTATGTAATCTTATGGAGGGTCGCATTGCCATACTTGTTGACGGTTCTCCAGATGCTTTAATTCTACCAGCCACTTTTTGGCAATTCATGGATAACCCAGACGATTATTATGAGCTGCCGGTCTTTGCCATCTTTGTAAAGATGCTTCGTGTAATCGCGTTTGTGATCTCCATTACATTGCCTTCCATTTATGTAGGAATATCTACTTTCCACTGGGGATTAATTCCTACGGAGCTTCTGATTAGTTTTGCCACTGCGAGAACAGGTATCCCGTACCCGTTAATATTGGAGATCTTGCTGTTAGAGTTTATGTTCGAAATTCTCCGAGAAGCAGGGATGAGATTTCCGAAAAATGTAGGACAGATCGTGAGCATAATCGGAGCTCTTGTCATAGGGGAAGCTGCCGTTCAAGCCGGATTCGTATCTGCCCCTACGATTATTATCGTAGCCTTTACTGGAATTGCATCCTATATCGTCCCCAAATACAATTTTGGATCCTCAACCAGGCTGCTTAGGTTCCCTCTTCTGATCATCGCTTCAATTGCAGGTTTGCCCGGTTTGTTCTTTAGTTTGACCGTTGTATTCGCGCATTTCATAAACACAGAATCGTTCGGTATGAGTTACATGAGCCCGGCAAGTAAGCTTGATGCAAAATCCTCAAAGCAATGGTTATTCAATTTCGGGTATGAAGAAGAAGACTGAGGGGTGACATTATGTGGAAAGGTTTTGTCTTCGTTGTTCTTATTTTTCTACTGGGATGCAGCTCTGGAACCCAAATAGAGGACGTGGCTATATCCTTGTCTATGGGCATCGATAAAGAAGCAGCGGGGATGATGACCATTACCACAGAGTATCTTGATATTGAAGCGGCAGGAGGACAAAGCAAGGGAGCGGGTTCTCAAAAGTATTTACTAGAGTCGGTTACGGATAAAAATATATCGGATGCCTTGATAAAATAAAAATTAATGCATTCAAAGGAAATTGTTCCTTTACATAACAAAACGCTTATTTTTGGTGAAAAAATGCTTGAACAGGGAATTATGAACATTATCTCGGAGTTTACCCGTATGAATTCCATTCGCGGAGGCACCTTGATTGTAGCTGCAAAAGGAAATGTTCACAAGCTTCTTAATTCTACTTCAACAAAGGATCAGTCCCTCTCGGATTCCATTGTTAATCTCGTGAATCGTCAAGGCCTTCAAGTAAAAGCGTCTGATTTTCTACAGGAGGCAAGCGGGAAACCGCAAGGGATCGTGATATCGGTCTTGGATGTAATAGAATCAGGTGGTAAGAAGCGATTGGCAATGTCAGGAGCGGTGATATTAAACCAGGGAAAGTTAGAGGGTTATTTGGATGAGGAGGAAACAGGGCTTCTTGCCCTATTAATCAATCAGAAATCAAACAGTCGCATTTCTGTGATGTATAAAAATCACCCGGTAGAGGTCGTCGTTCGTCATAGTCAAGTGAAGTTGAGTTCAGCAATATCCCATAATAAACCTCAATTTAGCTATGTTGGGAACATTTCCTTTAATATTAATAAACAAGAGATTGGAACTATCACAACGCCTGAAGACATTGTGAATTTAGAAAGTTTGGTTTCAAATAAGCTTGAGAAGAGTCTGAATAAGCTAACGAAAAAAATCATTTCCGAATACAAAGGCGATGTCTTAGGGTTCGGAAACCATCTGTATCGATACCATACTAACTATTGGAAAAAAAATAATAAAGTGTGGAGTGATACGTTACCTTATGTGGAAATTTCATTCCATCCAACCATAAAAATCCATAATGTCGGACTTCATATGTAGGGGGCCCATCAGATGATAAAAATCGGACTGCTCGCATTGTTAGTCGTTATATTATTATCAGGCAACCGCAAAATAGGAGTTCAATCAGGGGACAAGCAGATGAGGTATTGGGCGATATCTTGCTTAAGCATTGTTGCCTTTGTCATTTCCTTACTCAATGTTCATGTTTCAATCAGCACATACATAACCAGTTTTGTTAATCCTATTATTTCTTTTATTTACGGAGGAGCTTGACATGAAAAGTAAATATGAACTTAGAGCAGGCTCTTTCTTACTCTACGGGATTTGCGTTGGAACAAGCGTATTGATACCTTATAGTTATTTGACTCCACCCCAGGACCAGGGGATAGCCATTTTATTTGGTGTTTCGTGGACATTTCTATTGCTAGCCCTTTATCAAGCGTTGTTGCGCTGCGGTGCCGAGGGTGAGGATATATTCGACCTTATTAAGTCCGCATTCGGTAACTTAATCTCAAGAGCCCTATGGAGCGTGTACGGTCTATATATTGTATTGATGATAAGTAAAGACCTCGCCATTGTGTGGGGTACCATGGGAAACATGGCATTGCCAAAGTATACCCCCCAAGTTGTTGCGGCCATTGTGGTAATCCACCTTTTTCTGATCTGTATGCAAGGCGGTATGAAGACGATCATACAAATTAGTGTGTTTTATTCAACCCTCTGTTTATTTACGAATTTCGTCATTCTTGGATTCAGTATCGGCAGAATAAAATTCGAAAATTTCTTACCTTTGTTTTATGATGGTTTTCAGCCCGTATTTCAAGAGATTTTTACAATAGCCTTCAACTCCTCAGGCGAAGCATTGTTATTGCTATTCATCCCCCATATGTGTACCGAAATCAGGTCTAATCTGACAAAATTCCTTATTCCGATTGCTTGCATCATAACGACGAACCTCATTAAGTATATCGTGGCCGTTGGGTCTCTAGGTGAATACCTAATATATGTTTCCATACCGGGGGCCGTGGCATCTGGTGCATTAACGTATGGATCCGCACAAATACGCATTGAACCTCTCGTCATACTAGCTTGGTACTCTACCGCAATTATTAAATTGTCGGTCGAATACTACATATTAGCAAAGATCGCTTCGAAGGTGGTAAAGTACGGTAACACCAAAGTGTTCCTTATTCCTGTAGGCATACTTGTTTGGTCCATTACACTTATTACCTTCCAGAATCAACTCGAGATTATTAGCTTTCCAAAAACCTATGCTGTATACGCAATTATTTTTCAGCTCATTATTCCATTAACGATTTGGCTTAGCTTGAAGCTGAAAAGGTTACGAACAGCCTTATTGGAATAAGTTCAATATAACAAAAACGCACGATACTGAGGCGGTCTCGTCCTCACGTACTCAGGGAGTAAAGAAGGTTTTCCTTCTTGCTTCTTTTTTTATTGTCTATTTACATATATAATGTCTTAGTGTACTATTGCATTAATACAGTAATTCAATTGTTTAGTTTCATTAAGAAGGAGAGATTTGGATGAGGGCATGGGTAGCTTTATTAAAAAAAGATTTTAAATTAACAAGAACCGTATTTTTCGTAGGACTTGTAATTAATTTATTGATTGTCTTGTTGACGTTATATATGGGGATGAAAGCAGATCATACCTTACTTATTTTCTTACCCTTAGTAGTTGCTATTGTTTTGCATATTTTATATGTACCGATAATGGTATTTATCAGTTTGAAAACAGAGGCAAATCAGCTGCATCTATGGCTGCATAATCCTGGGCCGGCTTCTACATTGTTAATTAGTAAGATAGTGAACGGGCTGATGATGCTTGTTATTTCACTACTGATGTTATATGTGATGTCTGGATTGCTGATCATACCCAAGTTCAACTTAATTGAAGCGTATTGGACGGATACTTGGATATCAGGATTATTCATATTTCTTCATATTATTGTGATTTCTATAATAATTGGCGTTTGGGTGTTATTTCTTTGGGCGCTATACCAATCCCTTAAATTTGCAATCGGGCGTTGGAGCTGGTTAGTCGTTATTGGGACAATTGTCTTACCTAGTTGGTTAACTACCCTATTCGAATCCACTAAACTGTATAGTTTAGTAACGAAATGGGGAAGTATTACCTATGATTTTCCTTCTTTTTCAATACAACCTATACAAACATATGCAGGAGAATATTTGTATACCTTCATTTTTATCATTGGATTATTCTTTCTGAGCGCATGGATCGTTGACAATAAAGTTGAGGTGTAAGAATGGAAGAATTTAATGCTTCAAAGCCAATTTATCTGCAATTAGCGGATCGAATCCATCGACAGATTGTAAGCAAAGAATTGAAAGCAGGTGAGAAGCTTCCTTCTGTCCGAGAAATGGGGATCAAATACAGTGTAAATCCAAACACAATTCAGCGTACTTACAGTGAGTTGGAGCGTGAGGGTATCCTGGAAACGAAAAGGGGTCAAGGTACATTTGTCACAGAACAAGAGGATCGCTTGGTTCAGCTACGTGAAAATTTAAAAAATGAGCAGATCCTATCGTTTGTCCAGGTCATGCAGGAAATGGGGTTCAGCTCTTTTGAAATCATATCAGGGTTACAGGACCACTTAAGCAAATTTGATAAAGGAGATGAGTAACTTGATTCAATTGACGAATGTTTCTAAAAAATATGTTAAACAGCCCGCACTCAATAACATTTCATTCACTTTGCCCATAGGTAAAATCGTTGGCATTGTGGGTGAGAATGGCAGCGGGAAGTCAACGCTATTGAGACTTATTTCCGGACTGTCGCTTCCTACGAGCGGGAGGGTAACCGTAAATGGAGAGACTGCCAATCGAAGAATCAGCAAAGTGGTTTCTTATTTATCGGAGCTTGGATCTTTTTATTCAATGTTCACTGTACGTGAAGCGATAGATTTTCAGGCTTCCCAATATAGGGACTTTAACATGGCTAAAGCGGAAGAAATCATGAAGTTTATGAAGCTGGAGCCACATATGAAAATCAAAGACCTCTCGAAAGGAAATCGTGCTCGCTTAAAAATCATGCTTACTTTGGCCAGAGAAGTGTCCTACATTCTAATGGATGAACCACTGTCCGGACTTGACCCCATGGTGCGAGAATCTATCGTTAAAGGAATGATTTCTTATGTAGACTTGGAATCTCAGACACTAATCATGACATGCCATGAGATTGCGGAAATTGAATCATTATTGGACTGCTTCATTGCGATTAAAAACGGATCATTACTTAGAATGGCTGATGTGGATGAATTACATGAATCAGAGGGTCATGGTATCACGGATTGGATGAAGAAGAATTATGTCTAAATTGGGAAATCTAGGTATTCTGCTTATTACCATTTGATAATCATTAGGAGGGACAAATATGAGAGCAATTGTATATACCAAATACGGATCGCCCGATGTTCTTCATCTAAAAGAGTTAGAAAAACCTACACCCAAGGACAATGAAATACTGGTGAAAAACTATGCGACAACGGTAACAGCAGGGGACTGGCGCATGCGAAAGGCTGATCCCTTCCTAGCAAGACTTTACAATGGGTTCTTAAGGCCAAAAAAAGTAACGATATTAGGGTTTGAGTTAGCCGGGGAAGTCGAGATGGTTGGCAAGAATGTTGAAAAATTTAAGAAAGGTGACCAAGTTTTTGCGTTCTGTGGTATTGGCTTTGGTGCATATGCCGAGTACAAATGTCTGCCTGAAGATGGCATGGTGGCTATAAAACCGGCCAATCTGACGTATGAGGAGGCCGCCGCTGTTCCCGTTGGAGGTATAACCGCGTTGAATTTTCTTAGGAAAGGAAAAATCGCGAGTGGAATGAAGGTTCTTGTTTATGGAGCTTCTGGAAGTGTAGGTACTTATGCGGTACAGCTTGCCAAATATTATGGGGCGGATGTAACAGGGGTATGCAGTACGACGAATCTCGCGTTGGTGCAATCTATAGGAGCCGATAAGGTAATTGATTATACGAAAGAGGATTTTACAGCGAGTGGAGAATGTTATGATTTAATCTTTGATGCCGTTGGGAAAAAAACATCGAAAATCACAAAATCAACATGTAAGAAAGCACTTCGCTCGAACGGAACCTATGTGAGTGTAGATATGTCATGGAAGCATCGTAATGAACATCTAGTCTTCATGAAGGAGCTTATTGAGGGAGGAAAGATTAATCCGGTCATCGATAGACACTATCCGTTAGAACAAATTCCCGAGGCTCATAGGTATGTCGAGAAAGGACACAAAAAGGGAAATGTAGTTATAACTGTGAGGACATGAATTCAAAAAAGGAGATAAATAAATGAATACTAACAGGAAAACAGCATTAATTGTGGAGGTCTCATTGTTTCGTCTTTATTTGCTAAGGGCGCTGTACCTTCTTATCGTCGTGGGGCTCGCTATCGTGGTATGGCCTGGAGTCATCCACCACGAAAATCCGTGGGAACTTAAGCAAGGAGTGGTCGCCTGCATGCTGGCCGCCTTTTCAGCTTTGTCAGTCCTGGGGCTGCGGTATCCGCTGCAGATGCTGCCTTTGCTTCTGTGGGAATTGGTGTGGAAGTCGATCTGGTTAATCGTCGTTGCGCTCCCACTGTGGTCCTCCGGTCAAATGGACGAGTCAACCTGGGCGACAGTCTCAGAATGCTTGGTGGCCGTGATTATTCCTTTCGTAATCCCTTGGCGCTTTGTGTTTGCGCACTACGTGAAGAATCGCGGAGATCGGTGGCGCTGAGGGAAGATAGACAGCGCAGCCCGCGGGGGAACGTGGTCATAGCTGCAAGGATATAAATTCAAAAAAGGAGATAAATAAATGAATGCTAATAAAAAGAGCGCATTGATTGTGGGAGTACTGTTTATACTTGCAGCGGTTACGGCGATAATAGGTCTTCTTTTATATGATCCTATACTAAATGGTCCGGATTACCTGAGGAAAGGTTCCGAACATGCCAACCAGGTGATACTGGGAGCGCTTATGGAGTTAATGCTTGTCGTTTCAGCGGTTGGTACTGCAACTACAATGTTTCCAATTTTAAGAAAATATAATGAAACTATTGCTCTTTGGCATCTTTGCTTCAGGTTTCTTGAAGCCATTATTATTACTATTGGTATAATCAGCGTACTGTCCCTGTTGACCCTAAGCCGGGAATTTGCAGCAGCAGCGGCTCCGGATACCGCCTCTTTTCAAGCTTCAGGTACATTATTAAAAGCCGTACATGACTGGACCTTTCTGCTTGGGCCTCTTTTCATGCTGGGCATCAACACGATGATGTACAGTTATATATTTTATAAATCCAAGCTCGTACCCAGGTTTATCTCCATCTTGGGTATGACAGGGGCAACACTTGTTTTTATTTGTGCCTTGTTAGTCATGTTCGGTGTCATTCAACAAGTTTCTTTTTGGGGGGCTATTTTGGCGCTGCCAGTAGCAGCTAATGAAATGATTTTAGCTGTATGGCTCATAGTTAAAGGATTCAATGAATCTGCACTCGCTTCCTTGTCTGCAAAAACGGAACGAGCGAGCTAAGAGCAACACACTTCATAACCGTTCTCAAAATTTACGAGTTGAACTAGGTGAAGCAACTATTGTATATTTTAATAATCAGTCGAAGGTCTTTTGGTGCCTTTCGGTGTTAAGGGAGGCTCATCATGAGGACAAATACATTCATAAACATACTGCAAAACGAACTCGTTGTCGCGCTGGGCTGCACGGAGCCGGTTGCGATTGCCTTAGCTGCGGCAAAGGCTAGGACTTATGTGGATGGCACTATCGATAAAATTACTGTTTATGCAAGCGCAGGTATAATCAAGAATGCACTTGCAGTTGGTATACCTGGAACAGGCCTGACAGGGATCGATTTTGTCGCTGCCTTAGGTGCAATTGCAGGTAATGCGGAGAAGCAGCTAGAAGTGCTTGCCGATATTAAGCCCGAAGATATTTCTGTGGCGCAGGATATGGTGGAACGAGGGATTTCTGTTGTCCATCTCGCCGATACGCCAAAGAAATTATATATTGAGGTTATTATTGAAGCTGATAAAAGTTATGCGAAGGTTGTTATTACGGATAATCATACGAATATCACTTTGATAGAAGTTGATGGAAAGATCGTTGATATGGGAGGCTGCGCCAACGCGAGTTTCAAGAGTTCCAAAGAAGATCGCAGCGAGCTAACGATTGATTCGATTGTGGAATTCGTGAACACGGTGGATCTTGCCGACCTCGGTTTGGTCAAGCAAAGTATCGAGCTTAACCGTAAAGCAGGATTAGACGGTTTGGAACATGCGTACGGTCTGGAAGTCGGTAAAACGATTAAAGAAAATGTGCAAAAAGGTATTTTGTCCGACGATTTAATTTCTCATGCGATGGCACTTGCAGCAGCTGGATCGGATGCTCGCATGGCAGGTTCCACCATGCCGGTGATGGCGAATTCGGGAAGCGGAAACCAAGGCATTGCAGCGACAAACCCTGTTGTAGCGGCTGCAGAAAAGCTTGGTGCCTCTGAGGAGCAACTCATTCGCGCTGTTACGCTAAGCCATTTGGTCACCATCCATATCAAATCCAAGTTTGGGCGATTATCCGCATTATGCGGGGTCACCGTATCCGGTACGGGTGCAAGCTGCGGCATTACCTATCTGCTTGGCGGAGGGAAAACGGAGATTAAAGCGGCGATCCAAAACATGCTCGGTAATGTATCCGGGATGATGTGCGATGGAGCAAAAGGCGGCTGCGCTATGAAAGTAGCGACCTGTACGAGTGCAGCGGTACAATCAGCGCTTCTCGCATCAAAAGGAATGACTATTTCCTCAACGAATGGATTTATCGAAAATGAAGCAGAGAAGACGATCGACAACTTTTGCCGTATAGGTAATGAGGCAACATCTGAGATTGATAAACTTATTCTCGAAATGATGTTGAATAAAGACATATAAAACTGTTGTTGAAAAAATGCAGGAAGGCTGCCGGTGCATCGGTGGTCTTTTTGTAGTTTGGCGGCATGATGAAAAATGGGGTGTGTTTAGTCATCCTTAAGATAAGTTATCTTACGCAGACTTATTCAGGTGCCGACGCATTAAGCATGTATGTATAGCAGCTCCTCAAAGGAAAAGAGAAATTCTTGAAGAATATACATAGTGACTATGTCAGTTCTTGTAGTTTTTTGTTAGTTTACCGAAATAATTTGTCAAGGTGGGGTGAGAAGAGAGGCCGTATGAGAAAAGTATTTTACAAGCCATATGTACTGTTTCTTGTCTTGTTATTTTGTGTACTGCTTCCTGGCGGTTCTGCTTTAGGTAAAGGCTCTCAGCCAGAGGCAGTGAAAGGTATTCTCGATTTGTCGGAGTGGAATTGGGAACACAGCGGGCTTGCCAAGCTGGATGGCGAGTGGGAGCTTTACTGGGGCCAGCTTTTGACGCCAGATGATTTTGGTCGCGGGTCGTACAGCAGCTCACCCTCCTATGCACAAGTGCCGAAGGAATGGAAAGGTTTGCGGATGGACGGTGAGTTGCTGTCGAACCAAGGATACGCAACATATCGCCTGCTGATTCGTACAAAGTCTGTCGACAACGGTAAAGATATGGGGCTCTATGTACCGAGTGCTGCGACGGCATATAAACTATGGATTGACGGAAGGCTGGCAGCTGTGAACGGTGTTGTCGGGACGAGCAAAGAGGAAATGGTTCCAGCCAACTTTCCGAAGCCTGTATTTTTCCATTTACAGGGTAGTCAGACGGAGCTTGTCATTCAAGTGTCCAATTTTGTGCAGCGTAAAGGCGGTTTGTGGGAAGCTTTTCGTTTAGGAGATTCGCAGGAGGTGATTTATGAGCGGGAGAAGGAGATGACTTCTCAACTGCTGATCGTCGGCAGCTTATTTACGATGGGGCTTTATCATATAGGCCTCTTCATGGCACGCAGAAAGGATAAGTCTCCGCTAGTTTTCGGATTATTTTCCTTTGCTATTGGGATTAGGACGATGGTCACCGGGCAGACGCTAGTTGCTTACCTGTTTCCGCACATTTCTTGGGAATTACAGGTTCACCTGGAGTATTTGTCGGCGAGTTTTAGCATGATCATGTTCGCCTTGTTCGTTTATTGCCGGTATCCCGCCGAGATGAACAAGAGATTGCGCAACCTGTTTGTTGGGGTGCTATTGGCATACAGCCTGTTCGTTCTTATAACACATGCGTCCGTTTATACCTACACGATGCTGCATTTTCAAATTGTTATTCTTATGTTGATAGGCTATGCTCTCTATGTTTTTGTGCGAGCTTTCATTCGCAGAAGAGAAGGGGCTCGGCTCAATATGGCAGCGGTGGTCGTGTTTTTAGTCTTTGCGCTGAACGATGTCCTTTCTGACAATCGGATTATTGCTACTGAACATTTGGTGCAGCTTGGCATGCTGTTTTACGTATTCATGGAATCGGTTAACTTGTCGCATCAATTTTCAAAGTCGTTTGCACGTGTCGAAACGTTGTCTGCGCAATTGAAAGAGTGGAACGAAATGCTGGAGGAAAAGGTGCAGGAAAGAACCGAGGCGCTGGAACAATCCAACGAGAGCATGCAAAGGGTCAATAAGGAATTGGTCATAATGGAGAAGTCACGTCGGCATATGTTAACCAATATTTCCCATGAACTGGGAACGCCGCTAACGCTCATTCAAGGATATGTGAAGGCGGTTTTGGACCGAGTAGATGAAGATAACCACGATCGGTATTTGCGGTTGACCTATGAAAAGACGTTGATCTTAGATCGCATTATCGGCGACTTGTTCGAGCTGTCGAAGTTAGAAACAGGCAAAATCCGCTTTGACTGTCAAGCGGTTTCCCCGGCAGCATATATTCGCTCGCTCTACGATAAATACGAGCTGTCTATCAAGCAAGATGGATACAGCTTTGAATTTATTAATCGTTCTGCTTCTGTTACAAATAGAGGAGCCCCCGTATGGATTGACGTGGTGCGAATGGAGCAAGTCGTTACAAACTTGTTGTTCAACGCGCGAAAATTTACGCCCTCAAGTGGAATCATTCATCTTATCGTCGAGCAGTCTGGCTCCAGGGAGAAGGGTGACTTGGGTGTAAGGGTCACTGTTCAGGATTCCGGAAGAGGAATTGACGAGGAAGATTTGCCGTTTGTTTTTGATCGCTTCTATAGAGGGAAGGAATCCAGCAAGAACAGTTCGACCGGAACGGGTCTCGGGCTAGCGATTTGCAAAGAGATTATTGCCCAACACGGCGGTACGATTGAGGTGGAAAGTAAGTTAGGCAGCGGTAGCGCGTTTACCTTTACACTTCCGGTCATGAACGATATGGAGGAGGAGCTAGGCGCATGACAAAGGCAGCGAAAATATTGATCGTCGATGATGAAGAGGAAATTCGGGGACTGATCGGCCTCTACTTGCGAAATCACGGATTTCAGGTGTTTATGGCGAAAGACGGGAGCCAGACACTTGCGCTACTAAAGCAGGAAAAACCTGATCTGATCGTGCTCGATATTGTGCTTCCTGATACGGATGGCGTAGAGCTTTGTAGACGGATTCGCGAACACTCGGATATACCGATTGTTTTTCTAAGCTGCAAGCGGGAGGCGGAAGATATTATCACTGGACTCGATACAGGCGGGGACGATTATATGACCAAACCGTTCGATCCGATGGTGCTCGTCTCTCGGGTTAAGGCGAATCTGAGGCGGGCGGCAGCCGGTCAAAAACGAGACAAGGAAGACATGCTTATCACGTGCGGCGAATTGCAGGCAAATTTGCAGAGCTTAGAGGTCCTGGTGAAGGGAGAGTTTATCGATTTGTTCGCCAAAGAGCGGCAGCTATTGCTTTTTCTACTACAAAATCAGAACCAAGTGTTTAGTGCGGTACAGCTGCACAAGCAGGTGTGGGGCTGGGACAGCTTCAGCGATGAGCGGACGGTAATGGTGCATATTAGCAATCTGCGCAAGAAGATTGAATCTGATTCGGCAGCGCACAAGTATATTCATACGGTTAGAGGCTTTGGGTATAAATTTTGCTTGGATGTATAAGTTTTAGTTTTAAGCAGAGCGATAATTCCTTACGAGGAATGTCGCTTTTTTTTGTTTTTTTAACAGTTTTTAAACTTGGGTTGATACAATCGTAACTTAAATATCTGTTTATCGTTGCGGAAAATGAATCGGTTTTGGGGAGGATCTGTATGGCTTCATATAAGTATAATTTTGAAACAAATTGGAAATTCGAGTCTGATATCCATCAAGTTTGGGGACTCATCGCCGGATTTAAGTATAGCGATTGGTGGCGTGGAGTAAGTTCTGAGAGTATATATCAAGGCTCTAGGCAAGATGGGATTGGCGATAAGTACAACTATGTTTTCCGTACAAAGCTTTCCTATCAGCTAGCTTTCGTGGCGGAAATAGTAAGGAAAGAAGAGCCGAAGTATTTAGAAATCAAAGCTACTGGGGAATTGGAAGGCAGAGGCGTTTGGAAACTAACACAAGAAGGTAACATTACGCATGTCCAATATGTCTGGCAGGTAAATGCAAATAAGAAATGGATGAACAGGCTAGCCCCGATCTTGAGACCGGCCTTCATATGGAATCATGATCAAGTTATGGATGAGGGGGCTAAAGGAGTTGCTGCTGCATTGGGAGTAAAGCTGCTTTCGAAATAAGTTTATGTTTCATGCCATAGATTTTAAACTTTGATTAATTAACTCATAGAGGTGACAGAAGTTGTTTACGACAAAAATAAAAGGTTGTCTTTTTTTGCTAATGCCGCCGCCGCATCAGCGGGCATATTGAACGGTTAAGTAACTGGGATCTGGAGGTTTTGCCATGTATAGAAAGCTATTAATAGTCGCTATTATTTTTTCAGGTCTAGGCTACCTTTTTGCATTATCAGGTGAAAATATGGCGATGCGTTGGATCTTAAAGCCAGGAACTATCATTCTTATGATCGTACTAGCGGCAACAATGCGAAATGCTGCTAAACCTTATAAAAACCTAATCATTGCAGGGTTATTCCTCTCCGCCATAGGCGATAGCTTCTTATTGTTATCAGGAAACCAATGGTTTATGTTTGGATTGGTCGCTTTTTTAATCGCACATCTTGCATATGTCGCTGCTTTTGTGACTCGTTGGCGTTTTTCTCCCTTCCAATTACTTGCTCTTATTCCGATTTTGGCATACTCCTTTTTGTTACTACGCGGACTCCAAGAAGGCATGCTTGCAGGCGGAAATGCTGGATTATGGATCCCGGTGTTGGTTTATGTCATCGTGATTTCTATCATGATTTGGAGCGCTGTTATTAGTAGGAGTTGGATTGCCATAGCAGGTGCAATTATATTCTTCATGTCTGATTCGCTGCTTGCTTGGAATATGTTTGTCACGTCGGTTTCATGGGCGGGTTACGGGGTGATGATCTCCTACTATCTTGCTCAATTTCTACTTGCTAAAAGCATTGAAGAATCAAACAGGAGTGTGATCTCATATGCAAATCATCATTCGCCCGTATGAACAATCCGATAAGGCGGATGTTTGTAATCTGCTCAATCAAACGAGCAATGTGCCGCTTGGCGAAGACATGTTTGAGATGCAGGAGGCAAGAGTACGAACGTATCCCTTTTATAAAAGGATTGTCTTGACAGTAAATAACGAAGTCGTTGGAATGGCTCAGCTCTTGCACGCCACAGGGATGACACCGCAAGGCTTCTTAAGTCAAACCATCATTGTCGACGCCGCGCATCGCGGACGGGGCTACGGGCAGATGCTGGACGAGGCTCTCACACTCTGGGTGCAGGAAGAACAGCCCATCGGCTTGCAGACTGCCGTTCGGGACAACAATCCCGAAGCCAGGGCTTGGGCGGAGCGTCGTGGCTTTACGTTCAAGTCGCACCAGTTCGAGTCCGTGCTGGATCTGACATCGTTTCCGGTAGAAACGATCGACGCAGGTATTCGGGCATCCGAAGCACACGGCATTGCATTCCGAACATTCGAGCATTTTTCACTTGAGGACGATATGGAGCGTTTGTATCAGGTAGTGAAGCAGCTCTCAGGCGACACGCCAGACTCTCAAGGCGCGCTTGATTTTCCATTTGAAACGTTCACCGCTATGGTTCGTCGGATGGACCAGCGCTGTATTTTTATTGCGATGGCAGGGGAAGCAATTGTGGGGATTACTTGTCTTGTTCCGCAAGGCAACGAATTGTACACGCTATTCACAGGAGTGGTCAAGGAATACCGAGGCAAAGGAATCGCTCATGCGCTAAAACTTCTATCCATCCGATTTGCTCAAGCAAACGGTGTGAAGCAGCTGCGAACCAATAATCACTCTACCAACGCTCCTATGCTAGCCGTAAACCGCAAGCTTGGTTACCTGTCCCAGCCGGGGAACTGGATTCTTAAGCGATCACAATGTGAAATTTGAGGTTGGTATACCAACGTTTTGAACTTATAAATTCTCAATAATTATGACGTCACACAAGGGTGTGCAATTGCAGAGAGAGGACAGACGAATGATTGCATTCGGCCTGTCCTTTCCTTATTATGTGCATGATTTCGAATATGGCCGGATGAAGAAGGGAAAGGATGCATGAACTGAGGACGATGGCTTGAATAATCGTTATAATAAGTAATAATAGCCTCCCAAAAGGCGACTGAATTACTTTTTGGAAGTAGGGGAATAATCACAGAAGATTGGAGATATATGGCACTTATGGACTTCGAAACGATTTATCATACGTATAAGCATCTACTTTTCTCAGTAGGTTACCGGATGCTAGGCTCTGTGTCTGACACGGAAGATATGATGCAGGATCTGTTTTCATCCCTACAAACGTTAGATACGGATAACATCAGCAACCTGAAATCTTATTTAGTCAAAATGATGACCAACCGCTGCCTGAATTACTTGGAATCGGCTCGCAAGCAAAGAGAAATTTACGTTGGTGCGTGGCTGCCTGAGCCGCTGATTATGGAGAACAATCTTGATCCCATGGGAAAGGTCGTTCAAGACGAAACCATTTCTTATGCTTTCCTGGTACTGCTGCAAGAGTTATCATCTGTGGAGAGAGCTGTATTCGTTCTAAGAGAAGTGCTTGGCTATGAGTACGGCGAGGTCGCAGAAATGCTAAATAAAACTGAAATAAATTGCCGTAAAATCTATAGTCGAGCAAAAGTGAAAGTTAACCAAGGAAAGGAGCGGAATTTGGAGGAAATCGGGGACTCAGAACCACTTGTAAAGAAATTTTTGCATGCTGTTCATACGGGGAACTTTAAAGATTTTGTCTCCTTGCTGACCGATGATGCCGTGCTGATTTCTGATGGCGGTGGAAAAAGACGAACAGCTCTCAAGACCATATTCGGCAAGCAACGTGTCCAGGCCCTCTTCGAAGGTATTGCAGCGAAAGGCTCGCTGCTGGGGCAATGGCTTCCAATACTCATCAACGGTCAAACCGGTCTTGTACTCGTAAAGGATCAAATCGCTGATATGGTTATATGTTTCGATATGGATGAGAATCAGTTGCAAGCAAATCAGGTTTTTCAGATTTTGAATCCAGATAAACTTCAACATATTTCTTTCGTGCTGGATTGTCACAAATCTCGGGACTAATTTGTCTTATAGAGGTAATACTAAAATAGTCGTATATGGAGGAGATTCACATGGAAGTTAGATTAACGCATAGCCAAGTAAATCCAGAAGCATTGCAAACGATGTTGAAGCTGGAAGGTTTTATTAAAACAAGCGGTTTAGATGCAAAGTTATATGAGTTCATCAAAATAAGAGCGTCACAAATCAACGGTTGCGCTTATTGTATTGACATGCATACAAGGGATCTGCGGAATATGGGTGAAACCGAGCAAAGGATTAATTTACTCACAGCATGGCGTGAAGCCCCCTTTTATTCCGACAAAGAAAGAGCATTGTTAGAGTTGACGGAAACTGTGACCCGAATCTCGGAGAATGGTGTACCACAAGCCGTTTATGAGAAAGTAAGGGAGCATTTTGACGAAAAGGAATATGTGACTCTTATCATGGCGATCAATACAATTAATGCTTGGAACCGCATTGCCATTTCTACCGGCATGTTCCCTGTTGCCAGGTGACAAGAAAATAGTCCGATTCAAAACCGCCTAAATGGCGGTTTTTCTTTTTTTATCGGATCATATTTCCGCTTTTACCCTTACTTTTTGCGAAGGATGAACTTTCAACCTTACAACGTCCGGTTAAACTTTCAACCTTACAACGTCCGGTTAAACTTTTCAACAAGATGATCAATGATTGGTTTTATGTTTGAATCGTCGACGATTGAAATTTTTTCAGCTTTGAATAACTGTATTTTTTTGAACTGATAATAATCATTGAGAGCTTGTTGAATCGACATTTGGTTATAAAGTAAATACTTAACATCAATAATCTCTCGGAGCAAAACATCGTCTTGAAGCAAAATGAATTTCTCATTTATTGGATTGAAAATGCCTTTGTTTTTTCCATCCTGGTAAAATTCGGAGGTCATCTTTTCACGCTTATTCAAAGCACTTTTCAGAACATCGTATAAATCTGGATACATCGCTTGAATATCCTTTAAAAATACGTCAGTAATCTTACCGACGAGCGATACCGACTGTTCAAACAATTTTTGAAACCAGATGCCGAACCATTTTTCGTCATCTTCCGTAGATCGATCTTCCAACTTTTCCAAGTAGTCAATAATAATTTGTACAATCCCCTCGATGACTTCTTCTTTTGAAGAAAAGTGTTTGTACATGGTGGCTCTGCTTACGGCCATATATTTGGCAATGTCGTCCATCCGCAAATGTTGAAAACCTTCCGTCATGACGGAAGAGATTAATTTTTTAAGTAATTTATGTTTAGTGTTATCTTGTTCATTCTCAAAAATAATTTTCATAATAAACCCTCCTACAAACTCTCCTTCTTATTATACATAATTAACAAGTTAAATTACATTAAATACAAAATAGACAAAAAACACACAAAGTGTTTACTTCGAAAAAGTTGTGTGCTATAGTTCAAATCAAGCATTTGAGAAGGAGAGGCGAACAGCATGCATCAGTCCAAACAAATGATTTTAATCATTATCATTGCATGTCAACTTATGGTAGTACTCGATTCATCCATCATGGTAACGGCGCTGCCTGAAATCGGTCGTACACTTCATATATCGACAACCAATTTGACATGGTTACAGAACGCATATATTTTGGCTTTTGGGGGGTTCTTACTGCTAGGTGCCCGAGCGGGGGATATCTTGGGGAGAAGGCGAATGTTTAGTGCTGGTATTGCATTATTTACACTTGCCTCTATATTGGTTGGTTTAGCAGAATCAGCAGAATTTCTGATCATTACTCGCGCCTTACAAGGCCTTGCGGCAGCCATAGCAACACCGTCTACGCTCGCATTATTGTCGGTGACCTTTGTAGAAGCCAAAGAACGAACGAAAGCAATCGCGATATACAGTGCTGTATCAGGAGCAGGCGGCAGTATTGGTCTCATCCTTGGCGGAGTACTGACGGATTTAATTTCTTGGCGCGTAGGGATGTTTATCAACGTACCCATTGGTATTGCCCTGCTCTTAATGGTGCCGCGATATTTAAAGGAGACGGAGAAAAACACGGGGCGCTTTGATGTAATGGGGGCATTGACTTCTGTTATCGGAATTACTGCGCTGGTATTTGGTTTTGTACAGGCGGCAGCTAATGGATGGGGTAATATGGTGACATTGATTTCACTTATAGTTGGTGCTGTATTGTTAGTGACATTCGTGTTTATTGAAGCTCGTGCGAAGCAACCCATTACACCGCTCCGTTTGTTTTCAAGCCGTCAGCGGTCAGGAGCATATCTCGGAAGGTTCTTGTTTTTGTGTGGCAATTTTTCGTTATTTTTCTTTATCCCGCAATTCTTGCAAAATGTTCTTGGATTTAGCTCTTTTGAATCTGGGCTTGCATTTCTGCCTTTTACGGTTGTGCAGTTCGGGATGATGTATCTCATGCCATGGTTGGTATCCCGCTTTGGAAATTTAAAGGTTCTCATCACCGGTTTGATCATTGCAATTATAGGTACGAGTTGGTTGAGCCAAATCTCAGTAGATTCTCAATTCTTTCCGCAAATCTTCGTTCCGTTGATCATCATGGGAATGGGCGCAGGGATGATATTTCAACCGTTGACGTCATTTGGTCTGTCTGGTGTAGATTCACGTGATTCGGGTGCCGCGTCTGGTCTAATCAATGTCGCACAACAAACGGGCTGTTCGATGGGTTTGGCTATTCTTATTACAGTCTTTGAGGCAGTGAACCGATCAGCGTCACCATTAAAACAACAATTTGCTCATGCTATTTCTGTAGCAATTATGGGTTCAGCGGTATTTATAACAGCGGCTCTAGTTATTGTGCTCCTCTGGTTTCTCCCAGTACGTAGAACTGTTAAAGAACCAGCTCGTAGTGCTGCTTGATATAGAGTATTACAAAAAAAGAAGACTTTCCGTTCATTGACAACCACCAATCACCATGTTATATTTCATTATACAGTTCAGTCGTTTAGAAATTAGTTATTTAGAAGATCGGGGCTAAAGTAATTGGGATACGCTAAGTATCTGCTTACTTTTAACGCGATCTTTTTTTGTTTTTTATTGAAATAAAAGCTACAGACAATCAAAGATCAGGTTTGTCATCAAGGCTTAATTATTGCATGTATGCGCTATATAAAATTAAAACAGATGGATTACATTAAAGCTAATGTAACTCAGTGATGCATTGGATTCAAAAAGTATGAAATAAGATTTTTAGGAGGCGATCCAATGTCGAGTCCAGAAAAGACACCATTTCCGATCGGTAAATTGTCTATGTTATTAGCAGTTTTGAGAGATCATTCATGGAATGAAGATGTTGAAAATGAGTTGAAAGAAAAAGGCTATCGATACGTTGTAGGCAAAGTTGGAGCGATGGACTTAAACAAAGTTATCGCAGCCATAGAAACGACGGCTAAAAACAATCATATTATTAATAAAGATATTTATCACGAAGTGCACGCTTTATACCACGCTATCATTGAAGCTCTTCAGGGAGTTGGCAGAGGTATGGTACAGTTCGGTGATATATTACGGACTGTAGGGCTGACATTCTCCATTGTTCGCGGTAAGTTAGGAGAATCTTCTGAGCAGAGCGGTGAGTGGATCGCTGTATCTATTTACGGAACCATTGGTGCTCCCAAAAAGGGTTTTGAGCATGAAGCCTTTGGCTATGGATTTAATCATATTTAGATATTTAGTGACTAATGACTATTCTTTGCACATGGAACAATGTTAGTGAATTTAATAATAAACCAGGCTATTAGTAATTTTAGTGATTTAGGAGCCGATACCTTATTTGGTATTGGCTCCTTTTTATATTTTCATACAAGGAGAGATTATGATGCAGACATTAAAGACAGAAATCGTAGTAGGTAGTGGAATAACACTAACATTAAAAGATGTAATTGAAGTCTCTCGAAACAAGGCTAAGGTAGCTTTGAATCATACGAGTGTGGAAAAAATGAATCGCAGCAGAAGTTATGTGGAAAAGCTCCTTCGAGAGAAAAAAACAGTTTATGGACTTACCACCGGATTTGGTAAATTCAGTGATACTTATATTTCTAGTGAAGATACACAAGAGCTCCAGGCAAATCTCATTCGCAGTCATGCTTGCGGAATAGGGCTAGCATTGCCAGTAGAAGTCGTTAGGGCGATTATGCTGCTTCGAATTAAATCGCTATCGTTAGGTTACTCGGGCATCCGGCTTGAGGTTGTCCAAACGATGATCGAGATGCTGAATAAAGATGTCGTTCCGGTCGTGCCAGAGAAAGGTTCGCTCGGTGCCAGTGGCGATTTGGCTCCTTTGTCGCATGTAGCTTTAGTCATATTTGGAGAAGGTGAGGCGGTTTACGAAGGTCGGCGCCTAGATGGCGGAGTGGCAATGAAATTGGCGGGCATTCAACCGATATCTTTAGAAGCTAAGGAAGGACTTGCGCTAATTAATGGAACCCAAGTCATGACCGCGGTCGGGGCAATTGCCTGTTATGACGCTTTGAATTTGGCGAAATGGGCAGATGCGACGGGAGCTCTGAGTTGCGAGGCATTATTAGGTATTAGGGACGCTTTCGATGCACAAACGCATGAAATTAGACCGCACAAAGGCCAACTGCAGGTTGCCGAAAATATAAAGAGACTGACGATGGGAAGCCAATTGATGACAAATCAAGGGGAAATAAGGGTTCAAGATGCGTATTCTCTTCGCTGTATCCCGCAGGTGCATGGAGCGAGTCGTGATGCACTTTCGTATGTATTGGAAAAAATCGAGGTGGAGATGAATTCAGTCACTGATAATCCACTCATATTCGAGGAGCAAGAGAGGGTAATCTCTGGCGGCAATTTTCATGGGCAACCGATCGCATTGGCCATGGACTTTTTATCCATCTGTATGTCAGAATTGGCCAACATATCCGAGAGAAGGATCGAGCGCTTAGTAAATCCGCATTTAAATGGTGATCTACCGCCCTTTTTGACGAAGCATGGAGGTCTTCAATCCGGGTTTATGATTGCCCAATATGCTGCCGCTTCGGTGGTGTCCGAAAATAAATCTCTAGCTCATCCAGCTAGTGTCGATTCAATTCCATCTTCAGGTAATCAAGAGGATCACGTGAGCATGGGAACGATCGGTGCTCGAAAAGCGAAGCAAATTGTAGAAAATGCTTACTCAGTTATCGCTATTGAGCTTTTATGTGCTTCTCAAGCTATCGATTATCGTGATCCCGAGCTTCTGGGCAAAGGGACAAAGTGGATTTATGCCAAGTGCCGCGAACAGGTACCGTTTTTGGAAAAAGATAGAGTGCTGTCTTATGACATCAAAAAAATAACTTCCATGTTACAAGAGACAGATATAGCGGCTGAATTGGCACCAATTACAAGTATTCATTAATTTTGCTGGGTGCCCGCAAGTGTTGGCTCCTTGGTGCACCGTTTCGATAAGACATATATGATCAGGAACCCAATCACTCTTGCGGAAAAACCACGCATCTACACCATCACGTACACGGCTACCGATAAAGTGGGCAACAAAACATTTATAACTGCAACCATCACGGTGCCTCATGATCAATCTGGAAATAACTAATAAGCACCAAGTTAAAGGGGCTGTCTCAAAAGGTGTTTATGGAGTAATGGCAGGCACTTTGACCGTTACTGTAACGTGCTATGGTTTGGTAACTAGAACTTACCGAGGGAACGTAGAGGCGTTATTTGGTTGAAAAACTCCCGAAATGATGAGGAAGAGGAACAAGGAGGCGTTATTTCACGGTTTTTTGTCTCCGAATCGCCCCTTTTGATCAAATAGCGCTCTCACGTTCCTCCTATACGATTTTATTCGCATATTTCTCGAAATAGCGGCCCTACGTTCCTCTAAATAGAGTTCGGGGTGACTTTCTATTATAGTCGAAACAAAAGGGCTGTCCCAGTTCATAATGAACTTTTGGGACAGCCTCTTTTTTATATGTGGCTATATGGCATTTTCGGAACAAGGATAGAGCCGATGAAGTACAGCAGTATGACGGTTCCAAAGCTGCATAGAGCAGTAAAAGCAACGATTAGGCGAATGATGGTTGGATTAACTCCGAGCCATTCAGCGATTCCTCCGCAAAGGCCGGTTAATTTACTGTCTGTAGTGGATCTGAATAATTTGTTCATTGTATAAGTCTCCTCTCAAATGTAAGCATATTGTATGTCTGCTTCGTTCTTATGTCTTTATTGTAGCTTCTTCGAACATCTAAGAAAACGGACCGTCGACGGTTATGGAAGCTGTACTAAAGTCGGGGAAGGTCCACTACTTAAGGGGAGTTTAGGCCGGGCAAGTATAACCTTACCACCTCATTTTTTTGTTGATCCCTCATTGATTAATCAGCGTATATTTTTATAGGGGTAGGATACGATATCAGAAGTATATTCCCCGTGGAGCTTGCCTTTAATAAGTAAAACTATACGTCCCTGACCCTAATGTCAGTGATACTCCAGTTTCCGTTTGCCTGATTTCACTAATTCCAGTAGTTTGATCTAGCGCTGCACCATTCTCGCGGAGATGAGTTTCTTTAGCATTCGGAAGAAGGACAGATGCAGTCGTGTTCGGTGGAATACTTATCCTAATTTCCATTATATGCTCACTCGACTGCCGCCACTCTGCATGAATCCATCCATACATAGATTCCAGTTTCGCTTCTACCCAAGTTAAGCCTGCACCTGGCTGCGGTTTGATTTGAATATGCTTATACCCCGGTGCTTCTTCATCGACATCAATACCGGCAACGCAGTGGTACAACCAATCACCAATCGCGCCGTAGGCATAGTGATTAAACGAATTCATATCCTTACTCCAGAAGCTGCCATCTTCCTTGATGCCATCCCAATGCTCCCAAATGGTGGTGGCCCCTTTTGTAACTTGGTAAAGCCAAGATGGATAATCTTGTTGAAACAATAGCTGATATGCCGCTTCGGTATGGCCGATTTGGCTTAATACTAGATTCAAGTAGGGAGTTCCGACGAAGCCGGTGGTCAAATGGAACTTACTTTCTTCCAAGAGCTCTATAAGCTTTTTGGCCGCACGTTCCTTAGCGGTTCCATCCAGAAGATCGAACATGAGCGCCAATACGTTGGCAGTCTGTGTAGGGACAGATAACTTTCCAGAGGGGGTGACAAACTCGTGTTGAAAAGCATGACGTATTTGAGCATATAAGCGCGTATATAATTCCCAATCGTCTTCCTTCGATAACACTTTTGCTGTTTTCGCGAGTAATGAAACGGAATAGGCATAGAAAGCCGTTGCGATAAAGTCTCGATCAGTGGCTCCAAATCCCTACTTCCACTGGATTAATCCAATGGAAGCAGCATGCATTCATGCTGAGGAGATTTTGGTCAGAGAAGCTTCAGAAAGAATTTACACAACTGTAATACGATAAAGTGGCTTGACGCGACTGCGCGGCAAGTGGATTTGCGAACACAGACCTTAATCATCAGCTTAAAATGCATGCAATTCACAAAATTAGTATTATTGGCATGCTGGCGAACACATGTATTGAATCAACCGCTAGATTCGGCTTTAGGATAAAGTGTAAATCCTAATCGCGAATCACAGAAAGAAGTATTCCCTGCGTAAACAGGGATACTTCTTTATTCGTTTTTTCTCGGATCACAAAATAGATAAGGCTACTTTCACAACGTCCTGCAGAGATTGCCGATCTGAAGCGGTTTTGCCCAATACATAAAGGCCGTTGCGCGTATTAACCAAAAACCGTGAAAGCTCGCGCAGGGTATGATGGAATTTCATTCCCCCTTGTTTTTGCGCCATCAGTAGAAAATTATAAAATCGGGACTCCATATCGAGGTTATAAGCTTCAACTCTACTGGCTATGCCGGGATCGATTGCTGCCAGCTCCATGGCCGTATTTGCTATAAAACATCCCCTTCGCTGAGTTCCGTTACCCAAGGCACTGTCGATTACCCTATCAAAGAAATGAGAAAGCACCTCTTTGGGAGAACCAGTTTCCTCTAAGATCGAAAAAAGTCTATGGTTGGAAACTTGACGGAACCGATCCAGGCAGGTCAAGAAAAATTGATTTTTGTCTCCGAACGTATCATACAGGCTTCCACGGTGAACACCCGTCTGTTCCACGAGGTCTTGAATAGAAGTTCTTTCGTAGCCTTGCCGCCAAAATAGCTCCATGGCTTTATCTAAAGCGAGTTCTTGATCAAATTCTTTCGGTCTGGGCATAGGATAACCTCCTTAAGGATAGTATAGTTATTTAAGAACGGTTAGTCAAAATAAACAGCTAATATTCTTTGGGAAATCATCAATACGGCTTTAAAAAACCAGCATATATCCTTATAACCAAATATTATAGTTGACTGACCATTCTTAAATGGCGTATAGTTGGGCTTAGATAACGCAGCCGATAATTGTTATTTTGCTGTCCATTTGAGAATGATCATTCTTAAATGATACATTAATTGGGAAGGAAGAATTCTGGATGACTCTAATATTCACTTATCACATGTGGGGAACTATAAGAAGAATAAAGCATGAGGGAGGGGTTGTTTAAAATGAAGAATAATTCTAGCCATGTGAAAGATCAGGGTGTTATGAAAGAAGGTGTGGTTATCCTTCTACTTGGTATAACGATCGTACTCGTCATCATGAACACGATGATGTTTAATTTGGCTTTACCTGCTGTTTCAAAAGATTTTCATCTATCTCCTTCATCTACCTCGTGGATAGTGACGGGCTACTCCATAGTATTCGCGATGGCATCCATTACGTACAGCCGATTAGCTGATTTCATTCCTATCCGAAGGCTTTTTATTATAGGAATTTTATTTCTGAGCCTAGCGGCAATCGCCGGATTGTTCAGTAACAATTTTATCATGCTGCTCATCGTTCGCATTCTACAAGCATCTGGAGCAGGTTCAATCCCAGCCTTGTCCCTAAATTTGATTTCCAGGTATGTTCCGGTTGAGCGGCGGGGTAAAGCAATGGCTCTGATCATGTCATCCATTTCGCTTGGTCTTGGATTAGGTCCGGTTGTAGGTGGAGCCATTGTCCAATACCTAGGCTGGCACATTTTGTTCGCCGTGACGGCAGTTACTTTGCTGTTAGTACCTTTTTTTGTAGTGCTCATTCCTAAGGAAGAGCCGCGGAAAGGGTCTTTTGATGCCCTAGGCGCACTATTTATTGGCGTTGGAACGACAGGACTGCTTCTTTTCTTAACCAACCATTCATGGTTTATGCTGTTGATTGGGCTTATCGCTCTTGCTTTATTTATCGTTCGCATTCGATCGGTTAAGGAGCCTTTCGTACTCCCATCACTATTCAAGAATCGGTCTTTTCTCATTCTAGGAGCAGTGGGGATTGCAGCGTATCTATGTAGCTTTGCTACACTATTCCTAATGCCGCAGATCCTTGTTAAACAGTATGGCCTAAGTGCTATTCAAGCCGGGCTTGTCATTTTTCCAGGCTCGATTTTAGCCGTGTTCGTTTCCCGACGGGTCGGCCGTATCATTGATGCGAGTGGAAACAACACGATTATCAGATTTCTACCGTTGTTCCTTCTCGCTTCTGTCATTTTGTTCGCCTTGTTCGAAGGTACTTCTTTTGTTTCGATCATGTTGATTTACATGTTAATGAGTGTAAGTATCACAATCTTGAATAGTAGTGTATCCAATGAAATGTCTAGAATACTGCTGCCTTCGCAGATTGGCTCTGGACTCGGTTTGTTTCAGCTTCTCCAATTTTTTAGCGGAGCCTTTGGTGTTGCTATGACAGCAAGTGCCCTTGTTTGGCAGAAGAACATTCCTCTAGCGAGCGCTTATAGCAACATCTATTGGGGATTGGCGGTTGTTGTATTCTTATCCATCGGTTGCGCGATCGGTTACCTTCGATTGACATTAAGAAAACCACAAATGGCATAAGAATCATCTTTTGGACATAAGACTAAAACTTAATCTCAGGGGAGAAGATAGATCATGAATACAGTTAAACAAAATGGAGCAACAGCAGAAACCATTGAGACTTCTTATATTGAAGCTGACGGAATTAGATTCGCCTACCGGACTTTCGGTAAAACATCCGATGTTCCGCTTGTATTCTGCCAACGTTTCAGAGGTACGATGGATGATTGGGATCCTGCTTTTGTCAATGCATTGGCGAAGGAGCGTACGGTCATCCTATTCGATAGCGCAGGTGTGGGATTATCTTCAGGAGAGGTCGCAGAAACTTTCTTTGGAACAGCGAAATATGCAGTTACTTTCATTGAAGCACTTGGTCTTAAACAAGTGGACCTTCTCGGCTTCTCAATGGGAGGTTATATAGCGCAACTAGTAACGCTTGATCGCCCAGACTTGGTCCGTCGTTTGATCTTGGCAGGTACGGGAGGTGGAACTGGGGAAGGTACACAGCAGGGCAAACCTGAAGTGTTCCAAGTCGCTTTTAAGCCGGTTAACGAACCGGAGGACTTCCTGTACTTATTCTTCGAATCTACGGAAACGAGCAGAGCGGCAGGACTTGAATATCTGGAACAGCTTGCTAGAAGAAAAGACGACAGAGCGCCGCTAGTCAAGCCTGAATCGGTACAAGCGCAAATAAAATCAGCTATGGCTTGGGGAACGAATTCAACCTTTGACCGACTGGGAGAGATTAAGCAGCCCGTTCTTGTAGCTAATGGAGATAACGATATTATGGTTCCGACAATCAATTCTTATATTGTTTCCCAACGCATTCCTAATGCACAACTGATCATTTATCCGGATTCCGGTCACGGATTCCTGTTCCAATACGCAGATTTGTTTGCCGAACATGTTTCTATGTTTCTAAATAGAGACTAATGCGACGATTTGTTTAAAATATATAAACCTTAGACCCTCAGCCTATTGCTGTGGGTCACTTTTTGTTATTCAACTAAAGGCTATAGTTCCATTAAGATTAACTTTTCAATAAGTTTTTAATAAGTTCAAAGGGAATAACGTCTGAATAAAGAAATAAACAGTAGCAGGTATTCTAAACTGGAGGCTGAATATGGGAAAAACGTTATTTCATCGGCTGCTGCTTTCGTATGTACCGATCTTTTTTATCGTGGTCACGTTTACGTTTTTCGTGTTTTTTCAGCTGCTAAGCGAGCAAAGCCGGAAGGAGGCGCTGAACGCCAACAAAATGCTATCACTGCAGGCAATGCGCCTGATCGACACCTCCCTGAAAGCGATTGACAATATGGTGATGACCGAATCGATTAATAATAAGCAATTGATTGATTTCTTTAATAATGAAGCGAAAGATAACGTTTACATCAACATAAGTGCGGTAAAAAAAATGCAGGATATGATCTCTTCCTATCCAATAATCGATTCAATCTATTTGGTGCGTTTTGAAGACAATTTCGTTCTCAGCAATGCGACAAGCGATCAACTCAGCAATTATAAGGATGAGCCGTTCATTAAACGAGCCATGGTTCCGCAGATGTCCAAACACTGGTCGGGCGTTAGAGACTTTGAGCAGTTTTCGGTAAAAGGCAGCAAGCCTGTTGTCAGTCTTGTCCGGGGGGCGCCGTTCATAACGAGCGAGAAAGGAATGATCGTTGTCAATGTGGCGACCGATTCTTTGCAAAAAAATATCGCCGACCTGTACGATTCGAAAGCAAGCTTTATCGGGGTTCAGGACGCATCAGGCAAAGATTTATTTAAAGCTTCAAGCTCTAATGAACAAGCAAGGGTATTCTCCAATTACGTGTCGAGCTATACAGGATGGTCCTATCAAAGCGGACTTGTCAACGGCAGGGTTTTTCATATCGTCTCCTCGCTATATAATGTGTGGTTTATTATCGGGATCGCGATGATTTTGTTTGGATTCATATGGCTCGTTTATGTGACCAGACGCAATTCCAAACCGCTTGAGCAGATAGTGGCGCGTATTCGAGGTTACCGTCTTCCGCTGTCAGGTAGTTTGTCTAAGGAGGGCGGGGATGAGTTCTCGTTCATCGAATCGGCGCTCGTAAATATTATTGAGCAGTCCAATCAGTATCAGCAAAAGCACAAAGAAGACATGCATCTTCGAACGAAGTATTTGTTTCATCAGCTCATTGAAGGCGGTACGGGATTAACGATCGATGAATGGATGGAAGAAACGAGTAGTCTGCAGCTTCCACGCCCTTCCGACGGACAAGTGATGCTTGTGATCGAAATGGATAAATACAATGACTTTTGCCGCCAATACTCGCGCATAGACCAGAATCTGCTTAAATTCGCGCTTCGCAGCGTCATTCAAGAGCTTGCGCCCAAGCATGAGCTCGAGCTGTGGGCAGAGTGGACTTCCGCGTCTCAGCTCAGCGTCATGGTGTTCGTTGACAGCGAGGAGGAGGCCAGCGAGCATTCTGAGATTCACGAGCTTTTTGAGAGCGTTCGAGTATGGACGCAGGATAACCTTAAGTTTACGGTAACTATCGGTATCGGCGAGCAGGTTGAACAACTTTCCGATGTTGCAAATTCATACAAAGAGGCGCTAACGGCACTGAAGCACAAAATTGTGCTGGGGGAAAACCGGCTCATTACAAGCAAACACATAGCAAATCACGGTCAAGCAGAAGTGTTCTCGCATCTGAACGCGATTCGCTCTATTGTCCAGTCGTTCAGACTTCTCGATGACGAATGGAAGGCGAAGTACGACGAGCTGTTTGGAGAAATGAAACAGGGGCTGCTGACGAAGGATGAGATTACGAATCTGATGAATTATTTAATTTACTATTTGGGCCGGGAAATGGCGGGCATGACGAAAGAGTTTCAAGAAATATGGGTAAGGGACGGTTTGCCGAAGCTCAGCAAAACCATTGATAATAGCCATTCTCTCGATCAAATGCGGGAAGAGACTCTGGCTGTGCTAAATAGTCTGGGTACCGTTTTGCAGGAAGCGCAGGAGCAGCGTCTGCATGCAGCTACGATTCGTGATATGCGAAAATTCATCGAAGAGCAATTCGCCAATCCGAATATGTCGCTTGAATATCTCAGTTCAAACTTTAACATCAATGCCAAATATGTAAGTAAGCTGTTTAAGGAAGAGACCGGACAGAAGTTCGTCGACTTCCTGATCGATATCCGCATGCAGGTTGCACAGCGTCTCCTTACGGAATCACAAGCTTCCATGCAGGAGGTAGCCGAACAGGTCGGTTATACGAGCGCGATTTCATTCAGCCGCGCGTTTAAGAAAGTGATTGGCTGCTCCCCTAGCGAATTTCGTGAGGATGCGGTGCGTAGGGAGACTGGGTGAAATTGGTTAAGCGGTAGAAAAGAGTTTGCCGAGCTTGTTCACCTATCAGTTTAATAATGGTTATCAAGCAGCAGCTCCGGCTATTAACCGGAGCTACGCGTATTTTCAGGCTATGCGAAAAAGGTTAGGGCCACGATTCTTGTTTCTTGCAGCAACCTGTTATCGCACTCTAGTATTAGGATATGAAAGCGCAATCAGCACAGACGAAAGGAGAAGGAGCTAATGTCAATCATCCAAAAGGAATTAAGGACGTCCACACCTCCAAACCACAGCAAGCAGCATAAAACGGCAATGCCCGGCAGCAAGTCATCTTTAAACATTGTTGGGAAAAAGATGAAGCGTCACTGGCAGTTATATTTGGTTGTATTGCTTCCGCTTCTTTATTTGCTCATTTTTAAGTATATTCCTATGGCTGGTGTTGTCATTGCTTTCAAAGACTACAACGTCATCAAAGGCATTTGGGGAAGTCCCTGGGTTGGTTTGAAATATTTTGAACAATTTTTTGAATCGCCGAATTTTTGGTTGTATATGAAGAACACGCTCGGCATCAGTATGTACGGTTTGCTTGTTGGTTTTCCAGCCCCGATCATACTGGCGTTGGCTTTGAATGAAATACGCAACGGATTTTTCAAAAAGAGCGTCCAGATGGTCACTTACGCGCCTTACTTTATTTCAACGGTTATCATGGTGTCCATTCTCATCGTAACACTGTCGCCAAACGTCGGAATCATCAGCAAGTTTCTGCAAATGCTCGGCGTGGATAACACAAACTTCATGGGCATCCCCAGCTTGTTCAAATCGATCTATGTCTGGTCAGATGTTTGGCAGTATACGGGTTACGGTGCCATCATTTATATAGCGGCTCTGTCAGGCGTTAACCCTGAACTGTATGAATCGGCTAAAGTAGATGGCGCGTCCAGACCTCAGAAGATCATCAATATCGATATCCCAAGTTTGATCCCAGTTTCCGTCATCCTGCTCATTTTGAATTTAGGTAACATAATGAAGCTTGGCTTCGAAAAGATATATTTGATGCAAAATCCACTCAACGTCAGCACGTCGGAAGTCATTTCGACCTATGTGTACAAGGTGGGTCTGCTTAGCTCTAGCTTTAGCTTCTCAGCAGCAATCGGCTTTTTTAACTCAATCGTCAACCTGATTCTTCTCGTAGGTGTCAACTACATAGCCAAGAAGCTGTCCAATTCGAGCTTGTGGTAACGACGGATGGAGTCGCAAGAATCCGATGTTACGCACAATTCAGGAGCGTCAGTCCGCAGTAAGGAGGATCATTTATGTTAAAAACGACAACGATTCGGGAATCGCAGGGCGATCGGTTGTTTCTGCTAGGCATCTACATTCTATTAACAGTAGTGCTGATAGTCGTCCTGTTCCCGCTCATTTTCATCATTAGCTCATCGTTTAGCTCACCGCAAGCTGTCGTATCCGGTAAGGTGTGGCTGTTTCCGGTTGATTTTACGCTGGAGGGCTATAAAGCGGTGTTCCGCAATCCGCAAATCGTATCCGGTTACTCGAATTCGCTCTTTTATGCCGTCGCCGGTACGGCCGTCAACGTAGCATTGACCGTCATGCTTGCTTATCCGCTGGCCAGAAAAACGTTCTATGGCCGCAATTTTATTATGGTACTCCTAGTCATCACGATGATGTTTGACGGAGGGCTTATCCCGTTCTATCTGGTTGTGAAAAACCTGCATTTGCTCGATTCTCGCTGGGCGATGATTTTGCCGGGGGCGATGGCTGTGTTTCAGGTTATTGTCGCCCGCACCTTTTTCCAGACAACGATTCCCGATGAGATTGCCGAAGCTGCTGAACTAGACGGCTGCAGCGACATCCGGTTCATTACCAGTATCGTGATTCCGCTCTCCAAACCGATTCTGGCTGTGCTAACGCTGATGTATGCAGTCGGCCATTGGAACGCTTACTTCGATGCCTTGATTTTCCTGAAATCACCGAATTTGTTCCCTCTGCAAATCGTGCTGCGCAACATTCTGATTCTGAACACAATTGATGCGACCATGGTGTCCAAAGTGGATCAAATGCTGGCTCAGCAGGGGCTGAAGGACTTGCTCAAATATTCGCTGATCGTTGTTGCGAGTGCCCCCGTGCTGATCATATATCCTTTTGTGCAGAAGCATTTTGTTAAGGGCGTCATGATCGGTTCATTGAAAGGGTAACGCTATGGCAGCCAAATAGCCCAATTAACATGAAGGGTGGTGGTACGTTAGTCCTGCAGCTTAGATTACTTCCTTTAGATTCAAATTACATGGTTCGATAAAACGGGAGGAGTCGTCTATATGAAAAAATGGAATAAAGCTTATACGGGTACGATGGGGGTAGCATTAAGCTTTTCGCTCATTTTGAGCGCTTGCAGCACAGAATCAGGTACACCTGCGGTAAACACACCTTCAGGCAGCGCGCCTGTTGCTAGCGATGCGTTCTCACCTGTTGGACAATACCCGATCGTAAAGAAACCGATGACGATTAAAATGTTTGCACCTCAGCTCGCCAGCATCGAGAATATGGAGACCAATACATTTACGAAATACGTTCAGGACAAGACAAACATTCAAATTAAATGGGACCTCGTACCTGACAAAGCGCTAAACGACCGCAAACAACTAATGCTGGCAAGCGGCGATTATCCAGAAGTGATTTTACATGGATCCTTGACTAAAGATGAGCAGATGAAGTACGGCAAGCAGGGCGTGTTTATTCCGCTGAACGATTTAATTGATAAATACGCGCCGAACTTCAAGAAAGCGATGGCTGATCTGCCTTATCTGAAAAGCTCTATCACGGCACCGGATGGCAACATTTATGCGCTTCCGCAAATAAACGAGTGCTATCACTGTAACTATGCCCAGAAGCTGTGGATTAACCAGTCTTGGCTGGATAAGCTCGGGCTGAAAATGCCGACAACGACGAACGAGTTTTACGAAGTGCTGAAAGCATTTAAGGAAAAAGATCCTAATGGCAATGGTAAAAAAGACGAGATTCCGCTTACTGGTTCCGACGACATGTGGGCAGGCAACATCGCCTCCTTCTTGATGAACTCGTTCATTATCGACGACCAGGTGGACAAAGACAGCGGCACGTTCCTCCAGTTGAAGGACGGCAAAGTGGATTTGTCCGCCAATAAGGCAGAATGGAAGCAGGGATTGTTGTACCTGAACAAGTTATACAAGGAAGGACTGATCGATCCAGCGTCTTTTACGCAAAATTCCGATGCCATTCAGCAGTTGGGCAACCGTCAGGACGCAAATGTGATGGGGGGCATTACAACGGCTTTGATCAGTTACGCGCACTCGCCGGACGAAAAGCACCCGCGCCATAAAGAATATGTAACCGTTCCTCCGCTCAAAGGACCGAACGGTGTGCAGCAAGCAGGGTATTATGCGGGAGTGGGCAGCTCGCAGATGGCGATTACGAATAAAGCGACGAAAGAACAGCAAATTGCCGCAATCCGTTTGGCCGACTATCTATACACGGAAGAAGCGATCGTACTTGAAGAGCGCGGTCCGGAAGGCCAAGGATGGCGCAAAGCGAAGGACGGCGAGCTGGATATGAACGGCAAGCCGGCGAAATATGCGATTATTACGAAAGCTGAAACCAAACCGACACACAACGATGGTTGGGAACAGATCGGTCCGTCTCTCCGCACGTTCCAATACCGCGATTCGTGGGCAGCGCTTCAAGATCCGTTTGCTGAAGGCGCCTACGAAGTTCGACTGAAGCGTGAATCGGCGAAATATGAACCTTTCCAATCGAAGATGATGTATCCGTCTAGCGTGTTCATCGCACTGGAAGATGCGGAAGTGGCAGCCCAACTGAAAACGACAATCCGCGATTACATTAAGTCCAACATGGCGCAGTTCATTACGGGCAGCAAAGACATTGAGAAAGATTGGGATACCTATGTAAAAGGCTTTGACGGCCTGCAGTTAGGCAAGTATATCGAAATCTATCAAAAGGCCATTGCCAAAAAGTAATACGAAAATAGGTTCCGCCTTCGGATTTGATCGGATGGCGGAACTATGCGATTTCTGACTACTATAGCTAAGGCTATGATCATACAAATGATAGAAAGCGAGTGTGGCTGATTCATGGATACTGACGTTTTAGCTAAACCGACCCTGCAGCAGATGGCTTGGCAGGATCTGGAGCTGGGCATGTTTTGTCATTTTGGCATGAACACGTTTTGCGATCAGGAATGGGGAGAGGGCACAGACTCACCACAAAAGTTCAATCCAACGCAACTGGATGCGCGCCAGTGGGTGAAGACGGCCAAGCAGGCCGGATTTAAATATTTTGTTTTGACTGCCAAGCATCATGACGGGTTCTGCTTATGGCCAACGAAGACGACCGATTATTCGGTCAAGTCGAGCCCATGGAAAGACGGACAAGGGGACGTTGTCCGCGAAGTGTCTGATGCCTGCCGGGAGGAAGGGTTGCAGTTCGGTTTGTACTTGTCGCCTTGGGACCGTCATGAGCCGTGTTATTCGGACAAAGCGGCATACGACGATTTCTATGCCGAACAATTGATGGAGCTGTTGACACAATACGGTCCGCTTGTTGAGGTATGGTTTGATGGGGCAGGCTCTCAGGGACGGGAGTACGACTGGCAGAGAATTATCGGACTTGTCACACAGTACCAACCGGATGCGATGGTGTTCAATATGGGGCAGCCGACGATTCGCTGGGTTGGAAACGAAGACGGCGTTGCCCCATACCCGTGCTGGAATACGGCGGAGAGTGCAAGAGAGAGCATGTTCACAAGCGACATGCTTACTTGGATGGAAGGGACTACGTCATGGGTGCCTGCGGAGTGCGATGTGCCGATCCGCAGACGCCATTGGTTTTGGCATCCGGACGACGAGAGCAGCCTGCACAGCTTGGAACACTTGATGGATCTTTACTACCGCTCTGTAGGGCATGGCGCGACACTGCTGTTAAACGTGGCTCCTGATGACCGCGGTCTACTGCCGGAAGTGGACGTGCAGCGCGTAATCGAACTAGGCGATGAAATCCGTCGTCGGTTTGATGCTCCGCTAGCTGTCACAATAGGAGAAGGCATGGAAGTAACGCTTCATTTGGATGGCGAGCAATCCGTCGACCATGTTATGATTATGGAAGACATCGCACACGGCGAACGGGTACGGGAATATGTGCTTGAAGCGAAGTGTAACGGCGAGTGGGTAGAGCTTGTAAAAGGAAGCGCAATCGGTCACAAGAAAATCGATAGATTTAAAGCGGTTGATACAAGCGAACTGAGAGTTCGGTTCACCGCGTGCGCAGCGACGCCGATTGTGCGCAAATTTGCTGCTTATTCGGTAAACTGATTCGAAGGTAGAACGTTAATCGATGAATACTTGGAGGTATGAAGATGAAAATCGGGCTTAGTTCTTATAGTTTGCTGCAGGCGTTGAAGTCGGAAAAAATGACAATTCTGGATGTTGTTCAGTGGGTGAAAGACAACGGCGGTGAGCATCTGGAGCTTGTTCCGTATGGCTATACGCTTGTGGATAACCTAGAGCTGGCGGATGAGCTCAGAGATAAGGCAAGATCGGTCGGCATCGATTTATCGAATTATTCAATACCCGCTAACTTCGTGCAGGGGACGGAGGAAGAGTTCGAAGCGGAGATGGATCGCGTCAAGCAGCACGTTGATCTCGTGCATCGATTGGGCATGAGACATATGCGCCATGATGTTACTGCTTTTACACTGCCTCCGGAGAAAATGACAATCGAATACTTTGAAAATAGCTTACCGCTCATCGTTCGTGGAAGCCGAATTATTGCCGATTATGCGGCAAACTACGGCATAACGACAACGATTGAAAATCACGGTTTCTCTGTGCAGGCGAGCGACCGGGTGCAGCGTGTGCTAGCAGAAGTGAACCGCCCCAATTTTAAAACGACCTTGGATGTAGGTAATTTTATGTGCGTGGACGAAGTCCCGCTTGTCGGCGTGCGCAAAAATCTGCCTTACGCTTCCTTAATCCATTTTAAAGACTTTTACTTCAGACCGTACTATCAAGACCCGGGAGAAGGCAATTGGTTCCGGACTACAAACGGCAATTATTTAAGGGGCGCAATCGTCGGCCATGGGGACATCGAGATCAGAGAAATCATAAAGCTGATCAAAAATACGGGCTATGACGGCTATGTAACCGTAGAATTCGAAGGGATGGAAGACTGCGAAATCGGTTCACGGATAGGCATGAATAACTTAAGAAAATTGTGGAATGAAATTTAAGTGAAAGACAAAGGCAGCCGTTCCGTATGGATTGGCTGCTTTTTTCGCATAAGGGGGAAGAAGCATGGACGAAAAAATACCGTTGTTTATAGTGACAGGTGCAAGTGGTGCAGGGAAGACGACAGTTATTAAGGAACTCAGAGGATTATTACCAGATGTTGATATTTTCGACATTGATTCCATTCATCCTTTTGTTGGAGACGACTGGAACAAAATTCAAAATATTTGGCTTCGTGTTGCAAGAAATATAGCCGAAAGTGGTCGAATATCTATCATATGTGGAACAATGATGCCGTGGGATGTTGAAAAGTGTGAGGATTATCCATACTTCAAGAATATTTACTATTTGAACTTACATTGTGACGATGAAACCCGTGAATTACGATTACGTGCAAGGAAATGGTCAGAGGAAATGATTCAAGAACATAAATCCTTTGCAAAGTGGTTGCTTGAAAATGCTGACAAAGCATATACACCACCAATGCCGACCGTCGAGACTTCTAAAACAGGGGTAAATGAAGTGGCTCTTCAAATAAGTGAATGGGTACATGGACATATCCATGGATAAATCTTTGTACTACCTAAATGTCGACAAAATAAGCGTAGTACTCATCTATAATGTGACAAACATTTATCCAATACAAGTTTATAATGTGTATATATCAGAATAAGAAGTCCTGCTACTCATTTACAGACATTTGAGAGGATGGTCAACATGGACAAGCAGTTCATAAAGAGGTTACACACGCTCAATCGTCGCGACGAATTGAGATCAATATTACTAATTGAAGGTGTTAAACTCGCTCTCAAACGAAAAAAGAAATTGAGTTTATTAGGTAGGGTTTTGAATAATAAAAAGAAACCGGTTATCGCTAAAGGATGGAATTGAAGTTAGGTGGTGTGAAATCATGAAAGTACTTGTTACCGGTGCTGCAGGCAATGGTGGTCAAGCTGTCTGCAGAGCATTAATTCAAGCAGGTTATTCGGTTAGGATGGCAGACGTTATGCCCCCAAATGCGGACGATTTGAGAGAAATCGAATTCGTTAGGTGTGACACGAGAACCCCAGGTGATGTACGTCAAGCGGTAAATGGAATGGATGCGGTTGTTCATCTAGCAGCGTGGCATTGCGCACATAATCCACCCGTTAGCGATGAAACGATTTTTGCTGTAAATGTGGATGGAACATTCCATGTTCTAGAAGCATGCAGACAAGCTGGGATTCAATCTATTGTATATGCTTCTTCAATGGCATATGGATGGGGCTCGGTCTATGGCGTTAGTAAAGTTATTGGGGAAGATCTGTGTAGGACTTATCATGAAATGACCGGTGCATCGATAGCTATGCTTCGTTACCATGAGTTCATACCTCGCCCCTACTTAGAGTTCGGGGCACGGTTGCTTCGTAATGGCGTGGATAGAAGGGACGTTGCTGAAGCTACAGTTGCCTCAGTCAAGGCTGTTTTGGAGAAGAAAGTAGGGCTTTTTCGTACAATTGTTCATACAAATCACGGGATGCCGATAGAAGTAATCCAAGACTTCAAAAAATATGGTCCAGAGTGGTGTGAGAAACAGGTTCCTGGTGCAATTCATTTGCTAAAGAAATATGAAATCGAATTGCCTGAGCAAGTGGAACAACATGACCTTTCTGAGGCTGAAAAGGCAATTGGTTGGAAACCTCGTTATGGCTTCCTTGAGTTTTTAAAAGACTTAAAAGCACGCGATGAAAAAGGGATCGATGTAACCAATTTGAAGGTGCCTTCTGAAATCCCGGCAATGTGATATAAACAGATGGAGTTTCAATATGATCAACAAAAACGGAGTCGCGCGGGTTTGCGGGCTCCGTTTTCTATTTAATTGTGGATTATCACGATTGTGAATCTCTTGTCGCGCTAACATATGAAGGGACACGCAACGAGAAGGTGCAAAATACCGGTACCGACGCCGTCATCGTCTTCCAGACGGTAAACGTCAAGGTGCAGCTGAAGGACAGTCAAGGGAATCCGCTTGACGGTGGTGCGGCCTCCTACTATGCGGGCAGTTGGCGGGCAATCGGAAGTACGAGCGGCGGCGAGGCCAGCAAGGAGCTGCTGCCCGGCTCTTAACGTTCGGGATCTCTTACCTGGGGACACAGAAGGAAAGCATGACCGATACCTCGTCTAGTCCAACGGTTGTATTTCAGCAGTAAGTAAGTTTATAGGTGAACTATCTTCGAGGGCTATCCTCCGAATCCGAATTGAATCGGTCGGTGATAGCCCTTTCCTTGCGGTTTGGCGAGCTGAAGCTCGTCGGTAGAGCCCGAGAAGCCGAAAATCGGCTTCTCAGAAGTCTGTCCCTCGCGTCCGTGGTGATTAGCTCATAAATGATTTTGAACAACGAAAAACGTTAGTACGGGAATATGGATACAATTTTTTTTCCATTTAGAATGAAAATCGGTTATTATGTTAATGAAATAAAAATAGAAAGTGGGATCAATCGTGGGCCGTAAGTGGAATAACATTAAAGAGAAGAAAGCCTCTAAAGACGCAAATACAAGTCGAATTTACGCTAAGTTCGGCCTAGAAATTTATGTAGCAGCACGGAAGGGTGAACCGGACCCGGAAGCGAATCGTGCATTGAAAGTTGTACTCGAACGGGCAAAAACCTATAATGTGCCGAAAGCAATTATTGATCGCGCTATCGATAAAGCAAAAGGCAGCTCAGATGAAATTTATGAGGAGCTTCGTTATGAGGGCTTCGGACCTAACGGTGCGATGGTCATTGTGGACGCATTGACGAATAACGTGAACCGTACTGCTTCAAGCGTACGTGCTGCATTTAGTAAAAATGGCGGTAATATGGGTGTAAACGGCTCAGTCGCTTACATGTTCGATGCCACTGCTGTCATCGGTATTGAAGACAAGAGCATCGATGACATCATGGAAATTTTGCTAGAAGCGGATGTAGATGTTCGTGACATTGCAGAAGAAGATGACATCGTTATGGTTTACGCTGATCCGGAGCAGTTCCATGCTGTTCAAGAATCATTCAAAAAGGCTGGAATCACGGAGTTTGCCATTGCTGAACTGACGATGCTAGCTCAAAACAACGTCACCTTATCGGAAGAAGGACAAGCCCAATTCGATAAATTGATTGATGCTTTGGAAGATTTAGAGGACGTGCAGCAGGTATATCATAACGTGGAATAACAACGGGTCTCATAAAACAACGAAAAAGCTGGTTCCTGTACGTAACAGAAACCAGCTTTTTTTGTATGCACCGTAATCAATATGGTTCCCCCTACGAGATCTGTCTGCCTTTATTTAGGGACTTCATATCTATGTTGGAGTTGGCAAGCAGAGGAAGCATCTTCACGCTACTAATCATGGGTGAATGGCAAAGGTGGCAAGTTGGAACGTATTCAAACGCAAAATTGTCTCGAATCCAACCCTTACAATCTTCTTTCTTGCAAGCCCAGATTGTAGTGTTTTCTTGAGGGAGATCTTCTAACGATTTTCTTCGAAAATACATAGTTTATCCTCCTTAGATTAAAAAAACTGCCCTTAACACGTGTTAAGGACAGTTTACTGTGTCTGTGTATTACAGTTTTACAACATTCTCGGCTTGAGGTCCGCGGTTGCCTTGAGCTACGTTGAATTCAACACGTTGACCTTCGTCTAGTGATTTGAAACCATCGCCTTGAATCGCGGAGAAATGTACGAATACGTCATTTCCGCCCTCTACTTCGATAAACCCAAAACCTTTTTCTGCGTTAAACCATTTTACTGTTCCTGTTTCCATAATAAATTACCTCCAAATAGTTATTTAACATGTTTTTTTAACAAAAAAATCACACATTGAAAAAGGTACCATTACACAAATGATCACCTTTTCAATATGTGAATTCATGTGAAAACTGTTTATAAGATGTATCTTATCACACAAAAGTCTGCAAAGCAAATTAATATGGTTCCAATGAGGGTGGAACACTAAGGGGGGGTTATATAAAAGTGCGGTTAAACTTACTCAGAAGTTCTCCGAACATTTGCTGATCTTCCAAAGACCAGTCATGCAATAGCTCCGCTACTCGTTCGAAACGCGCCTGTTTGTTTAAAGCCAGTTCTTTGGCTCCGCTTTCCGTGATTTGAAGGGAATAGGCACGACCATCTTGGGGATCTAGAATCCTGTATACATAGCCTTTTTGTTCCAGAGCGGCCGACTGTCGGCTGATTGTTGAGATATCCAGATGAAATTCCTCCGCCAAGGCTTTGACGCCGGCAGATCCGTGTGAAGAGATTTGATGAAGTAAAAGATAGGCAGAACGATCCAGATTTCCAACTTTTTTATTAGTGGTTGCGGCCATAAATCGGCGCATAAGAATGGCTAATTCAACCTCGATGGTTTCGGCAGGATGTTTCGTCATAGGTTACCTCGTCTTAAGTTCTTTATAAAACTTCATTACTTTTATCGTAACATACCCGGTATGTTTTGAATATCTTCGAACATACGGACTGAATACGGATTGACTTCGCACTGTATAGTTGTATAATGCAAGTATATAGTTTCATCATACAACTTATTTGAACAAAAGGCAATTTCTAAACTGGAGGGGAACCGTCATTAAGGCAAATGAAATCATGGTTCGTCAAGTCTACAAAGTAAAAGAAGACGATACTGTACGCGTCGTGATTGAAAAATTTATAAAGCACCGAATCAGCGGGCTTCCCGTTGTTAACGATCGGAATGAAGTGGTTGCTTACATTAGTGATGGGGATATTATGCGTTTTATCGGCAAGCATGACGACCATGTCTTCGGTTCTTATTTCTACACGGCTGTCATCAAGGGAGACAATCAAGAGTTCCACGAAAGAGTTCAGAGCTTGCTTCCTTTGAATGTGATGAAAATCGCCCGAAAGAAGGTAATTACCGTAGATTCTGAAGAGGATATTGAGCAAATTGCTGCCATATTGGGTAAAAAACGAATAAAAAAACTGCCGGTTCTACACCAAGGCGTTCTTGTCGGAATAATCAGCAGGGGGGATGTTATTCGGCATTCCTTCCAGTCCATTTTATAAGGATGCCAAAGGAAAGAAAAGAACGTACTTCGGCAAGTTGGAGGAAAAGAAGTGGAGAGTAGAGACTCAATACAGAAACCATTCTGGCGTATTGTTTTTGCCGTATTTTTTGGGAATTTCATGGCGGCTTTGAGCACGACTACCATTAATGTCGCTTTGCCGGTTTTCATGGATGATTTTAATGCTCCACTGAATACCGTTCAATGGATGATGTCTGGATTTATGCTAGCAACTGGCGTTATTGCTCCTGTCATTGGATTCATCGGAGATAAATTAAGCTACAAACGGCTGTATGTCTACGCATTAGGTGGATTTACACTAACCTCCTTACTTTGCATTTTCGCATGGAATATGGAGTCGCTTATCGCTTTTCGAATTCTACAGGGACTCTTTAGCGGTATTATTATGCCCACAACGATGACGATTATTTACCAGGTTATTCCCAAAGAGAAGCAAGCCAGCGCAATCAGTCTTTGGACCGTTTCTGCGATGCTTGCACCTGCATTCGGCCCAACGCTAGGGGGCTGGTTAACGGAATTTTATGGCTGGAAAGCTTTATTCCTCATGAACATTCCGATCGGGATTATAGCAATGCTCGTCACTCAGCGTTTTATTCCGTACTATCGGCTGGGGAAAGGTTTATCCTTAGACTTCATCGGATTTATTACGGTCATCATCGGAACGAGCTCGCTGCTTACATCCTTTAGCCAAAGTCATAGCTGGGGATGGACATCATGGAAAACGATTTGGCTTATGCTTATGGGCATTATCATGATTGCTTACTTTGTTATGCGGTCGCTTAAGTCAAACGAACCACTACTTAATTTGCGCTTATTTAAAATACCGCGGTTTACGTACAGTCTAATTTTGAATTGCACGATTACGATTTCTTTGTATGCTGGGACCTTCCTTATCCCGATTTACCTGCAAAAAATTCAACATGCATCCGCACTGCACACCGGGCTTGTCATGCTGCCGGGAACACTGGCGATGGTGCTTGTTTCTTCACTTGTCGGGAAAGTATATAACAAGGTGGGGCCATTCCGCTTGGTCCTGTCCGGCGTCATACTAATGGGTGTGTCCACATGGGCGTTGTCTCGATTAAGCATGACTTCAGGCACAATCTTCATCGTTACCTGGATTGCCATTCGTTACGTTGGAATCGCTATGAGCAATATGCCCGTAACAAATGCCGGGATGTCTGCCATTCCATCGCAATCGTCAGGGCAAGCGTCGGCACTTATGAACTGGATCCGTCAAGGAACCGCTGCTCTTTCTGTCAGCCTTTTCAGTACCATTCTTTCTTCCAGAACCCTTAGTTATATGGGACAATCTGGAGTTAATGATAGCCAAGCAGCTTCGCGCGCACTCTCCCTTAGCATACAGGACGTGTTTATAATCGGCACGATACTTGTTGTCATAGCAGTTCCACTCACATTTTTCCTCAGGAAAAAAAGCCCCTCTGCAGGCGGGGTGATTATGGGCAAGATGGAGGAGGTAAAAAACGGATAAGCATCGACTGGTTAATCATAGTTTTGCGAATAAGGAGCAGACTGCCGTTGCAGCTACTCTGATTATAAAGTTTGTCCACTATCAACTGTAATGATTTGACCTGTCATTGCTTCTTGTTCCAAGGCTGCACAGATAAATTTAGCAATATCTTCAGGTGTGGAAATGCGCTGCAGCAGAAGATTAGGAGCTAACCTGTTCATTTGTTCTTCTCTTCCAGTCCACCATCTTGTCGCGACGGCTCCCGGTGCAACGCAGTTGACTTTAATATCTGGAGCTAAGGCGCGTGCTAACGATTTCGTAAGACCGTGAACTGCCGCTTTGGATACGGCGTATGGAAGAGAGGAGCCTAATCCTGTTTGTCCCGCTATACTGCCGAGATTGACAATCGCTCCTTGTTTATTTATTTTCATGAATGGGGCAACAGCTCTAGCGCAGAAATACATACCTTTGACATTAACATCATAAAGTTCATCCCATACTTCTTCTGTTGCCGCTTCCAGATCATCAAATGGGATATGCCGTGTAATGCTGGCATTATTCACAAGCAAATCAATCGTCCCAAATTGTTGAACCAATGTATCTACCATTTTCCTGACTTCTGAGTCTTGAGAAACATCGGCTTGCATGGTTATTGCGCGACCACCTTTTATATTGATGATTTGTGCTGTTTCTTCCGCATCGGCTTTAGAACGCGAATAGTTCACCGCGACAGTTGCCCCCCGCTCAGCAAGTGCAAGGCTAGTAGCCCTTCCGATCCCTGTACCACCGCCAGTAACAAGAGCCACTTTGTCTTTTAAATCCATAATTAGTCCATCTCCTTTTGTTGCACTATGATATTAATGATTGTATATGGCCATTTTAAATTTGTATAATTGAATTAATTGATCGATATGTTCAAAAAAATTGAACTTGGAGCTAGGGGTACTTCGATGGATCTTAAAACATTAAAAACGTTTCAAATGATTGTAAAGTACGGTAGTTTTATCCGTGCAGCTGATGAAATGAATTATGTACAATCCACCGTTACGATGCAAATCCAAAAGCTTGAATCCGACTTGGGCGTTCAGCTTATCGAACGCGGAAAAAAAATCAGGCTAACAGAAGCCGGGAGACTGTTCTATGAACAGAGTTTGCAAATTGTAAAGAATATAGATCAGTTACAAACGAACTTGTCGGATTTGAAATTAGGCGAAAGGGGGAATATCCGTTTAGGGGTGACGGAGCCAACTGCCAGTTATCGATTACCTGGAATCTTAGAGAGGTTTTTATCACAATTTCCGAAAATTCGTATCTCGGTGGAATTTGCAAACACGCCAACATTAAGCGAGCGGCTTCTCAAAGGGGATATCGATTTGGCTCTTTGTTCGGCACCGGATCTGGGTTCCGATCTCTATTTTGAACCCTTATTTAAGGAAGAATTTGTGGTCTTGATGCCGGAGAACCATCCGCTTGCCCAAAAAGCTGTTATCGCGCCGGAGGATATTCCGGGACATCGTCTGCTTATCACGTCAGCAACCTGTCCTTACCGTAGAAAACTTGAGATGGTATTGCAGGAATCAGGGAACATTCCAATAGATACTATGGAGATTGGCAGTATGACAGCTTTGAAATATTATGTCGAAAGCGGGCTAGGTATTGCCCTTGTGCCAGAGATTGTTTTGAAACCAGTTCCTACAGGAACGACGATACGGCCTATGAGCGGCAGTCTTATAGACATGACTTTCGGCATTCTCTCCAAGCCTTCGGAATATCCATTGAAACAGGCAAGCTCAAAGCTTTACCAATTTCTCAAGCAAGAACTTCTTGAACAATTCCCCAGTGCACTCAAAACCTAGATCCTCAGCTCGTTGCTGTGGGTCTTTTTTGCTGGCTAATTACAAAGTCCGTTAATTATCGTTATATTTCTGGAAATAATCGTGTAGAGATCTCTTTGATTTCATTCCTATAATGGACATGGATGTAATTACATTTTACAAGGAGAGATTTTATGCGAGAAAGGATTGCAAAATGGGTAGCTTTGTTCATGCTGTTGTTTATGACTGTCCCTTCCAATGCCGGTATTGGTGTTCAAACCGCGTATGCGGAAAGTCAGACCTACGAAGCGGAAGCACCTGTTAATGTTTTAAGCGGTAACGCGTCAGCGGCCGAATGCACCGTATGCTCGGGAGGAAAGAAGGTAGGCGGCCTCTATCAAGGAAGCTCGCTGCAATTCAACGGAATTACCGTGAGCGAAGCTGGAAGCTACAAGGTGTCGGTTTCCTACATATGCCTTATTTTGATCAAAAACGTGTATTTCACGTTCGCGGAACGAGGAACCGCTATTTCCCACTTTCGAGGTGTAAAAACCGGTAAAACGCCAAAATAACGTCCCCACGTTCCGCGTACATGCCCCGCATCGGCATAATCACCGAAATAGCGGCTCCTCGTTCCCTTATGTCCAAAATCACTCCACAGAGTTGGATTTGACCCAACTGTTTATCTGTATTTGAACAGATTTCTATTTACCTGCCCTCGCACTCAATTTTTAACTGTACACTCCAATAACGGAGCACGTCACATGGTTTACGACAGGTCAAACAAGAATCATGTACCCCTACAACGCTGGAGAAATTCCGACCCTAAGGGCGGCGTAAGCCGTTTTTTTTTTTATGATTTGTTTTCAATATAATTCGTCAATTTGTCTGGTTCCTTAATAGATTTGAAATTGTGAATTAAGTGAAACGAGTGTCGAGAACCATGTAGTTAGAAATGTAGGGTTACTCGTTGTATTCTCATATTCCTTGCAAGTCTAAGTAACGGAACCAAGCCAGATATGATAGGATTATTTTATCCAACAAAATCCGAAGGGTGAGCAAATATGAGTGGTAGTTGGCATGATTCCTATTTAGGTAAGCTTCGCAAAGTGATTGGAACGCAAAAAATAATAGTAAACTCGGTACGGGCCATAGTATTGGATGGTGAAGGTCGTGCCTTGTTCATAAGGCGTAGTGGTGATAGAAAATGGGGTATGCCCGCTGGAGCTATGGAATTAGACGAATCCGTGTTTGATGCAATGAAGCGTGAAGTCAAAGAAGAAACAGGGCTTGACGTTCTTCAAGCAACACTAATTGCTGTTTATTCATCTCCATCCACACAAACATTCACGGATGGTTGGGGTAACGAGCATCATGTAATCGAATATTTATTTCGAGTAGATGAGTGGAAAGGTACTCTTGAAAAAGAGACTGGTGAGAGCGTAGATGCCGACTTTTATCAACTAGATAATCTTCCAGAAGCTTCGAACGAGCTTTTTGCAAGACATCACGAAAGAGTGTTTAAAGATTATAAAAAATTCGTTGGAACATTAATTTTGGAATAATAAGCTAACGCAGTTTTTTTCTATATTTCATCGGTGTCGTGCCTACAAGCTTTTTGAAAGCCTGGCAGAAATTAGGTAAATTGTTCGTGACGTATCGAGTGAAATTTCATCGGAATAATGCCCCTCTAGCCAATTCATGATTTTTTCAGAATAACGAAGCTTCCTTTGTGGATTTAATCCATTTCCATTAAGCAGACAGATTTAATATTATTGCAAGAGAGCCATTGCCTAACATGTGAGTTAGCAATGGCTCTTTTCTTATTTTCAATTACCGTCATTTGGAGGAATAAAATGAACAAGCTTTCATCCAATTATTTAACAAGGCCATGTGGATCAATAACAAATTTCCGCGAAACGCCTCGATCAAAATCTTGATAAGCTTTCGGAGCATCATTCAATGAAATAAGTGTTGCATTTACTGCTTTAGCAATTTGTGCTCTGCCGCTAAGAATGGCCATCATCAAATCCCTATGATATTTCATGACAGGTGTCTGACCTGTAACGAAGGTATGGGATTTTGCCCAACCAAGTCCGAAACGAATTTTTAGTGTACCAATTTTTGAATCTTCGTCAATAGCACCTGGATCGCCAGTCACATAAAGCCCTGGAATTCCCAAGCTTCCTCCCGCGCGTGTCACTTCCATAATTGAATTCAGCACGGTAGCTGGCGCTTCACCATGAGATTTCCCATGTCCATGAGCTTCAAAACCTACGCAATCAATAGCTGAATCCACTTCAGGAGAGCCCAATAGTTGATCGATTTGCCCAGCTAAGTCACCATTTTCACGTAGATTAACCGTTTCACAACCAAAACTTTTCGCTTGTGCAAGACGTTCCGCATTTAAATCACCGACAATAACAACGGCCGCTCCCAGCAACTGAGCAGAGTGAGCCGCTGCAAGACCTACCGGACCCGCGCCGGCAACATATACGGTTGATCCTGGACGAACACCTGCACTAACAGCACCATGATAACCCGTTGGGAAAATATCAGATAGCATTGTTAGATCAAGGATTTTTTCCATCGCTTGTTCTTTATTCGGAAACTTCAATAATTGAAAATCTGCATATGGCACCATCACATATTCCGATTGCCCTCCAACCCAACCCCCCATATCGACATAACCATATGCGGAACCTGGACGATCCGGATTGACATTTAGACATACATTTGTATTCCGTTCTTTACAGCTCCGACAACGACCACAAGCAATATTAAAAGGGACAGAGACGAGATCTCCCTTTTTAATAAATTCCACATCGCGTCCAACCTCAATAACCTCACCAGTAATTTCATGACCTAAAATGAGACCTGATGGTGCCGTAGTTCTACCTCTAACCATGTGTTGGTCGCTGCCGCAAATATTAGTTGTAACGACTTTAAGAATGACGCCATGCTCACATTTGCGACCCACATTCAATGGGTTGACGCCTGGGCCATCCTTAAGCACCAAATCTGGATAATCCGTATTTCTAACCTCTACACTACCTGGCTTACTGTAGACAACAGCTCTGTTTCCTGACATTTTCGTTAACCTCCCATTATCGATTGATCGTGCTCCATAGTTCTCTTACTACACGCTGTAAGTACAGAGATTGCCGCCATCGGTCACTAATCTCTTTGTTTCTCCCGCTTGCTTCATTCGTCGTTATTGCATATGATGGTGGACCTAGTTCAATTACGACCGGGAATACATCATTTGTATTAGCTTGAAGCATCCAATTTTTCATTCCCAATTGCCACCATTTCTTAAAATGGGAGAACATCGGATGATTTTCTTCCTCACCAGGGTCAATCTGTATTTGCTCTCCGTTCGATATTCGTGTATGTATGCTCGAAGTGTTCGAAAGTAATGAAAGCAATAACTCGTCCGCTTCCTGAGAAACAGTATGCATTTCCCCAGCGACGATGTAATGGGAGAAGTCGATTGTTAAAGGTAGAGACTTTAGTTCTCTAACGTATTCAACGGTACGTATTAAATCTTGGGTAATAGTACCCCTATGTGTTTCAATGAAAACAGGAATTCCCGCATGCTGAGACAGTTGCTCAATTCCCTTCAAGAGCTGAATGGCAGATTGACCTGTCATGAACGGTTGCATGACTTGTGCATTAATAAATCCAATACCACCAAAGGCTTTTGCTCTTTCCAGGAAATCAGCTAAATCCTCATACGATTTTGGGTAAGCGTTTACACTAAACGAAAGGTGATACTTGTCTAATAGATGCTTCCAATAATCAGCATTCTCGGGTGAAGGAAGGAATCCATTAATGCCGTCATAACCACTGCTAGCAATTAAGGCAATTTTCTCTTCGTCGGACAGTACGTTTCCTCCAAAAACATCAAGATTATCCATTGCCCACCACGACATTTGAACTTCTAATTGATTGTTCATGTTTCTCACCCCTTATCTCAAAGTCATGGGATGGTAAGTGACATCCATCTCTCAATCTATAGTGTAAGTTGAATTTTAAATTGGATGAAGTATTAATCTTGCTTATTTATCATGCAATCCTGCTATTATGAAGATTATTTTTAATCTGATTGTTTAAACAATATAAATCGTCTACTATTTAGTTGTAGAAATGCTACGAGAATAGTAGGGGGCGTAAAATAAACGGAGCATCGCGGGTTTGCGTGCTCCGTTTTACATTTATTTATGAAACTGCGCGATTCCTTTGTTGCAAGGTTAAAAAAGAACCGTCCTTCATTGCTTCAATCTGTAATTACTTTTTCAAAATCGGTATCCATATTTCACTTTTAAAAGTTGGTGAGGTTACATCTTTATTCTCATTCCAAAGGATTTCTGGACCTTCTATTGCTTCATAGTTTGAGGATGGAAACCACTCGGAATAAATGCGTCCCCATACATTTTGCAGTGTATCAGGAAAGGGTCCGATTGCTTCGAATACAGCCCATGTTGAAGCAGGCACATCAAGCTGTGTTAGGTTATCTGGACACTCCTTTGTTGTTGCAACGCCAATATAGTGATCGAGTTCCCCTTTTTCCTCCATCCTGCCCTCAGAAAAGTTTGTGGAAGCACTAAGCAGTCCCATAGGCTCGACATTAGAAAGGTTTTTAAGATTATTGATCGTCTCACCATCTAAGCTTTTCCACATAGACGTAATCTCCGGATTAACTCCACTAAATTGGATAGGAACTCTTTTCTTAATTCCAACAATGCGAAATGCCTCTTTTTCCTCAATTCGGTAGATCATTTCATTTCCTCCTTTGATGGTTAACTGGAAGGTCATTGGCGGGTAGGCTTTAAGTGAATGGCCATTATTTCTGGCTTCTGATGGTGCAATGCCATGCAAATTTTGAAAAGCTCTCGCAAAAGAATCTGGTGAGTTGTACCCGTATTTCACTGCAATGTCAATGACCTTTACGCTGCTGTCTTTGAGCTCAAATGCTGCCAAGGTAAGGCGTCTGCGGCGGATGTATTCTGATAGCGAAATACCTGCAAGGAAGGAAAACATTCTTTTGAAATGGTATTCGGAGCAGAAGGCGCATCTCGCTACTTCTTTTAAATCAATATCGTTCGTAAGATTTTCTTCAACGTACCTTAAAGCACCATTCATATTTGTAAGCAACTCCATTTATCTGACCTCCTCTATCAAAAGAATAGCAAGAATTGAATGTATCCATCCGACATTTGGTGCACAATTATGTAGGGGCTATTCTTAGGAGTAGATTTACCTACTTATAGGACAGCCCCGCCTTCGTATTCAGTTAGTAATCGGGACCTTAAAAAGTACTGACTTTACTTGTATCCGGACACCATCGGGAAGTGCGGTAATATCGAATCAAGATATCGACCCCTTCTTCCGTTCGCAGATGGGTGAGTGCTTCCGCTGCATAAGCTCTGACGTAACGGTCTTTGCTGTAAAGAGCTTGCTCCAAGGAGTGAACAGCTTCCTTCACATCGCCAGCATTTCCGGTGCGCAGCAATGAAAGTGCCGCAGTATATCCGACTTTATTGGTAATGTATGTCTGATCGCCTACATACGACTTTTTCGAATCCGTATGATTTGATTCTGAAGCATCGTCTGTTTCGCATCGTAGAGAATCCTTCAATACTTTCGCTAATGCCGAAACAACCTGTTCACCAGCATTCTTGAGCATACCTAATGATTCAACCGTATTCCTGCGAACCCATTCACTCTGATCCTGCAAGCTTGAGAGAAGCGACGGCACCACTTCACCTTCGGAAGATCCTATCATCCCGAGTACGAAAACCGCCAACGCCCTGCGCTTCTCATCCTCATGTTCCATAACACGGAGAAGCTCGGGGATCGCCTCAATGCCAGCTCCTTGCAATCCGTATGCGGCCCGTTCCGCTGTCAGGCTCGATCCCTCCGTTATTTGCTTGATCAGCATTTCGATTCCTTGAGTTCCAAGTTGTCCAAGTGCATAGGCTGCATTCAAAGCGGTCGTTTCCACCGGATCGTTTAATAGAAGCCCTAGCAAGGGAGCGCAAGAAGCCGCTTCTGCTCCGATGAGTCCCAATTCGTCCGCTGCCCGCCCGCGATCGGCTGCATTCTCTGCCTCAAGCTCTTGCCGTAATGCTAACAATCGCTCCGCGTTCTTTGGCGCGCCAACCTGCTTTGCCGTAGGTTCTCCTCGTAGCCAATCCCATACGTCTTGCCATAAATTCATATGGATAGCGGGCGTTCCTTCCGGTACAATCATCTCTCTGTTTTGATGATTCCAGCTCGGAAACTCCGGTGCACTCAATCTGAGAAATTGAAATTTAAGCATATAACGATCTAGTTCTGATACATTAAGCGAAGCTCTATGCCACAAGTCGAAATGCACGAGTACCATAGTACCCGCCTTGCCTGTGGGCAGCAGCGTCTCACCTTGGTCGCCGAGAAATTTTTCGTAGTATTGGGTGCCTGGCATGATCGCAGTAGGCCCTAAATCTTCGGTAATATCGTGGGTGTAATAGAAAATCATCGCCCACCACGGTCGATGGCTGCGCATGGAAGACCAATAGCCGTCTTTGTGCCATTTTCCGCCACCCGGCGTCTGATTTCCCGGTTGGTTGTAATGACAGTGGCGATGTGGATGCATGTAGTAGTCTGGACCAAGTACACTGCTTAAGGCTCCCTTGACGATCGGCGTATCGAACAGCTGCTGAATGTCCGGAACACGGGGCAGAATGTTGTTACCAGGGTTGCCTTCATTATGCATAACATGATTGATCTGGTTCATAATGCTCATATGAAGTTGATGAGGCATGTCGTTCTGAAGTACAAGATATCCTTTGGTAATAAATTGCATCATTTGCTCATCTGTCAACAAATACTTGCTATCTAACATGTTAAATCCTCCTTAGAAATCATCATCTTCACTTATAAATATTACAGTGTTCGGTTAATTTTGTATTTGCAAAATCGTCATTTATTTGTACAATCGTCATATCAATTTCATTTTAAATTTTTACGAATAAGGTGGTGATCGTGGATGGATTTCGCCGACTTACATCCGTATGTGTACTTTGCAACACGGTACCCATTCTCCAAAGGACAGACTAGCAACAATCGGATCTGTTATGCATCCTCCCTATATTTGATCAGTGAGGGAAGAGGTGTCATTCATACCAATGGTCGCACTTATGAAACGGAAGCCGGCTCTCTCGTGTACATACCAGCAGGACAGCCCCACCATTGGGTTGCGGACAGCCAAGAACCGATGGTCCACATCTGTTGTTATTTCGATTGGTCATACATAGATCGTAGGGCCGAGTTCACCCACCCGAGCATGATCTGCTATGATGCAGCCACTCTTGTTCATACCCTGATCGGACCTGCATTTCCTTATTCATTACCAGAGCATGTGAAAGTTGAGAAGCTGCGACTGTGGATGGATTTTTTTGAGAAGTTTTATACCGAAAATCACTATACAAACCAACGGACGTACGTTCGCAGCTTAAAGGTTCAGAGCAGCTTCCAACAGTTTATTGAGTTTTTTCTAACTTTTGCCCTGAAAGAGGAGCATATCCCTAATCTCCGTATGTCCAAGTTGCTCGAGCGATTGGATCAGGATCTGGTACAAGGCAATCTGCAGCCTTTGGAAATCTATTACAGAGAGCTGTGCATAAGCCGTGGTTACTTTTTTGATTTGTTCAAATATGCAACCGGATTGCCACCAACTCAGTATGTCATCCAATTCAGGATCAATCGGGCTAAGGACGACCTCCTCTTTACGAATCTAACCATCACCGAGATCGCAGACAAACACGGATTTTCGTCTTTGCATTATTTTTCGAAGCTATTCCGCAAGATAAACGGTCTATCACCACGGGAGTTCCGAGAAGAGAACAGAGACGGTCTATGACGATAGAAGACGAAAGAAGCACCAGAAGGGCAGCATTTGAGGCGTAAATGAAGCGAATGATGTGACAAAAGCCGGTTAGGAGTCAAGCGACTCTTAATCGGCTTTTGCCTTTTCAAAGACTACGATAACTATCATTGACATATATGCATCCATATATTTATTATATTATATATACATATTAATGCATTTAGAAAGGGTGTTGTCACATGACTGAGGGTACGTTTAGACCGTCGGCAGTTCCGCTTGTAACCGTAGATCCTTATTTCAGCGTATGGTCTTCGGCCGATCGACTTACGGATGATTTCACGCGCCATTGGACGGGTCAAAGGCAAGCCATGACCGGATTGATCAGAATCGACGGAACGACTTGGCGTTTTGCTGGGCGGGTAGAATCTAGCGCCGAACGATATTTCACGGAGCCGCCGGCAATGGAACAAACCCGTTTGTCCATCACCCCGCTTTGCAGCACATACTCCTTCGAAGCTGCAGGCGTAGCTCTTGATGTTCGATTTATTACGCCTTTGCTTTTGGATGATCTGGATGTTTTATCTCGGCCCGCATCCTATGTTTTGTTGGAGGTCCGTTCAACGGATGGGAAATCTCATGACGTGAAAATCTATTTCGACGTAACGGGTGAGTGGTGTGTTGATCATCCACGGCAAGCCGTCGTATGGGAACAGGGGGAGAATGAAGGGGTCGTTTGGCAGCGAATGAGCCATGCCGAGCAGCGCTATTTGAACAAGTCGGGTGACGATTTACGTATCGACTGGGGCGATTTCTATCTATGCACTCAGAGTTCGGACCGTGTTAGGACTTATGTCGATTCGGCCAATATTCGCAAATTGTTCGTGAGAAATGTGGAAATCATTGCAGGGGAAGCACATCGAATGCCTTTGGAGGTCGCGGACGGCAAACCCGTGATGGCGGTTGTGTTCGAAGTGGGCGAGTTGGGCGCAGACCCGGTCGAAAACTTGGTTGTGCTTGCCTACGACGACATTTATGCGGTGGAATATTTCGGTGATAAGCTGCAGGCCTATTGGAAAAGAAACGGCAAGAGTACGATGGAGATGATTGCCGAAGCATTTTCTGATTACGAACAACTAATGGTGCGATGCGCGGGGTACGACCAGCAATTACTTGAAGATGCCCTTAAGGCGGGTGGCGAGAAATATGCGGATATAATCGCTCTATCCTACCGGCAGGCTATCGCCGCTCATAAACTCGTAAACGATTCGAATGGGGATTCGTTGTTCCTTTCAAAAGAATGCTACAGCAATGGCTGCATGGCCACCGTGGATGTCAGTTACCCTTCTGTTCCGTTATTCCTTCTGTATAATCCGGAACTTGTTGAAGCAATGATTCGGCCGATCTATAAATATGCCAGAACCGACGCTTGGCCTTTTGAGTTCGCTCCCCATGATATTGGGCAATATCCGCTAGGCAATGGCCAGGTGTATAGCAATAATGCAAGGGAAGGGCAAATGCCGGTTGAAGAATGTGGAAATATGCTGATTATGGCGGCTGCCGCTTGCTTATCCGGGGGCAAGGTTAGCTTTGCGAGTGAGAATTTGGATTTGCTTGAGAAATGGACTCATTATTTATTAGAATTCGGTTTAGACCCAGATAATCAACTATGCACGGATGATTTTGCCGGACATTTGGAACGAAACGCAAACCTGTCCATCAAAGCCATTATGGGTGTAGCGAGCTACTCCATACTTATGGCGTTTATGGATAATGAGGTGGAGTCGGTTCGTTATTTGAGCTTAGCAAGGGAAATGGCGAGTAAATGGAAAATGTTTGCTGACGACGGGGATCACTCGAAATTGGCGTTCGGTCAAGAAGGAACCTGGAGCTTGAAGTATAACTTAATATGGGATTTAATATTCGGCACGGAATTATTCGGCGAAGAGGTCATCCACAGAGAAGTGAAATGGTATTTGAAGCAAAGGAATGAATACGGTACTCCGCTGGATAGCAGGGAAACTTATACGAAAGCGGATTGGCTCATATGGTCAGCTTCGCTCGCGACTGATCGGGACGATTTTATTAAGCTAGTGGAACCGTTATGGAAAATGATAAACGACACCCCGGACCGGGTAGCTTTCTCTGATTGGACGGATACGATTACAGCCCGGCAGCTGAATTTCCAGCATCGCAGCGTCGTGGGGGGATTTTACATGAAACTGCTGAAAGAAAAAGGAATAAGGCAAGTATAACAACAAGGATCACCTTCTCCGCTGAGATGCTCATCAGCGAAGGGTGATCCTTGTTGTATCTGTTTATATGTCATAAGGCTTCTATTTAGCTTTTTCTTTTTTAAGGAATAGTTTTTTTATTGAAATTTTTTGTCCGTATGTTGGCTCTTTTTGGCGTTCTTGTTGAAAATGCAGGAATAGGTTGGTAACCCATTTGGATAAAAAAGAGACACCCAAAAAAATTAGGAAGATGTAAAAATAATTCATTCCTTTATATAAACGGAATAAGCCAAATGCTACCAAAGCAGGTTTAAACAAAAAGGAAAGAAAGATAGTGTATGCTGTAGCATAAAGGTAGTAATTTCTACGATTATTTAAAGTCCATTGGTAAAGCAACATGAAAGTCACTGGAATGAAAGACGTATCAAGAGAAACGCTTGCAGGCAGAAAAGGAATTAACTTATAGGGATAAATCACAAGTCCGTTTGTTACGCAAAAGATATCAGCATAATGGAACCACATATGAATATTAAAACCAAAGAAACCGATAAGCAGAGCCTTTCTTCTGTCGATTAAGAAATAAAGGGCTATTAAAGGAATAATAAATAACCCTATAGTAAACCAAAATTCCCAAGTGTTTATATTTGAATATTTAAACCAATAATCAATTGATGTACTTGAAACTCTTTCATGTAATTTTCTGATTTGTTCCAACTGATTAGTTTGGTCAGGACCCAAATCTATCTCCTCCTTTCGGTTGTATTTACCTATTTTGTCCAGACACGTAGTACTTTATGCCTTGCGATGTGCGTGAAACAAAGGGACTTATTTCAGCACTAAAAATTCGATTAGAGTCCGTTTATTTCGGACTAAAATGCTCGGTCACTTTGCGAATAAAGGCTTTAGCCGCTTGACCAAGAAACCGATCGGACCGATAGATGATGCCGATATTGCGGCTAGGCGCATTTTTGGTAATGTGAATGCATCTCAGATCTGGTTCATTAATGGATTGGATTAAAGGAAGTGGGAGGACGCTCGCTCCAATGTTTGCCCTTATTAAATTAATAATGGAAGTTGGTGAGGTGGTTTCCATAATAGTGGTTAATTCAAACCCATACTCACGGCAAAAATCGTCAACGAGCTCTCTGCCAATCATACCTTTAGGAGGCATGACGGTTTCAACATGGCGCAGCTCGTCAATATCAATAGACTGTCTGCCTGCTAAGGCGTGGTTCTCGGAAACCGCTAGCACATATTCTTCAAGGCACAGAGGAATTCGTACCAAGCGTTCATCTGGCTGAGGCATGATTCCAATGCCTATATCGACTTCATTTGCCAGTACCTGTTCAACAATTTCAACAGAAGATACGATTCTGAGCTTAATTTTGGGGAATTCGTGGTAAAAATCAATTAACATTTTTGATATTCTGTAATCCAAATCCGAGGGTAATACACCTACGATTAATGTGCCTCTCTGCAAATTATGAAGTTCACCGATAAATTCATTGACGTTTTTCAGACTTCGCAGGACAACACGGCTTTGCTCAAGAAGAATGGAGCCTGCTTCTGTGATAGCGATTTTTTTGCCAATCCGGTCAAACAAAGGAATGTTTAATTCATCTTCTAGCGCACGGATTTGTTGGCTTAATGCAGGCTGTGAGATTCCTATTTTTTCCGCAGCTCTAGTGAAGTGCAATTCCTCGCATACGGCGATAAAATATTCTAATTGACGAAATTCCAAGCTTTTCACCTCTATATATCATAAGTATTGCTTATGATTATAATAGGAATGATAATATTGATCAATTATTCGTTTTCTTTTACACTAGTGTAATTGAGCGCTGCTCGATCGTACAAAATGAAGTGTAAGGGGAAATGCAAGATGAAATTAAGGTTTGGATATTTAGTATGTGCATTGTTTCTTGCCTCCATTAATTTACGTCCGGCCATTTCGTCGATTGCTCCATTATTGGAAACGATGCGTAAAGATCTTGGAATAAACGGGGCTTTGGCCAGCCTTCTTACCTCAATTCCGGTACTATGTATGGGTTTGTTTTCGCCTATAGCCGTTAAGATAAGTAATCGATGGGGATTGGAGAAGACACTGACTTGGTCTCTATTGCTTATAGGTGTAGGTACCATTCTTCGCTATTTTGCGGCTTCCTCGCTGCTGTTGTTGCTTACCGCTTTTCTTGCGGGCGTAGGCATTGCGATAACTGGACCCTTGCTATCTGGATTTATTAAAAGATATTTCGCTAATCGTGCATCTTCCTTAGTAGGAATTTATTCCTCAGCAATGGTAATTGGGGCAGCTCTTAGTTCAGGATTATCCGCGCCGATTCAGCATCTTTTTCACGATTCGTGGCGCGCTTCGCTAGCATCATGGGCTATATTCGCCATTGTTGCACTTCCAGTATGGTGGCGTCTGGCTGCACATGCATCGCACTCGAATTCGAATTCAACAGCTTCAAAGAACACGTCAGGAAGGGTTAAGCTCCCATGGAGAAATAAGAGAGCGCGGATCATAACGCTGCTCTTTGGCTTAATGGCGGTCATTTTTTACTCTTTAACAGCCTGGTTGGCTCCAGCGTTTGAAAGCATAGGATACGATAAAGCATTTGCCGGGGGAATGCTAACGTTGTTCACGTTTATTCAAATACCGGTAAGTTTCGTGCTGCCGATCCTGATTGCGCGCTTTCCTAAACGGATGTACTGGTTATTGGGCTGCGCTTTTTTTCAGCTTGCAGGATTGCTTGTCTTCATGATGAACGGTAATCCCTGGTACTGTGCCATGCTACTCGGCATCGGTGCAGGCGGATTGTTCCCGATCGTTTTAATGCTGCCGCTCGAAGAAACGGGTGATGTGGAAACCGCGAGTGCTTGGGCAGCGATGAACCAGTCTGGTGGGTATGTTATTGGTTCTTTGGGTCCGATTTTTGTTGGTTGGCTACATGATGCTACAGGCAGTTTCGTTCCGGCATTTGGCGGAATGGTCATAGTCGTCGTGCTAATGATGCTGCTCCAGCTTATCATTGGCAATAAAAAAGAGCAGTCAAGTCTGGAGATTCCCCGTCAAGCGGCGACTTCGTCATCCCGATGAAAGAATATTTGATAATAAAAATAACCATTCAGCCCCCACTGCTGTATGGTTATTTTTATTATCAAATTGGGTATGCTGAAAGAATTATGGCTGCTCCAAATCATTTCATAAACCTTGCAAGTAGCACTTCTTTCCAGCAATATTGTGCTAGTGATCCGAACTATAATCTAGAGCGCAATCCATAATGAGCGTTTATAATTTGTTTACTGCAGCGTATCTCAAAGGAACATTGGTATTTTGAAAACGCTTTAAAGTGCTTTGAAACAAAGAAAAGGAATGGAATGTATCACTTTATTAGTCAAAATCAGAAATGATCAGATCAGTCTGATTCTAAACTGGAAAGCAAAATCGTGCTAGTGTTAGGCAATATTGTTTAGTTCCATCCATCTGTTTTGAGAGTATCCTAATGTTAATAAACTTAACATTAATATTCGTTTTGATGATCTAAAATCATTTATTGTTAAGTTAATTAACATGAAGGAGGCGCATGGAGTCCTAACTTGATAAAATCGTAGAAAAAGATGAACCGGGCAAGAAATTTTAAAATCGATTTTCATAAACGGGGGTTACTTCTATGTCCGTACAACTTTCCACGAAACCTTATAAGATTGATGACGCTCCACTCAATAAGTTTCATCTGAAAATTACAGCACTTACGTTTGGATCTAATTTTTCTGATGGGTATGCTCTCGGCATTATTGGAATGGCTCTCACTTTGATTGGACCTCAAATGAACCTTAGCCCGATTTGGAGCGGATTAATAGGAAGTTCAGCGTTGATCGGACTTTTTTTCGGCAGTCTACTCCTCGGAGGACTATCCGACCGTATAGGTAGACAGAAAATCTTCCTTGGTAACTTCGTAGTCATTGCTTTAGCATCTTTCTTGCAATTTTTTGTACAAGATCCTACGATTCTGTTCATCCTGCGTATATTGATTGGTTTTGCTTTGGGTGGCGATTACGCGATTGGGTCGACGCTGCTTGCTGAGTTCGCGCCTAGAAAACATCGAGGTTTTTTACTTTCTTTCTTGAATGTCATGTGGACTGTCGGATATGTAGTCTCCAACATTGTCGGTTATTATCTGCTTAAGACCGGCCCGGATTCCTGGCGGTGGATGCTAGCCAGTGCGGCTATCCCGGCAGTAATCGTTCTTCTAATGCGGATCGGAACACCTGAATCTCCAAGATGGCTCATTAGCATGGGGCGTGTGGAGGAAGCAAGGGAAATCGTGAAGAAGCATATCGGTCCACTTGCGGAGCTTGATGAAACGCGTTTGGAGCATACCTCCAAAACGTACCGTTTTCAAGATCTTTTCGGAAAACAGCTTTGGAAGCGTACGGCATTTGGCGGTCTCTTCTATGTCTGTCAAGTGCTTCCCTATTTCGCAATTTATACGTTCCTACCAGATATTTTAGCTAAAATGGGATTTGAAGAGACGTTCCTTATGGACACGATTTTAAATTTATTCCTGCTTGTCGGTTCGATTGCCGGTCTGTGGTTTACCGAGAAATATTCGCGCAGAAGCTTTACGATTAACACGTTTATTATCCTTACAATCTCTTTGCTTGCACTTACTCTTTTACCTGCTGGTTCACACATCGTGGCTATTACGATCTTTTGTTTATTTACCTTCGTCATGTCAGCCGCTTCAAATCTTACCTTAGTATATCCAGCCGAGCTCTTTCCAACCGAAATCCGGGGATCTGGTGTCGGTGTCGTGACTGCAATAAGCCGCATCGGTTCGGCTGTTGGAACATTTCTGTTGCCGGTAACAATTAATTCCATGGGACTAACCCCTTCTATGATTGGTATGACAATAGTTCTGCTGATAGGGACCATTGTTTCCATCGCCTGGGCGCCGGAGACGAAATCGCTTGCCCTGGATGATGACATCCATTATCATTAAAAAACTTTTACAAGAGATGTCTCCGACATCTCTTGTATGAATATTTAACTGACAACTATTGCATAGTATGTATTGGTTTTAAAAGGAGATGTTTTCATGAAAATTGCTTCTGCTCCTACTCATCCTAAAGACATAAATCAAGTAATTCTTGGCGATCATCAGGTCTCTGTTGCCGAATTTGTCGCCGTAGCCCGTTACGGGGCAAAAGTATCATTTTCGCCGATTTATTGCGATCGCGTTAATCATTCCAGAAGTCTTATCGAAAAATTTTTAAACGAAAACCGCATCATTTATGGCGTAACGACCGGCTTCGGGAGCAATGTGACCGAGATCATCTCAACCGAAGATGCCGAAGCTTTGCAGCGCAATATCGTTAGATCCCATGCAGTTTCCGTAGGCGATCCACTGGAGAAAGAAGTTGTCAGAGCGATTCAACTGACGATGCTCATTCATTTGGGGCGTGGCTATTCCGGCGTCCGATTGGAACTGCTAGAGCTCATAGCATCGCTCTTAAATCAAGGAATTACGCCGTTTGCTCCCGGTGATGGATCCGTCGGTTATCTTGCCCCAGAAGCACATATGGCGTTAGTGCTAATTGGGGAGGGAAAAGCTTGGCACAAGGAGGAACTCCTTACAGGCAGAGAGGCGCTTGAAAGAGCAGGGTTAACCCCTACGACATTAAGTTGTAAAGAAGGGCTGGCGCTGACCAACGGATCGTCATCTGTCACAGCTATGGCCATATTAACCCTATTTAATGCCATTCAAGCGGTGAAAACAGCTGATATTGCGGGCGCAATGTCATTCGAAGCTTTAAAAGGTACGATTCATGCCTTCGATCCAAGGCTCCATGCTTTAAAACAACATGAGGAGCAGGCTAAGACAGCACAAAATTTATTGCGAATCCTTAAAGACAGTGAAATTGCCGAAACGTATAAAAACTATCGAGTGCAGGATGCTTTAAGTTTAAGATGCATCCCTCAGGTTCATGGAGCTTCTAAAAGAAATTTGAAGGATGCCGCCTACACCATTAATAATGAGCTTAACTCTGTAAGTGATAATCCTGTTATTGTTCCCGAGGAAGACGACGGGATTGCCTTAATGGGGGGTAATTTTGACGGCACTTATGTCGGTATCCAGGCAGATATCATGTGTATAGCCATGGGTAATTTGGGAAAAATAGCGGAGAGACGAATCGATCGATTAGTAAATTTTCACCTGAGCGAGATGCCTAGTTATTTAGTGAGAAATCCGGGATTAAACAATGGATATATGATCCCTCAATATACAGCTGTTGGGCTGCTGGGGGAAATCAGGATTCTTTCTCATCCAGCCTCCGTAGAAAGTGTTCCCACTAGCGCCAATCAAGAAGATGTTGTCAGTTTCGCATATGCGGCCTCGAAGAAAGCCTATCAGATTTCGAAAAAGCTGTCGTATATTTTGGCAATTGAATTAATGACTGCTGTACAAGCTCTCGATTTTCATCGGCCGATGAAATCTTCTCCGGTTATTGAGCAAGTCTATAACCTGATACGAACACAAGTGCCAACGGTGGAGGAAGACCGCTTTTTCTATCCTGACATCGTGACGATCTATCATCAAATTCATGAGGGCGACATCGTTAAGGTTGTTGAAGACATGATAGGTGAAATAGAATAAAATAACATGGAAGCAGTTTTCTCTGAAGTTTAAGAGCAAAACGGCTTCCTTTTTTAAGATAGGGGGTGATTAGACAATGAAACTGGATACAGCTCAAGCCTCCTTTTCGCAGCTTCTCATTTCCGGGACGTTAATCCATGAAGCGGATTTTGAAGAAATGCGTGAGCGGCTTGGCATCGAACCGCGACCCCAAATCGTTATCGTTTTGTCCATAGACCGTTATACCGATTTGGCTTTGGACAAGTCATTGCAATGGAGTATTGAGATCGGGCAGGTGCTGGTGGAAGCCATTTTCGAGAGTATTACCTTGCCTTTCTTGTGGGTATGGGTGGGAGAAGGCGTGTTAGCCGTATTATTGGAACTCCAATCGATTCAGCCCGTAGAACCGACCTACAAGCAAGTTACGTATGGCATGGTCCGGAAAATTCAAAACTTCGTAGATACGAAGGGCTTTTCTGTGTCAGCCGGTATTGGCACTTATTACGAAGATCCTTACAAGCTTCATCTTTCCTACAGCGAAGCCAAAGAATCATTGATCGACCGTTTCTTTCAAGGAAACCGGATGATTTTTCAATATGAAGGACAAAGAAGCATTCAGGAAGAACGTGCTAAGCCGGTGACTCATGAAGAGAAAATCGAATTGCTGTCACGAGTCCGGATCGGTGATGAAGAAGGCTCGATTGCTTATTTGGTTGAGTTATTAGAAAGCCTTTCCCGATCGTATAAGCATAATATTGATCTATTTAAGTCGGAAGCCTATGATTTAGTCCTCTCTTTGTCAAGAATGGTTGTCGACTTAGGCGGTAATGCTTCTGAGATTTTATCTGAAAATGCAAGAATGCTTCAAGACTTGTACAGTACCATTCGATACGACAAATTTGTTAAAAAGCTGTGTGCATACTGGAGGAAGTTGGCCAAGCAAGTATCGGACGATCATGCCTTAGAGGTTTCCCCAATTGTGCGATCCGCCATTGTATATATAAGAGAGCATCATCAAGACAAATTGTTATTAAAAGAAATTGCCCAGCATTGTTACTTAAGCACCCATTATTTTGCCCATATATTCAAGAAAGAAGCAGGTGTAAGCTTTGTCGACTTTCTAAATAAAGTTCGTATAGAGAAGGCCGTTTATTTGTTAGAGAAAACGGAATTAACCATGCAAGAGATTGCCGCGCGAGTCGGTTTTCAGGATGCGAACTATTTTGCAAGGAAATTTAAAATGATTATGGGGTGCAGCCCGACGGACTATCGGTCATCTGCCCAGTGCTAGTGTTATAGATAAAATCACTTTAAGCCAACCCGCTCAGGGGTTGGCTTTTAAGCGTTTTCATAGAAATGATTCCTTCAAGGATAAATCGTAATATTGTGCTACCTTTCAGCAAATTCGGCTAGATTCAGATGCCTCTTTTTTAAGTATGATGTATTCATAGAAACAAACAAACATTTGTTTTATCAACCTACAGGAGGGAAGCAGCTTTGAGACAAATTGAACTGCTGAATCCGCCAGAATTCGTACGAAACTCTAATTGGCGGGATCGATTCGAGACCAAGGTATCCCAGTGGTTGACCCCTTGGGAAGGCGAGGAAGAAGTCCAAGTCGGTTTCATCGGTGTTCCGCTTTCTAAGACGTCAATCAGTATTTCAGGCGCTTCGATGACACCGAATGCCTTACGGGAATTATTTGCAAATGTCACGACGTACAGTATCGACCACGGTGTCGATTTGCAGGAATTAAAAGCACGTGATCTTGGTGATATTCAGATGCATGTGACGGATCTGCTGCGCTGTCATGCCAATATCGAACAAGGGCTGAAGAACGTTTATGCAGCAATGCCTCATTTGTTCCCGATTATTGCTGGCGGCGATCATTCCATTACGTGCCCCTCTGTGAAAGCGTTTAAGCACCATGTCGGTGGTAAGGTGGGTATCGTTCAGCTTGACTCGCACATGGATGTCCGGAATCTGGAGGACGGAGGTCCTTCCAATGGAACGCCAATCCGCGGGTTGATCGAATCGGGCACGGTTGAAGGTCGCCATATTGCGCAAATCGGACTTCACAGCTTTGCCAATTCAAGAGCGTATCATGAATATGCCATGGCGCAAGGAATCACCCAATATACAGCGCGACAGGTTGCTAAGAACGGGATCGAATCCTTGGTGAAACAGGCGTTGGAGGTTGCTGGTGACGGGACGGATGCCATCTATGTAACTGTTGACATGGATGTGCTGGATCAAGCTTATGCGCCAGGTGTGCCAGCACTCGTTCCGGCCGGAATGACCTCATGGGAGTTGCTGGAAGCGGTATTCCTTTTAGGGCAGCATCCTAAGGTAAGAGGCTTTGATATTGTTTGTGTAGATCCAATGCAAGATCCCCGTAGAGCGACGGTCAGGACCGCCTTGCATGTCATTTTGACTTTCTTGACGGGATATATGAAACGAGATTAATTCGAACACAACATAGAGGAGTGACTAATTCATGGAACAAACAGTCAAACGTACGATTCGAGCAGCACACGGAACGAAGCTAACAGCAAAAGGGTGGCAGCAGGAAGCTGTCCTGCGTATGTTGATGAACAATCTGGACCCTGACGTAGCCGAACGTCCAGAAGATCTCGTCGTCTACGGGGGAATCGGCAAGGCTGCACGGAACTGGGAGTCTTATGACAAGATCGTAGAATGTTTAACAAATCTGGAAGCGGATGAAACGCTGCTTGTGCAATCCGGGAAACCGGTTGGTGTATTCAGAACGCATTCGCATGCGCCGCGGGTTCTCATCTCCAACTCGGTCATTGTTCCAGCATATGCCAACTGGGAGACGTTCCATGAACTCGATAAACAGGGTCTTATGATGTATGGCCAAATGACGGCTGGCAGCTGGATTTATATCGGTACGCAAGGCATTTTACAAGGAACCTATGAGACCTTCGCTGAGGCAGCTAGGCAGCATTCGGGAGGCACATTAAGAGGTACCTTGACATTAACGGCCGGACTTGGCGGCATGGGCGGCGCTCAACCTCTCGCTGTAACGATGAACGATGGCGTGGTCATCGGTGTGGACGTGGATCCGACCCGTATTCAACGCAGAATCGACACGCGTTATTGTGACGTCATGGTTTACGATCTAGATGAAGCGTTGAAGCTAGCGAACGAAGCGAAAGCTGAGGGGAAAGCGCTCGCTATTGGGTTAGTAGGAAACGCTTCAGAGGTTTTCGCAGAATTTGTGAAACGGGGAATTGTGCCTGATTTCGTAACCGATCAAACTTCGGCCCACGATCCGCTTAACGGCTATGTGCCGGTCGGGTATTCATTGGAAGCTGCGGCTGACTTGCGTAAAAACGATCCGAAACAGTATGTGAAGCTGTCCAAGAAATCGATGGCTGCTCATGTGCAGGCGATGCTTGATCTTCAAAAACTTGGGTCAACTGTATTTGATTACGGCAACAATATCCGCCAAGTGGCTCTTGATGAAGGGGTTAAGGATGCCTTTAACTTCCCTGGATTTGTTCCGGCTTACATTCGTCCGCTCTTCTGCGAAGGGAAAGGACCATTCCGTTGGGCGGCATTATCCGGTAATCCGGAGGATATCTACAAAACCGATGAACTTGCTTTGAAACTGTTCCCAGAAAATGCGCACCTACGTAAATGGATCGAATTGGCAAGAGAAAAAGTGGCGTTTCAAGGTTTGCCAGCTCGTATTTGCTGGTTGGGTTACGGGGAACGGGCCAAGATGGGTCTAGCTATTAATGAAATGGTGCGCAATGGAGAACTGTCTGCGCCAATCGTTATCGGACGTGATCATCTGGATTGCGGTTCGGTGGCTTCTCCAAACCGTGAGACCGAGTCCATGAAAGACGGCAGCGATGTTGTTGGCGACTGGGCCATATTGAATGCGCTTGTAAATACAGCATCTGGTGCAAGCTGGGTTTCCGTCCATCATGGCGGCGGCGTAGGCATGGGGTACTCGCTGCACGCAGGTATGGTTGTAGTTGCGGACGGTTCCAAAGAAGCAGACGAAAGATTAGCCCGCGTCTTGAATACGGACCCTGGAATGGGCGTCATCCGTCATGCTGATGCCGGTTATGACATTGCCATTCAAACGGCGAAGGAACGCGGCGTTCGCGTACCGATGATGGGCATCTAATCGTTACAGAACATATAAAATGAAGGATGATAACTCGCAGCAAGCCCGATCGGGCTTGCTGTATTTCGAGGGGGAGAATCGATGGAGAACAATCGGATTGACCTGCTGATCCATAACATTGGTACGCTGATTACGATGCAAGGAACTCAGGAACCGCGGCAAGGCAGTGAAATGTCTGAGGTTGCGGCAGTTCGAAGGGGAGCCGTGGCCATCAGAGACGGGATCATTGTTGCAGCGGGATCGGAAGAAGAAGTTTTGGCTCAAATCGGTGAACTACCGGTAACTCATAAGCATGATGCTGAGGGTAAGCTTGTTACCCCAGGACTTATTGATCCTCATACTCATTTGGTTCACGGTGGCTCGCGTGAGAATGAACTAGCACTGAAGCTGAAAGGAGCTTCTTACTTAGAAATTTTAGCTCAAGGCGGCGGTATACTCAGCACAGTCCGTTCAACCCGTCAGGCTACGGAAGAAGAGCTGTACGAAAAGGCTAAAAAAAGCTTGGATACGATGCTTTCTTATGGGGTTACCACTGCAGAAGCCAAGAGCGGATATGGTTTAACTCTGGAGGATGAGCTTAAGCAGCTTAGGGTCACTCGCAAACTCAATCAGGAACATCCGGTTGATCTGGTGTCTACGTTCATGGGTGCTCATATGGTGCCAGAAGAATATAAGGGCCGGTCTCAAGAATTCGTTCAGCTTATCATTGAAGAGATGCTCCCCGAAGTGAAACGTCAGGGACTTGCTGAATTTTGCGATGTGTTTTGTGAGCACGGCGTATTTTCCGTGGAAGAATCGGAGCAAATCCTGCTGGCTGCAAAAGCGATGGGCTTCGGCTTGAAGATCCATGCGGACGAAATTGAGCCGATGGGCGGCGCGCAGCTTGCCGGCAAACTGAGCTGTATTTCTGCCGAACATTTGATTGCTGCATCAGATGAAGGATTGGAAGCGATGAAGCGGGCTGGCGTCATTGCCGTCTGTTTGCCTGCTACCTCCTTTAATTTAAGACTGAAGCATCACGCCCGTGCACGTAGGATGATTGAAATGGGACTACCCGTAGCTTTATCCACGGATTATAATCCGGGCAGCTCGCCAACGGAATCTATACAGCTCGTTATGACGCTAGGCTGCCTGAATTTAGGGATGACGCCGGAGGAAGTTCTGACGGCTGTGACCATCAATGCGGCTCACGCGATCGGAAAAGCGGATACCATAGGCAGTTTGGAAGCGGGCAAACAGGCAGATTTGGTTATTTTCAATGCGGATAACTTGGCCTATCTGCCTTATCACTTTGGGATCAACCATGTCCATTCGGTATTTAAACAGGGGAAAATGGTGGTCTCCGACGGAAAACGGATTCATTAAACGGTTACAGTCTGTACGAAGATTCGAGGGGGATCATCATGGAAGCTCCGACGGAAGTAAAAGAGAAGCCTATGCAAGCGGAAAGCTTGAATGTTTTGAGCAGAACGCAGCTTGTTATCCAAGCTGCTCTCGACAAAATGGGATGCGCGGAATCCTTATACGAATTGCTAAAGGAACCGCTTCGGTTGCTAACCGTACGCATTCCTGTGAAAATGGACGACGGTTCGGTGAAAGTGTTCACAGGGTACCGTGCACAGCATAATGATGCGGTAGGTCCGACCAAGGGCGGGATTCGCTTCCATCCCGGGGTCACCGAAGACGAAGTGAAGGCTCTTTCCATGTGGATGACTATTAAATGCGGTATTGCGGATCTACCATACGGCGGAGGCAAAGGCGGGATCCAGTGCGATCCGCGCACGCTATCCTTCGGGGAGCTGGAACGATTAAGCCGTGGTTACGTAAGGGCAATCAGCCAACTTGTCGGGCCGACCAAGGATATTCCGGCGCCGGACGTGTTCACGAATTCACAAATCATGGCGTGGATGATGGATGAATACAGCCGGATTCGGGAATTCGATTCGCCAGGTTTTATTACCGGCAAGCCGCTCGTCTTGGGCGGATCGATTGGAAGAGAATCGTCTACCGCCATGGGCGTGGTGCTGTTGCTTAGAGAAGCGGCTCATGTCGCTGGGATTCCAATTGAGGGCGCGCGAGTCATTATCCAAGGCTTTGGCAATGCAGGCAGCTTTCTTGCTCAGTTCCTTCACGAGGCTGGAGCCAAAGTGGTAGGCATTTCGGATGCTCAAGGGGCTCTCTACGATCCTGAAGGCTTGAACGTGCAGTATTTATTAGATCGACGGGATTCTTTCGGAACGGTGACGAATTTGTTCCCGAATGTGATCTCGAACCAAGAGCTGTTAATCCAAGACTGTGATATCTTAGTGCCAGCTGCGATTGAAAACCAGATCACAGAAGACAATGCATCCGATATTAAGGCAAAGATTTTGGTGGAAGCGGCCAACGGACCGACGACTTTGAAGGCTACTGAAATTTTGACCCAAAAAGGCGTTTTGATCGTTCCAGACGTGCTTGCCAGCTCGGGCGGGGTGATCGTTTCTTACTTTGAATGGGTCCAAAACAATCAGGGCTATTATTGGAATGAAGAAGAAGTGAACGAAAAGCTTAAACAAATATTGAGAAAATCGTTTCATAACGTCTATCAGTTATCCTTGCAAAAGCAAGTAGACATGAGATTAGCGGCCTATATCGTTGGTTTAAAGCGAATGGTCGAAGCGATAAAATGGCGCGGATGGATTTAATCTATGCTCTGATCAAAATTCCTTGGAAGGTGATGAATCATGAACAATTTACGTGAAGATGCTCTTCACATGCATAAAAAGTATGCCGGAAAACTTGAGGTTATCGCCAAGGTTCCGGTAGGCACTGTCCGTGATTTGAGCCTTGCCTACTCTCCGGGAGTTGCAGAGCCTTGTAAAGAGATTTTTATTGAAGAAGATAAAGTATACGATTATACGATGAAAGGAAACTTGGTTGCCGTCGTTACGAATGGAACGGCTGTGCTCGGTTTGGGGAACATCGGTCCGCATGCGGCCATGCCGGTGATGGAGGGAAAGGCCTTGCTTTTCAAAGTATTTGCCGGTGTAGATGCGATTCCGATCTGTTTAGATGCGTTGGATAAAGAGAAAGTGATTGAGACGGTCAAGCAGCTTTCACCTTCGTTCGGCGGAATTAATTTAGAAGACATCGCAGCCCCGGATTGTTTTGAAATTGAAGAGAGATTGAAAAAGGAATGCGCTATTCCTGTTTTTCATGATGACCAGCATGGTACGGCTATTGTCATTGCGGCTGGATTAATCAATGCTCTCCAATTAGTCGACAAAACGATCGACCAAATTCGTGTGGTTATTAACGGGGCAGGCGCAGCCGGCATAGCGGCCATGAAGCTTCTGGGCCATATGGGTGCTAAGGATATCATCGTATGCGATACGAAGGGTATTATTCATGAAGAAAGACAAGAAGGCATGAATCCATTCAAGCTGGAAATCGCACGGATGACGAATAAAGGCAATCTAACAGGTAAGCTCGCCGATGCAGTGAGAGGAGCCGATGTTTTCATTGGCGTTTCTGCGGCAGGAGCGCTTACCAAAGAAATGGTCAGCACCATGAACCGTGACTCTATTATATTTGCATTGGCGAATCCGGTGCCGGAGATTATGCCGGAGGAGGCGAAAGCAGCTGGAGCTGCGATCGTTGGCACGGGACGCTCCGATTTTCCCAACCAAATCAACAATGTATTGGCGTTTCCTGGCATTTTTCGCGGCGTACTAGATGTGCGTGCTAGAGAGATTAATGAGGCAATGAAACTAGCCGCTGTGTACGCCATTGCCGGGTTGGTTCCGGCACATAAGTTGAATCAGGACTATGTGATTCCGCATCCGTTTGAACCGATGATTGCTGCCAATGTGGCTGCCGCCGTTGCTCAAGCAGCCATAGATACAGGTAGTGCACGCTTAAACGTTAATGTGGATGAGATTAAGGATAGAACAAAGAGATTGATCCGTAAGAACGATGCGGTAGGTTCGTATTTTTCTTGGTACGCTGATATGATAAAGGCAGAGTAGTCATTGTTCGGACTAGTTATGTGGGACTTGGTATTTCCAGGTCCTTTTTTCCATTCGTTTATCGTTATGGAATAAATTCAAGGAGATGCTTATATGTCTTATTCGATCAAAGTCATTAAAAAGCATGAGCAGATAACGGCCGCTTGGTCAGGAGGAACGACAACGCAGCTTGCCATATATCCTGAACACGCGGAGTATAATAAACGAAATTTTTTATGGAGAATCAGCACGGCCAGCATTCAAGATGAGCAGTCTTTGTTCACCTGCCTTCCTGACTTTTGGAGAAAGCTTATGGTTATAGAAGGAGAAGTGATTCTAGAATATGAAGGATCACGTCAGGTGGGATTAAAGCCCTACGAGCAGGAGAGCTTCAGCGGAGGATGGGTCACCCGGAGTATGGGGAAGGTAACAGACTTCAATCTCATCACAGCGGCGGGTTGCCGGGGAGAACTAGAAGCTTTATTTATCAAAGAAGGAGCTACTCATGAGATCGAAAGTCACAAGGATGATGTGGAATTTTCACTAGTAACAGAAGCTTTTTATTGTACCGAGGGCCGAGTAAGACTTAGTATAAATGAAGATCAGTCTCTGTGGTTAGAGAAAGGCGACTTCTGCGTATTATCGTGGGGAGCTTCCTTGTTGGATAATGTGAATATTAGATTATGCCATTTTCGCAATGAATCTGCAGCTTATGTCATTCGAGCCAGTATTGTATGTTGAACTTTTTTTCAGAGGAAGTGATGGAATGATGAACTATGACGTAATTATTGTTGGTGCCGGTTCGATGGGGATGGCAGCAGGCTATTATTTGGCCCTTGAAGGGAAAAGCGTTTTGCTGCTGGATTCATTTAACCCTCCGCACGATCGCGGGGCACATCATGGCGATACCCGTATTATCAGGCATGCCTATGGAGAAGGGACGAGCTATGTCCCTTTAGCCCTCAGAGCCCAGAAGCTTTGGTACGATTTGGAGCGAGAGTCGGGAAGAAAACTGTTCTACCAAACCGGGGTACTGAATGTAGGCACTCATGATTCAACCTTTATACAACAAGTTGTTTCTAGCTCCGAAGCCTATTCACTTCCGCTGCAAGCCGTGGATTCCAGTGAAATTCATACCATATGGCCTGGGATTTCGCTCCCAGACGGCTACGTGGGCTGCTTCGAATCAGATTCAGGTGTGCTTAAGAGCGAGGAATGTATTCGTGCTTATCGGGAATTGTTGGAACTTCATCCAGTGACCATCTTAACGAATACATCCGTACAAGAGTTGTCTATCGATTCAACTGGGGTGACGGTCCAAACAGCCGATGAAAGTTATAGAGGACGCGCCCTAATCGTTACAGGAGGGGCTTGGTCTTCTAAGCTGCTTTCGCTCTTGAATATCCATCCACCGCTGGTTACCAAAAGAAAAACGTTTGCGTGGTTTGAAGCAGATGACTTTTTATTCGGGGAGGAACGGTTTCCGGCGTTTACTTTTGAAACCTCCTTGGGACATTATTACGGTTTTCCCAGCATGGGGGGAGCTGGTCTTAAGGTAGGACGTCATGATGGGGGACTTCGAATTAATCCGGATGAAGCCATTCCCGAGTTTGGGGCACTTCAGGAGGATGAAGAAGACTTAAGAATGTTTTTAAGCCGCTTTATGCCTTTGGCTAATACGAAACTACGCAAGGGAAAAACCTGCACGTACACCCTCACTCCCGATGAAAATTTCATTATAGATGCACATCCAAAGTATCCTCATATAGCTTTTGCTGCTGGATTTTCCGGACATGGGTTTAAATTCAGTAGTGTAGTCGGCGAAATCTTGTGCCAACTTATTACGACAGGCAGAAGTGAGCATGACATTTCGTTATTTTCAATGAACCGTTTCAAGAACGGTTATTAATAGGATGAGTCCTCGCTGGTTTTGTGCTAGCGAAGGCTCGTTTTTATTTATTAAGTTGTTTTCTTACATGAATTATATTAATGAATTTGATTACTACTATCGATTAGACGTTATCTAAGGTTTAAGCGTAAAATTACCTTGAAACTGATTAGCTAAAATGAAAAAAAGAAGGAGAGGAGGGGGACGATGTCGGTCCATGTAATTTTCATACGTGAGAAAACCAAAGATGCTGTTGAGCTCAACATATATTCAGAGAAAGCCACGGCTGGGTTGACCGGGCATCCTATCACGCCTCTTGCTATTTATGGAACGCATGAAGTGATCGAAAGTCCGAAGTTTAGATATCCCAAATTTCATACTTATAGGAGGAAAACATAATGAGTAAATGGTTAGAAGATCCGTATAAAGAATTTGCAGGGAAAAAGATACTCGTAACTGGCGGTACGAAAGGGATGGGCCAAGCTATTGTAAAAAGACTTTCGCTTGCAGGTGCAACCGTCCTGACAACTGCTCGTTCCGCATCTGACGGTTTGTCAGAATCGAATCTGTTCGTTCAAGCGGATATTGCTTCGCCTGAAGGGGTCGAGAAGGTCATTCAAGGGGTAAAGGATCAGCTTGGCGGTATCGATATTGTGGTTCATGTTGTCGGCGGATCGACCACACCACCAGGGGGAGCGCTCGTCTTGTCTGACGAAGACTGGCTCCATGCGCTGAATTGGAATCTTCTTGCTGCTGTTCGGTTAGACCGTGGATTGCTGCCGCTGATGGTAGAGAAAGGATCAGGTGTTATTCTGCATATCACTTCCATCCAGAGACGGCTGCCACTTTATGAAACGACACTGGCTTATGCAGCCGCGAAAGCAGCTCTTGCCAACTACAGCAAAGGCTTGTCCAACGAGTTTTCTCCACGCGGCATACGAATAAACACGCTGTCACCAGGTTTTATTCAAACCGAGGCTGCTGATGCGATGATCGATCGAATTGCAACCGAAACAGGCAGCAGAGAAAGCGCGCTGAAGCAATTAATGGACTCGTTAGGCGGCATTCCGCTTGGCCGTCCGGGACTCCCAGAAGAAGTTGCCGAACTGGTGGCATTCTTGGTTTCTGATCGTGCGGCATCCATCACGGGAAGCGAATATGTGATTGATGGCGGAACGATTCCGACTGTTTAATAAATTAATAATCTCGGAACTCGTCATTCAAGAACGAATGGCGAGTTTTATTTTTTAAAATCAGCATCACTTAGGTTTGGATCTTGTGTTTGAAATGTCTTATCAACAAAATCAATAAACCTTTCGGATGCGGGCGACAGATACCGATCTTTTCGCCATTTCAAACCGAGCTCCCAATGCCAACCTTCTTCTTCAATTGGCAGCCATGCTAAACCGTCAAGCATGAGTCCTAAGGTCTTAGGCAGTACGGATACGCCAAGGCCTGCCGCAATAAAGCCCGCTACTGTTGAAAGATCTTCTGCATCATAGGTAGATGCAAGTGTGAATCCCGTATGTTGGAAACGAGACAGCAAGGTTGCCCGTAATCCGCAGTTTTTTTTGAGTCCGACAAATGGCTCACCAGTTAATTCAGTTAGGCTAAGCGATGACCGTTCAGCAAATCGGTGAGAAACAGGGACAACAATGTATAGCGGAAGCAGCTTCATTCTTAACCATTCATGATCGAGTGAGGTCGTTTCCCTAGATGTTATCATAAGGTCGGAGTATCCATTTTCCAAATGCTGATCAATATGCTCATTGTCGCCCTGCATTAACTCGAACCGAACTTTTGGGTTTTTGTTTTGGTAGTCACGGATAAGTGAGGGAACCAACTCAACGCCGAGTATATTTAAATACGACATGTTGATCACGCCAGTATCGGGGTTAGACCATTCTTCAATTTCTTGGATGCCGCTCTCAATATTTTTTAGCGCTCTTTCAACCCATTTCGCGAACATGTCCCCATAACGATTAACTTGGACATTCCGGCCGCGACGTTCGAATAAAGGAACACCGAGCTCGTTTTCTAACTTAGAAATAGCGTGGCTTAACGCCGGTTGAGTGATGGAATGAGCTTCGGAGGCCTTGGTCATATGCTGAAGACGAGTTACGGTAAGGAAGTAATCCAGTTGCGTGAGTTCCATATTGACCACTCTCTTTCATGAATATAAGTAATGTATTTCATAAGAATAATAGATTAGACAAATTTCGAAGTCAATAGTAAGATACGCCTTATATAGACAGAGGAAAGAGGAGATTAGGCGATGACAGAACCGTTGAAATCAATATATAATTTGGAGTTTTTGCGCAGATTCGGAGCCTTGGTTCATGACGTGTATCGGGCCTTCGATACTGAGGGCTTCATTGCAGCGATCATGGACGATACATGGGAGGGGCTTAAACTTAAAGAACGTACGCGGCGGATCTCACAGAAGCTTGGTGCTTACCTACCCGAACGGTACGAGGAAGCATTGGACGTGCTGTTTAAGATTGACGAGGTATGCGTTGGTTTTCCATACTTGTTTTTCCCGGATTTCGTGGAAGTGTATGGGCAGGCGGAGGAACACTGGGAACTTTCCATGGAAGCATTGGAACGGTTCACCATGAGGTCGTCTGCAGAATTTGCAGTAAGGTCGTTCATTCTGCGACATCCGGAACGGATGATGCGGCAGATGATGACGTGGTCTAAGCATAAGGATGAGCATGTTCGGCGTCTTGCTAGCGAGGGTTGTCGGCCGCGCCTTCCGTGGGGGCAGGCACTACCGATATTTAAGCGTGACCCTGCTCCCTTGCTGCCTATTTTGGAGCAATTGAAGGAGGATCCGTCGCTTTATGTACGTAAGAGCGTTGCCAACAATCTTAATGATATTGCCAAGGATCATCCATCCGTGGTGATCGAAACAGCTCGCCGCTGGAAAGGAAAGAATCCAGGTACAAACTGGATTTTGCGACATGGGTGTAGGACATTAATTCGTAAGGCGAATCCTGAGGTGCTTGCACTGTTTGGCTATGCGGAAACCACGGATGAGATTCCCCTTGCCATCCATGCTTCAATAATAACGGAGCCTCAAATACTAACAATCGGTCAGAAATGCGACGTCAGGTACGAGCTTAGAATTAGGGAGGGCGAATCGGCGCATATCCGCGTCGAATACGGCATTTACTTTGTAAAGGCGGGGGGACAGACATCGTGCAAGTTGTTCTTACTGTCAGACAAAACAGTTTCAGGCGGTACCCATCTTAACGGCACTCGGACGCATAGTTGGGCGGATCTGACAACTCGTCGTCATTATCCCGGTGAGCACAGAATAGGGCTATTCGTGAATGGGCGTGAAGTTGCTTATACAAACATGAAGCTTGAGTCTGGCGTTTGAATCAACACAGTGCTGTTCAACCGCTTATACCGCATTCATTGTTCCTGTTGTTGGTGTGGGAGTACTCACTCAAATTTTCAATTTGAACGTTTCTTTGATACTAATGAATTTGTTTGCCGCACTTATTAAAATTAGGAACATGTCGGAGCCGAAAGGCTCCTTTTTTTAGTTCCTAAAACAATTTGCAAGCAATGACTTCGACACCTCGCAAGTATGTTTTTAGTTGACAAACCCCAGCTTCTAGGCGTTATATGGATGTAATTAGCTAGCGATGGTTGAGCAGACTGAGGGGGTCTACGATGTTCTATTCGCTCAAAAACCGATTGATCGTTTTTTTCGTGGTTTTGTTGTTCGTTTCGTTCGGGACGATGTCCTATCTTTTTTTCACGGAGTCCCGTTCAATCATTCGCTCCTATATCGAGTCGTCAGCCTATGAAAAGATGGACGAATATGGGTCGTTCGTCAACATGGCGCTTGTGCAAATCTACGATGTTTCCTCGATTGTGTTTAATAGCAGCACAACGAAAAGTTGGGATACTGCGCTCTCTGATCCGGCTTTGCCCGCCGGTGAGAAGATGCTCGCGAACATTAATTTAAGCCAGTTTTTGACACAGACGACGAACAATTATTCGATTATATCGTCGGTCACAGTGTATCAGCAAGAGGGGATGTGGATCTCCTCAGATAATCAGATCACCAATGATACATCGTTCAAAAGTGAGCGGTGGTATGATCATTTTAAAACAAGAGGAATCCAATGGGTATCCGCTCATCAAGACCCGATTGAGGTAAGACGCTCGAAACCATTTGACGTCCTGAGTTTATTGCTTCCTATCGGCACTTTTGAACCCTCTCAATCCAAAAATATGATGAAAATCAATGTAAAATCCGAATTCTTTCTCGAACCGCTAAGTCGGATTCATCTTGGAGAGAAAGGCACGATATTCCTGTTGGATGGGCAGGGAGATTCTGTTTTAGGCCAACAGGAATATACTTCCTCTCATCCGGAGGCAGCGAAACAAATGGAGGCGATCCGCGCGAACCATCTCCTGAATGGGGTTGTCTACTTAAAGAATGAGCATGGAACTAAAGACATTCTCGTCTATAAAAAGCTGAAGCTTAATAATTGGCTGCTGGTTGGCATCGTGCCTGAAGCTGATCTATACGGCAAGCTTTATAAGCTTCGAACGAGCATCCTAATCTTCGCATCATTATTGCTTGTTGCAGCCATTGCTACAGCGATATGGCTTTCGCATGGGATTTCCAAACCGCTCTCTCGGCTCGCCTCCGCGATGCGTTATGTGCAGATGGGCGATTTCCACGCCGCAGAGAATCGGATTCCGGCCGAGGCAAGAGTTCGGAATGAAGTCGGCTATGTGACGACTACGTTCAGAACCATGGTGAGTCAGTTAAGACAACATATTACGACGGAATTTGAGCTAAAGCTGCTAAGGCAGCAAGCAGAGTATAAAGCATTATTGATGCAAATTAATCCTCATTTTCTATTTAACACATTAGAACTGCTAAGCAGTCTGGCGATGCAGCATCGCACACAAGATACAGTGAGAGTGATTGAATCTCTAGGGAAAATGATGCGCTTCTCATTGAAAATCAGTGATGATCTGATACCGCTGGAAGAGGAACTGAAATATGTCCGCCATTATGTGTCTATCTTGCAAATCCGATTTGCCGATCGGCTTCAAATTACAGTCGTAGATGACGATAATATGCGTCAATGCGTCATACCAAAATTCATTTTGCAGCCTTTAATTGAAAATGCCGTGAAGTACAGCTTCAGGGAACAAGCTGAGGCTAACGTGATTATTCGGGTACGAAATGAACATAACCGACTCATCCTTTCAGTTGCGGATAACGGTCCTGGGATCCCAGAGGAACTGGCACAGCAACTGAGAACGGAATCGTTAACCTCACAGTTTGAGCAAATATTGAACAGCCGGTCACAGCAGATCGGATTACGGAATGTTTTAGCCAGATGTCAACTTTATTATGGGCCGTTGTTTGCTTTTGAGATCGATTCCACTAAGGAGCAGGGGACCTATATAGCACTTATATTGCCGATACAAGGAGGAACGAGAGATGTATAGTGTACTCATCGTTGATGATGAACCCGAAATTCGGCAGGGACTGAGACTCAAAATTGACTGGGAAAGCCTCGGGTTGTCCATGGTAGGAGAGGCGGGAAACGGGGCAGAGGCTGTAGCATGGTTGACGAATCATCCAGTTGACATTGTGATTACAGATATGAACATGCCTATGATGGATGGGGTATCCTTCTTGGAAGCATGCCATGAGAACTATCCTTCTCTACGGCTGGTCGTCATTACAGGCTATGAAGATTTTCATTATGCCAAGGCAGCTATTCGTAATCAGGCGAGGGATTATTTGCTGAAGCCGGTTACGCAAGATGAACTTAAAGAGGCTATGTTAAAGGTTATTTATGAGCTCGATGCGCAGCGAAACGAGCGAGATCAACAAGTTATGATAGAGTGGCGGCTTTCGCAATATTATAAGGAAATGAAAGAGCATTTTATCGTTCACCTAGTTAAAGAGGAATTGGCACGGGAAGCAACGATTAGGGAGAAGGCCAAGTTGTTTCAATTGGATACCTGGGAGGAATGCCGTGTTTGTTTCCTTACAGCAGGTTTCATGGAACGCACTGGTGGCGCGGGGCGTTTAGAGCGTTCGCCGGACAAGCTGCGGCTGCCGTTTGAAATGGTTTGCAGGGAGGTTGCAGAGATCATCCCGGGTCAAATTCAAATATTCCGCGATGCGAACTATGCAGGATTAATGCATTTTATAGCTGTGGCGTCCAATACAAACATAGATCACTTGGTCGATACGCTTCACATTGCGGTGACCGATCATTTGGGATACCAGCCAGTGATTAGCATCGGTAAGACGGTTAATGGGCTTAATCAGTGGAAGGATGGTTATCTGTCTTCACTTTTGGAGTGGAACTTGAAGGGGAATAAAGATCCGCAAGCCATTCAAAATCAGTTAACGCCAGAGGCTGTACTCTCAGAAGAAACGAATAAGGTGATGCAGCGTTATTTGGCTCGTGGAGAGCTTGCTGCTTTCGAACAGGCGATTCACAAAGAGTTGAATGAAGCTTTCGCAGCATCGCAAGCCAGATTCGTTAAACTTATTTTTCAACTATATCTCATGCTGGACACGCTCGCCTATACGGCTGGCATTGCCTTGGATAACGGAGAACAGCTGTGGATTCGCCCTGAGCAGGTATGGGGGTTCGATACGGCAGCTAAAGCACAGCAATTTCTATATAACCTGGCACACAAAATTGTCAACTCGGGCAATGATCCTGTCGGAGATGAACTTTCCATGATACAAGCAGCTGAGCAATTCATTCATGATAACTATATGTACGATATTAATTTGACTATGCTGGCCGAACGCTTTAATTATAATTCTTCGTATTTCTCCGAAATGTTCAAATCCAAAGCAGGAAAAACGTTTATTCAATACATCACTGATGTGCGTATGGCCAAAGCCGTACAGCTGCTTGAAGAAACGATGTTGAGCTTATGGGATATCGCTGAACTGACAGGCTTCTCGAATGCCAGCTACTTCAGTTCTAAATTTAAACGCATGTATGGGATGCCGCCATCTGATTATCGTCTTCGTAAAGCACCTGAAAAAATTGATAATCAAGAGCCGAAGAAATAGCATTCAAAGGAGCGCCTATAATCCTTATGATGATCTTACAAGTGATGAGTATTCATCGCTATCGATCACGAAGGAGGAGGGCGCTCTCATGTCATCATTAGGTAAAACCGCCCTTTCGCGGCAAAATCGCACAGCCTATTTATTTTTATTGCCTTGGTTAGTTGGTTTTTTCTGCTTAACATTGGGTCCTATGCTGGGGTCGCTGTATCTATCCTTTACGAAATTTAATTTATTGAATGCCCCCAGGTGGCTAGGACTAGACAATTATGTGCAAATTTTTAACGAAGATGACTCCTTTTATCACTCAATGGGGATAACCTTTCAATATGCCTTAATGTCTGTTCCCTTAAGACTTATTTTCGCTTTATTAGTGGCCTTGGCACTTAATAAAGGGATTCGTGCACTTGGGGTTTATCGGACGGTTTATTACATCCCCTCCTTACTTGGGGGGAGCGTTGCGATTGCTATCGTTTGGAGGAAAATATTCGATGGGGATGGATTATTCAATCAATTCCTAAGTTGGTTTGGTATTCAAGGGCCGGCTTGGGTGGCTCACCCTGACTACATTTTGTCCACGATTATCACCTTGTCAGTATGGCAGTTTGGATCGGCCATGGTCATCTTTCTGGCAGGACTGAAGCAGGTGCCTGCTGATCTTTATGAAGCTTCACAGGTGGACGGAGCTGGCAAGGTAAGGCAGTTTTTTCAAATTACGCTTCCGCTGCTATCCCCTGTTATTTTTTTCAACCTTGTGATGAGCATTATTAATTCGTTTCAAGTATTTACACCCGGTTATGTCATCGGAGATGGACGTGGAGGGCCGGTAAACTCGACCTTATTTTATACCTTGTATTTATATTTGAAAGGGTTTTCCTTTTTCGATATGGGATACGCCTCAGCGCTTGCTTGGATTATGCTTGTTGTAATCGGTGTGCTAACGGCCATTGTATTTGTGACATCGAAGTATTGGGTATTCTATGGGGACAGCAAGGATGAAAGGGGATGACCAGATGATTTCGAACACGAACTACAACAAACTGCTGAAGCATCTGTTGATTATCGCCTTTGGCTTGTTGATGCTCTATCCAGTCTTATGGCTGCTTAGCAGTTCCTTTAAGCCGAATCAATTGATTTTCTCAGATACAAGTCTTTGGCCTAAGAAAGTGACGTTTGACAATTATATTCATGGTTGGAAAGGGCTGCAGGGCACAACGTTTGGTCGTTTCTTCCTTAATTCGGCTCAAATCTCGGTGCTCTCCGTCCTTGGCAACATTATCACATGCTCCTTTGCCGCCTATGCGTTTGCACGGCTAGAATTTAGATTCAAAAAGCTTTGGTTTAGCCTTATGCTGGTCACCATTATGCTTCCGTACCATGTCACGTTGGTTCCTCAATACATTATTTATAACAAGATTGAATGGATCAACACGTATTTACCGCTGATTGTACCGAAATGGTTAGCACACGATTCGTTCTTCATCTTACTCATGGTTCAGTTCATTAGAGGAATTCCGAAGGAATTGGACGAAAGCGCAACCATTGATGGCTGCGGACATGGCCAGATTTATTTTCGCATTATTTTGCCGCTTCTTGTACCTGCTTTAATCACAACCGCTATTTTCACGTTCATCTGGACATGGGACGACTTTTTCTCGCAAATGATTTACCTCAACAATATCAAACTGTTTACCGTTCAACTCGGTATTCGCTCGTTATTTGATCCATCGGGAGAATCCGATTGGGGAGCGCTGCTCGCAATGTCCGTTCTTTCGCTAGTTCCGATCATGACGATTTTTCTTTCTTTCCAAAAGTACTTTCTAGAGGGTATTGCGACCACTGGTCTTAAATAATCCGAAAAAATGATGAATCAACACCCGAAGAAATGACATTCAATTGGTTTTCAAAATGAATTACGATCAGAATGTAAGCGGTTGCTAATATTTGTTCAGGGGGAGAGTTCATATGAAAAAACGTTTTGCGATAACGACACTTGCCATGTTGATGGCCGTTACAACGGCTTGTTCTTCAGGGACTGGCACGGGGAACAGCAGCGCTCCAAATGCAACAGCTGCAGGTACAGCTAAAGAAGTATCAAAGGCAGAGCCGGTAGAGTTAAGAATTATGTGGTGGGGTGACCAGAAGCGGGCAGATCGTACCAATGAGGCGCTTCGCAAGTTCGAGGAGAAAAACCCGAATATCAAAATTGTCGGTGAATTTGCCCCGAGTTCAGGTTATTTCGATAAGCTAAATACGCAGTTGGCTTCGGGTACTGCGCCAGATGCGTTTTTCCTCGGAGGGAACGTAGTCGATTATGCTAATAAAAACGTGCTGCTTGAACTGGATCCATTCGTGGGGAAAGAACTTGATTTAAACGATATGGACAAATCGATGATCCAATACGGTACGTTCAAAGGAAAGCTGCTTCACGTCTCCGCCGGAGCTAACGCACGTGGTATCGTCGTCAACACGGAGTTGTTCAAAAAAGCAGGTATTCCTGTTCCGCAAGATGGTTGGTCATGGGCAGATTATGGACGAATCAGCAAAGAAATTACGGATAAGCTTGGTAAAGATGTTTTCGGGACCTACAATTTCACGGTCGACGGTATGGATATTTACATGAAACAAAGAGGCAAACAGCTCTACGATATGGATAACGCTAAGTTAGGCTTCGAACAGAAGGATGCGGAAGAGTGGTTCACTTTATGGGATACGATGACAAAAACAGGCGGCGTGGTAACACCAGCTTTGCAAGTATCCAATCCGCCGTCAGATACAAGTAAATCTCTCGTTGTAACCGGCAAAGTAGCGATGAGCTTACTCGCCTCCAATCAGCTGGGTGCTCATCAAAATCTGATTCCAGATCAATTAGCACTTGTTCAACTGCCTCGCGGACCGAAAGGGACCGGTGTTGTTTTCGAATCGAGTCAAGGGTTATCTGGTTATGCGAAAACGAAGCATCCAAAGGAAGTTGCGAAGCTCATGAATTATTGGATCAATGATCCAGACGCGGCGAAAATTCTTGGCAATGATCGTGGTGTTCCTGTGACTTCCAAAATGCGGGATCTTCTGAAGAAGGATGCCACTCCGGTTGAGAAGGTCATCTATGATTACACAAGCCGCGTTTCGGCAGCGACAAATAAAGAGCCGTTTGCGATCAGTTATAACCCCCCAGGCAATACGGAATATACGAAACTAATTGAAACAACTGTGCAAGAAATTGGCTTTGGTAAAAAAGATGTGAAAAAGGGCGTTGAGGATTTCTATAACGGAACCGTGAAAATTTTCAACAATAACAAATAACGAAAGCCGCTTGTCGGGAGAAATAGGCTGCCAATGGCAGTCTATTTTTTTTCAATTAGATGACATAAGACGTGTTCCTAACTAGAGAGAAGAGGCGGATATATGAGAGAAGCATTGTTAAGCAAGCTGCGTAGGATTCGTACGGAGGAGCGGATTGGTACTTTAAAAAAGGAATCCGATGGTCCAGTTCTTGCGGAATGGAACCAATCGGGAGTGAAGTTTGCAGCATCTTCCGATAAATTGGAGGGCGTATACTACGAAGCTCTGCGTAAACTATTGGACTGTATCGTACCGACGGGTGGAGAGAAACCAATATTGCATGAAGGTGGTATTTATCTAGGGTGCTGGCTGGAAAGCACGGGGACGATTAACGCTGAATTGTTATCGCGTTTCATTCCTTCTGTTTCGCAATCGACTTATGAATTGTTTGCTGATTATCAGCGTGAAGATGGTTTAATTCCTTATAAACTCACGGAGTCGGGGCCTTCTTACAGACAAATTCAATTGGTGACGCCGCTTGCTAGAAGCGTATGGAATCATTATCAGTTGAATGGGCAGGATAAGACGTTTTTACGAAAAATATATACAGCTATGCAGAAGTATGATGATTGGCTGCATACCTATCGCAATACGCGCGGAACGAATGGGGTGGAAGCCTTTTGCACATTTGATACGGGACATGATTTATCACCACGCTTTTGGCATGTTCCGGATACGCCACATGGGAATGACGCAAGAATTTGTAATCCGGACTCCCCAATCTTGCCATTCGTTGCGCCCGACTTAACGGCAAATGTATACTGTCAGCGACTCTACCTAGCGAGAATTGCGGAAGAACTCGAGGAGAGTGGAGAGCCCTGGCGTGAAAAGGCGGAAATGAGCTTAAACAGCTTGTTCCGGTTTTGTTTTGATGAGACGGATCAGTTCTTTTATGATCTGGATAAAAATGATGAGCATGTTCGTGTACAGTCCGATGTCCTTCTGCGTGTGCTCGCATGTGAAGTGGGAGATCGAGCATTCTTTGATCAAGCTTTGCGCAAATATTTGTTGAATACGCGAAAGTTTTTTGCCAAATATCCATTTACGTCGATCGCTATGGACGATCCGAGGTTTGACCCTTTTTCCAGTTATAACAGCTGGGCAGGGCCATCCAATTTCCTTAGCTTGATCCGTGCACCGCATGCTTTTGAGCATCATGGAAGGTTTGTAGAACTCACCTATGTGTTATATCCGTTAATGGCTGCATTTCATAAAATGACTCGATTCGCTCAAGCGCTAAGTCCATGGACAGGTGAGGAAGGTTTTACGGAGACTTATTCACCAGCGATTTTGTGTATGTTGGACTATGTTGAACGTTTGAGCGGTATTATGCCCAGACCGGAAGATGAACTTTGGTTTACAGGACTGCTGCCTTATGCAGTCGATCACGGGGAAGTGATTGCGAATGGAACTGCTTACAGTCGGGTTATAAATGGTATTACATTTGAGCTGATTAATACACTGGATGAATCCGTGGTTTATCGAGACGGTGTGGTCACTCTCATATTTCCAAATGGCTTAAGAGCCGTGACCGATCGTCAAGGAAAATTGAAGTCGCTTATCGGTATGAGTGTTCGAACGGTAGAAGGAGTTATCTCTTATGAAGGACGCGAATGGCATGTTGCTGTGAAAGGAAATGAACGGATCGATTTAGTAAACGGTTTAGAGTTGAAAAAGCTTGCAGCCGATCTAGGCGTTGTTGCACCAACTTATTAATAGAATGCGCCGCTCTCGTGGTTAATAGTGATGGGGTGTCCCAAAAGTATTAAATTCACTTAAGGGGACAGAAAAGACCAACAGGCCTCTAGTAAGCGGAACTACGATTCGTTATTTTAGGAAATCGGGGCTAGAAATCGAATGAGGGGAACGTGGGTGCGTTATTTGATCATATGAACGTATTAGAGGGAAAAATCGCGGAATAACGCATCGTCGTTCCTCTTCCTCGTGATTTAGGGTGTTTTTCGTCCAAATAACGCCTCTACGTTCCCTCAGCAAATTTTGATCACCATGGCATGCCTATTATTTGAAAAAATCTATTCATCATGTATTAGGAATGATTAACTGATAAAGATAAGATCAAGCTCTCAATCAAATGAGGCTTGATCTTTTTTTATAGTTATAAGCTTGATGGATATCAATCTAAACCTTACGCAAAATGTGAAATAATATTTCAGAAATGTATAGACAAAGTGAAATAAAACTCTATAATAAGGGTATGCAAGTTCAAAGTTACACATGAAACCGTAGAGGGTGACTCCCATGTTAAAAGGTGGATTAGTAAGTATAGAAGCGGCTATGGGGAGCTTAAAGCCTATGGAGCGCAGGGCTGCACAGTATATTATGGAGCATCCGGAACAGGTAGTTAGCCTTTCCGTGCAGAAGCTGGCAGAGTTTGCTGGCGTAAGTGAAGCAACGATTGTAAGGCTTTCACGCTCCCTTCACTGCAAAGGATTTCAGGAGTTGAAACTGAGGATCGCAGGTGATTTATCACAATCGTCGTTACCTACAGAATCGTACCAAGAAATCCGTACCGACGGATCTATCGTAGATCTCATCAAATCGGTGTCCAATAACAATATTGTTTCTATCCAAGATACTTTGACGGTACTCTCTCCGGAAAGTGTGGAAAAAGCAATTAATTCGCTGAGCAACGCAAGAAAAGTCGGAGTGTTCGGCGTAGGTGCATCGGCGGTTATCGCGAAGGATTTCATGCAAAAGCTAACGCGTATTAATCGTTGGTGTGAAATTGGCACCGGGTTTGATGCTCAAGCAACGATTGCAGCCAATCTAATTCCCGGTGATGTTGTCTTCGGAATCTCCTATTCAGGCCAAACCGAAGACATGATTCGTGCTCTGGCCGTTGCTAAGAATAACGGTGCTTCAGTCATTACGTTGACCCGGTTCGGAGCCAATCCGGTATCGGAGCTTGCGGATATACAGTTGTTTATAAGCACCTTAGAGAAGAGTATCCGCAGCGGGGCGATGGCCTCAAGGATTTCTCAACTGAACGTGATCGATATTTTGTATGCCGGCATCGCTGGCCGACATTATGAGGAAAGCATCAAATCTCTGGAAAAGACGCGACAAGCCGTCAGTGTGGGGAAACGCAATGGATAAAGTGGATCGCTTGGTAGAAGAATGGGTGCGCGATGGGTTGTTGCCCGGCGCTGTGCTCGACATTACTGTATCGAACCGATTTCGATTCCAAAAATCATATGGATTATACTCGGACGGCACAAGGGAACATCCAATTCGGCTGAACACAATGTTCGATATCGCATCCCTTACGAAGGTAACCGTTACGCTTCCATCTATTCTTGTTCTTGTGTCTCAAGGGAAGCTGTCGCTGGATAGTTCCGTACAGGCGTACTTGCCTGAATTCCGCCATCCGCAAGTCACACTGCGTCATCTATTGATGCATGCGTCCGGGCTGCCGTCGGATTTACCTTATTTTCCGCGCAAAGCAGCAAGGCCTAGTCTAATCGGGGAAATTCTGGCGCAAGAGCTTTTATTTCAGCCAGGTAAGGACAAGTTGTATAGTGATCTCGGTATGATCCTTCTTGGGATCATTGTAGAACGTGTGTCTGGCGAGCCGCTGGATCGTTTTGTTCAGCAGCATGTATTCGATCCACTTGATATTCGGCATGCGGTTTTTAGCCCAGGATCCGAACTTCAAGATCGAATTGCGGCAACCGAACTGGTAGATGGAGCTTATATCATCGGTGAAGTTCACGATGAGAAGAGTTACCACTTTGGCGGTGTTACCGGCAGCGCGGGATTATTCGCAACAGCGGACGACCTTGCACGCTATGCGGCATGGTGGTTGCAGCCGGAACAGTGGGATATTGTTCCGCCATCGTTGATGCGAGAAGCCACAGCGGCTCCCGTAAGTGGCCGCGGCCTTGGCTGGGAGGTCAAGCATGATCCAGCAAACGTCCCGAGCTGCGGAGAAAGCTGGCCTGCGGGTAGTTTCGGTCATACAGGTTTTACTGGAACGAGCTTATGGGTAGAGCCCGAACAGGGCATCAGCGTCGTATTTCTTACCAATGCGGTTCATTTCGGACGAAACACCAAGATCCGGGAGCTGCGTCCAATTTTACATGAAGCGGTTTTGTCCTCATATCTATCTTGAGGTTAAACATATAAGTAAACATTAAAGGGAGGCTTTCTAAATGAAACGTTTATTCAGTGGGGCATTATTAACTATGATCGCTGCTTCTTCCATGCTTGTCGCTTGCAGCAGCAACAATACCGCAACTCCTAGCACAACCCCTGGTGGAGCTAGTACAGCGCCATCGGCAGCACCTCAGGAAAAAGTAAAGTTGACAATGGGCAGCTGGCGTACCGAAGATTCGGAAGCTTACGCTAAAATCATTGCTGAATTTAAGAAAACCAACCCGAACATTGATATTGATTTTAAGCCGATTAAAAATACGGAATATAACACAGCCTTAAACACAGGACTGCAAAGTGGAAATGGCCCTGATATTATTCATCTTCGTCCTTATGCGGCTGGTGCTGTATTGGCAGATGCCGGTTACTTAGAGCCGCTGACTAGCCTCAAAGGAATGGATGTGTTCTCGAAGGACACTTTGCTGGCCGCTACTGGAACAGATGGTAAAGTATACGGCGTACCGACTGTATTCAGTTCCACGCAAGTATTTTACAACAAGAAAATCTTCCAAAAATATAATCTGACAGAGCCAAAAACGTGGGATGAGCTGTTGAAAACAGCTGATACTTTGAAGAAAAATAAAGTAACTCCGTTTGCTTTCGGCTCTAAAGAAGGTTGGATTCTTTCCCTAACCCAAGGTACGCTTGCACCTTCCGTTTATGGTACTGATTTCATTAAGAAGATACTTGCCGGCGAAGCGAATTTCAAAAGCCCTGAATATGTAAGTTCGATTAAAATGCTAAAAGATATGACCCCTTACTTCCCAGATAATTATGTAGGGATTGGTATGGACGATATGAGAAACATGTTTGTTTCCGAGCAAGCAGCTATGATGGTCATGGGTGATTGGGAATATGCCGTCATGAAGAAAACGAATCCAGATCTACAAATGGATGTGTTCCCAGTTCCGCCGATGAAAGCAGATGGCAAAGCAACAGTTACAACGTGGGTAGACGGCTCCTTTTCAGTGAATGCTAAATCTGCTCATAAGGCAGAAGCTCTGAAATTTATGGAGTTTTTAACAACGAAAGAGTTCGGAGCGCTTGCTGTAAATGAACTTCAAAAACCAAGCACAATCCCAGGTGTGGCAGCGAAAGATCCGCTTGTAGCCAAAATTGCTAAGAATGCAGATACGATATCTACACCTTACGCTTCCGTTGTCTATTTCAATGCAGGCAACCCTACAACTAAATCTACTTTAGAAAACTCCATTCAAGGTATGTATTTGAACAAATTGACTCCGGAGCAAGTGACGGAAGAAGTTCAAAAGAGCGCAGATACATGGTTCAAGCCTAAGAAATAAATCAGTTTAAAAAGAGGGGTGGGGGCACATGAATAACTTTGCAAAATCGTCTTGGTGGAAAAAGGGAGCAGTTCATCTGTTCCCGGTTCCTGCCCTCGCGGTTTACATTCTCTTCGTGATCTATCCGATCCTTTCGGCTTTCGGTTACAGTTTTTATGACTGGAAGGGTCACACCCGCGGGGAGTTTGTGGGGCTAGGCAACTTTGTGAGCCTGTTTACGAAAGAACCGTTCAACCATTTATTTTGGAATGCGTTTGGTCATAATCTTTATTATTTTGCAGTTGAAATGGCTGTTCAGAACGTGATTGCGTTCGTGCTTGCCTATCTTGTTTACAGCAAACTTAAGGGTTCGAACTTTCTGAAAATGGCTTACTTTTTACCGAGGCTGCTTTCTGTCATCGTCGTTGGCTTTTTGTGGAAACTCATGTTGAACCCGAACAACGGTATTGTCAATGTGCTACTCAAAAAGATCGGTCTTGTTTCGTGGGCTAAACCTTGGCTCGGGGATCCGGCTTATGCGTTAACATCAATTACACTGGTCAACAGTTGGTTTGGCATAGGTTTCTCCATGTTGATTTTTCTCGCTGGTCTGCACGCAATTTCGACAGAAGTCATTGAAGCGGCGCGGCTGGACGGAGTAAAAGGTTTACGCCTGATCCGTTCCATTATCCTGCCGATGATGAGTCAATCATTAATCATCATTACGGTGTTTACCTTTATTCATGCTTTTGAAGCGTTCGAACTTATTTATGCCATGGAAGGTTCGCAAGGGGAACCTTACAACTCCACCGACACGCTTGCTGTGTTCTTTTATCGGATTGCGTTTGGCGGCTCGTCTGGCGGCGATTCGGTCGCATTAGGCCTAGGTTCGGCACTGGCAGTAGTACTATTTTTCATTATCGCGACTATATCCGCTTTGTTCCTGTACTTTACTAGGAGCCAATCGTCCCAGCATTGAGAAAGGAGGCACACACCATGAAAACCAACAAATCCGTTCGGGGGCTCCAATACGCTGCTGCGTACTTGGGTGCACTGGTCAGTTTGTATCCGATCTTTCTGATGCTGACCTCCTCTTTCAAAACGAATATCCAGATTTTGAAAAACCCGATGTCGCTTCCGACTTCTATATCGTTTACGGCATATAGTAAGCTAATCCATCAAATTCCGTTCGGAACTTATTTTTGGAACAGTGTCGTGGTTAGTGTCATTTCCGTAGCTTTGATTCTGCTGTTTGGCGTTTTAGCGTCATTTTATATCGCGAGATATCCGTTCCGTTGGAATGGTGCGCTGTTCTTCTTTTTTCTCTTAGGCATGATGATTCCAATTAAGCTTGGGATTGTACCGCTGTTCCTATTGATGAAGAAGCTAGCCCTGCTGAATAGCATTTGGTCGCTTGTTAGCGTGTATACGGCGATCGGAATGCCGCTCGCTGTCCTGATCTTAACTGGCTTTTTTAGAACGCTGCCGAAGGAGCTAGAGGAAGCAGCACGCATTGATGGTTCTTCGGATTTCGGTGTTATGTGGCACGTTTTGCTGCCGCTTATTCGCCCTGCACTGGGGACGGTTATGATTATGAATTTTATTATGGCGTGGAACGATTTCTTCTTCCCGCTGATTTTTATCCAGGACGATATGAAAAAGACAATACCGGTTGGCATGCTGTCGTTGTTCGGACAGTACTCTACGGATTTAAGCATGCTATTTGCCGGGCTCACGTTGGCTTCAGTACCAATGATTGTCATGTTTTTCCTAGCGTCGAAACAGTTTATGGAAGGCATGACGGCAGGAGCGGTGAAATAATATGGCTGAAATTAGATATATTGGGATTGATGGCGGAGGGACCAAAACGGTATGTATTCTCGGCGATGCGGAAGGCAGCATATTGGCTGAAAGCCGCGGAGAATCCAGCAGCGTGAAGTCTCGTCCATGGGAGGATGTTCAGCGAGTTCTGCTCACACTCATCCGTGACGTATTAGACCAATCGGGTTCGGAGATGTCCCAGTTAGGTGGGATCTTCCTTGGGCTTGCGGGGAGTGATCGTCCCGAAGACAGGAAACGGATCAGTGACTGGCTGCAAACCGAATTGCCGGAAGGTGTTCCGATTACCGTGCACAATGATGCAGTGACCGCTTTGGCCGCTGGTACTTGGGGGCAGAAGGGCATTGCACTCATTTCAGGCACAGGCTCGATCGCATATGGATTCGATCCGGCGACAGGCGGATTTATAAGAGTCGGAGGCTGGGGTTATTTACTCGGCGATGAAGGAAGCGGGTTTGATCTTGGGCGGAAAGCGCTGGTGGCTGTTATGCGAGCGTATGACGGCCGAGGGGAGCCTACAGCTTTGACGGGGTTAATTCTTGAACGTTGGTCCTTACAGCATCCTGGGCAATTGATCAACACCATTTATGGCCAGGACAATGTACGGACCGCGATTGCGGATGGATCCAAGCTCGTTATGCGGGCTGCAGCAGATGGGGATCCGATTGCTGTTAAGCTCGTGGAAGAAGCGATTCAGGAGCTAGAAGAGCTCGTTAATACCGTTATAACTTCCATGGAGAAACAACAGCCCATTGAGGAAAGCGATAGCCATCATTTGGCGGAAAATACAATCCCTCTTGTGATAACTGGTGGCTTATTTTCAGATCAAATGTTCGAAACTCGCTTTATGCAAACACCGTTGATGCGGTCCGGTATGTTCGATGTCCGACTGCTCGAACGCCCACCAGTCATTGGAGCCTATCTTCTTGCCTTGCAGGAACGGGGCTTCGAATTAACGGAAGTAATGAAACAACGGATAGCAGCATTTATCTTTCGTAAATAGAGGCAATGTAACGCATCCATAAAAAGGAGGCAAGGTAACGTGGTACAACAAGTTAATCAAACGGTTACCGAGCAGAGAAATGCAAAGTCAAGTCACCTAGACCGACTTACTGTTCGGGAGATCGTGACTCTAATGAATGAGGAAGACCAAACGGTAGCTCTCTCCGTAAATGGAGCTTTGCCGCAAATCTCTGATGCAGCTGGAGCAGTGGTCGATGCGATGACTCGCGGCGGCCGACTCTTCTACATTGGAGCTGGAACCAGTGGCCGTCTCGGCGTTCTAGATGCATCAGAATGCCCGCCTACGTTCGGTGTTGAGCCGGAGCTTGTGAACGGCATTATTGCTGGAGGAGAAATAGCCATTCGTGCAGCTGTAGAGAATGCTGAAGATGATGAAGAAGCTGGAGTACGTGCGATAGCAGATGTTGCACGAGCAGGTGATGTAGTCGTCGGTATTACAGCGAGCGGAACGGCACCCTATGTGATCGGCGCCATACGAGAGGCTAACCGGCTGGGTCTATTGACGATTGGAATTAGCTGTAACCGAGATACGCAGCTCAGTGCAGTTGTGAAATATCCGATCGAGGTGCCCGTCGGACCTGAGATTATTACAGGGTCGACAAGGTTAAAGGCGGGGACGGCGCAAAAAATGGTTCTCAACATGATCTCCACGACTGTGATGATTCAGATGGGGAAAGTGTATGGTAATCTGATGGTAAATGTTCAGGCGACGAATAAGAAGCTTAGGGATCGTACCGTGCGGATTATTCAAGAGGCGACTAGTGCTAATGAAGAAACAGCCCGCCGCGTCGGAATGGAAGCTAAGGGAGATGCAAGAGTCGCGATTCTGATGATTATGTTCAACGTAAGCCGTGAGAAAGCTTTGGATGCGCTTGTTCAAGTAAATGATCATTTCGGTAATGCTGTAAAGCAGCTCGAACAAAGTAAATGATTTTATTTTAAGTAATGCCTAGGCTGATAGTAATCAGTTTGGGCATTTTTTATTGTATAGGAAATTATGCAAGAATCCGATTTGTGGATAAGTGGTAAAATGAAAACGGAAATGGAAGGGATACTTGTTGAGAGGCAGTCCCACGGGGACGTGAATACAGAATTACGGATATCCTCTAAAACCTAAAAGGACAGTCAGGGTGATCTTCCCAGCCGCTCCTTTTACTAAGTAGCCAAACAATAATTGTTCATCCACCTGTGAACATATTCTCTTATATCTGTTTCCCAAACTCAACACTTACCGGCATCACCAGATTTTAGCGGAACGTAGAAGCTTTATTTTGCTCAAAACAGCGTATTTCACGTTTTCGTGGAACGAGGAGCCTCTATTTCCCGCTTTCGAGGTGGAAAAACCGGTAAAACGCCAAAATAGCGCCCCTACGTTCCGCGTGCGGGTTCCTCTGATGTTAGACTTTTCAGTAGACACACACTAGGGGACGGCCTTTATAATAATAGATATAAATTCAAGGTCGAGGTGTGGCATGGGAAACCAACGTGAAAGTTATGATGAGG